>JAAUTY010000085.1 GCA_012031265.1 Spirulinaceae cyanobacterium SM2_1_0 | reverse complement strand
GAAGGGGAGTTGGAAGCCCCCTCTCCAATTTGGGAGAGGGGTTGGGGTGAGGGCGACGAGACTCACAAAAACATCCGGACTTTTCAGCTTGACAGACCACTAGTCCAAGGCGGCGGAAATGAGATCCCCATTCAGGATCCGTAGGATGCCTGTACTGTCTGCACTCAAAACTCAAAACCTGATCGCCTCGCCTTCAATGTCCTCCTAACCAAGCCTGACTGAGCACTAGCGGGTCAATTGGGTGAGTCGGGCTGGGTGTGGCGATCGCTCCACTGCATCACCTCCCAAAGGACGTGTGCCACGCTCTCCCGCGCCTCGTAGCCATGCCCCTCAAAGGGCAACTCCACCCAGCGCACCGTGCCGCCCAGCCCTTTTAGCGCCTCGTATAGCCGCTCGCTCTGCATCGGGTAAGTGCCCGCGTTGGCGTCTTCGCCACCATGAATCAGCAGCAGCGGTTCGTTGATCTGGTCAGCATAGGTAAACGGTGACATGCCAATGTAGGCGTCCTGTGCCTGCCAAAAATTGCGCTGCTCGCCCTGGAACCCAAACGGCGTCAGCGTGCGGTTGTAGGCACCACTCCGGGCAATGCCAGCGCTGAAGAGATCCGTGTGAGCCAGTAGATTCGCGGTCGTGAATGCCCCGTAGGAATGCCCGCCAACCAGTAAGCGCTGCGGATCGGCAATCCCCTGGTCAACGAAAGTTTCCACGGCGGCGGTGGCCCCGGCGACCAACTGCTCAATGTAGGTGTCGTTGGGTTCGCGATCGCCCACGCCCACGATCGGCAGCGACGGATTCGCCACCACCGCATAGCCGCGCAGCAGCAGATAGAGCACCGAAGCCCGATAGGGCCGGATAAACGTATTGGCGGCCGTTGTCACTTGACCTGCTGTCTCGACATCCTTAAATTCCTCCGGATAGACCCAGAACAAGGTCGGCAGCGGGCCGTCGCGCGCCGCGTCATAACCCGGCGGCAGGTAGAGCGTTGCCGACAGCGACACGCCATCGGCGCGCTCGTAGGTGACGATCTGCTTCTGCACCTCAGCAAACTGGGGGGCGCGATCGCCATAGTCCGTCAGTGCTTGCGGGGTAGAGTCGGTCAAAGAGTCGTAGTAAAAATAGTTCGGCGGCTCCTGCGGCGACTGGCGGCGGGTCAGCAGAGTGGGTGCCGCCGTCCCCCCGAAGTCAACCACCTGCTCGAAGTAGGGATCACTGGCCTGCCAGAGGCGTTCGGTCTCGCCCGTGCTGAGCGATCGCCGCGCTAAAAACGGATACACCCCCTCGGGCGACGCCCCCCGCCCCGCAAAGTACACTGCCTCGCCGTCAGGTGAGAAGTGCAGCACCGAACGACCGTAGCGATTTGGCTCCAGCAATGGCTCACCCGGATCATTGTAGGCGTCCTGATAGTTGCGTTCGAGCAGTAACTGCGGTGCAGCCGTTGGCTCCGCCGGGTTCAGTCGCCAGAGCCGCTCCTGGCGGTTGTTGTACCACCATTCCCACACCAAGGCCGCATCCTCCCGGCCCCAATCTACTTGGCTGAAGCGATACTGCGATCGCCAAAGCTGCTGCGGCTGAGCCGTAAACGGCGCGGGCAACTCCCAGAGCGCGTCGCGGTAATCCGCCGCTTGCTCGGCATCGCCCCCATCCAACGCTTCCACCCAGCAGAGCGTCGCCGGTTGGTCGCTGCGCCAGACGATCTGCCGCCGCCCCGGCCGCGTCGAACCGATCGCGATCGGGATATTGTCTGCTAGGGGCAAGTCCGCGATCTCGTAAACCTCCTCGCCTGTGCGACTGTCCAAGATGACCGAGCGCTTCGGGAAGCGCCAAGCGGGAACTTGGTAGGAAAAGGGACGATGCAGCGTCTCGAGCAAGAGGTAGCGCCCGTCGGGGGAGAGACTGAGGCGATCCACCAACTGCGGAGCGACGAGTGGACGGCGATCGCCCTGCAAATTAATTTCCACCAGCGCCGAGGTGAAATAGTGCTCGAACAGCACCACATCCTGTTGGTTTTGTAGCAAGTTAGTATAGGTGCGTGCTGGAGCCGTGCGACCGAGGTTTTCCTCCACCCGCGGGCCGTCGGGAATCTCTGGCTCCGGCGGCGGCTGGCGGTTGGCGGCGGGCACGATTTTGCACACTAGGCCCTGGCTATCCGGCTGCCAGTCGCAGGGGTTGCCGTCGGTGGCATTGAGCACCGGTTCCATCAGACGACGCGCCTGAGCCGTCGCCAGATTCGCGATCCAGAGTTCCAACCCGGTGTCGCGTTCGAGGGTGAAGGCGATCGCCTCGCCATCCGGCGACCACTGCACATAGCTGATGCGGGGCTGTGCCGGTAAATCCTGGATTGACTGCCAGGGGCCGTCGGGAATCTGCCGTACCCGCAAGCCGCGATAGGTGTAGAGATCGGCGGGCGCATGGGTGCGGGGATTGATTTCGTGACCGGCTAAGCCCAGGGTCGGTTCGGCGAGTTCAGCGAGCGATCGCAGTGCCGGTTGTTCCAATTCCAGCAGCCACTGCCGCTGCGGCGCAATACTGACTGCCGGGGACAGGGGCGCATCGAGCAACTGGTCAATGGGCGCGGGCGGCGTCTGCCAGGGAATGTCGCCCCGGCTGGGGGTCGCCAAAAATGTTGTGCAGAGGGCGATCGCCCCAATCAACCACCATCGCCACTGTCGCCGCATTGCCTGTAGAACCTAAAATTTGCCTCTCTTGGTCTAACGCAATTCGGTAGCGTGTGTCATCTCCATATCCACTCTGAGCATGGTGAGGATCGTCCTTTCACGACTAGAAAGGTTATCAAAATAGGCTCTTCAGCACCTAGTGTGTAGAGATGTTAGCAAACCCAGCGTGAATAGGATCAAGAAACATCGACTTTTTGGCAACGCGGCTCGCAACGCTTACTTTGCCGAGGCAGGTTTTGACTTGCCGCTTTTTCCCAGCGGTCTTCGGCTCTTAAAAAAATGGTGCCAATCGCGGAGCCGACTGTTTCGACCCTGTGTCGGCGGGCTACCAATTCGATGCTCTCAAAGTCCTGCAACTCGGCGTTTGTCTGTGAGAGTTCCAGATTATCTGCCGCCGCACAACTTCACCGATAGCGCTTAAAAATCCCCCGCCTCGGCGACTTCTAGTGGGGAGCACTCCTGACCCAAGTTTGACGCAAAAACTGATTGAGCCAGCGGCGGGCTTGGGCATCATTCGTTGGCGTCGGCGGCAGCAAAGCCAGCAGCGGGATCGCTTCGGTGTCGAGGGCGAGCCGGAAGGCACTTGCCGACCAGACCAGATCAGGAGCCGTTCGCAGATCCTGACATTGCGCAACATCGCCTGAGTCGGCTGACATGGCGAGCAGGAGCGGCCGCACCCAGCAGCGTGCCCGCGCTGGGATTGATTGAATAACCTCAGCGTATAGACGGCGATCGCCCGCATCCCAGCAAACTAGCTGACGCGGCTGAAACATTGGGCGTGGCAAGGGCATAGCCTCAGAATCGTGGGTCACAGCTTCTCCTGCTCTTAACCTCAATTTTACCGAGTCTCTGACGGACTGGCGATGTCATCTCGCCTTGCTAGGCAGGACGATCCAGCGGCTGGCTGAGGGGCAGCGGGAATTGCTTGTAGCGATGGACTTCTCGCGGTTGGGTTTGAGGCAGGGTCGCTGTAAACACTGTTCCCTGACCCTCAGAGCTGGCGAGTGCGAGGGAGCCGCCATGCTGCTGCACGATCTCATAGCTCGCCGATAGCCCCAGGCCGGTTCCTTGACCAATGGGTTTGGTGGTGAAAAACGGCTCAAAAATGCGATCGCGCCACTCCGGCGCAATCCCCGGCCCGTTGTCGCCGATCCGAATACAAACGCGATTGCCCGCTAGCACCTGGGTTTCGAGACGAATCTGCGGGGTCATATTCTCAGGCTGGCTGTGGAGCGCCTCGCTGGCGTTGCTGAACAAATTCACCAAGATCTGATTGAGTTGCAGTGGCAGACACTCAACGAGCGGTAAATCGGCCGCATACTGTTTGCTCACCTCGATCCCAGCCATCAGTTCATTTGGCTGTACTCACGAACAGGTTGCAGATTGCCGTGGATGAAGCTCACCGGGTTATTGATCTCGTGGGCGACGCCGGCCACGACGCGCCCCAGACTCGAGAGTTTCTCGCTTTGTACGAGTTGTGCCTGCGTCGTCCGCAATTGCGCCGCTTGATGCTTGTGGCAAGGCAGCAAACGTTTCGCGATGACCGAGCGTTGTCGTCACGTCGCCCGCACGAGCCGTGAGAAAGCCGGGATAGTCGTGCTTATCCGCACCAATTTGCGCGGCTTCTGTCGAGAAAATGGTACGGCCATCGAGATCAAAAATCTTGACCTTAACCACTGCTGAGCCTTGCAACTGCTGATCCAGCATTTCGTACAGCGCTGCTGTGATTCGGATGCACACGCAGTCGCTCGTCATCGTACTGGTCGGCAATACTCAAGAAATTGTTAAATCGATATTGGGCGGAGTTAACCAAAATCCTCGCCAGGACGATATTTTCAGCCTCACCGAAGCGAACGATGGTGCGATCGGAATAAGTCCGGAGAATCTGGGCGTGGATGTTGGGTCTCGTAACCTCAACCCAACCTACGAAAAGATGTGTCAGGCAGTCAGCTTTCAACCTTTATAACGGTCGATACGCCCTAAACTCACCCCATCCTTTCAATGCTAGCGCCGCCGTCCGGGTGCCAGTTGGGTAATTGCTAACTGGCAGCCTTACAGGGCAAAATTTCGCGGTAAAGTGGGAGGCTAGCTAGTAGGAAACGATAGGACGCGATGACGATCTGGAGCGATCACAGTTGGCAGACCGGCTGGAAATCCTTCGAGCAGTACCCACAACGCTGTTGGTGGTTCTCAGCGCTCTGGCTGGCGGTGATTTGCGGCGTCAGCTTCTTTTGGCTGCTGGGCAGCACCGGCCTCGTGGATGAGACCGAGCCGCTCTTCGCCGAAGCTGCGCGGCAGATGGTCGAGACCGGTGACTGGATAACGCCGTATTTCAACGGTGAAACCCGCTTCGACAAGCCGCCATTAATTTACTGGCTGATGGCGATCGCCTATCAGACCGTCGGCTTCAATGAATGGGCGGTGCGCTTGCCCTCGGCGATCGCCGCCACTGCACTCACCATCGGCAGCTTCTTTGCGCTCCGCGCCTATGGCTTCCCGACGTCCGCCGCCGCCACCACTGCCCGGAGCAGCCGTAGTCAGCGCCAGTGCTGGCTGACTGCCTGGAGCGGCTCCGCCTGCGTGGCGCTCAATGTCCAAACCATCGTTTGGGCGCGTACGGGGGTGTCCGATATGCTGCTCAGTGCTGGCATCGGCTTGGCGCTGCTGAGCTTTTTCTGGGGGTATGCGGCGGGCGATCGCCCCAGCACCGAACCGCCGCGATCGCTCTGGTCGCTGCCCCACATCGGTTACCTCGGTTTCTACGTGGCGATGGCGCTCGCCGTGCTGACCAAGGGGCCGATCGGGATCGTGCTACCGGGACTGACAGTATTGGCTTTTGCCATCTATCTCGGTCGGTTGCGGCGATTGCTGCGAGAGGCGGGTTTGCTCCCTGGCACACTGATTTTCACCGCGATCACCTTGCCCTGGTACGTGCTGGTCACCCTGGCGAATGGCTCCGCCTTCATCGATTCCTTCTTCGGCTATCACAATATTGAGCGCTTCACCAGTGTCGTCAATCGCCATTCGGCTCCGATTTACTTCTACATTCTGGTCATCTTGGTCGGCTTTATCCCCGGCTCGATCTACCTGCCCGTGGCGATCGCCCGCCTGAAGTTTTGGCAGCCGCGTTATTGGCGATCGCAGCCCCGCGCCAGCCATATCGGTCTCTTGGCTCTCGCCTGGTTCACTACCATCTTCTGCTTTTTCACCGCCGCGACCACCAAGCTGCCCAGCTATGTGTTGCCGCTACTCCCGGCCGCCGCAATTTTAGTCGCCTTGTTTTGGAGCCAGGCGCTGACGCAGCCGCTGGGGAATCAACTGCCGTCGCAACCGGGCTTACTCGCCTCTGGGCTGGTCAATCTGGTATTGGCGGTGGCGATCGCGATCGCCAGCCTGCAAGTGCCTAACCTGCTCGGCTACGATCCCATGGCCCCCGATTTTCCCGACACGCTCGCCGCCTCGGGACTCCCGGAGCAAGCGGCGGCGGTGTGGTTGTTGGTCGCCGTGGCGATCGCCGGGTTGCTCTGGCAGCGTCAGACCCGCCGCTGGCTATTGCTACCGAATCTGGTTGGCTTTCTCAGCTTCGTCTGGGTTGCCGTTGGGCCCGCGTCGGTACTCGCGGATCGGGCGCGGCAGTTGCCGTTGCGACAGTTAGCAGCGATCGTCGCCGAGGTGAAAAGTCCTCAGGAAGAACTCTGGATGATCGGCTTCAAGAAACCAACAATCGTCTTCTATTCCCAGGAATTTGTCCGCTTCTTTTCACACACTCCCCACGGACAGCGTTACCTGCGCGAAAACCCCAACGCGCCGACGGACGAGCAGACGCTTTTGCTGCTAGCCGAACCGGCGGTGATCGCCGAAACTGGCTTGCAGGTGGACGACTACAAAACCATCGACCAGCAAGGCGCCTATCAGCTGATCCGCGTGTCAGCAGGGAAGTTGCGATCGCCCGACTCAACCAACCCCTAAATGCCCCGTCGGAATTTCTCAATTTCGGCAATCGGCAGCAGGAGGGTCGCCTTGACGCCTTCGCGGACATCTTCGCTGACTTTGAGCGAGCTATCGAGACAGTCGATGAGCAATTTATTCGCTTCAGAGTACTGGCGTAGTAGGGCGTGCTGCTGCTCGTCGAACTGCCAGTCGTAACCGATGTTGCGATGGGTGATGATCGTCAGGCGGAGGTTGCGTGTCCAGATTTCGCCGGTTTCGTACCACCATTGCTGATAAGCGGCGCGATCGCTCTCTGGATCGGGCATTTGCTCTTTGAAGCGTTTGAGTGCTTGCTTTAGCTCTGCCTCGATCGGGAGAGAGCGAGCGCGGGCAAAAGTCATAAACAGGTCGAGGTCGCGGGCAAAAGTCACCAACAAGCAATCGAGAATCGTATCGATCAATAAATCCGGAGCGAGGTTATCCAGCGGCTGACCGCTAAAGGCATAATCCAAATCAATATCCAAGCGTCGCGCCAAGGCACGATCCTGGAGATCGGACTTGAGAGCACGGTAGACCGCGTGGGAAAAGTCCAGCGGCCGCGCCAAACGCGGTTCAAAAGTCCGCGCCACGGCTTGGGAAAAGTAGAAGGCGCGCACGGCTGGGGGCTTGTAGGTAGCGTCAGCGAGGAGCGCTTTTTGATTCACCCAGGAGAGAAAAATCTGGATTTTTTTGTCGGCGGAAATAATCGCATCAATACGCCGCTTGATTTGCAGCAACAGCTCATCGGCGGTTTGCAGGGTGTTGACGGCAGCAACGAAGACATCGCGCCAGGGCTTGGTGATGAAGTCATTGAAACGCGCGTCGAGATTTTCGGGCTGAAAGTGGGCGAGAATAGCCCGCTCCACCAGATACTCGTGCAGACTCAGGTGAACAAAGGAGTAGAGCCGGGGGGCGCGCTCAGACAGCAATTTGTAATGTTTCGTAAAAGCGTGGCGAACCAAGCGGCTGCGCTGAAGGAGTTGTTCGCGATCGCCCTGGGCTTGACCATAGTGCATCAGGTATTCGGCGATCAGCCGCAGCAGTTGGCGCTTGGTGAAGAAGAACTCAGCGCGCTCGAAGGTAGAGATCGCCACATGGCTCATCAGTTCATAGCGACGTTGGAGATCGAGGTCGTTATAAACCGCCGCCTGGGTCTCGGCATCGGCTTGGGGAGGGATGTCGAGCAGGAAATTCAGGCAGTATTCGTAGAGGTCATACAGTTGCAGCGGCAAGATCCGCAGCTCACTGTAGACAAAGCAAGCGAAGCTGAGTAGGGTGGGAGTCACCGCGATCGCCGCGATCTTGCTGGCTTCAGGCGATCGCAACCGCGAGAGAAACTCCTGCGTCTGGCGCTCCGCCTGGTCGGGGTCGGGAACTGATGCCGAAAACCAGACATTGCTGAAGTCGGCAATCTGTTCATCGCTGAGTGCCGCGACCTCGACATACTCAAACGTCGGGAACGAATAGTCCGTAAGCTGCGTGTGGCTGCTGAGAATGAAGTGGTTGTTGGAATATTTGAGGACGAAATCGCGGATTTGCTGCTGAATGTGGCGGCGGGGCTGTTCTGGCAGTTCATCGATGCCGTCGAGAACGAGCAAAAGTTTACCCGCATTGAGCACCCGCTCGGCCTGCAATGAGTGGCCGAGACCCAGCTCGAACTGCAAATACTGGGACAGCGAAAAGTCCGTCGCCTCAAAGTGCAGATTGGGGAGGTTCACGAGCACTGGGAAACTCTGCGGCAGAAACTCACCGCGCGCACAGGCGATCGCCAGACTGCGGAGAAAAACCGTCTTACCCGCACCCGGCTGACCGAGCACCATTAAGCGGGGATAGCGCTCGGCCGCCTCGCGGCCGGGCAGACGCTCGCGGTGGGGGGCGAGACCGAAGCGCTCAAAGTTGCGCTGTTGGTCAAAACCAATCAGGAGATCAGTGACGCGGCTATAGGATTCACGCGCCAGCTTGGCTTGCAAATAAACATCAAGTGACCACAGATGCGTTTCGGCATAACGACCGTTGAGTAAGGTCGTGCGCGCATAGCCCGCCAACACCTGGGCGCGGCAGCGGGCACGAATCTGCTCAAGCAAGTCATTAAAGCTAATGCCAGTCAATGGCAGGGGCGGCGGGGGTGGCAACAGCGGTTCAGCGGGGACAGGGGTGACCGGTGACCGACCATTGCGCTCCGGCGCGGGCAGCGGTTCAGCGGCGATCACCTGCGCCGCGGCCGTCCCATCGTGGCTCTGAGCGTTTTGGTAGCGGTCGGTCAAAAAACTTTGCAGCGCATCGCCGTCCCGAAATTGCTGCCCATCGAGGCTAAACTTTTGGCAGATTGCGTCTAGATGACGGTCGAGGGAGCGACGCGAGATGTGCAGCTCAGCAGCGAGTTCGCTGGCTTCCTTCTGGCTACTAAAGCGCCGCAGAAAGATGGCTCGCTGTTGGGGGGAAAGCTCATACGCCCTGGCAATCTGGAACAGAAACTCAGGTGGCAGCATGGACCCCTCGATTCTTCGGCTGCTAACCAGTGTACCGACAAATCCCTTTGACTAGAGAATTGTGAGCTGCGGTTTCGCTGGCTCTGGCTCAGCGAGGTGCTGGCGCTACCTAGTCGCCCGCTCACGCTGCAACACCTGCTGCAAATCGGTTTGACCCAACTCATAGAAGCCGACCGCCTGCAAGTTTGGGACGGAGGCCGTCTGTTGCCAGGCCCGCCAACTTTGACGGAGCAGGGGAACCGTACTGGTCGCCATCACTAATGCGATCGCCAACCCCAGAACCGCATCCACCCAAAACCACCGCCAAAAATGCACCGCTAGAGCCGCGAGCACGGTGCCACCAGCACTGGCTGCATCCGCGAGAACATGGAGAAACGCGCCCCGCAGATTGAGGTCGTCGCGGCTCGCCGCCGCCAGTAGAGTGGCATTGAAGCCATTGACCGCTAGCCCGACAAGCGCTGTGAGCAACATCGGCACGCTCAGCAACTCCTGTGGTCGCGCTTGCAGGTGTTGCCAGGCTTCCCAGGCGATCGCCCCCGCCATCACCGCCAGACCCAGGCCGTTGAGCGAGGCTGCCAGCGCCTCAACCCGTTGCGACTGCTGCGGTTGGCGAACCCGCTGCTTTGCCAGCCAGGCGGCAAGCAGCGCAATAGTGATCGCTCCGGCATCCATGCTCAGATGACCAGCATCAGCCAGCAGGGCGAGGCTGTGGCTGCTGCGACTGGCGATCGCCTCCAGCACCGCTAGGCCGACCCAGAGCAACAGCACCGCTAGGAGTAATCGTGTCTTAGTGGCTGCCAGCCCAGTGAGTTGCTGGCACCGGCAATCGAGATAAGGGAAGCTTCTCGCGGCAGTCATCGACAAAATTTAAAGACATTGGCTGTCAAGCCACTGACGCCCCTAGTGTATGACAAGTTGCGTTCATGCTCGCCAGCCTCGCTCCCTGTCTCAATATTTATGGCTTCTCAATGCCACTCCCAGAGAGCCTTACGTTGTCTAGTCTACCGAGCATTTTGCTTGACTGTGAGCGCTCCTATCTTTGATCTGTTTCTCTGCAAGTTCTTGCTCAATTGACACCGAAAGCTTAGCCGTCTCGCCTAAGAAATTCCCCAGCAGATCTTATAAACATCGGGTAAAGGATGACCGTGTTGCTTTAAGTAGACTGGAATAAGGTTCGGCAGAGGCGCGCCATTCTAATCTCTTTAGCTATCGGTCAACAACCTACTCTTGCGGAAAGGCACCCGGTTTAACGTCTAGCGTCACCGACTTGCCGTCGCGCTTGACCTGAATTTCCAGCGTTTCGCCGATGGCGCTGTTTTCCACCTGCTGCTGGACATCGGGAGCCGTCGCGACGGCCGCGCCGCCGACTGTCTCGATCAGGTCGCCGGGTTGAAAACCAGCGATCGCCGCAGGTGAATCTGCAATCACACCGACCACCGCAACGCCGCGATCCGCATCAATTTCAAACGGCGCGTCGGGGGCGCGATTCAGCTCCTCACGGCGCTCAGGCGTCAGCGTCACCATCTGAATGCCGAGATAGGGGTGATCGGCGCGACCCTTGGCAAAAAGCTGATCGGCGATGCGGATCGCTGTCTCGATCGGGATCGCAAAGCCGAGGCCCTGAGCATCGGCACGAATTGCGGTGTTGATGCCGATCACCTCACCGCGAGCATTGAGCAGCGGCCCGCCGGAGTTGCCCGGATTGATCGCCGCGTCGGTTTGGATGAAGCGCACGCGTTTGTCGGGGACGCCGACTTGCATACTGGAGCGGCCGAGGGCGCTGATGATGCCCACGGTGACGGTATTATCCAGCCCTAAGGGATTGCCGATGGCGATCGCCCATTCCCCCGGTACCAAATCCTCCGATTTCCCTAGCTTCACCGTCGGTAGATTCGTAGCATCCAGCTCGATCACCGCCACATCGGTCACTGAATCGCGCCCGAGGACGCGCCCCTCCAGTTCGCGCCCATCTTTTAGCGTGACCTTGACCACATCCGATCCCTCTACCACATGGGCATTGGTGACGACGCGACCGTCGGCGCTGAGGATGAAGCCCGAACCCGTACCGCGTTGCAACGGCAGCTCTGGCATTTGCCCGTCCTGCCCAAAGAAGCGACGGAAGAATGGACGATCCAACGAGTCGGGGAGGGGTTGGGAAACACCACGGGCGGCATCAATGCGAACGACGGCCGGCCCCACCTGTTTCACGGCCTCGGCGATGAAGTTGATGTCGGACTGGGTAGCAACGGGTGGGCGCGGCGTGACGGCGGGCTGGAGGGCAGCGGGAACGACCTCAACTGGGGGAGTCTCGGCGATCGCGCCTTCACGGGTCAAATGGCGGTGGCCCCAAAAGCCGACCCCACTGCCCAGCGCCAACAAACCGAGGTACAGTCCAAATTGCCGAAGTGGAATGCTCATGCGATCGCCAACGTGAGGAGGTTGCAAGCGGCAAGCTGCCGAATGCTCCACTCCACTGTAATCAAAAAGCTCCAGCGAGTGCAGCCCAACCGCAAAAATTAGCTTACATCCCCCGCTTCCGGCACGATACCCTTGCCGAAGAACTTGGGCGGTTCCTTGAGCGTGTAGATTTCTGGGTGGTCGGCGATCGCCTGCCGCACATAAGTCGGAGTCTGCAATAGCCCCAGCAGCGTGATGCCATCGATCAGCCGCAGACCGCCGCGCGTTTTTTCGGCTAGCAAGCGATCAACGGCTTCCGGCTGCGGGCGCGTGTCAATCGCCTGGTCAGAGGCCAGCGCAAATCCCCAGGGCACCGCATAGGTCGGCACGGGAGAATTGTAGGAGACCACGTTTGTAAACACGGTCTTCAACGTATTCACCAGCCGCGCGTGCAGCCGAATCTCAGCCGTCGCGACCGGCCCGGCTTGCACCACGAAGTAGCCCGTGGGAGCCAGCACCTGTTTGATTTTCTGGAAATATTCCTGGGTGAAGAGCTGAAACGATGGCCCCTCTTCGATCGGGTCAGAAAGGTCGGAGATCACGATGTCCCAGCGCGTCGGCGTCGTGTCGAGATAGTTCAGGGCATCGCCGATCACCAGTTCCGTGCGGGGATCGTCAAAGGCATTTTGGTGCATCTCCGGCAGATGCTCCTGGCAGGCGGCGACCACCTCACCGTCAATATCCACCATCACCACCCGCTCCAGGGTGTGCCAGCGCAGCAATTCGCGAATCGTCGCGCCTTCGCCGCCGCCGAGCACGAGGGCTGTGCGGGGCGCGCCGTGGGCGATCGCGGCGGGCTGCACCAACGGCTCATGGTAGAGAAATTCGTCACCCGTACAGGACTGCCACTTGCCATCCAGCACCAAACCCTTGCCATAGGCACCGGTCTCGACAATGTACATCTCCTGAAAGGCTGTTTTCTTATACGCCAGGACTTTCTGAATTCCATGCTCATAGACATCCCAAGGCGTGATGTACTCTTTGATCCAGAGATCAGCTTTGACTTCGCTTCCAGCCATAATTCCCCCCAATAAACCGCTGTTTTCCCGCGACTTATTGTAAAGCAAGGCCTGAAGCCTGGGATGGCAACAGAGAGGCGATCGCGTCGAGAGATGGGTATAAGCAGCAGCCTTGCTAAGGGAGGCTAGGGGGGATCGCGAATTTAAAAGACCGCGAGATTGCCAAACTGGGATGCCCCCCTCTAGAGGGCATCCCAGTTTCGTAGCCCTACGTTCCTACGGAACAGGCTCCGCCAACACCCTAAATCGCTCTCCCTCCTTGGGCTACTGTGTATACACAAGTCCTGAAACCCTTGCCGTTAGCGGGTTTTACTTTTTTGGTTTCGCCCCTACTTTTACAGCAGGCTTCAGGAGTCCGAAGGCCTCGTCCAGTCTGACTTTTACTGAGTTAGGTAGACCGCAGTTCGGTCAGGAAGGATCTCAAGTTATGTGTACACGGTAGCCCTCCTTGGGAGAGGGACTTTGAATCCGGCTCCCCTTCTCCCTTTTTGGGGAAAAGGGGCTGGGGGATGTAGACGCGCAGCGGCTGCTCGCAGAGTGGGGAACCGCAACGCCAAAGTGGGATGCACCCAGCCTCTATGCTGCTTTGTCTTCAGAGGAAGAATTTGACCCGACCTCGGTACAGGAACCACCTTCATCATTCAACTTCCATTAGCTGGCGTGATCGGTTGAGACGGTAGGGGAGGGCTTCAAATCCTCCCGATGGGGCAATTTTTGGGGTTCACGATACGGATTTAGGATCAGTCAATCAGGCGGTGACCTCACAGCAAAACCCCGGTTTCCTAGAGAAACCGGGGTTTTAGGATGTTGGTGCTAGACCAAAGGCAAGGCGAAAGCTCAAACGCCCTCACCCGGCAGGGTCAGGCCCATCGCATCCTTAGTCGCGGTGCCAACGATGCCATCGACCACCAAGCCATTGGTATCTTGGAAGCGGCGCACCGCATTTTCAGTCCCAGCCCCAAAGATGCCATCGTCACCGGCAGTGCCGACGTTGTAATCCAGCGAAATCAGCTTCCGTTGCAGCGTTGAGACTGACTCGCCTTGCATTCCCCGACGTAGCGGGAATGATTCGCTGACTATGGGCGGCCGACCCCCCGTACCGATCGCTGTGGTGAAGGGGCCGTAGACCCAGCGGCCGCTGGAGAGTTGCAGCCAATCACCCTGGGAGGCGACAACGGGCTTGAGGGTAGCGCCATTGGCCACACACATGAGGACGCTGGAGCTAGTGCTGGGGCCGGAGCGGGCATTGAGACAGGAGCCGCTAGGGGTAGCCACGCGCACGACGCGACCGCCAGTGCCGTCACCGCCTGGTGAGTTAGAAGTGAAAGGGCCGTAGACCCAGCGGCCGGTTTCCAGTTCGATCCAGTTACCAGCGGTTCTGCCACTGGGGGCAACGAGCGTTGCGCCGTCAGCAACACAACTGTAGACGCCGAAATCAGTGCTCGGCCCGAAGCGAGCATTGAGGCAAGCGCCGCTCGGAGTGTTGACCGAAAATGCCAGTGCGGGCTTCGGAATGCTGACCGCCGCGCAGAGAACGCCTGCTGCCAGCAAGCTTAGCCAGGCCGAGTTCGGGATGGCACGCCAGTTAAATTTCAGAGCGGACAGGTCATATTCAATTCCCATTGTCACTTCGTAGCTGACCTGGGAGTGAGTGTAGCCGAGTGCTTCCATACTGCTTTCCTCGAAGATTGGGTAGATGAGTGGCGCTATTTTTTCTGAATCATAACTCTCAAAAGTCAGCGAGACTAGCAGTTTTAGCCTCGATGTAGCCGAATTTTAACCAAAGTTCGCAATTATCGGCAGATCCTAGGGTTTGGAGGGGGGGGCGATGATCGCCCCTCTGGATCAGTCAATATCGATGGTGGTCGGCTCGCCGCTGGTACTGCTGCTGGTACCGGTTTTGCGGAAGTCGCGGTAGAGGCGATCGCGCCAGATAAAGAATGGCTCGAAGAAGCTGCTATCCGCCAGGCCGGGAATGCCTTTGCCCTTGAGCGCGGGCGGGATGTCAAGGTAGTTACCGTCTGGGAATTTCAGGAGAATGCTCAGACCGGCCACGGTGAGATCGGCGAGGGTCGGGCGATCGCCAATCAAGTACGGACTGTCCTGCAACATCAGGCAGAGCGCTTCTAGATCCTGCTTGAGGCTATTTTGAGCCGCTTTCACGGCCTCGCCCCCGAAGCCGACGCCGGCACCCAGTATGTCGAGGACATCGCCCGGCAGCGCGCCAACCAGAGTTTTGAGGAAGTCCGGCGTCTCGGCGGGCAAGACCGAGGTGCGGAAGTTTTCATTCTTGTTGAACGCCCCCACCAAGGCTTGGCGCGCCTTGAGGCCGATTGATTCATCCGCCCACTCCTCGATCAGTAGGCAGAGACCGCGATCGCGCGGACTGTCGGGCAGCAAAGCTGGTTCGGGATACTTGCGTTCGAGGTAGAAGGCGATCTCGGTGGAATCTGATACCACCACGTCACCATCCTTGAGCACGGGAACTCGGCGCTGGCCGGAGAGTTGCATTAGCTCCAGTTGCCCGACGCCGGGGGTTACTTCGATCTTGCGGTACTCCAGACCCTTGTAATCCAGAATCAGCCGCACTTTCTCGGAGTATTGCGACAGTTCAAATTGGTATAGCTCCAGCATGAGGTCTCCTGAATGGTCGGCAATGAGCCGTGGGCTACAATTCACTGCAATTCGTCGTGATCAGGCACGACATTGGCCATATTCTGACGTGAAGGCGGCTAGAGTCACAAATTTTTGACACAGACGGGCGATACCCTGTCCTTGCACCGACTCCCCTGACCCGTCCGCCTGTTCCGGCGATCGCCTCACCGTGAGCACTCCCCCGCAAAAGGTTTAAAAAAAGTTAAAAACCTGTTAGGCTCTGGGAAGCAGTAGAGTCTTGTTCGTGCGGGCTATATTTTTTTCGCTAGACTGAACTGACATCATTCTGGAGAGTCGCTCCCGATGTCCCAGGTGGGGACGAAGGCAGCGTAGGATTGAATCCGGCAAGGTTACGGTGAACCAACCCTAGGCGCAAAGTGAGTGATGCTCTGCCTGCTGGGGATGCTTTACCCACGTCTATCTAACGCATTTATTCTTTGGAGTCGTGGACATGGGTATCGCCGATCAGCCTTTACAGGTCAACGTGCCCCGCATTCCCCGCATCTTAGCGGTCGATGATAACCGGGATAGCCTCATTCTGATTGCACAAGTCTTGGATTCACTCAATTGTGTCTACGCACTGGCAACCACCGGCAAGCGCGCCTTAGAAATTGCCCGCGACTACCAGCCAGACACGATTCTGCTCGATATTGTCCTCCCAGATTTCAGCGGTCTGGAGTTGCTGACGCGCTTGCGCTGCGAGACCTGTACCCGCGATATCCGCGTCATCGCCGTGACTGGTCTGGCCTTTGAGCGCGATCGCATCCGCCTGCTTGCAGCTGGCTGCAATGGCTATCTCACCAAACCCTATCTTCTCAGCGACTTGCGGGCAACCCTCCGCAACCATCTCGGCAGTGTCTGCCAGCCACAACCGGCACTCGAATTTCGGCATCCTGTGCTTGAATCGGGCCGCTGAGGTCGCATGGGTCGAGCCTGGCTGACCTCAGGACTTGATTGGGAGCATCCCACTTTGGCGTTACGGTTCCCCACTCTGCGAGCAGCCGCTGCGCGTCTACATCCCCCAACCCCTGCTCCCAAGCTGGGAGCAGGGGAGCTAGAAGTCCCTCTCCCAGCTTGGGAGAGCGATTATGTTGAAAGTCAACCTAATCCCTGGTCTGAAATCGGGAACTGCCAGTCTGTCCCGTCGCGGAGCATGGCGTTGAGAATCGTCAGGAGCTTCCGCGCACAGGCAATTAATGCCACCTTCTTTTCCTTCCCACGTGCCAGGAGCCGCTGGTAGAA
>JAAUTY010000084.1 GCA_012031265.1 Spirulinaceae cyanobacterium SM2_1_0 | reverse complement strand
CCGCGAAGCCGCCGACGATGAGTGACCGTTGGTGTGAGGATGCCGGGGCGGCGGTTGCGTCGCGTCGCAGCAGGCAGCGCGATCGCCCCGCTGACCCACCCCCCACCGACAGCACCAATCACTACTACCGCCCCTATTACCGCGACATGAGCGGCGTTGACCTCAAAGGAGCTGACCTGCGCGAGCGCGACCTCTCCGGGCGCAATCTGCACGGGGCTGACCTGCGCGGAGCCGATCTAGCCGACAGCTTCTTGCACGGGATCAATCTGGAGGATGCCGATCTCAGCAATGCCAACTTATTTCGCGCCAACTTGCTGCAAGCCAATCTCCGCAACGCCAATCTCGAGGGGGCAAATTTGATCGGTGCGGACTTCAGCGGCGCAGATCTGAGCAATGCCAACCTCCGCAATGCCAAGATGCTCTCCGGCAACCGCTTGCTGGCAAAGCTGACCGGCGCGCGACTGTCGGGCACGACTTTCCCCGACGGCACCAAGAATGCTTAGGGGTGGATGAGTTTTAAGGTGGATGAGTTTTAAGTTCTTAGTTTTGAATTTTGAGTGGCAGAGCTTATTCAAAACTCAAAATTTGGAACTTAATTAGGTCTCACTCCTTAGAGCGTCAATTCAGTAGTCCGCGCAACCCGGTTGCTTGGCTATCCACGGGAATCTTGGGGATTTTGCATAGGCATCTCATTTCCGCCGTCCTGTACTAGTTCGACTCGACGCCGAGGGAGACGCGATCGCCCCCCACCTCCCGCATCATCGCCAGAATTTGGATGACTTCTTCGTAAACCACGTCAGGATTCGCGATCAGCACAGCCTCAGCGTCCTCAGCCGTCGCCAGATGCTGTTCGACGCGGGCCAGGAACTCATCCTGGCTCAACTGCTCGCCCGCCACCTCAATCGTTCCCTCGGCCAGTGCCCGCGCCAGCAACAGATTGGGCGGCAGTTGGGCGGTGTTCACAGGCTGGTTGTCATTGCCACTAGGCAGCTCGACATCAACCCCATCGGGAGCCTCAGCTAGAGTCATCGATACCGCGACGAAAAAAGCCAACACCCCCATCATCACATTCAGCATCGGGATTAAATCAACCACTGGCATCGTTGCTTCGCGTTGGTGTCGGAATCGCATCGCTTATTCCCCCGCTTCAAAATGTTGAATCGCCAGGGAGACGCGATCGCCCCCGATCCGTCCCATTGTTTGCAGCAATTGCGAGATTTCAAAATAGTCCAGCTCGCGATCTGCCTTGAGCACAACAATCCCTTCTGGATGCTCGTCGAGAAATTCGCGCATCACCTCGTTCAGCCGCAACTCGTCCGCCACCTGACCCTGCACAATAATCTCGCTATCGGCGTTCAAGCCCACCGTCAATTGTTCGATGTCTTCTTGAATCGGCTCAAAGCTGCCCGCGCCTTGCTCACCCGTTTCTGGCAGCGAGACATTGGGCACTTGCTCGCCCGTAAAGGTCATCGAAGTGATGATAAAAAACGTCAGCACCGACATCAAGACATCCATCATCGGCACGAGATTAACCTCGGGCACCTGTGAACCGGCTGGGCGCGTCTTTAGTCCCATAAGCTTGTGAGCCGCACTCGGCTGTCATTTTGGCGGAGAACTTCTGTTAATTTAATCTAGAACAAAACGCGCGATCCGGCGGTGTTGAGCATGACGGTGATTGAATCAACGGGCGATCGCGCTGACTGCTCCCTTGAGACCGGCGGCTGGCGCTACGTCCTCACACATTGGCTGGCGAGCCGCAGCCTCATCTGGCTCGCCATGTGGGGCATCGCGCCCCTACTCGCTGTGCCGACCGGGAGTGAACCGCCCGTCATCGGCTGGCAGGCCTTCGCTTGGTGGGACGGCGAATGGTATCTCCGCATTGCCAGCCAAGGCTACGACTACATTCCCGATGCCAGCGATTACTCGGCCGTCGCCTTCTTTCCGCTCTACCCGCTGCTGATTCGGATCCTAGCCAGCCTTGGTTTTCATCCCGCCTTCGCAGGCGTGGTGGTGAATAATGCCGCCTTCTTCGCGGCGCTGCTGCTGCTCTACCGCTGGCTGATAGTGAGAAACGGGGCGGCGATCGCCCGTTGGACTGTCGCCGGTCTCGCCTGGTGTCCCTACTCACTTTATGGCAGCACCGTCTATACCGAAGGCCTCTTTATATTGCTCACAGCGGCAGCGCTGCGCGCCTACGAGCGGCAGCAAGCTGAGGGAATTGGCGGCTTTGGGGTACTAGCCACCGCCACCCGTGCCCCCGGCGTGGCGCTGATCCCGGCCTTGGGATGGCTGGCTTGGCGCGATCGCCGTTCCTGGCCCACTTGGCTGGCGATCGCCCTAATTCCCAGCGGCATCCTACTCTACAGCCTCTTCTGTTGGTGGCAGTTTGGCGATCCGCTCGCCTTCGTCCACGCCCAAGCCGCCTGGGGCCGCTCGCAGGGATTTGCCCTCGCTGACTGGTGGCAGGTGTTGATGTATGTCCTGATCGGCGTGCCTAACTACGATGCCGGTCGGATTGTCACCTGGGGACAGCCGCTCGCTGTATTGGCGATCGCGGCCTTGGGAATTGCCCTCTGGCATGGGCGCGAACGGCTGGGGGCGATCGCGCCGCGTCTAGGTTGTCTGCTGGTTGTGCTCCTGTGGCTACTCGGCGGTGACCCATTTTTGACCCTGGCAATGGTCTGGGGCGGGGCCGCTCTGCTTTGGTACACCCGCCGTGAGCTAGGTTTGCTGCTGTCGCTCTATGGCTGGGTCAACTGGGGACTGATCCTCAGTGCTGGTCGCAGCGATTCTTCCGAGCGTTTGGTTTACAGTAGCGTGGCACTGGCGATCGCTTTCGGGGTTTGGCTGGCCCGACACCCCCGCTGGGGTCGTCCCCTATGCGCCTTCATGGCTCTTCTGTTAGTTACTCTGGCGATCCGCTTCGCTCAGCAGCTTTGGGTGGCTTAGGGGTTCCCGATCGACAGTGTTAAGATCCAGGCTAACCCCTGCCACTTAACAGATCCGGCGGCAACACCTAGTACAAGAGGGCGGAAATGAGATGCCTATTCAAAATCCCCAGGATTCCCGTATTGCAGGCACTCAAAACTCAAAACCCAGAACTCAAAATTCCGCGTAGCGGTACTGGGCAGCGTATGCTAAAAATTCATCACTGCGGAGTGGAGCAAAGCTGCGCCTAATGGTCGGCTCACGCTTGTCGCTGCTGGCGACATTCTAGGGCAGTTGACACAGTACCGACCGGCTTTGATATTGAAGAAAAGGGCGACAGAGACGACAGGTGGCAGTTAAGCATCGCTGAATCCAAAGATGCCATTTAATGCCGTTGATCTGTCGTAGAGTTACCCATGAAAGGTCAGTCATACTAGAAAACCAATGCACGTCCATACACTCGAACAGTGGCAGCACTCTCACAACTTTGCTGATGATCGGCGTCATGCCGAGAAAAATACCAAGATCGTGATGGTATTTACAGCAGCCACGATGATGGCTGAGATTCTCGCCGGAACCATATTTGGTTCGATGGCCCTGTTGGCTGACGGCTGGCACATGGCAACGCACGTCGCGGCTTTTGGGATTACGCTCTTCGCATACCAATACGCTCGCCGTCATGCAGCTGACCCGAACTACACATTTGGAACTGGCAAGGTCAGTGTTCTCGGTGGCTTTGCTAGTTCTGTTGCCCTTGCCGTCATTGCTTTGCTCATGGCCTTTGAATCAATCGAGCGCTTTTTCCAACCCCAAGTGATTCAGTTCAATGAGGCGATCGGGGTTGCGATTCTTGGATTAATCGTCAACTTGGCTAGTGCCTGGCTCTTGCAGGAGCACCCAGATCATGACCATCACCATACTCACCACCATCACCATACTCACGATCACGACCAAGACCAGAATCTGCGCGCCGCTTATATCCACGTTTTGGCAGATACACTCACTTCTGTCTTCGCAATTGTGGCACTGTCTGCTGGCAAATTCTTGGGCTGGGTTTGGATGGATGCCTTAATGGGTCTAGTCGGTGCGGTCGTGATCACTCAATGGGCCTACGGTTTAGTTCGTGATACCAGTTCTATCCTGCTGGATGAATCCGTTGGGAAGGAGATCAAGCTAGATATCATCACCGCTATTGAAGAGCACGCCGACAATCGTGTTACTGACTTGCACGTTTGGTATCTCAATCAAAATCACCTTGCTGCCACCATTTCCCTCGTGACCCATTACCCGCAAGCACCAGAACATTACAAAAAATTACTAAGCCATATTCCATCTCTCTCTCATGTGCTAGTTGAGGCTAATCACTGTCATGGCGAGCCTTGTATGGACTGCTCATCGGATAACCTGACTGAGTGGGCCGAGCCATGACTCCGGAATTATTCTGTGGCGATGCGGCTGAGGTTTTGGGAGCGCAACTGGGTGATCGCACTGTCGATCTCACCTTTCTCGATCCGCCTTTTAATCAACGCAAAGACTATGCTTACTGGGATGATAGTCGGGGTGAAACGGATTATTGGTTCGCGATGCAGCAGGTGTGCAAACTCATCGCAGTGCGCACTGTGGCTGGCGGTGCCATTTATTTCATGCAGCGCGAGAAAAATACCCACTGGGTGATGCAAACGTTGTTGGAGGCTGGCTGGACATTTCAGAATCTCATTGTCTGGAAAAAGCGGACTTCCGCAGTCCCGATACGCGGGCGCTACGGCAAGAGCTATCAAATTCTGGTATATGCCACTAAAGGTCAGCGCCCGAAGACCTTCAATCGCCTGCGTATCAATCCACCCTTGCCAGCACACTACAAGCATCCGCGCCCGAATGGCATCTTCGTCACCGATGTCTGGGACGATATTCGCGAGTTGACTGCGGGGTATTTTGCGGGGGATGAGGCATTGCGGACGGCCCAGGGCGATCGCCAGCACAAACAACAGTCGCCCATCGCCCTGCTGCTGCGAATCCTGCTCACCTCCAGCCAGCCGGGGGATGTCGTGCTCGATCCCTTTGCGGGGACAGGAACGACGCTGGTGGTAGCGAGCCAGCTAGGGCGCGCGAGTGTAGGGATTGAAATCGATCCGGGCAACGTGGTCTGTATCCAGCAGCGCTTGGCGGCTCGCCGTGCTGTGGATGCAGTGAATGTTTACGCAGCCGACTATGTTTGCACTGACCAGTTAATGCGGATTTGGGGCCCGTCGTTGCCCTCGCTGTGTCTGGCCGCGCCAGCCGAGTGAAGCCTGTGGCAAGCAGTTTTTTCCCAGACAAAAACCTGGCAACAGCTGATCGGGGCGTGGAGTCGCAAGGCTGGGGTTGATTTTCAGTAGCGGAGTCGCTAGAGCACTGGTCTAGTAGAGGACGGTATCAATGGCGATGCGATTCAATCGGTGATTGATCCCAAATCCTGGGCTTGGCACCTCAGCCTCGCCGCCCTCATCCCCAGTCCTGTTCCCAAGCCGGGAGCAGGGAGCCAGAAGCCCTCTCCCAGCTTGGCAACGGGTTGGGTGAGGGTCTGCGATTTTTGGGGGATAGAGACCGGATGGTAGTACGGGTTCGCCCCTACCGACAGTGATTACGTTATTGACGCCGTGTTGCACTAGTCGCGATCGCTATCCAGCGTGCCGGAGTCAAACAGCGTTTCGTCAAGCCGCATACGCTGCTCCATCTGGCGCAGAAAGTAGCCGGTCATCATTGCTGAAGCCAGCAAATTCGCCATATTCTCGCGATCGGTGACGATCTGCATCTCAAAATCTTCTGAGGGCAGCATCCCGACAATGCCTTGCACATTCTGAGCCACAATCTGCTTAATCTCCGGACTCGCCGAGCGCGCTACCTGTTCTAAGACTTCAGGGTGCTGCTTTTTGAGATATTGCAGTAGCAAGTTGACGTCTTGCTCTTGTGTCTCAGTATTGAAGAATTCTGGGTTGAATGCCATCTAGCAAATAATCAGCTAAGTTTGCATTATTTATACTCTAAACCAAGATGCTAGCTCGCGACAGGCTTTCCTGTGGTGGCGGGTTGATAAACGGCGCGATCGCCGCTATAGGCGCGCACCACGATAGCGCATCTGGCGGCGTTGGGTAGAGCGGCGGGCAAAGCGCGGGATGTCGCCGCGATGACCCATGACGATCGCCGTATCGCCTGCTTGCAAAACCAGCGAGTAGTGGGGATGAGTCAGCGTCGTGCCGTCGTGCCGCCGAATCGCCACGATGATAAAGCTGCCGTTGCCGTGTAATTCCAATTTATTGATCGTCAGACCGACGAGGGGCGAATTAGCCGGAACCGGCAGCTCACTGATCTGAATGTCCATCTCGGCTAAGAGGGCTTCGAGATGCTGGCGTTCATCTTTGGCGGCGAGAAATTCGAGCGCGATGGGACGGGTGATGAGGTTTGACAGCCGCAGGGCGCTAGTCTCAGCCGGGAGGACGACACGATCGGCTCCAGCAAGCCGCAACTTCTTCTCCGTACTCGGCAGCTCGCCTCGCGCCAAGATAATCAGATCGGGATTCAGCTCCCGCGCTGTCAGAGTGATGAAGACATTGAGTGCGTCGTCGCTCAGCACCGTGACCAGGGTTTTGGCACGGGCGATGCCAGCGGCGGCGAGGATGGCTTCGTCGGCGGCACTGCCCTCGACGATCGCGTAACCTCGCGCGACGGCCCGTTGAATACGTTCGGGGTCAATTTCAACGATCACCACGGCCTGGCTCGCTTCGGTGAGTTGCCGTGCCAGGATCTGACCGATGCGACCGAAGCCGCAGATGATGATGTGTTCGCTGAGATTTTCTATTTCGCGATCGCGCCGCCGCGAGTCCAGGGCGCGTTCGATTTCGCCTTCCGTCACCATTTGAATAAAACCTCCGACGACATAGACTGCTGATGATGTCCCGGCAAAGATCACACCGATGGTGAAGACGCGCTCGGCGGTGGTATCGAGTGGTCTGACCTCGCCGTAGCCAACGCCAAAAACTGTGATCACCACCATATAGATGGCATCCGACAGCGACCAGCCAAAGAGCACATAGCCCGAGGCCCCGACGATCAAGGCGATCACAAAAAAGATCGTCCCTGTGAGGATACGCTGCAACGAGTTTTGCATTTCAGGATCTGAGGAAGCGATCGCACTCCCGGAGTTGTAACAGTTCGCGCCGACTCGTCACTGTAGCCCAACTGACGATCGGCTCCCGCCCGAGCACCTCGCAAACCTGTTTCCGGCAAGAATTACGGCAGATGGCGGGCTGATAACTCAAACAGATGCTCGATAATGTAACGAAGCCGAGCGCCGGTTTGTCTCTGTTGTGATTTCCTGCTTACCTGCTCGCTATGAAGCCAGTTTCGCTACGCTTGGTGCTGATTGTCCCGTTTGTGCTGCAAACGGCGGCGGTCGTGGCCCTGACTGGGTTGTTGTCCTGGCGGAATGGTCAAGCAGCGGTCAATAATGTTGCGGCGCAACTGCGGCGCGAAGTCAGCGCTCGGGTCGAGCAGGAACTCGATGAGCATCTGTATCTACCGCATCGCGTCAATCAACTCAATGCGGCGGCATTGTCTAATGAGCAGATTCAAATCACGCAACCCGAGAGCTTGAAGCGACAATTTTTGCAGCAACTGCGGATTTTTCCGCTGTTGACCGGCAACTACCTCGCCACACTCAGCGGTGAGCATTTTGCGGCGCGACGGCTGATGAATGGGCAGTTAGTCGTCGCCCAGCGCTCGGCGGCAACCGGCTGGGCGACCGAGCGTTACCTTACTCTTAAGCCGGGACAGCGCGATCGCCTTGAAGCTCGCTTTCCCGACTTCGAGCCGCGTGATCGCCCCTGGTATCGGGCGGCGATCGCCGCTGGCAGGCCTGCCTGGAGTCCCATTTATCTAGATTTTAGTACCGAGGAGTTGGCGATCACCGCCGTTGAGCCAATCTATGACCGCCAGGGTCAATTGAGCGGTGTTTTGGGCAGTGATCTGTTCTTCGCGTGCCTCAACCGCTATCTGCGCCAAATCGAGGTGGGTGAACGGGGTGTCGTGTTTGTCATTGAGCGGAATGGTCAATTGATCAGTACTTCAACCGTGGACGCGGTGACCCATGAGCGCAGCGGCCGCGTGCAGCGACGCATGGCGACGGCCAGCGGCCAGCCGCTCATTCGGGCGACGGCTCAATATCTGCGCAGCCAGTTTCCTGACCTCAATGCCCTCCAAACCCCCCAGCAACTCGACTTCTTCACGGCTGATGGTGAGCATCACTTTTTGCAGGTGACGCCTTTCCGCGATGATTTCGGGTTGGATTGGTTGATCGTCGTTGCCCTGCCTGAGGCGGATTTCATGGGGCAAATCACCATCAATGCGCGCCAGACAGCGCTGCTATGCCTGGGTGCGCTGGGGCTCTCGAGCGTATTCAGCGTGCTCGTGGCCCGTCGGGTGTCGCGATCGCTGAATACGCTGGCGATCGCCAGCCGCGATCTGGCGGCCGCTAGCCAAGCTGAGGACTTACCGGAGCGATCACCCACGGCGGTCGAACTGCCTGGGATTATTGAACTCCGGAGCCTCGCCACTTCTTTTAATCAAATGGCGCAGCACCTCCACCAGGCCTGGTGCGCGATCGCCAGGCTCGCGATGCGATCGCGCACGCCCTGAACAGTAGCGAGGAACAACTCAAACTGGCATTGAGCGCTTCAGGGAGTGGCGTCTGGAGCTGGGATCTGCGTACCGGTGAGATCATTTGGGATGACCTCATGCACAGCCTGCACGGTCTGACTCCTGGTCAGTTTGGCGGTCAGCCTCGCCATTTCGTGCGGCTGGTTGAACCGAGTGATCGCTTCTGGCTCCGACAGACGATTCGCTATAAACTTTTTCAGCGCGAAAAACCGATTTTTGAGTTTCTTTACCACATCCGCAAATCCAGCGGCCGTCGCTGCGCGATCCATGCGCGCGGTCGCATCTATCGCGATGCCGATGGCCAACCACTGGCTGCTACCGGAGTCTGCTGGGATGTCACGGCACAGCGGAGTGCTGAAGCCGTCGTGCGCGAGAGCGAGGCGCGACTGCGCGACCTGTTCAACTTTGCGCCGATCGGCATGGCGGAGGTGTCATTGGCCGGGGATTTTCTAGATGTCAATCCGGCATTGTGCGATTTCCTGGGCTACAGTACCGAGCAATTGCTGGGGTTGAGTTTATTGGCGATTACCTATCCGGGCGATCGCCAGAGCTTTGAAACCGTCTTCGGTGCGCTGATCAGTGGCGAGTGCGATCGCTATCGCGGCGAACTCCGTTACAGCCACAACCAGGGCTATGGCATCCACACGATTTTGAGCTGCTATGTCCGCTGCGATCGCCGTAGTCGCCCCCTCTCGGTCATTGTCCAGATTCTCGACATCACCGAGCGCAAGCGGGCCGAAGCGGCGCTCCGAGAGCAGCAACAATACCTGCGGCTGATTATCGACAACATCCCGCAGCAAGTTTTTTGGAAAGACACCAATCTGGTGTTTCTCGGCTGCAATCGCCACTGGGCGCAAGCGGCCGGTCTGCCCGCTCCAGAAACTGTGGTTGGCAAGACTGACTACGACCTGCTCGACGATCCCGAGGCTGCGGAACAGTATCGCGAGCGCGATCGCCGCATCATCGCCACCAACCGCGCCGAACTCCATATCGTCGAAGCCAAGCAGCGTCCAGATGCCAGCGGTCAGCCGGTCTGGCTGGAGATCAGCCGCGTCCCGATTCACGATCTGGACGGTAACGCCATCGGTATCCTCGGGGTTCTGGACAACATCACAGCCCGCAAGTTGGCCGAAGAAGCGATCCGTGAGAGCGAAGCCTTGCTCAGCGCGACATTCAATCAAGCCGGAGTCGGGATCACTCAGACCGACCGTTCTGGGCGCTACCTGCGGGTCAATGAGCGCTTTTGCCGCTTAGTGGCTCGTACGGAAGCCGAACTGCTGCACGTCGGCTTCCAAGACCTCAGCTACCCCGACGACCTCGCCGCTGATCTGGCGAGCTACGAACAACTCTGGGCCGGAAAGGTCGGCAGCTATGCCTTGGAGAAACGCTACTGCCGACCTGACGGGACGGTGGTTTGGGCGCAACTCACCGTCTCGCTGGTCAATGATGCGGCGGGTGTCCCCCGTTATGCCACGTCGATTGTTGAGGACATTAGCGATCGCAAACTCGCCGCCATCGCAATGCATCGCGCCAAAGAAGCGGCTGAGGCGGCGAATCAAGCCAAAAGCCGCTTCCTCGCCAACATGAGCCATGAGTTACGGACGCCGTTGAATGCGATCCTCGGCTTTTCGCAACTGCTCAACAGCGATCGCCTGCTGACCGACCAACAGCGCGAGCATTTGCAGACCATTGAGCGCAGCGGTGAACATCTGCTGACCTTGATCAACGATGTGTTGGAAATGTCCAAGATCGAGGCCGGGCGCATCAGTCTGCACGAGACCGACTGCGATCTCTACGCCCTCGTTGATGCCCTCGAGGAAATGCTCCGCCTCAAGGCGGCCAAGAAAGGCTTGCAAATTCAAGTGCAGCGCGCCGCTGATGTACCCCGCTACGTCCGCGTCGATGCCGGGAAATTGCGGCAAGTCCTGATCAACCTGCTGGGCAATGCGATCAAGTTCACCATCACGGGGGGGGTCGAGCTGACAGTCAGAGCCGATACGATCGCGCCGCTAGTGGAAAGAGACAATAGGGCGATCGCCCCCCTCGCCTACTGGCTACACTTCGCCGTGACTGACACGGGGCCAGGGATCGCCGCCGCCGAACTAGAGCTGCTGTTTCGTGCCTTTGCCCAAACCGAGAGCGGTCGCAATGCCGCTCATGGCACCGGCTTGGGGCTGTCGATCAGCCAGCAATTTGTCCGCTTGATGGGCGGCGAAATCAGTGTCCAGAGCGAAGTGGGGCAAGGCTCGACCTTTGCTTTCTCGGTGCGGGCGCGTTTGGGTGAAGTGGTTGCCTCCAGCCACTCGGCACGCTGCCCGGTGGCGATCGCGCCCAACCAGCCTAACTACCGCATCCTCGTAGTTGATGACGCGGCGGCGAGTCGCGATCTGGTTGCAGAACTGCTGACGGCAACCGGGTTCCAGGTGAAAATCACCGCCGATGGCGCCGCCGCTTTGCAGGTTTGGCAGCATTGGCAGCCGCACTTGATCTGGCTCGATTTGCAAATGCCCGGCCTCGACGGCTACGACGTGGCGTACCAGATTCGCCAGCAGGAAACGCTGCACGGAACCCGCAACCCAACCCAAATCGTGGCGCTGACGGCGAGTGTATTTGAGGAAGAACGCTCCCGCGCCCTGACCAGCGGCTTCGACGACTTTATTCGCAAACCCTTCCAAACGGTTGAACTCTTTGACTGTATGGCTCGCCATCTGCAAGTTGAGTATGTCTACACTTCGCCGGAAGCGGCACCTCGCTCGCCCGCGACGATCGAGCAGGCAGTATTGCAGGCCAGTTGGCAGCAGATGCCTGCGGCTTGGCGCGAGCAGGTGTGTCAGGCCAGTGTGCGGTGCAACAGCGAGGCGCTGCGCCCACTCCTCGCCGAGTTACCGCCGAGTGCGACCCCGCTGGCGATCGCCCTGCGCGACTGGCTGGACAATTTTCGCTTTGACCGCATCCTGCAATTGGAGCAATCATCCGAGCCGCAATCGCGATAGGCGATCGCCGCCGATGACTCCGGCTCCCACATCCTGGCGCGAATGTGGTCAACAATCGGTCAGAGACGACTACAATAGGGGGCAAATTCTGTCCTCTAGCAAAACTTTGATGGCGATGAACAACTTCACGCGCAAACTCAGCCTGGGCGCGGCGATCGCCCTCAGCCTCTGCCTACTGCCCCAGACAGCAAGCCAGGCGCAATTCGATGACGACCCGCAGCAAGAAGTCTTCTCCAACAGCGAGCAAAACGGCCTCAACGGCAATGGCTCGTTTAATCCCCTTGACTTGATCCACCGCGCGACGATGGGAACCCTCTACGACCCGATCCAATTCCGCAACAGCACCGAGCGCAACCTCAACGACGCCGCCGCCGAATTCCGTCGTCAACGCCTGGAGCTGTGGCAAAATCAGCAGCAAGCCCAGCCGACAACAGCACCGGCTGAAGCAACCACCCCAGCCGCCGAGGCGGCAACACCGGCTGCTGCAGACGAATAATTTGGCTGGGCGGCAAGTTTATGCGATCAGCACTTGAGCGCCTACTCCTAGGTGGCAGCTTGCGCGCCACTTCTCAGTTGGCCTGTTGATCCCCATTTGGATATGTCGTTGGGTTCGCTAGCCTCACCGACCGCGATCGCCCTCCTGCCATGGAATACTCTACCCTGACCCGTCAACGCGCCGAATGCGCGCTCCGTTGTTCGCCCTTCACCCTAAAGTTGTTTGCCGCGATGCAAGAGGCGGGGGTGCCCATCCTCCAGATCGCGGGTGTGGCGGGTGTTGAGCAGGGCTATACAGTGAAACCGACCCCGGAGTTGGTCGCCGAGAGCCATTTGGAATGGTTGATCCAAGTCGGGCTGCTGCGACGCGAGGTAGACGGTCAGGGCATTACCGACAGCTTCCGCCTGACTCCCCTAGGCCGCCAGCTCATCAAGTCCTGGGTGCTGGCTCCGCACGCGCAGCCAGCACCCACGCCCTACAGTCGCACCCTCAACTTCGCCCGCCGCTGGCTCCGGCTACCTGTCTGAATCCTCTGCTCTCCCAGCGATCGCCGAGCCAAACATTTACTGTTCGGCAAGGTAAAATTGCAGAACACTGTCAGAAAAGCGTGCTGACGCGGGTTTATGTTCCATTTCCTCACTAAGCTGGGTTATCTGTTGCGCGAGACGGGAGCCGGGTTACGACGGGGCGGCTGGATGAATTGGGCCGCCGCCAGCACGATGACGGTGCTGCTCTTTCTCTTCGGTCTCTGCCTGCAAACCTCCTGGCAATTGGACGCGCTGATGAACCACTTCGGCGACCAGCTTGAGATTGCCGTGTACTTGCAGCCGGATGTGAGCGGCGATGACTTTGTGCAACCGGTGGCGAGTTTGCCGGAGGTCAAAAGTGTGCGGGTGATTCCGCGCGATCACGCCTGGGCCGACTTGCTTGCCGAACTCGAGATTACCGACATCGACGCCGCCACTGCACAGCTTGAGGGCAACCCGCTGGTGGATGAGCTGAAAGTCCACGCCACCAGCGTCCGCGTCATCCCGCCGCTGGTGGCAAAATTGCAGGGCATGGCGGGCGTTGATCGCTGTGTCTAT
Source organism: Spirulinaceae cyanobacterium SM2_1_0 (assembly GCA_012031265.1). Taxonomy (GTDB): domain Bacteria; phylum Cyanobacteriota; class Cyanobacteriia; order Cyanobacteriales; family Spirulinaceae; genus JAAUTY01. Next base: position 3,350 of record JAAUTY010000084.1, on the reverse strand, counting down.
GTCAACGAAGTGCGCGATCGCTTCGAGCAGATCCAGCGCAGCGTTAGTTGGATCAGCCTGACCCTGACGGCGATTCTATCTCTCACCGCCGTTGCCGTGATCACGACCACGCTGAACCTGATCGTCGCCGCCCGCCGCGTTGAGTTGGAAATCATGCAATTGGTTGGTGCCACCAAGACCTGGATCGGTCTGCCGGTCGTCTTTCAGGGAGCCGCCTTTGGGCTGGTAGGTAGCGTCATGGCACTACTGGCGATCGCGGCCTTACGGGCGATCGCCAGCGGATTTCTGCTCTCACAGCCCGACTTTCTCGACTTCCTCAGCGAGGGCTTGCGCTTGAGCACCGCGCAGGTGATATTGCTCCCGGCGATCATCCTCGGCCTGGGTCTCTGCATCGGCACAGCAGGCAGTCTCTTCGCATTGCGAAATATCTCCTGGCGCTGAGCGGTCGGTTGCTTATCCCTGAAGCCTGCCATACTAAATTCGGTCTCTATACCCCGCCAATCAAACTCCTCTCCCAGGCTGGAAGATGACCCCCGGCTCCCTTCGCCCAACTTGAGAAAAGGGCTGGGGATGAGGGATACAATTCTTGGGTTCCGAGAACAGGATTTGGTATCATGCACCCCCCAGCTGTATTGGCTTACTGGCAAGCCTACCAAGCGAGTCTCGGAGCGCTAGCAGCTCCGACTGAGCTTTATCTAGCCCAGCGTTTTGGTGATACGCCCGAGCTGGCCGACGAACTCGGTCAGCTTGTGCTCAGCGGCCACAAAACCGCAACCTGCGCTGCTTGGTGGGAGTTTCAGGCGGCCCGCGCACCGCTCCCCAGTGTCGGCCTCAAAACGATTGTGTTGGATGGGCGCGATCGCCCCCTCGGCATCATTGCCACAACAGAAGTAACACTGCGCCGTTTCCGGGATGTCCCGGCTGAGTTTGCCTACGACGAGGGTGAGGGCGATCGCCGCCTCGCAAGCTGGCAACGCCAGCATTGGCGCTACTTTCAGCGCGTTTTACCCACGATCGGTCGGCAGCCCGCCCTGGATATGTTGCTCGTCTGCGAGCGCTTCCGACTGCTCTACCCCGCCCCACTGCCTTGAAAAGGTTCGACCGTAACCTGAATCATTAAGCGTGGCTGGCAAGCAGATGACGGCTCACTTTTTCGTGACCTTCCCCTTAAACTCAACATCGTATTCCTCTTTGGGCTTTTGTGGCTTAGGCGGTTCGACCAACCCTCGAACCACGGCGAAAGCGATGACACCAAAAGCAATTGTGATTGGATCCATGGTAAGTGCGGGTCTCCAAAGTCAACAGATTCACGTCAATTGCACCGAGATGCCTCATTCTATCCATTAGCGATCTAGTGCTCGAGGGGCTGGAATTATGCACGTCAGCGGGGCAACCTGGGCGATCGCCGCCATGTGCTAAAATGAGAAGGAAGTGATCGAAAAATTAACAGGTTTAAGGGGCAAAAACTGGCAGTTTCGGCTGCCTTTTGCTGTTTATTTGTCCCCGAACCTGCTACGCGGAGTTTTTTAGCCTATGACTTCCTCAGACGAGCGCATTCAGGCGACGGACTTGAGCCAAGAGATGTCGCGGTCTTATCTGGAATACGCCATGAGCGTCATCGTCGGTCGCGCCCTGCCGGACGCCCGCGATGGCCTCAAGCCAGTTCACCGCCGCATCCTCTACGCCATGTACGAGTTGGGACTTACCCCCGACCGCCCCTTCCGCAAATGCGCCCGTGTCGTCGGTGAAGTCCTGGGCAAGTATCACCCCCACGGGGACGGTGCAGTCTACGACGCCCTAGTACGGATGGCACAACCGTTTTCGATGCGAATGCCCCTGATCGACGGCCACGGTAACTTCGGCTCCGTGGACAACGATCCCCCCGCCGCGATGCGCTACACGGAATGCCGCCTGCAAACCCTGACCGTCAATGCGCTGCTGCGGGATATTGAGGCGGAAACCGTCGATTTCATCGATACCTTCGACGGCTCGCAACAAGAACCTGTCGTCCTGCCCTCGCGGCTGCCGCAACTGCTGCTCAACGGCTCAGCGGGCATCGCCGTCGGTATGGCGACCAATATCCCGCCCCATAACCTCGGCGAACTGATCGATGGCACGATCGCACTGGTCGAGAATCCTGACCTCGCCGTGACCGAGTTGATGACTTATATCCACGGCCCGGACTTCCCCACCGGTGGTCAGATCCTCGGTCGTAGCGGCATTCGCGATGCCTATCTCACCGGGCGCGGCTCGGTGGTGATGCGCGGCGTGGCGGATATTGAAACGATCGAGCAGCGCGGCCGCCCCGATCGCGAGGCGATCATCATCACCGCCCTGCCCTACCAGACCAACAAAGCGGCACTGATCGAGCGCATCGCCGAGATGGTGAATGAGAAGCGCCTGGAGGGCATCTCGGACATCCGCGACGAGAGCGATCGCGAGGGAATGCGGGTCGTCATCGAACTCAAGCGCGACGCGATCGCCCGAGTCGTCCTCAATAACCTCTACAAGCAGACCCCACTGCAAACCAACTTCGGCGCGAATATGCTCGCCCTCGCGCCTAGCCTAGCCACCGACGATAGTCGGCCCAAGCTAGAACCACAACTGCTCAACCTCAAGGACTTCCTGACCGTCTTTCTCGAATTTCGGGTGGAGGCGATCACCCGGCGCACCCGCTACCACCTCCGCAAGGCCGAGGAACGCGACCATATCCTGCAAGGTTTGCTGATCGCCCTCGCCAATCTCGACGCGATCATCCAGCTGATCCGAGCAGCGGCGGATACCGCCACGGCGAAGCAACAGTTGATGACTCAGTACGAACTCTCGGAGGCACAGGCAGACGCGATTCTGCAAATGCAGTTGCGCCGCCTCACGGCCTTGGAGGCTGAAAAAATCCAAGCGGAGCACGAAGAACTGCAAGCCAAGATTACCGATTTGCAGGACATTCTGGCGCGGCGTGAGCGCATCGATGCGCTCATGGTCGAAGAGCTGAGCGAAATCAAACGCATCCATGCCAGCCCGCGCCGCACGGAAATCTTGATTCAAGATGGCGAGATCGACGACATCGAGCTGATCGCCAACAAACCCTCGGCGATTCTGCTGACGGAACAGGGCTACATCAAGCGGATGCCCGTTGCTAGCTTCGAGGCGCAGCGGCGGGCGACGCGCGGGCGTGCGGGCGCGAAGATGAAGGAGGACGATGGTGTTGAGCATTTCCTAACCTGCTGCGATCGCGATACGGTGCTCTTTTTAGCGATCGCGGCGTCGTCTACTCACTCCCAGCGTATAAAATTCCGGCGGCATCCCGCACGGCGCGCGGCATGCCGATTGTGCAGATGCTCCCTATTCCC
>JAAUTY010000030.1 GCA_012031265.1 Spirulinaceae cyanobacterium SM2_1_0 | reverse complement strand
CCGAGCGTCCAGCGACAAGCCGATACTACGACCCCCTCCGCTAGCACTCCCAGCATCCAGCGTCAAGACGCGACTCCATCTTCTACGCCGAACGTCGCGGCCAGCCTAAGCACGACTCCGAGCGTCCAGCGCCAAGCTGATACTACGACTTCTCCTGCTAGCACTCCTGATATTCAACGACAGGATGCGACTCCATCCCTGGCGGCTCCGAGCGTCCAGCGTCAGCAGCAAGCTGAACCTAGTGGCGAGCCTACCGTAGCGCAACTTCTTGCTGACTCCGGCTCGATTCCAGAAATACCTAGGAGTACAGGGCGATCGCTCGGGAATACTCCCAGCATCCAGCGCCAGCCGGCTTCTTCCGTCAGCTCCACACCCAGCCGTTGGACGAGCTTGGCGCAACTTATGAGTGACTCTGATAGTCGCTCCAACTCGGCGCGACCCACTGAAGCTAATACCATTGTGCAACGTTTCTTAGATGACAACGAAGGAACAGAACCCGATGAGGAGGAAGAGGAGAACATCCATCCGCTTCATGCGGCTGTGCTGCGAGCACTGGAAGACGTTGGGGAGTTGGATAATAAGGACGAATTGCTCTTCAGGTCAGTCGCTGCTCGCTTTGATGAAGAAGATACGGACTTTAGCGAGCAGTTTATCGGTACTTGGATTGAGTACATCGAAGATGAGGATGATCAATTTCAAAGTGAATTCTTCGCAAGAAGTCTGGAAATCGATCTTGATAGCCTTTTGGAGGCAGAGTTATCACAGAAGGAGAGTGACGAGCGTTTATTAGACAAACTAGCAACTAGGCTAGAAGATGCCGACGATAATTTTCTAATTGCACTGGCTGAGGTCATCCATGAGGCTGACGTTATATTCCCTGATGATGACCTCTTGGAAGAGGAAGCCGGACAAAATCTTGAGATGCTAGCGCGTGAGATGTATACAGTTCTTCGCCAACGACTTGCTTTAGAACGTGAGCGTCAAGGCAGCGCTTATGCAGGCCGACTGCCATGGTAACAAGAACGCTTAATCCGCCAGCTTCTAGCTCATTCCCTGTCAACTGATCGTCTACTGACTGCCCAAAGAAACCGACCATGACGCAACTTCAGAAAGCTCGACTCTTTTGTACCGATAGCTCTGATCTCGATTTCGAGTTCATGTTCAATCCGGACACACTCCAGTTCAAAGAATCCATCTCGGTTGGTGAAGACGAGAGTGCGGTGACTGATGAAGGCCGCCCCAAGGTTAGCTTCGAGTACCCCAATGCTCGCACCTTGAGCCTCAAAAAAGCAATGTTCGATACCTATGAAACCGGCAAGAATATCATGACGGAGTATCTGGATAAGCTCCGCTCATCATTGATGTTTGCAGGTTATTCGACCGGTTCGACGACAACGACGACGAATAGTTCCGGCGCGACAACGACGACGACAAAAGATACCACTACTACACGCCCGCCAATCTATCGCTTCGTCTGGGGCGACCAAGATTATCTTATCTGTTTTGTCGAGAAATTGGACTATAAACTGACGATGTTTCTGCCAGATGGAACACCTGTGCGAGCAGAAGTAAATTTGAGCTTGAAAGAGATTGACGACTCATTTCTTGCTTCGACTTCGCGCAGTTATGATTCGGAATTGTTTGGCGATCGCGACACCCGCACCCAGCCCCCTGCAGCCGTTTCCCTAGACAAAGCAAATCAGATTGTCGCTGACAACCTTGCTACCGAGGCTGCCAATCTCACTTCTGCGGCAACAAAGCTACAAAATACAGTGGTCAACTGGAAAGACGGCCGCAATGATCTTTCAGATGCGCAGTTCACTCTCGACCAAATGTCCGATGCAGAATATACTGCCACTCTAGAATCGCTGGGTTTATCTAATAATTTGTCGCGTGCGGAAGCCGCTCAGCAAATCCACAACATGAATAAAGACGACCTACAGAGCAAAGTGGACGCGATGAATGAGAGTGCGCAAGCGAAAACGGCTGAAGCCAACCAACGTCGTACTTGGGGCTAGAGCCTAGCTACGGACTTTCCTACCTCAAGAAATTCCCTTTCAACCTTCCTGACGCTACTATGGCTACCTACGTCGCTCGGCCCCTACTGCAAATCGGTGGTGAAGATGCCTCTAGCGATCTGATGAATGACATTCAGCAGATTTCTGTGGAGGAAAGTTTACATTTACCGGCCATGTTCACGCTCATTATCTACAATCCCTATCTACCAGGTAATAGCGAGGATGAACCGTGGCGTTATGACGACCAATTAACCATTGGTCAATCGATCAAGATCGGGTTTGAAGCGAGCACGACTGAGGATGAAAATTTCGACGAAGAGAAAAGCGATTATATTATCGAAGGGGAAATCACGGCGATAGAGAGCCAGTTCACCAAGGAAGCACAGGCTCCAGTGATTGTGAGGGGTTATGATCTCTCACATCGTCTACATCGTGGGCGTTTTAACCGTTCGTTTCAAAACTATACTGACACTGATATCGTCCAAGAAATCGTCAATGAAGTAGGGATTGAGATTGGTCAGCTTGATGCCAGCGGTGATCCCCATGACTACGTTTTTCAAGAGAACCAAACCAATATGGAGTTTTTGCGTCAGCGTGCGGCGCGAATTGGCTTTGAACTCTATGTGCAGGATAATAAGCTCTATTTCCGGGAACCTACCAGCGATAAAACCTTACAGCTGACTTGGCGCAAAGATTTTGGTACATTCAAAGTGCGGGTGAGTACCGCCGAGCAGGTTAGTTCAGTGGAGGTGCGGGGCTGGGATTATACTCAGAAAGAAGCTATTGTTTCGACTGCTGAGAGCGAGGATGTTCTGACACAAACAGAGCATGGTAGTGGCTCAGAAACCAGCAGCCAGTTTGGCTCCAGTAGTCAGCCGCCGAAGATGATCGTGGTCGATCAGCCTGTGGCGACTCCTAACGAAGCGGATGCGATCGCCCAAGCCCTCTACAACGAACTCGGCGGTGAATTTGTCGTTGCTGATGCCAGTGGAACCGGGAACCCCTATATCCGGGCTGGCCGCCTCATTCAGCTTGAGGACATGGGCAAATACAGTGGCGAATATTACATTACTGAAACGCGACATTTCTATTACCAAAGGCGCTATACGACTGACTTCTGTGTGCGTGGACTCCGGGGCGGTAATCTACTCAGCGATCTGACCTCGCGCCTTAGTCTTAAACCGGGGCAAACCTTTTTAGCCGGGATTGTCACCAATAATCAAGATCCCGATGGTTTAGGGCGGGTGCGGGTACGCTTTCCGACACTGACCCCAGAAACTGACGGCAGCGGTCACGAAAGTAACTGGGCGCGGGTGTTGGGATTGGGCGCGGGTGATGAGCGCGGTCTGTTCTGTTTACCCGAAATTGACGATGAGGTGCTGGTAGGTTTCGAGCACGGCGACATTCATCGACCCTACATTATTGGCAGTGTTTGGAATGGCAAAGACAAGACCCCGGATGAGGTTGATGATGCAGTGCAGAAAGGCAAGGTTCGCTTGCGTACTGTGAAGACTCGCACCGGCCATTTCTTGCAATTTGTCGAAGAAGATAAAGATAATAGTAAAGCAGGGGTCTACCTGGAAACAGCCGGTGGGCACCAAGTCGCGGTGAATGATAGTGATCAAGTCGTTAGTATCACCACGAACGGTGGTCATATTTTGAGTCTTGATGATAAAAAACAGCGCGTCGAGATCCTGACCAATGGCGGTCACAAGCTCAATCTTGATGACAGCAATCGTAGTCTTACCTTGCAGTCGAGCGGCAGCATTAGCATTAAAGCTGGAACTACTATTAGTATTGAGGCGAATGGCTCGATCAGCTTGCAAGGAGCGACGATTAACTTGAATTAGCTAATTGGAATTAGCCCTGACGAGCGGTTGATTCCAAAGCAGAAGGGTTAGCAGCCGAGCTGAGCTGCCCGGAGCGTCGTCGCAGCACGTGCAGGAGTGTCGCAAATTCTGGCGGCAGTGGGGCGATCGCCTCAATCTCTTCTCGCGACACCGGATGCACCAGGCAGAGCCGTCTTGCGTGCAGCGCCTGACCCGTCAAGTTCACTCCTGCCAGCCGCCCTTTGCCATACACCGGATCACCGACCAGTGGATGTCCCAGGTGAGCACTATGAACGCGAATCTGGTGGGTGCGGCCGGTTTCGAGGCGGAATGCTAACAGACTGTAGTTGCCCAGACGCTCTTGCAGTTGCCAATGGGTAACGGCAGCGCGCCCGCCGCGTTCGGGGGGCACGATGCCCATTTTCTGGCGATCGCGCTGGTGCCGCCCGATTGGTAAATCCACCGTTCCCGCCGGTTGGCTAGGCGCACCGCAGACGAGGCCGAGATATTCGCGTCGTGCCGTTTTGGCCTGGATCTGGCGCTGCAAGTCCAGCAAGGCAGCATCCGTCTTAGCCACCACCAACACGCCCGTCGTATCTTTGTCGAGCCGATGGACGATCCCAGGCCGGATCTGACCGCCAATGCCAGCCAATTGCTGACAGTGATGTAGCAAGGCATTCACCAGCGTCCCCGAGGCATGACCCGGAGCCGGATGCACGACAAGACCAGCCGACTTATTAACGATAATCAGATGCTCATCCTCGTAGAGAATGTCGAGAGCGATCGCCTCTGGCTCCACCGTGCTCGGTTGTTGTGGCGGCACAGTGACCATGAGCTGGTCACCTGGTTGCACCGCCGTTTTCTTAGCCGTACAAATGCGGCCGTTGAGCTGCACACAGCCCTGCTCAATCAATTTTTGTAGGCGGGAGCGTGTCCAATCCGGGAGCTGAGCCGTCAGCCAGCGGTCGAGGCGATCGCCCCCGTCCTGCACCGATAAAACCAGTTGGTGCGAACTGTTGTGATCACTGCTCAACCTACCACAGCCCGCCGCGTCCATTGGGCATCGTCGTTGACCAGTTGGTTTTCGCGATCGCCAATTGCTGTTCGTCGATTTTGGCGTTGGTTAGATTGGCGCCGCAGAGATTAGCGCCGCGCAGGTTCGCCTTGCTGAGGTAAGCATGACTGAGATCAGCGCCGCGCAGATCAGCGCCTTCGAGGTCAGCCCCGCCGAGGTAAGCGCGGCCGAGATTAGCATTGCGGAGATTAGCTTGATTCAGGCTCGCCCGCCCAAAGTCAGCATTAGCCAGGTTTGCCCCTTGCAGATTTGTGCGGCGCAGCTTGGACTGATGGAAGATGCTGCTTGCCAAATCCGCCTCCGCCAGGTTGAGGCTGCTGAGATTCTGTTGACCAAAATCGCGACGACCTTTGATGTAGGCAGTCTGCACCGCTTCCGCGTCGAGGCGAGCTTTTTTGCGACCGGGTTGACCGGCTGTGTTAGGCGATCGCCCCGAATTGGACAGCAAGCTCACGCTCTGACCGCTCGCGGGCAGTCCCGTCCCCTGGCGGCGGCGCTTAGCACGAATTGCCATCGCCAGCTTTTGCGTCGCTGAGGTTGGCGTGCTCGGCGGTTCCGGCTCCGGGTCAGGATCAGAGTTACCGAGTGGCGAGCTGCCCGCCGGCTTCGCGACCAAACCCTGAGCCAAGCTGTCCATATAAGGTTCCATCTCCAGCGCCCGCAGTACCTCATCCGCCGTTTGGTAGCGGTGGCGGACGGAGACCTCCAGCATCTTGCGGAGCACCTTGGCGAAGTTTTCGGAGATGTCGATCTCCTTTCGCCACATCATTTCGCCCGTTTTTTGGTCATAGTCAAGATCCTTGGGCGACTTCCCAGTCAGGAGATAAATGCAAGTGACCCCGAGCGCATAGACATCACTGGCATAAACCGGACGCAGTGCCATTTGTTCTGGCGGAGCAAAACCCGGCGTCCCAATCGCAAAGGAGGTGAGCGCCGTCTGATCAGAACTCTCGGCACTAGCTTGGGAGCTGACTTGATTTTTGACCGCCCCGAAGTCAATTAAGACCAGCTTTTTGTCTTGCTCGCGGCGAATCAGGTTAGCAGGCTTGATGTCGCGGTGGATGACCTGCTGTGAGTGAATGTAGTTGATCATTGGCAGCACTTCGCTGAGAAACTGCCGTGCCCCCGCCTCGCTCACCGGGCCGTTGCGCTTGATTTCTTGTTGCAGGTTATTGCCTTTGACATATTCCTGAACGAGGTAGAAATCTTTGTTGTACTCAAAATAATCCAGCAGGCGCGGCACCTGGGGGTGATTGCCGATGCGACCCAGGGTTTGCGCCTCCCGCTCGAATAATTCGCGCGCCATCTGGAAGACGTTAGGGTCAGCAGTTGAGGGTCGGAGCTGCTTGATCACGCAGGGCGGATTACCCGGCAGCACCATATCAATAGCGAGGAATGTCGTGCCGAACCCACCCTGCCCCAGCGATTTGACGCCCCGATAGCGATCACGCATCAGCAGCGAAGCACCACAGGCGCGACACGTACCAACATCATTGGGATTCTTAGGTTTAGGACAGGCGGGGTTGAGGCAGTAGCTCATTCGCAGTCACCGAGGTAGTCGTCGCCGGAGGGTTAAGAGGGGTACGCAGGAGGTTTGCCCATCTAAAGTTGGCTTCACCTCAACGCAACGGGTCAATAACAAAACGTTAGTCTGGCTCGCTCAATCATCACAACAGGAACAGACATGGTTTACTGAAAATGCCGCTTCCTTACATTAAAGCTGCACCGTTGGATGAGGCTTACCGGCTGCAACTACACCTTGGCTAGATGAGGGGTCACACCCCTAACTACTCTCGCCTGCAACCAACCATTTGCCGGGGCTTACACTCACTCTATCCCATTCAATCACTAGCATATCTCACTTTTTGGGGTGCTTTTGGTGTGAGGGTGAGTTTAGGAGTGTTGGTGACACCCTGTCTGCTTGATACTTTGGTGAGGATTGTATTTGCTTGCCTTCAAACTTTCCGGAAAGAAAAAAGCGAGCGGTTATTAACTCACCTGTGGTAGTCGCTATGGCTCGCTGGGCTAACCCTCATCCATCCCGTCTTGCCTCAATCAAGATTAGTTCCCGCTGGCTGGAGTCCTGCTAGCGATCGCCCAGCCAGTTAGTTTACACGACCCAGCCGAACACTCCTGCCATCGCGCTCACGTACCGAGCCGTCTCCTATAGCTATATCTACTCAACCTCAGACCTATGCCCGACCGGGTTTGTAAAGTTTGTTGGGGGATCCCCGGGCATCCGGACAAAGTTCTATGAAGTTTCCGCGAAGATTGTTCCGACCGCCGGAATACTCAGCGATTCTACTGAAAATCAGTGCTATGTTTGGAGCCATATTGCGTAGATGCTCGTATGTCTGACGGGTAATTTATCGACATCCAAGCGACTCTCTAGTATATCTACTGGCTTAACAACCGTGACTGCTCCTACCCATATTTTTTTCAGTGCCACAGCTCTCACCGCTCTCGGTCTCGCATCGCTAGTCAGTCTCTTCGGCTCGGTCGTCGCCACAGACATCGATCCCCAGAGCTGTACAGTCAGCCCCGACAACGCTGGCTGTCAGATGCACCGACCGGTTGAGCTAGACGCTGCCGAAGCAGCAGATGTGCCCTGGAGGATGGCAGAAGATTTTCAGGAACCAGAGGGCGATCGCCCGGCGACCTCAGCCCAGGCAGTTGACATAAGCAGTAGCCACGATCTGGATGAGTTGGCTGCCGTTAAAAGCGAGCCGAAAGCAGCGGCAAGCAGCGACTTAGCTGAGATTTTTGACCGCTAGGCAGCAGGCGGCAATACCGCGACCGACACTGAACAGAGAGAATTCTGGGACGTGATCAACCATTGGCTGTTAGGCTAGCGCTGGCATCATTCCCCACCACCGGCCTGTATGCAGCAGCCTCACATTCTGGCATTGGACTTTGACGGTGTTCTCTGCGACGGTTTGCAGGAATATTTTCAGACCGCTTGCCGCACCTATCAACAGGTTTGGTCGGCGGCATCGCTCAGCCAATTGGCGGAGCGCTTCTATCGCCTGCGACCTGTCATTGAAACTGGTTGGGAAATGCCCGTGTTACTGCGGGCGCTTGTGCTCGGAGTCGCCGATACCGAGATTCTGGCGAACTGGTCGGCGATCGCCCAGCCGCTTGTTGAGGATGCAGGCCTAGACCCCCGCGATCTCGCCCAGCGTCTGGATACGACCCGCGATCGCTGGTTGCAAACTGATTTGGCGGGCTGGCTCTCCCTCCACCGCTTCTATCCGGGCATCCGCGAGCAATTGCAGACTTGGCTGGCGGCAGGCACTCCCGAACTCTTCATCATCACCACGAAAGAAGGTCGCTTTGTGCAACAACTGCTCAGCGAGCAGGGAATCATGCTGCCAGCCACGAGCATTTTCGGCAAGGAAGTGAAACAGCCCAAAGCTGCTACCCTACGGCAGTTGCAAGCAGCAGCGGCAGTCTCTAATCCCCAAATCTGGTTCGTAGAAGACCGGCTCAAAACCCTGCAAGCCGTTGCCGCCGAGGCTGATCTTGCGAATGTGGCCCTCTTCCTTGCCGATTGGGGTTACAACACCACCGCCGCTAGGGCTGAGGCGGCACAGGCGACGCGTTTGAACGTCTTATCTCTGACGCATTTCTGTAGTGAATTGGCAACTTGGTGTGAAGGAATGTAAAAAACGTTAGGATTGATAAGTGAACCCGTAACCGGCGCTCTCATTTCATGCCTCCAACCCCGCCTAGCAATCCCCCCTCGCTCCTCAAGACTATACTGGAGCCGCTGCTAGCAGATTTTCAGTATTGGTTCGAGCGATCACGGACGCTTTTGGAATCAGAGCGGCTGCACATTCTCAGCACTGAGCAGCAGTCAGCTCTCCTAGAGCGGGTGATGATCGCCCAGCGCGAAGTGATCGCTGCACAACTGCTTTTTCAGGCGACGAATGCGCAAGTGGGTGTGGCTATGGCACAGGTCGCGACCTGGCATCGCTTGGTTGGTGAATGCTGGCAAGTCTCTTCCTGTTGGCGCGCGGCTCGTGACACCTCGGCTCGCGAATTCGATTGAAGTCCACTGAGTCCGAGTGGTGTAAAAACTTTTCATTAAGCCAACAACAATCCTTTAAGACTAGAGGTTAGTAAAATGTTGCACCTTCTCTATATTTTGGCGTTCACGGCGATCGCAGTGCTCGCACTCAGCAATCTCCTCCGCAACCTCGTGATGTTGATGTCTGAGTCCAACCGCCGTTATACCCGCTCTGGCAGCTCTACCACTCGCCAGTCGCAGGCACAACGCAATCTACATCCGGAGCTGCTAGACGACCGTGGCCGTCCGATCGAGGAGCCGCTGCTGGTGATGCGTTCAGTCGATGTGGACGAGGCGCGCGAGCATCTCGACGCTCTCTACAACGCCTCACCGAGCGGTAGCGCACCGGAGACCAGCGACGACAGCTAGCCCAAGTCCAGCCCGGTCATTGCCAAGCGTGGGGATTGGGGTCAGCCTGGCAGCCGAGTTTCCGAGCGGCAGAGCACCTTAGTCGCTCTGAGCAAACTCAAGATAGCTGTTGCTTAAATCCTTCACGGCTAGCTCTAGCAATTGCTGACCATGTTCAGGTGTTGCCAAGGCTGGATTTGACCCCATGCGACCGTCGGGGTAGTGGCGGCGGAAGTCGCTGGCGCTGTAGATCGGGTGTCCCGTGGGTGGATTGTCTGCAAGCGGCGCGTGCTTCACTGCGTCTGGGTAAAGATACTGAGTCACCGCAACTTCGCTGGGCGTGGCGTGTGATCCTTCCTGGTTGCCGTACAGTTCCTTCGCCCGCTTGTACACGGGCGCGCACATGAACCAGTTGCCGATCTTGCACTGGACGCGATCGCCTGACTCCAGGCCGATACTATTCAAGTGGTAGTAGGTTTCTGCAAACGCTGCCTTGAGCGTGGCAATATTTCCCCCATGCCCGTTGATGAAAAAGAAGCGCTGGAATCCGACTCGCGCCAATGAGGTGACGTAATCCTTGATGAGTTGAATTAAGGTGCTGGGCTGAAGACTGATTGTACCGGGAAAGGCTGTGTGGTGGAGCGCCATCCCGACATTGATGGTTGGGCCGACTAGTGCCTGCGTCGCCTCACCGACGCCCTGCGCGATCGCCTCTGCACAGATGGCATCAGTTCCGATCAGACCTGTTGGTCCATGCTGTTCCGTGGAGCCAATGGGCAGGATGATCCCTTTAGATTGCGTAAGGTAGGTTTCTACTTCTGGCCAAGTGCTGAGATGGAGTAGCATTAATCTTTTGGGATACGGTTCACCGCCATACCTTAACAATTCCTAAACGGGCTGCGAGCCATCGATTAGGTGTTGATCCGCTCTCTGCTCGATTTGCCGCTGCTCAGCGGCCTATCCAACCTCGGCCGTTTTGATGTATACCTTAGCCATGCCCATTCGCTCTCTCTATGCTGTCGCTGGATATACCACAGGCCACTGCCAATCCTGAATTGACCCGCAAGACCAGCATCTTGGTGGTTGAGGACGAAGATCTCATCCGAGAAATGATCGTACTTGCGCTCCGCGAGCAGGGTTATGACGTGATGACGGCTGCTGACGGCCGCACCGCGCTCGGCCTGATTCAAGGGAACGATGCGACGGCTGAGACCCCATTCGACACGATCGTCTTGGACTTGATGCTCCCGCAAGTCAACGGCCTCGACATTTGCCGTCTGCTGCGTTATCAGGGCAATACCGTCCCGATTTTAATTCTAAGTGCTAAGGCAAGCGAAACCGATCGCGTGCTGGGCCTCGAGGTCGGCGCGGATGATTATTTGACGAAACCGTTCAGTATGCGCGAGCTGGTCGCTCGCTGTCGCGCCCTGCTCCGTCGTCAGCGCTTCACCACTCTGCCGCAGGCACCAGTGCTACAATTCCGTGACATCACCCTGTCACCCGAAGAGTGCCGGGTCACGGTGCGCGGTGAGGAAGCAGCGCTGTCACCGAAGGAGTTTCGTCTGCTCGAGCTGTTCATGAGCTACCCGAAGCGGGTCTGGTCGCGTGAGCATTTGATTGACCAGGTTTGGGGTCCGGACTTTCTCGGCGATACCAAGACCGTGGATGTCCACATCCGCTGGCTGCGCGAGAAACTCGAAGAAGACCCCAGCAAACCCAAGTACATCGTGACCGTGCGCGGTTTCGGCTATCGCTTCGGTTGATCCCATTGGGGCACAGCGGTTGAGCAGGATTACGGTACACTCGGACTGATTTTGCTGCGGACTCATGGGTGTATGTCTCGCTCGCCATTTTGGCATCCTGTTTTTTGGCGTTTGGCGCTGTCGATTTGGCTGGTGTATCTCTTTCATTTCCGCCATCTGGCGGCGGGGAGCGATCGCTTTGTTATCCTTGTCCAGGCTCTCGTTGAGCGCGGCACGATTGACTTGGCTTACTACGCCAGCGAGCCATTCTATCAACCTTTTTTGGTTGATATTTTTGACTATGGCGATCGCACCCTAATCAACATCAATCCCGGTCTCGCCTTCCTTGCGGTTCCCGCTTGGGCTTGCACGTTCTTTTTCTACCAATTTTGGCCCGTAGATGCAGTCGGGCGTCACGAGGCGATTCATTACTGGTTGACCCATTTCGTCAGCTTCGCCACCACCACCGCGCTGTTCAGTGCCCTGACCGCTTGGCTGATTGCCGGGTTTGTCTATCAACGCTGTCAAAACTTGAGCCGCGCCGTGTTCGCCGCCCTACTTTACAGTTTCGGCAGCATTGCCTTTTTCTTCTCAACTCGTTTGAACCAGAATATTGCGATCACCTTTGTGGCGATCGCTGTGTTCATCCTCCTATTTGCCCCTGAGCTGCTGGGTTGGCGATCGCCCCGCTGGCCGCTTGCTGCGATTGGCTTTTTGCTCGCCTGGGGCTGGTTCATCGATGCAACCGTGCTCCCCGTGCTCCTCGTCGCGGGTGGGGTGCTGAGCTGGCGCTATCGACGGGCGATCGCCACCCTCCGCCTTCTCTGCCTCGGCGCATTCCCCCCATTGCTAGGTCAGCTCCTGTACAACCATATGGCTTTTGGCAATCCCCTGTGGCCAACCACTGCCGTGATCGCCCAACTCGAAGCAGAGTCGCTGGCATCAACCCGCCTGGGATTTTCCAGCTTTGATTTCCAATCACTCGGGACGTACTTATTCAGCCCAGAAGCGGGTCTGTTCATTTATATGCCCTACATTGGGATGAGTGTTTTCTATTTCCTCCATCACTGGCGTGAAACGCGGCGATTGCAGCCCGCTGAAAAGTGGTTCATCACCTTCAGTTTTGGATTTTATTTGCTCCTCATTGGCACGATTCCGGCAACCTATCTCTACTCGCTATTCGGCCCGCGCTACTTGTTGCCGATGCTGCCCTTTTTCTGCGTAATTTTCAGTCTCTATCTCCGTCGGCGCGAGTTACAATTAGCCGTCGTGTTGGTGGGTCTCAGTTTTGTGCTCAACCTCGCAGGCGCGCAACTCGGCAACGATACCAGTAGCGCCCTGCTGACCCTGGGAGTTTACGCCGTCAAAGGGCCGTGGCTGCCAGTTTTGGATTGGTTGCAGTCGGATTTCGCCACCATCACGGGGTTTAGCCCGAGCTTCGTCACACCCTGGGGGCTGCTGCTGATGCTGGCATTTTGTCTAACGGCGATCTGGTTGCCCTACGGGTTGCAGCGGCAAAGGCCGGGGGCGAGTGGCGGCTAGGAGCGATCGCGTTGACGATTGACCGAGCTGTCGCAGCCAGAGAACAAACGCGACATTCGACCCCACCATCACCAGCCCCAGTCCTAGCCACGGCAGCGGCAAGAGCAGCCAGGACTGCGTATAGACCAATGCTCCCGCATCCAGACTGATATAAACGCTGCCCAGCGTGCCGATGGCGAGAAAAATCGTAGCGCCAATCACCCACGGACGGCGCTGGGTCGCTAGATTTGCAAGCTGGAGGCTACTGAGGGCAACGAGCCAGATGCAGGCGACGAGTGCCATGCAGATTATGAATAGTCGCCCTGGCTCCCCCTGAATGAGCAGCCGGGTGGTCGGCAGCCAGGGGATGGCAAACCCCAGCAGGATCGCCCCATGAACCCAGAGCGCGATGAGAGCCGGACTGCGATCGCCCCAGAGCAGATCCAGCCAAAGCGCTCGTGCTTGGCGCGGCTGTTGGTGGCGATAGCGTGCCCAATCGATCAGGGTCGCGCGGTTGGGTGAGAGCAGGAGACTCAGCACTAACAGGACGGGTGCGCCGAATAGCAGGTGCAAGCCGAGGGCCATGCCATTGGTGATTGCAGATGGTTCCATGTGTAGGGCGAAGCCAAGACCAATCGCTTGCACGCTGATCAGCCCCAGATAGCTCTGCCAGCGCGTCCACAGCGGCGCTTCGGGTTGCTGGAAGCGGCGGGCGATCGCCTGCCAAAACCACAGCGTTAAAACTGCATAGATGCTCACGACCAGCAACACGAGGAGGGCGGGCTGGAAGTCAAGGTGCAGATTGTACCAACGTGCCTGAATCAGCGGACTGAAGGGATGGTTTTTGTAATATTCCCAGGGGTAATCATCCGCTCCCGGCAGTTGCAAGAGCGCCGCACCTGAGCGCTCCCAAGCGATCAGATGCCAACCCCAGACCGCCGGATGCAAGATGTAGAAGGGAAGCTGTGTGAGAGCACTAATGGTGTTGTGTTTGTCCATCACCATTAGCAGAATCATCCAGAGCCAACCGGCGATCGCGCCGCTTCCCAACCAGGCCTGAAAGCCGCGCAGCTTCGAGCTGACCAGGCCGAACAGCAATGCTCCACTGTAGCAGCAGACACAGGCGGCTAAGCCGAGCAAATCGAGCGTCAGTATGGTTCCGGCCGAGAGATCGGCGAGCTGACCGAGCTGCCACTGCCAGGGCAGGGCGAGGGCAACACCGAGATAGAGCAGGCAGGGAACCCCCAGCAACTTGCCCAACATGATATTGGTGGCCGAGCGGGGACTGAGCCGCACAAAGTTGAGCGTACCCCGCTGCTCCTCCCGGCCCAGATCCGCGATCAAGAGATGCGTGCCGCCGATCAGGAGCACGGCAATACTCGCGGCACTCAGAATCGCAAAGAGTTCGGGGGCCTGCTCATGCCACCACTGCGCCATGTCGATGCCGCCAGGACAAGGTGTTGCGTAGGCAGCGTTCATGTCCCGCACATCGAGTTCGGCTTGGCGCGACGCGATCGCCGCCAGCCTAGTCTCAAGCTGCTGGCGATACTCAACCGCCGCTGGTGCTTGGCAGTAGGGCGAGAGGAGGTGTCTACTCGGCCCGCGCCCAAACTGCCAAACGAAGCTGAGACAGAGTTGCAAGGCGATCGCCAGCACCCCCGTCAAGATCAGATTTCGCAACGTCAATCGCCCACGTAGCTCGCGGGCCAATTGCGGATTCCAGTTACCGAGCACTTCCCGCCAGTCAAATTTCACCATGCTTGCTCCTACAGACTCAGCGCCTACTACGATTTGACCCAGATTCACGGGTAGCGCCGCCACCCCAGGGAGGTTACCCGCATCCAGGGTATATCAGGCTAGGGTTGAATAGTTTTAGCAGGATCACCGTGATGCAAGACGGGACAGCCACCGCTGCCAAAATGTAACTATTCAAGAGGGTTAGGGGCAGCAAAAAGGGTTAGAGCGAAGTGCATAGCCGGAAAAATCGTCATCGCCAGAGAAGGGATCCCCCAGTCAGACTGGGAAAAGACACCAGCGAGCGCCAAAGCGCGAAACGCCGTGCTGGCAGGAACAATCAGCCAGATCGAAGAAAAACTGGGACTGACTTCCCAAAACAGCTCGCAGCCCCCCGCAGGCGACCCACAACCACAAGGAGAGCGGCGAAGAGGCGGGCAAAAAGGCTTCGGACGGCAACTCTACGACCCCAGCGAATGCCAAGAAATCGAAGCGCACCGACCCGACCCTTGCCAGCACGGTCAGAGCGAACTGAGCGAGAAACTGCCAGCAAGTGTCACCGCCGCCGAAGCCTAGTACCGCTACGCGGAATTTTGAGTTCTGAGTTTTGAGTGATGAGTGCAGACAATACGGGCATCCTACGGATCCTGAATGGGCATCTCATTTCTGCCGCCTTGTACTAGGTGCGCGCCTCGTCGCAGACCCATGCCGACGAGACCAATTGACCGTAGCACGACTGCTCCGAGTTCCAATGGACTCAAAAGGCTGCGATTGTCTATTGCTCTTTTGGCCCTAGAACTCAATCAGAAATGGGGCGAGCAGCATTGGGATTAGGGTTCAGAAACGATAGTGGCGCTCCTGCACCCACAAGCTCACGGGCACGGCTACGCCATCGCCGCCGACCTTGACCTCGACGCGGAACGCTTCTGGTTGCGAACGCTGCACGTCGCCAATGTCGCGATTGATCGCCTCGCGCTGCGACTCCGGCATATAGTACCGCTCCAAACCGTAGGTAATCTGCCAGTCGCGGTACTCACCGCGCAGGGCGATCTGTCCCGCTGTCAGATCATCGGGCAATTCACCACTGATGCGCACCGGCTGCCAGGGACGGGGGGGCGACGTTTCTGAAGTTGGTGGCTCCAAGACCACGTAGAAGTGGTCGGTATAGGGGCGATCTTCTCCAAACACCGCCTCGCCACCGGGTAATGCCGCCAGCGTGTCTTGCTGAGAAATCTCGTAGCCCAGGGTTTGGTAGTAGCCGCGCAGGAAGTCGTAGGGATCAACCGGTGCGGTTTGCAGCACTACGGTAGTTCCAGTCGCAAACGTGTAGGCATTGCGAGCGGGCAGGGCCAGGATGAGCGCCGTTTGCAGTGCCAGCGGCAGGGCAAAGTGCCATAGAGGGCGCGCCTGTCGTGGTGGCGATGGTTTCAGCAGTTGGGGTGCGGCGGTAGCCAGTTTTGCTTCAGGTTTCATGGCTGTTGGGAGTCGGGGTAAGGGGAGCAAATTGTCGCGGTGCGTTCTCGGCTTGGATGTGGCGCTCGAACCAGAGACCGCCCAGGATGACACCAATGCCACAAGCCGACAGGACGAAGGCTTTTAGTAGCAGGTCAGTGTTGTACTCCAGCATCCGCGTGGCGATGCCGAGCACCAGCAGGATCGTGCCGCCCCAGAAGGCTGGACGACTGCCCAGCGCTAGGCTGTCGCGGATGGTGGCGATCGCCAGCCCAAAGAAGAGGACATTGAACGCAACCGTGACTAAACTCAGCCGCCCGAAGAGCAGCTCAGCCAGCTCAGGAGCCAGCTCAGACCAGTGCGGAGCGTAGAGGAAACTGAGAATCGCCGCTGTAACCAACAACATCACCCCAATACTGCCGCTGTTGAGCGCCAGCGGCTGCCGCCAAAACTGCCAGCGCTGCCAGCGATCGCGCGGTCGCAGCCAGAGCCAGAGTGCCAGCGCCGTCAACCCAATCAGGCCGAGGGCGATCTGCCAACGCCA
The DNA here is from genome assembly GCA_012031265.1 of Spirulinaceae cyanobacterium SM2_1_0. Classification (GTDB taxonomy): domain Bacteria; phylum Cyanobacteriota; class Cyanobacteriia; order Cyanobacteriales; family Spirulinaceae; genus JAAUTY01. Next base: position 33,746 of record JAAUTY010000030.1, on the reverse strand, counting down.
GTCCCAGCCCGCCTCGGCTTGGTTGGGGCGAAACCATCCCCAGGAGCGAAAAGACAGCAGGTAGAACAAAGCCGCAAGATAGATCAAGGTGAGGCGATGGGCGATCGCCGAAAATGCTGGGAGCCAGGGCGGCGACGAGTAGTTGCTGTAGCCCCAGAGCAGTGCCGGAGGCAGGGTGCAGGCACAAAGATTTGCCCAAGTTGGCCAGATCAGGATATTGCCGACCACACTGACTGAAAGCAGCAAGCCAGTCAAGCAAAAAGTCACCCCAGAGCGGCTCAGTCGTGCCAGCGGCGCGAACAGGAGCAGCGTGAGCAATGGGAGATGAATCGTGACGCGCTGCCAGATGTCGAGCGTCTCCGTCCACGGGACATCAAAGCTAGCGGGGAAGTAGGCACAACCGGCTAGGAGCACGGACAGAATCGACAGTGCGGGCATCCGCAGGGCGATCGCCATCACCCAGACGCCGCCACTCCAGACGTAGAGCAGTTCGTAGAGCGGGCCGCTCTGGTGGAACATCTGCGAGACTAAGCCGACATTGGCCCCGAGCATCAGACCGCCGAGCAGCAGCAGCGCCGCGCCGAGCTTGTGGCCGCCGCCGCGATCGCGCGATCGCCACAGCCAGAAGCCAATGATATTGACGCTGAGGAACACACTCAGCAGCAGCGCCAGCTTCTCAGTCCGTGACCAGACCGACCAGTTGGCAGCGACAAAGGTGATCGCGCCCAGACCGAGCAGGATGCCGCCGAGGCTGATCAGGATGGTCGTGAAACGATTGCGCGCTTCGTTTTCCAGCCGATCGAAGCGGTAGCGTTGAGCCAGTTGGTCGTAAAGCGCGGCATCGATCAGACCACTATGCCACCATTGCTCCGCCTCTTGGCGCAGTTGGCGGCGGAATTTATCAGAGGTCATTGCGAGTAGGCCTCAGAACCGGGATGCGTCTTACGATAGACCGGGGTTGATGGCAAGCCGAGGCTAGCGTTGACGCTTTCGCGTTTGGCACTACGACGAACCGGTTGAGAGCATCCTAGCTTGGCACTCAGCAGAAACACTGAGGGGGACAGCCCACCTGAGCAATATTTGAAAACGAAGTAAACGCTTCATCTGCGCAGGCAAGACGTTGCTTGAGTTTCAGTCATCAGCCGAGATTGCCATACTACTCCGTATACCTTTACCTTGGTCAACCTCTAGATTATAAAATTCTACAACTGGCATATTGTTCTAAACCTCTACGCTCACAAAAGCGGCAACAATAAACTTGTCACCGCTTGAATTCATTGAGTTATCAAACCTAGCTGCATCTTAGGGCACCTCGATTAATTGCCAGATCGCTAAATTTTGAGGGCTGAAACTCTTGAAGCCTCGTTGAATTTTGCTCTCAATCTTGGATTTTTCGAGATGTCCCTTAGTGATCACAAGCACTCAGAATGTCACTTTTTCTCAGGTTCTTCTACATACATCTCTGGCTCGATGGCGTAGTTATTCATTAATCCTTCGCGGTCAATCGTATAGCCAGCAGTTGTGTCCGTCTCAGCTTGATCGGATTGAGGATATTCTTTATAGTCATCCTGTTCGCGCTCCATACGCGCCGCCGTCTCGGCAGAGGTAATCTTGCGATCATAGTTAGCACCATCTTGATGGTTTGTCATCTCTAATCTCCTGTTTTCTAACGTGTTGGACGAAGCAAAAGGCTAAATATCGGTTAGGGGATTTTCAGCACTACTATTTCCAGTCCTAAAAATTGTCGTTGGCCCGCTTGCTGCAACTAGCCAGTGCTCTACTGCTCAATCTTGGGAACTATGTTTGGACGCCCCTTATCTTTCCAGCCAGTCGGCCGCTTCGAGTTGTACCAAGCAATTGAGCCTAACAGAACAGCAGCGAGGAACCCAACGAAAAGAACGATCACTAGATCAACAGAGAAATACAAACTTGAATTCTCTGAAGCAGTTGCCAAGCAATCCATAGACACTCATCCAAACTAATTTCATTACTCATATTATTTGAGTGACCGTCATCTTTGGCTCTCTCAATATGGAGATTTTTGCTATGCTTCAGGTTAGAACTTAGGTATGGATAGAGTGGCTAATGGGAGCATCCCGGATTGGTGGCCCCACGTTCCTACAGAACAGACCGATGTCTCCGATATGCTAGCGCGAACGCCAACACCCTAAATCCATCTCCCAAGCTGAGAGAAGGGGACAGGGGATGTAGAGGCGCAGCGGCTTCTCGCAGAGTGGGCAACTGCAACGCCAAGGTGGGATGCACCCGTGGCTAATTGCTGAAATTGTAAATTCCAGAAAATCTCCCTTTTGAGAGGGGTCATCAGTGATGAATTGACTCTATTGAGGGATTTTGAGACGGGTGCGACTCCTTAAGCTAATAGTGAAATGAAAGAGGGAGCGCAATACGTAATATTAATATGGTTAATCAAATTGACAAGAAACGGGCCTATCAAGAGAAAGTAAGCGCAAAACTTGATCAGTTGAATGCTCGTATTGAGGAATTGAAGGCAAGGGCAAAGCTGGCTAAGGCAGATACGGCAATCGAGTATCGCCATCAAGTCGAGGAGTTAGCTGCAAAGCGCGATACTGCCCGTAGCAAGTTCGAGGAGTTGCAACAGGCTAGTGAAGCTGCCTGGGAAGAGTTGCAGACTGGTATTGAGAAGGCTTGGAATGATCTGGCTTGTGCGATCGAGCAGGCAACACAGAAATTTCAATCGTAGCTGTACTTGAGTCAAGTCTACTGTCGGCAAGTCAATTGAGTTAGAATTGCTTGCCGGTCGCAATACTGACTGTTGCCAATACACATCCACTTTGGAGATTGGAGATTATTATGACTACGGCACCAATCCCGGCAGAGCAGCAAGCCTTTCTCACTAAGGTACAAGCTGATGCTGGTCTGCGTGATATTTACGATGCGCGTGACCTGAGCCTTATTGTTTTTCGCACCATGCGTGATTTGTTACCGACTGACGCGAGCGATCGCGTTGCGGCTGAATTACACGTCCCAGTGATTGCGACAGATAAAAAAGCGCTGCAGAAGGAAGTTGCTGACCTATGGCAGGATACAAATCCATTGGTTGCCTGGCTCAGTCGTCTGCGCGGCCCTTTGAGTTTCGACGCGGACTTATTTATCCGCCGTGTCGAGCAAGAGGGGGGGCTACCGCGTGGAACCACTGGAATCACAGCTATCAAAGCCGTGTTTGTTGCCACCAAAGCCGAACTGAGCGCTGAGCGGAGCACTGAACTGGTGCAGTACCTGCCGGGTGAGATCAAAACACTCTGGGAGCAGGCCTAGGATCGGTACGGAGCAAAGTTGCGGCTGAGTACCTGACAGGAGATCTTTTTGGCATCGGTTGGGTTAGTGATCGCATCAGCCAACCAAACGCTGGCTGGGATTAGGTTGCGTTACCTCAACCCAACCGACACCAAAAGACTTGTCGGGCAATCAGGGTCACGTGCCTACGCTCAGGTTGAGGTTGTGCCCGTGCGGTCGGATTCATATCATGAATCAGCAAAGCCAGAACTTAGTCGCTCTAATGGCATTCTTAAGACCCTTGCCCGACGGCGGCGACACAAGCTTGGTTGATTTGGGCAATCTCCAGCGGGATGCGCCCTTCTGTTTGGAGTCGATTGGTGAAGATGAGGTACTGCTGGTAAGTGTAGGTCGTCGTGATGCGACGATAGGTGCATTCGCAGATTGGGTTCAAATCGCGGCGATCGCCCGCACATTGCGCCATATAATCGCGGCGAAAAGTCTCTGGATAAGCTGTGGCAACCGCACGCGGTGCCGTCGCCGGAGCCTGAGCTGGCACACTCTGCACGAGGCGTGAGTCCTGCTGTTGGGCACTCGCGATGGGGCGATCGCGCTCCGTCGTCCGCCAGACGAGACCCACCAAAATCAACCCGATCGTTGCAATTCCCAGTAAGCGTAGTGCCACGATTTGCTCCGTTCCCAAACTCAACGCCGCCTCGGTGTAAGTGTTCCCAACCCACGCTTGCTACTGCAAGCTGGGAGGGCATCACCCCCTATCTGTCATTGTAAAGGGCCTCACCCACCGTCGCGACCCCTCTCAGCTTAGTCTCCGTTCTGGCGGCGGTGTGCTGTCACAAAAATTAATTTTTTGTAAAGTCCGAATGGAGAAGCATCCAATCGACATTCCGCAAGTTGATTACCCAGCCAAGTGATGTTTCCGGGTCGTACTCATGCGGGATTGTACGGTTACACTTTACGAAAACAACTGCTGTTGTCCCCTGCGGCTCCAGACGTTCAAGCACGCACTCATTGGAATTGTACGCCTTGTCAGCAAGGAGTGCCTCCGCCTTCCGGTCATTTAAGAGCACATCCGCTCCTGCCAAGCCGCTGGCTTGTCCAGGAAAGTATCGTTTTTTCGACACTTCGTGTGGTGAAAATCACTAAATCTCTTTTCTGGCATGGCTTTCAGTGTTTTTGCACTGAGATGAAGTATTTAGATCGCCATTTTGATAGATCCGGGAGTGCCCTATTGTTGTAAACAGTCTTTAACTTATGTATCTAGTTCATTAAGACATCTTGCAACAGATGAATTTTAAGTCCTACTATTAATTTCATATTCTTCAGCTATCCAAACTTATTATTAGAGGATGGCGGTTTTGACTGGACAGCAGTAGTCACAAGCTTTTGCGCGTGACTGCGTGACGTCTTGATTTCATACATCAGTTGAGAGAGGTTCTTTTTCAATGAGTATTGTAGCTAAAGCAATTGCTCAGTCCGATCGTGCTGATCGATTCCTCAGTAGTGCTGAGCTAACGCAGCTTCAGGACTTTTTTAATCAGGGAAACGTCCGCATCAGCGTGGCTCAAAAGTTAGCAGCCAATCAGCAGACAATTGTGGATCAAGGGAGTCAACAGTTTTGGTCTCAGTGCCCGAATACACCTAGTAATCGCGGCAACTCCCAAAAGACAGCCCTTTGCCAGCGAGATCAGGGGTGGTATATCCGCCTGGTGAGTTACTGTGTTTTAGCTGGCAACTCTAAGCCTTTGGAAGACATCGGCCTAGATGGTATGCGTGAAATGTACGTCTCCCTCGGTGTGCCTTTGGCTAATTTGAAGATTGCTATGCGTTGCTTGAAGACTGTGGCAATGGGTCTCTTGAGCTCTGAAGAAGCTGCCCTGGCAGGCCCCTACTTCGATCAGCTGATTCGCGCCTTTTAGCAATTTTCTTGCGACTGACCTTCAACATCCCAGCTAAGGGGTGATGCTTTGATCGATTTCATTTTGCACCGCACATCATATTAATAAAGAGCCATGCAAGACACCATTACGGCTGTGATCAATCCTGCCGATGAGAAAGGCACCTATCTTGAGGGTGAAGCCCTCGATCAGCTCAAGCAATACTTTCAGTCTGGTACCTTACGGGTTAAGGCAGCGACTCAAATCGGTGCCAGTGCTGCCAATATTATCAGCGAGACGGTTGCCAAAAGCTTGCTGTACGGTGACATTACACTTCCGGGTGGCAACATGTATCCCACCCGGCGCTATGCTGCTTGTCTACGGGATTTAACCTACTTTTTGCGTTACAGCACCTACGCGATGCTGGCTGCTGATGCCTCCATCATTGATGAGCGGATCTTGAACGGTTTGAAGGATACGTATGCCGCTCTCGGCGTTCCCATTGAGCCGACGATGCAGGCGATCCAGTCCATGAAGGAAGTGGTGACCCAGAAGGTGGGAGCCGAGGCTGGTCAAGAGATGGATATCTACCTTGATCACATTATCAATGGACTGAGCTAAGCGTCAGTACTTGACTGAAACGGCTTGCCTCTGTGCATAGACCTGCGTTGGGTAGTGCCTAAATTGGGCAATGATACTCGGCTGAATCCAGTTAATAAACAGGCTTTCAGTCGTGTCGGTCATTACTGCTAGGGCACTACCCCCTGTTGGACATTGCTGTTGTTACTAATCGAATGCCATGTATGTTTCCAATCAAACCCAGGAGCAATATCCCTGGTGGGCAGGGAATGCCCGATTTATCAACTTATCTAATACCTTCATTGTGGCTCATGTCGCCCAGGCCGCATTAATTATGCTGTGGGCAGGGACTTTTACCCTATTTGAGTTGGCTGTTTATTCACCTGATGAACCCCTATCTACCCAGAGCTTGATTCTGCTCCCGCATCTAGCTGCTGAAGGATGGGGAATCGGAACTGGAGGAAACATTGATACGTCCACCTGGTTTGCCATCGGCGCAATCCATATCGTGGCGGCTGGGGTTTTAGCGGCGGGGGCTTTCTTCCATCGCGCTCGCTTGCCCCAGAGCCTAGCGTCCGCCTCTGGCAACGCTGCTAAGTTCGATTTTGAGTGGCAAGATGCAGGCAAGCTGGGCTTCATTTTGGGGCATCACCTGATCTTCTTGGGATTAGCCGCACTGTTGTTTGTTGCCAAGGCTAAATTCTATGGAGGACTGTACGATACAAATCTGGGTGAGGTGCGCTTGGTGACATCGCCGACGCTCGATCCGGCTACGATTTGGGGTTATAGAACTCATCTGTTTGATGTCGATAATCTGGAAGATTTGGTGGGCGGACATATTTATGTCGCGGTGCTGCTGATTGTTGGAGGGGCCTGGCATATTTTAGTGCCTCCGTTTAACTGGGTGAAGCGCTTTTTTCTGTTTTCTGGTGATGGTATTCTGTCATACTCTCTGTTTGGTATCGCGATCGCTGGATTTACTGCGTCCTATTATTGCGGGTTTAATTCGCTAGCTTATCCAGAAGAGTTTTATGGACCCACGCTAGAACTCAAATCGGCGCTTTTACCCAGCTATTATGAGGCACAGCCAAGCCTTGCGGATGGCTATACTGCTCGGGTTTGGTTAGCAAATGCTCACTTTTATCTGGCATTTTTCTTCCTACAGGGGGGCTTGTGGCACTTCCAGCGGGCGATCGGCTTCAACTTCAATAGCGTGATAGAGCGCTGGCGACAGAGTTTGCTGGAAGCGAGTGATAATCCAGAGCTGACCTATCAGTTTTCCGGGATGTCCCAACTGCGCGCCTGGGTATCGTTGCAGTACGAGGTACCGCAAGCGGAAGCTCAGCCTTTACTGAAGCAAGAACAGCCTTTTGAAGATTATTTCTATCGACCATCACAAGGGATTGAAACACCCAGATTGACTGAAATTAGCGGAGTTGAGCAAACGCTATATCAGACGACTTACCATCCTTATCGGGATACATTTTATCAATCTCCTAAACAGGCTGAAGCAGAAGTGGCATTTGGCTATGGCGATCGCTATACTCAATGGCTATACGAATTGCCGAGGACACTTGAGAAAAAGATGTTTGCCTACTCACAACCGATTGAAAGTGTTGTTTACGAACCTAGACGCTAAGCGTTATTGAAATTCATCGGGCCTGAGATTCGGTATTTTCAGAAACCCGGTTTCTTCATTGATTGGCGCACGAGATTTGGCGCTTATCAGGGGAGGAGCCGGGTTTCTACATAGCGTTTCCTGGGCTAGTACAGTATGCCCAAAACTTGCGAGTATGGCAGTTGCAGGTTCTGACAAGAGGACTGTATTGCACTGCATCGAAATCCACTATACCGACCTTCTAGACGATTTAGGTGCATGACTTTTAGGCATTGTCCGGGGCTGATCTTCTGCTGCGGATACGTCCCCAAGCATTTGTTAACGCGCGGCTCTAGTACCGCTACGCGGAGTTTTGAGTTCTGAGTTTTGAGTGATGAGTGCAGATAATACAGGCATCCTACGGATCCTGAATGGGGATCTCATTGCCGCCGCCTTGTTACTAGTACTGCTACGCGGAGTTTTGAGTTCTAAATTTTGAGTTCTGAGTGCCTACAATACGGGAATCCTGGAGATTTTGAATGGGGATCTCATTGCCGCCGCCTTGTACTAGCTGCATTTGTTCTATAATTTTGGCAACGATTCTCAGGTGATCTCGGTCTTTTACTGGCATCTGACGGCTTCGGCTTAAGCAAGCAGCGCTTCCGAAATTATCTTTACTCTCTAGCCTGCGAACTGTAGGATGCAAGCAAAAATGCGATCGCCTCTCCCGCGCATTGTCATCGTTGGTGCGGGCTTTGCCGGTCTGCAAGCGGCCCGCCACCTCCGACCAGCGGCGGCAGAGGTCGTGCTGATTGATGCCCAGTCCCACCATGCGTTTATCCCGCTGGTTTACCAAGTCGCCACCGCACTGCTGCCGCCTCAGCGGGTGCGCTTTTCTCTCGCCCGTCTCGCCCACCAGCAGGCGAATTTGCAAGTGCGGCAGAGCACGGTTGTGACGGTTGACTTGGCTCAAAAATGCTTGCGTCTCAGTGATGGCGAGTTGCCCTACGACTACCTGGTGCTGGCAACCGGGAGTCGCCCGGAGTTGAGCCAGCTACCGGGCGCGGAGGTTGCGGCGCTGCCGCTGGCGGGCTTGGCGGATGCGATCGCCCTTCGCAACCAAATTCTCAACTGCTGGCAACAAGCCGCGCAGGAACCCGATCCGGAGCAGCGTCAGCGCCTGCTCACGGTCGCGATTGTCGGTGGCGGGCCGACGGGCGTGGAACTCGTCGGCGGCTTGCAGGAACTCTGGCAGGGCACACTGCAACGTCGTTATCCGAGTCTGCGTCGGGAGCGATTGCGGCTCGTCTTGTTGCAGGCAGGCGATCGCCTGCTCGCCCGCTGGCCGGAAGCTCTGAGTCGCTACACCGCTCAGCACCTCAGCCGCTTGGGGATCGAGGTACGCTGCCAAGCCCGCGTTGCCGCCATCGGGCCGCAGCGGGTTGAGCTGGCAACGGGCGAGGCGATCGCCGCTGCCACGATCGTCTGGACGGGTGGTCTCGTCGCCAATGCCCCCGCGACCCAACCTGAAATTACTACTCTGTCATCAGGACAATGGCCGGTTGAGCCGAGCTTGCAGCTTGCTGACCATCCCGAAGTCTACGCGGTCGGTGACCTGGCAGCCGTGAAGGATCAGGAATCACTGCCCAATGTCGCCCCCGTCGCGATGCAGATGGGGTCAGCCGCCGCCGCCAATCTTCAACGGCAACTGCGGGGGCGATCGCCGCAACCCTTCCACTACTACGACAAAGGCCGCGCGGCGATCATTGCTCGCTACGCCGGTCTCGTCAAAACGGAGCGCCTGCAACTGCAAGGTTGGCTGGGTTGGCTGCTGTGGCTGCTGATCCATGTCGGCTATCTCCCCGGCTGGCGCAACCAGCTCGCGGTTTTGGGCGCTTGGCTGGGGGATCTGGTCGGCCGACCGCGATCGCTCCAACGCCTCGATCCGCAGCCCTACCGCCGACCCAGATCGGCTACCATCGAAGCCATGATCCCCGATCAATGATGTAATTTTCCATGTCTGGAGGCATCGATGTTTGCGAATTATTTACCGCTGGCGGCTCGAATTTGCCTCGCCACGATCTTTCTCTACGCCGGGACGGGGAAAATCTTCGATTTTGCGGGGACGCAAGCGACGATGGCTGAACGCGGCCTTCCCCTACCGGGTTTGCTACTGCTGGGCAACATCGTCTTTCAACTAGTGGGCGGCACACTGCTGCTCCTCGGCTTCAAGATGCGCTGGGGGGCGCTGCTGCTGATCTTGTTCCTCGTTCCGACCACGCTCGTCTTCCATGCCTTCTGGGCTGATCCGGGCGAGACCACCGCATTCCTCAAAAATCTCGGTCTGATCGGTGGCTTGCTGATGAGTATGCAAGTGGGGCCGGGGCCGGTCAGTGTTGAATCACTACTGGCAAAGCCGGACAGAACTCAGGAAACGAGTTCGACTTAATTAGCGTGGGCGATCGCGCCAGCGCCGCCAGAGTTTGGCGAGCCGGTGGAGGCTGAGTCCGAGCAAAAATAGGACAGTCAGAGCAGCGATCGCCGGGGCAGAGAGGGCCAGTAGGGACAAGGTCGCGGCGCTACCGACTTCGACGGTGGCAAACAGTGGATTGGCCAAACCGCCCGTGGTTGCCGTCGATCCGAGCCGCGCCAGGATTGTGAAGCCTTCGACCAGGCCAGCCGTACCCCCCCCGGCGATCGCCGCCGTCGTCCACAGCAGCAGCGGACTGACCCCGCCCACAGCACTGTGCATGAAGGTTGCCGTCATCAGCATCCCAGCGATGATCGCCGCCGGTTCGGCGAGCAGGTCAAGGGCATTGTCGAGCCAGGGGATGTAGTAGGCGATGACTTCGATGCCGGTGGCAATACTGAAAAGGGCGATCGCCGCCGCCGATCCCAGCCAGAGCAAATCACCGCTCAGAGTCAAATGACCGCTATGCGCCGCCAGGCTGACAATCAGAAACGGTACAAAAATGCGAAAGCCACAGGCAGCACTGAGACCAATGCCAAGACAGAGACTGAGCAGCAGTTCCACGCCAGTACCCTCAAGACCACCGTCGCTTGGCTACAGCTCGACAAGCAGCGATTTCACAGATCAGCAAAAACTAGGGCTGATCGCTCAGCCCCAGTTCATTCTGCCGCGTTGCCGCTCGCCTAGAAGGTGAACGTCGTGCGGATCGCACCGATGACGATCGTATCGTTGGCGCTATTTTGCAGCGGATTGAAGATGGCGATAATCCCCGGCGTAACGCTGATATTGTCAGTCACCTTGATCCGGTAAAACACCTCCGCATGGTAAGTCTCACTCGGCTGACCGCCGGGAGCCGCCACCAGCAAGTCAGCCTGCGAAAAGAAGCTGGGCACGTTGCGCGCCTGCCGACCCGCGAGCAAATCCGCCGAGGGCAAGTTGCTGGTTGAGATGCGCGGCGGCTGACCGAAGTAGATACCGCCGAGGTTGCCCTCACCACCGAGGTCGGGGAAGTTGAGGTAGGTCATCCAGTTGAACGTCTCCACCGTCCCCGTGCCGACCAGGTAATCCGAGGAGGTGTAGCCCATCCAGCCGCCCCAGGAGAGTTTGTCCAGCGGTCGCCACTCGAAGCCAAAACCAAGGGCATTGGTTTTGATCGGCGCGCGCAAGTTGAAGACCGGGTTAGTGTTGCCGATAACAACGCGGTCATCGCCGATGCCCGTGCCCAGAAAGCCGAAGGGCGAGTAGGAATTGATGTATTGCAGCGTCAAGTCCAGGCTGTCCAGGGGCGAGCCAACGACCTGAACCCCGACCGTCGTGTTGTTGCTGTCGCCGCCGAACAAGCCGCCATTGGTGGCGTCGGCACCGAGGCGAGAGGCATAGACCCCTTGGACGCTGAGGCTGGGGATCACCTGCCAGTCAAAGCCGAAGCCCGCGTCGCCAGCACCGACGCTGATGATCGGGTTGCGCTGGGCGAAGCGTGAGAGCGGGCCGCTACCGGCACTCTCAACGCGATTGGAGCCACGGAAGACATTGACGGGGCTGATGCCGCGCGGGCCGACGATCACCGCGAAGTTGTCGCTGACGAGGTGACGCAAGTTGAGGTCGGTCAGTTGCAGCTGGTTGTTCGTATTCCCTTCGTAGGCGAGACCGACATAGGGTGCCAGTTCCCGTGTCGTGTTGTCGGTCGTTTCGCCGTTGCCCGCCTGCATACTGGTGAGCAGGAGCGTGCGCGGGCTGAATTGCGTGAAGAGGCTGAGCTGGGTGTTGTGAATGAAGGTGATCTCGTTGGCGGTGTCGGGGCGGGTGACGCCAGCGCTGGTGAAGGAGCCACCGGTGCGACCTTGGACGCCGAAGATGCTCTGCCCAAAGAGCTTGGTTGTGGTGGAGAACTGGCTGTCTTCGAGCAGTGTGGTGCGCGCTTCCAGGCTATCGACACGTGTGCCAAGCAGTGCTAGCTCGGTCTCAAACTCGCGCATCAAGCGTTCTAAGGTTTCCAGATCATCGCGGGTCGCCAGATCCGCCGTCGCTTCCGCGAGCAGGCGCTCGATCTGCTGCATACAGGCGTTCAAACCGGCGGCGAACTCGTAGCGGCTGAGGGCACGGTTGCCCCGGAAGGTGCCGTCGGGATAGCCCACGAGGCAGTCATAGCGGGCGATCAGGTCGCTGAGGGCTTGGAAGGCCCAGTCGGTGGGCGAGACATCGCGTAACTGCTCGACACCGAGCACCTGACCCATCGGGTTATCTGCCGCTCCAGTCGTTAGTGGCGGCAGCGAGGGGGTGGCAGTGAGGGGGAAAGCGGGCGATCGCCCCGCTTCGACCTCATGACTCAAGCGGGGATTAAATGATTGGCGATCGACGCTCGTGCGGCTGAGGGCGGCTGCCTGGGGGGTCGTCGCCTGGAGGGTCGTCGAAGCCTGGGCCGCTGTGGTCGGCGTGATCGCCCCCAAAACTGCCAAGAGGCAAGCAGAGGGCAGAGTTTTCCCAAAATCAGAATTCTGTTTCACAAGTTCGTACTCCTCAAAACACCAATAACCCCAGCGGGGCAGTCGAGTTGAGTGGCCGCTCTCGGTGCAAACCCCGATCGCTGACTCAAACTCGCAGCGTGCCAAACTGAATGACAGTTTTAACACGCGATCGCCCTGACATTTGTTCCGGCAGTTGGCAGGGCAACCTACCTTGCCAGTCTACACGCTCTTACAACCAGACGCTCGGACATCCGGATCGCTGACTATCACTGCATTTGATTAATCTCTGCCTGGAGTAATTCCAACAATGTGTCGTAACGAAAATCGTCAGCATATTGGCGCAACCGCGCTGCCAGTTCGGCGTGTTCGGCCGGGAGTTGGGCGATCGCCTGGTTGATGCTCGTCCCATCCAGAGTCAGCACGGCCTGCGTCGCCGCCACCCGCCAAGCCAATGAGGTCGCCGCCATGAGGGTCAGTAGGTCGCTGGGCGCGATCGCCGACGAGGTTGTGGTTTCCCTGGCCTGCTCAGAGTCGCTGGTCTCGGTCACTGCCAACTCAACTCTGATTTCAAACTGAAAAGTACTGCCTTGCCCCAACTGTGAGGTCACCTCGATTTCACCTCCGAGTAGCTGGACGTAGCGCCGACTGATCGCCAGGCCGAGGCCGGTTCCTTCGACATTGCGGCGACCGGTCTGGGCTTGCGTGAACGGATTGAACAGAGCCGACAAGTCGGCGGGGGCAATGCCAATACCCGTATCGCTGACCCCGAAGAGCAACAGCATTTGGTTCACTTCCAGATCCGGCTCAAATAGGGATTCAACCGTCAGCACCACCTGCCCGCGTTCGGTGAACTTGATGGCATTGTTCAAGAGGTTGATCAAAACCTGGCTCAATTTACGGCGATCGCTCCGTACTTGGCGCGGTACATCCAGGGCACGATGCAGCGACAGGTGCAAATGCTTCTGCTGGGCGCGCAACTGAAACATCGCCCGCAACTCTTCTAGCAATTGATGCAGGTCAAAATCGGCGTAATTGAGACTGACGCGATCGGCCTCAATTTTCGAGAGGTCAAGAATGTCATTGATTAAACTCAGTAGATGCTCGCCCCCCCGCTGGATAATCGCGAGATCTTCTCGTTGCCCCACCGTGAGATTTTCACTATCTGCCAGGACTTGCGAAAAACCAATAATCGCATTGAGCGGGGTTCGCAATTCGTGGCTCATGTTCGCCAAAAAGGCGCTCTTGGCGCGACTCGCCGCTTCTGCCGCCTCTTTCGCCGCTTGCAATTCTGCGGCCTGACGGTGACGCTCGGTAATGTCCCGCACCATCACCAAGACTTCATCAGTATTAACCGGCGCGATGCGCGCTTCTTCATAGTGCGGCTCGCCGCCAATCTCAATCTCGTACTCATCCGTCTGCAATTCACCGGTCGTCAGTGCGGCGTGAATCGCCTGCAAGCGACGTTGGGCTAGCGGGGGCGGGAGTAGGCTGCTGATCGGCTCGCCAATGTAGCGATCCGCGTCGCCCAACACCTGCATCTCTGGGCTGCTGAACAGGGCCAACCGTCGCCCGTCGCGCCCGATGCGAATCAGCAAGTCCGGAATCGCCCGCAACATCGCCTGATTGGTTGCCTCACTGGCCTGTAGATCCGCTTCCACTTGCTTGCGAGCGGTGACATCTAGCGCCACTCCCGTCCAGACGATTTTGTCCTCATTCAGGCGTTCCGGTCGGGCATTGGCGAGGAGCCAGCGGATTTCTCCCGAAGGTGCGAGGTAGCGCCATTCGTGCGAGAAGGGGATCATTTGTGACTTGGCGATCGCCACCTGCTGGTCATAGGCGACACGATCATCGGGATGGATGCGGTCAAAGAGGAGACGGGCATCGGTCAGGAGCTCCTCAGCCTCAAAGCCATAGAGGTCGCGACAGCCTTCACTCATGTATTCAAAAACGAGATGGCTGCCGTCGAGACTGGAGATCAGCGTGTAGATCACTCCCGGTAGGCTAGTGGCGATCGCCCGCAACCGCGCCTCACTCCGGCGCAGCGCTTCCTCGGCCTGCTTGCGCTCAGTGATGTCGCGCACGACGAAGAGCGCCTCATCGGGGCTACTCAGCACCACCCGCACCTCTTCGTCTCGGCACTCCTGCTCGGTGCGGATGCTCTGTTCGTAGGCGAGCACCTCACCGGTGGCGAGCACCTGTTGCACGGCTTGCCGGTGACGGGCCGCTAGGTCAGCCGGGAGCAGCTCGGTGAGGGGTCGCCCGATCGCCGCAGCCGGATCGTCGACGAGGTTGACCACGGCCTCAGAGGCCACATAGTCGCTACAACGACCCAGCTTATCAACGCAAAACATCAAATCGGGGATCGCCTGCAAAATCGCCCGCTGGCGGGCTTCGCTGCGCTGCAAGGCGAGCGCCGCCTGTTGTCGCTCGGTAATATCGCGTACCACCAACAGCGCCTCTGTCTGGCTACAGGGCACGACATTGACCTCTTCATAACGCGTCTCGCCGCTGATCGTTAGTTGTTGCTCAAAAACCTGAATCTCATCGCGGGCGATCGCCGTGCGAACGGTCGCAATCTGTTGCTCCGCGACAGCAGCAGGCAAAAACTCGCAGACATTGCCGCCAATTTTTTCTGCGATCGGGCGCTGCATCCGGGTGTCGCGACCGGGGATCGCATCCAGATAGATGCCATTGACATCCATGCGAATCAAGAGATCCGGCAAAGCTTCCACAAGGGCGCGGTAGTGTGATTCGCTGTCGCTGAGGGCATTGACCATCTCGGCATGGTGGCGATCGCGCGCCTGACTCCCCTGCCGCAGTTGGGTATTTTCCGCTTGCAACTGCCGCATACGCTGGGCACAGGCGCAGCGAGCCGTCAGCCGCGCCAACAGTTCTGCCGCTGACCAGGGGGCGGGCAGATAGTCCACTGCTCCTGCCGCGAGATAGTCCACTTCAGGGCGCGTTTCAGTAGATCCCGCCAGACAAAGCAGGGGGATATGACCGGCCTCAGCCGCCTGGCTCAGGGCTGTGAAGTCGGCCAAAAAATCAGGTTCCGAGGTGGTGATGACGAGAACCGCTACCGGAATTTGGCCACAGGCCAACTGCGCTTGCACTTGGCCGCAGCGACTCTGGACATCGATGCGATAACCGTGTTGGCTGAGCAGAGCAGCGAGTTGTTGGCATTCGCTGGTTGCTGCTGCGACGAGCAACACCTCGATCGACCCATCACTGCAAGCTTCTGGAGCCGTGTTCATAACACCTTGAGCGGATAAAGTGAGAAAGGTGAGTCTATCGCCAGCCTCTAGTGTAGCTAGACACTCCTAGGGATTGATTGACAAGTTGGCGGAGGGTTGATCCTGACGGGTGATCCTCCCGGCCCTGCGGGCAGCATCGCCAAATTTATCTGACCGTTTCGCGCTCACGGGTCAGGAGCGCGTACAAGACCGTACCTGTCAGCCGCCCGACAACCACCAGCCCCAACGCCACCCCCAGCCAGACCACGACCGGGGCTAAGGTATTCGACCAGAAAAGATTGACCGATCCGGGGAGCCAGAGCGAGGCGCTGGCTCCCAGGTAGACCACCACGGCTTGTAGCGCTGTGCCGAGCGTCCAGGCGGCGACAGAGACCCGCCACCACAGTTGCCATGGTAGTCGCGATCGCCACAGCAACCAACTCTGCAAGCCGCCCACCCAGATGCCCACCCAGAGACCGCTGAAGGTCGCGTAGGCGATCGCCAGCCCCTGCGACGGCGAGAGGAGCGCCGTCAGTTCCGTGCTGGCTGGATCGACGCCGAAAATCAGCGATAGCACCAGCGCCCGACTCGCGCTCGCCAACCACCATCCCAAGGCCGTGACGGGCAACCAACCCAGCGCCGACCGCCACCAACGACGCAACAGCAACCATTGCACCGCCCCCAGCAACGCCCCGTAGAGCAAAAAGCGATGATCCAGTCCCATTAGCAAGTCCGACAGCGGCGGCAGCGTCAGCGATCGCGGCAGGTAGAACTGAGCGAGGCTACCCCCAACCACGGTCAGTAGCACCCACAGGACTAAAAATTCGGTCGAAGAGGGCGACGGCGCAATCCAGCGGGTTGGTTCCGGAGCCGCCGGGACGGTCAGTTCCTCGGGCGGTTCCTCGGGTACAGGCGAGAGAACTGGCGGCGGCACGAGCGGGATGATGGCCTGCCAAGCGAGGCGATCGCCCGTCGGTTCTTGGCCACTGACGATCACCTGGTAAATTCCCACGGCCTGCAAGCGCTCGAAAGCCCGGTGCAGGTACGCCATCGCTGTCGCCTGCGGCGGCACGCGCTCGCCCCGCAGCCAAATCTCCAAGCCGCTCTCCTGCGTTGTGACGCTAGCGATAAAGCCCTTGGGTTGCAGATGTTGGTTTAACAATTGGGCGATCGCCGCTGGATCTCCCTGGCGGGCACGCTCGATCAGGATCGGCTCAACCATAGTCTTTGGCGACGCTCACGCCATCTCCATACTTGCTTGCATTACTTGGGGGATTTCCAAAAATTGCCGCCATCACAGCCAAGCAAAAATCAAGTTTCACCCCGATCTGACATCAGCGGGTTAGTTGGAGAATACAGATCCGTCGCGGGTCAGCAGGGCACGCCGAGCCAAAATCAGCCCGGTCAATCTCGCGAACCATTGCCGTCCGCCCGGCCCATCCCCCCAATGACAAACTTGGCGATAATTTAGGATAGGGCTGGCGATCGCGTCTAGCCCGCGTCCGGTCAGTTTAGCGATTCCCCCCCCATTTTGACCAGCCGTTTCTAGACGGCGCGATGAACGGCAAGCCGAATCTAGAAGCTGTATGAACGAGCCTGCAACCCCAGCCCTGGTCATTCCCCAACTCATCGTCGGCCTAGGCAATCCAGAACCCAAGTACGAGCAGACGCGCCACAACATCGGGTTCATGGCCGCAGACTTGCTCGCACAGCGTTGGCAGCTCACCTGGCAGCAACATCGCCGCTTCAAGGGCTGGTTTACCGAAGGGCTGGGGTCGGGAGGCAAGAAGCTGATGCTGCTGAAGCCGACGACCTACATGAACCGCTCCGGCGAAGCGATGCGGGCTGTCATGGACTGGTACAAGCTGACGCCAGCAAGCATACTCGTGGTCTACGATGACATGGATTTACCCGTGGGTCGCTTGCGGCTGCGCCTCTCGGGCTCAGCCGGAGGACACAATGGCATGAAATCAGCGATCGCCCACCTCAACAGCCAAGACTTCCCACGTCTGCGCCTTGGTATCGACCGCTCCGACCCCAACCGCGACACCATCGCCCACGTCCTCGGCAAGTTCGCCCCGACTGAAACCAAAATTGTGACGGAGGTACTCGAACTCGCCGCCGACGCCATCGAACTCAGTCGCCGCCAAGGCATCGAGAAGGCCATGAGCCTCTACAACGGCCGCTCGGCGCTGGATTGATTCGCGATTCCAGTCTGCCACCACTAGACTTGCTAGCAGAGCGATAATCGCCGGTCAAAACTATGCCTAATGACATCCCTTCACCGTCACAAGAACCACGCTCGCCTCTATACGAAGCGGCTAAAAATTTATATAAGGATGAGCCGAGGTCTGATACGCCCTGGCGATCGCCCCGCGCGTTCTGGACACGCTTCGTCCTCTACGGCATCGCCGCTGGCTCACTGGCGATCTTGGGTGGTTTGAATCTGGCGGTGCAGCGCCAAACGGCTTTTGATCGCCAAGCCCGTGAGCGTGCTGAACAAGCAATGCGCGACAAGCTAGCGGCGCAAATCCATGCTTACCGCAGTCTCGGTCAATTTGAGCCTATGCCTAAGGATTTCCTGGACTTGCGAGGAAGTATGAAGCCAGGTATGGGTGTCGTTGTCTGGACAGCTCCCCCAGGACAACCGCGCCAACTTCTAGATGGCAAACTATTTCCGCCAGATACGCGACAGCAAGTGATCGTCAGCGGTGTCAGCTACCTCCCGCCGTCGGCTGGAAGACCGCGAATCGCGCAGCATTACTTGGGGACAGTCTTTGTTCGCCCGGAAGGAGACTTAGCTATTTTACTCTGCGCTAGCGATCATCCCCTCCGTCCCGATGTCATCCGGCTCGATCCTGACCGCCAAGGCGGGCGCTGCCCGATCGGTTCGCAGCCGGTTACTGATTAGGTGGATCGTTCGTCAGCGATCGCACCGCCACCGTCTCCATCTCCAACAGCCAGAGCAACTGACCAGTCATGGGTTCTGAGTAACGACACCAGGCCTGCAACTGTTTACCAGTCGCCAACAACACTTGAATGGGTGTGTCCAGTTCGATCAATTCTGTCCCATCAGGCTGAACCGCACAGCTTACCAAATAGCTCGCATCGGGCAAATTGCTCGCGCTCAGATGCGCGTACCACTCGCCACTGGCAGGAGGAGCATCAAGTTCATCGATCGGTTGCCCCTCAGCGTCGATACCGCTGGTAAGCGTGACCGTAGCTTGTACGTCGGCGACCTCGAAGCCTGCGGGCGGCCCGTCAATATAGTTGCGAGAGTTGCGATCGGGCGGGGCTGGGTTGAGCGATTTGGCAATTTGTTCTGTGGCGGGTTGCAGGCGGGCGATCGCCCCTCTTCGCGTCGCTGGAATGATGGCGATCGCCCCAGCCACTCCAACCGCAACCACAGTCGTGGCAACCAGAGTGTGTTGGGCGATCGCCCGCCACTGCGAGGGCAACCGCTGTCGTAGTTTGCGGATAGCGAGGAGGGATTGGCGAGCTTCGGTGGCGTTGGGGTAGCGGCGCAGGCGATCGCTCGCCGTCATCTGCATCAACCAAGCCGCAAACTCCGGACTCAGATCCGGCAAGCGCTCGGCAAACTCGACGCGACCGGACGAGTTGACCAGCATCCCCACTTCCAGCGAGGGAACGTGGGTGAGCAGGCAGAGTAGCGTCAGCCCCAAGCTATAGAGGTCGGAAGCGGCACTGAGTTCGCGGTTAAACAGTTGTTCCGGCGGCATGAAGCCGAGCGTGCCTTTGACGACGCTGCTGGCCGCGACTTGGCCGCCGCCCAGCCGCGCCAAGCCAAAATCGACCAGATACACGGTCAGGTTGTCATCGACGAGGATATTTTCGGGCTTCAGGTCACGGTGAATGATTGGTGGAATCTGCTGTTGCAGATATTGCAAAATCTCCAGCGTAGCGAGGGCGATCTGCCGCACTTGGGCGAGCGTCCAGAGGCGCGGTTCGGCAAGGGAGGGCGCGTTTTTGTATTCCTGCACCATGCAGAAGCCGCTGCCGGTCTGGAAGCTGTCGAGGTAGCGGGGGATCTGGGGATGGTCAAGGTTGCGGAGGATGGCGATCTCGTGCTGGTGGGCGTCGTAATCTTCCCAGTGGCGATCGCCCGCAAACTGAAATTGCTTCACAACCACCGACCGCTCGGTGTTGTACTCGGTGGCGAGATAGGTGGCACGCCCCGCGCCGCGATTGTTGCCGAGTTCGCGCTCGATTCGGTAGCCGTAGTTGCGGAAGTCGGGGAGGTTGATCATGGTGGGTTTTAGGCGGAAATGCGATGGGGTAGAGAGCGGTGGTAGTGGAATAGCCCCTCAGTAAAGCTCGCCGAACCACTACCCGATTCGTCGCAAGCTCAGGGTAAAACCCGGCAGGACATCTTCCCCAGAAAGTTGTTCAGGTCTGGCTAGAACATCGCCGCAAACTCCTCTGGCGAAACATGCAGTGCAATGTGTTGCGGCAGTTCGAGCGTCAAGGTTTTCATGCTAGCGAGCCTCGGAAAGTTGGCGATACAACCACAGCGATCAGAACTGGTTTCAGGCAGGGATGCGATAGGGTAGGGAGCGGCGATAGCGGCGTTGTTGGCGGAGCAGGCGACTGAAACGGCGGGCGGTAGCGATGCCGAGTAGTGCGAGAGGGATAGCGACTGCCGCCAAGAGTGAAACGAGAGCTGGAGCTGCCGAACCGGAACTCACAACTCCATAAAGCGTTACTACCCAAGTTCCTGCACCGAAACCGAGCAAAACCAAGCAAATTGGCAACGTTGCCCAGGCGTTGGCATTTCCTACCCGAACTAATAACGGCTTCAGGTAGTTTCCCTCAAGCTGCCCCAAAGCCACAAAAGTTAGCGGCATTAGTAGTAGAAAAAACTTGGCCGTGCCATTAGCAAAATTTTCAGATTGAATACCAGAAACAAGTAAACTGATTCCTAGTATCGAGAAAATAGGTACTAGTATGAAAAGGCTACAGCTCAATAGAAACAAGGACTTAGTATTAGCACGCACCATACCCCACAACCAACCGCCAGTCAAACTGAAACCAGTCACAAAAATCACCGAAGTTGAGACCCCGATTAAGGGGGTTAGAGCCAATACAACAACACTGAAACAAAGCGCCGCAAGCACCCCAAACCCGATACCGACCGACTGACCGCTGAAGGCAGCGTAGGTAAAGGTTATGAATAAAGCATCTTTTTTCGCTGAAGCGCTTGCTGGGTTAGCCGCTGTTATCAAACTAGCATCTAGACCAATGAAGGCTGGCAACAGAAATGCCAGTGCTGTAAAAGATTGACCCCACGATGCGGTCGCTATGCCAATCCCGAAACTCAAGGGGATAATTGCGGCTAGCAGTTTAGTTGGCAACTGCGGAGCAGCGGCTGTCTGCACTTGTAAATCCAGCTCTAGCATCTCCGGTACCCCATTCGTGCGCAGCCCTACTTGGCGGCAAAAGTTTTGGTCGGGTCGCAGGTAGCTCGTATCAACAAGCAGCTCGCCACTGATCTGATTGCCCTCAAAATAGATAGGCGAAAACCGAATCCAAGGATGGTCGTCTGGAGCGCTCGGCGAGTCATTCTCGTGTGGCAGCACCTCCCAGCGCCCTGATAGCAGCGTCTCCGGGATCGAATTGGTGATGGTCAACTGCTGCACCACCACCTCATCCGAGCGTGTCGCCACCAACTCCAGCGCTGTCACATCCAGCCTCGGTCGCGGCAGCCGCTGCAACTCAATGCTCTCTAGAGCAGCTAGTGCGGCGGCAGCATCGGCAAAGCGCCGCTCCGGCTGCGGCTCCACCAATCGCTCCAGCCACGCTAGCCACCCCTGCGGCAGCGGCGGCATCAGCTCCCGGAAGTGCAAGCGATAGTGATCATCAATCAGCCCATCCACCGCCGTCGAGCGCGTCCCGGTCAGCAAGCAAATCAGCGTCAGCCCCGCGCTGTAGAGATCCGAAGCTCGCGTCAGCGCCCGATTGAACAACTGCTCTGGCGGCATAAAGCCCAGCGTCCCCTTGATCACGCTGCTCGCCGCCAAGTCGCTGCCCCCCAGCCGCGCGAAGCCGAAATCAATCAAGTAAACATTCAAGTCTGCGTCCGCCAGCACATTCTCCGGCTTGATGTCGCGGTGAATCACTGGCTGCGGGCGGTCTTGCAGGTAGACCAAAATTTTCAGCAGCTCCACGGCGACCCGCTGCACGTCTTGAGGCGACCAAGCACGGGGTTCCGCCAGCGACGGTGCGGCTTTGTATTCCTGCACCATGCAGAAGCCGTCGGGCGTGGCAAAGGAATCGAGATAGCGCGGAATTCCCGTATGGTCAAGCTGTTGCAGCACCGCGATCTCGGACTCGTAGGCGCGGAACCCGGCCCAGGAGGCGTCGCTGCTGCCGAAGCGAAACTGCTTCAGGACAACCGGCCGATTTTGAGGATTGCTTGCCAGATACGTGAAGCGGCCGCCGAGGCGGTTGCAGCCGAGTTCGCGTTCGACTCGGTAGCCGTGGTTGCGAAAGTCGGGGGGATGGGTCATGGCTAGTTTGGGTGGGAAGGCCGCCAGAGCATCAGCAAGGCTTCGCGAGTGGTGGCTCGGAGACGGCTGGGCGACTGCCCTTGCTAGTATACCCATCATCGAGGGTTCAGTGGTCAGGCTCAGCTAGCTCGCCAAGTGTCACAACCAAGCTCTGCACTAGCAGCGGTGTACTGACCCAACCGCAATCCCCAATCGAATAGAGCGCCGGTACAGAAACCGGGTTTCTGCTCGGGGAAGCATGAAATCTCGTCCATCCGCCGACGAAGCAATTGGGGTTCTGGGACTACCAAACCGGTGCTCTGGGCGATCGCTCAGCCGTCGTCCGCTGGCGTCGGCAGCAGGCGACTGGCTAAAAGCGCAGCTTGGGTGCGATCGCGCACTTCCAGACGGCTGAGGATATTGGTGATGTGGTTTTTGACCGTTTTCTCGGCGATGTAGAGTGCTTGGGCGATTTCGCGATTATTCGCGCCGGTCGCCAGCAGCTGCAAGATTTCCCGCTCGCGCGGCGTCAAGTCTGACCAGCCGGGGGGCGGTGCGGGCGCAGCCGAGCTAGGTGGCGATTGCAACACTTTGGGCACGAGTCCAGGCGCGAGTTGCGTGTAGCCTTTGTAGCTGGCCTGGATCGCGAGTACCAGGTCGTCGGGTGGCGTATCTTTCAGCAGATAACCGGCGGCGCCGTGGTGCAGGGCACGGGTCACATATTCGTCATCATCAAAGGTCGTCAACACCAACACTTTGACTTCAGGAAAGCGTTCGCTGATGATCTGCGTCGCCGCGACGCCATCCATGACCGGCATCCGGATGTCCATCAGGATCACGTCGGGGTTTTGTTGGGGGATCTGGGCGATCGCTGCTTCCCCATTCTCGGCCTCACCCACCACTTCGAGGGACGCTTCCGGCTTGAGCAGGGCGCGCAGACCTCGCCGAATCAAGCGCTGATCGTCTACGAGCAGAATGCGGATCGTGTCGGAGTTACCCATGTCTTCGCTGGACGCTGAATCGGGTTAAGGGGCGATTCGGGGGTGCTAGGGGCAATGCTTTAGACCCCCCAGCATAACCCGAATGTCGAGAGAAACCGTGGGTCAACCCTGCTCAAGCCCTCAAACCTTGAAAGGCTCAGAAGTGGTCAGAACCGGTTGCAGGCGGGGATAGGGAGCGCTGATAGCGGGTCATTGGGCATGAACATTGTCATTGAGGAGAGTCGGGAGTCGTTACTCAGGCTGCGGTGACATCAAAGCTAATGACTATGCTCAAAGCCAACGACCTACTGGTGGCGTTCAAACGGGCGGCTACGATGCTGCTTGTACCTGATTCCAGGCTGCTGCCGCATCGGTAACTGCCTGCTCGACCGATTTTTCATCTAGCATGGCCGCTTGCAGGTTCTCGTAAATGGCCTTCTGCAAGAGATTGATATTATCCATCACCGGGATCAACACCTCTGCATCGGCGAGTTGTTCAGCCCCAACCTGGCTGGCTTTTTCGAGCGGTGTGGTCTGGCTGCTGAGGTCATCGATGTAGGCGGCGACTGCTGCTGTAGTTGAGGGCAAAACCTTGGCGGCCTTCGCGAAGGCGAGCTGGTTTTCGGTATTGGTGACAAAGAGGGCAAATTTCACGGCGTCCTCGGGGCGATCGCTATCGCGCGGCACGACCAAGTTCATCACCGCCACATTTTTCTTACCGGTTGTACCCGAAATCACGGGCGCAACGGCTGAGGCGGCGGCGATCGCCGGGGCATTGTTCGCCACTGTCTGCAAGAACTGCGCCCCTGAAGAGAGCAGCGCCACCTCGCCCGATTGATAGAGGTCGATGGCGTAGCGGTGTCCTTGGGTGAGGACTTCTGGCGGAAGCAGTTCCTGCTGGTAGAGATCAACCCAGTAGCGGAAGGCAGCAATCCCCGCCGGCGTATCAAAGGCAGCCATGCCCTGCTCATCCACGAGCGTCACACCCATTTTGACCAGCGACTCCAGCACTTCCCCAGAATCCTCCGGCACGAAGGTGACAAACATCGCATACTTGCCCGTTGCCGCCTTTATCTGCTCGGCCACCGTTGCCAGCTCGGCAAAGGTCGCGGGTGGCGACTCAACACCCGCTGCCGATAGCAAATCCTGGTTGTAGATCGTGACTTGAGTGGTCAGATACCAAGGAATACCAAAACTTTTGCCGTCGAGCGTGCTCGCCTGCCAGATCTTGGGGAGATATGTCGCCCGCTCAGCTTCCGGAATCGCGGTGTCGAGATCCAGCCAGGCGTCGCGCGTTGCCAGTTGCGAGGCGAACTTCGGGTTCAGGTTCACCACATCCGGAGCCGTCTTAGCCGAGACGGCGGTGAGGATTTTGCTCTCCATTGCCGACCAGGGCACGTCCACCCAGCGCACGCTGATCTCGGGGTTTTCGGCTTCAAACTTAGCGATCAGGTCTTCAAAATAAGCCGTAAACTCTGGCTGAAGCTGCATCGTCCAAAATTCTAGTTCCGGAGTCGTTGGCGCGGAGCCGGGGCTGCAACTGACCAACCCGCTCAAAACGAAGCTGAGGAGGGCGATGAGGCCGAAACGGAGGCGCTGCCGTAGAGTTTTCATCGGGTGTCGGATATCCGTCGTTAAGCGAGCCGGGAAGGTAAAGGCAAATCCAAGCTTAGTAGTATGACAGGACAGCGTTGGCGATCGCAAGGCTCGGTTGAGAAAATGCGGGGCTGGTGGCGAGTTGGGTTGAGCACTGGGGGCACGTCATTGTTCTGACCAGTCTTTAGCCTTGGGTCTGGGAACTTTCCAATTGACGCCAACGTCCCCCGGCCTGGGGCGATCTACCCGGAGATTGCTGAAAATTAATTGTTGCTACCGAACGCTCGAACCATGAAACGCTCTACTCCCTGCTTCTGGCTCACCGCGATCGCCCTGCTCCTCGCCCAAGGCAGTGCCAGCGCCCAAGCCTCGCTTCAGCTCAGCCAAGTCAACGCTCCCAGTTCGCCGTCTGAGGACGTGCGGGTGGAGACGGCCGACTCACCGCGCTTTACCTGTCAGTTGTATCAAGGGCAGCCCACAGTGATGTACACGCCCGCCGAGCGGCCCGACCAGGCCTATGCTTGGGCTGTGCCCCAAGCTCTGGGTGGCGGCTGGACGCCGCAACGCCGTTGTGAGGTGATCAGCCAACGATTGGAAGACTATCGCCCTGATGGCATGATCGAGATGCGGACGGCGATGGAAAATAACTACGATATTGTCTGTGTGACGACGGAAATCAACCCGGGCTGCCGTATCGTACTCACCGTGCCGCCGGGCCAGGATCCGCTGCTGACCCGCGATCGCGTTTTCCAAAACCTCACTCTCGCCGATAGCGGTCAAGTCACCGATGGCGTCTATACCTATACCGGCAGCGGCAGCATCTTGGATGCGCTGGGCAATGTCATTGGTGTTGATCCGGGCACGCTCTTTGGCGGCGGTGATCGCCGTCCGGCGGCACTGACAACGCCGGGAGCCATCCCGCTGCGTCCCTTCCTAGCGCCCTCCGATGGCGGCAGTGGCACACAGCTCCAACGGCTCCCCGTTGTCCCACAGGGCGGTGGCTTGCGCCTCAACCCCGATCGTTTTCGTTAGCGACGAATTCAAAATCACCGCCAGGCTCAGCTCGCTACGATTGCCCTGAGCCTGTTCATGTCGGCCGGAGTTCCGCATTGGTGCGTCCAAGCGGCGGAGACGAATGGGGAATATATTGTAAGCGGAGGGGACGCGATCGCCCCATTCATACTCAATCCGGATCGTGAACCCCAAAAATTGCAACATCGGGAGGGGGTGAACCCTTTCCCTACCGTGTATTGCATTTTGGGGGCAAAAAATTCGGACTGGGCATCACTCACCGCTGCAATGAATGATCAATGACTAAAACTGCCGGACTTGGGGCATTTGGGGGCGTTTATACGCCCTCGATTTTGACCATCTTGGGCGTGATCATGTATTTGCGCTTTGGTTGGGTCGTGGGCAATGTTGGTTTTGTGGGGGCGCTGGTGATTGTCACCCTCTCGACCTTGATCACTTTCTTGACCTCGCTTTCGGTGAGCGCGATAGCCACTGATCGGGTTGTGCGTGTCGGCGGCGCTTATTACATGATCAGTCGCTCGCTAGGTATGGAAACAGGCGGCGCAGTCGGCATTCCCCTTTACTTTGCCCAGGCGCTCTCGGTCGGTCTCTACACGATTGGTTTTGCCGAGAGCGTGGTGATCGCCTTTCCCGGTCTCAATCAGCTCTATATCGGGCTGGTGACCACCATCGGCGTCGCCATTCTCGCCCTGACCTCAGCCGAGATCGCCATCCGCGCCCAATACATCATCATGGCGGCGATCGTCTTCTCGCTGCTGTCGCTGGTCTTCGGTTCAAGCATCCCCGATGTTGAGCCGCAGATGCTGGCGGTTCCAGAAACCCGGGCGAGCTTCTGGAGTGTGTTTGCCGTGTTCTTCCCAGCAGTCACCGGCATCATGGCTGGGGTCAGTATGTCTGGCGATCTGCGCGACCCCAAGCACGCCATCCCCATCGGCACCTTGGCAGCGGTCGGCACGGGCTACGCTATCTACATGGCGCTACCGGTGCTGCTGGCACTGCGAGCCGACACCGCAAGCCTGCTGGAGAACCCGCTGGTGATGATGCAGTTGTCGTTTTGGGGGCCGGCAATTTTGCTCGGCGTGTGGGGCGCGACGCTGAGTAGCGCCATCGGCAGCCTATTGGGGGCACCGCGCGTCCTGCAAGCCCTAGCCCGCGATGGGATTTTGCCACGCTCTCTAAGCTGGCTGGGGCGGGGCAATGGGGCGGCGGATGAGCCGCGTTTGGGAACCTTGGTCACCCTGGGTGTGGCGATCGCCACTGTCTGCATTGGCGAGCTGAACCTGATCGCACCGGTGCTGACGATGTTTTTTCTCACCACCTATCTCGTGCTCAACGTCTCGGCTGGGATCGAAGGTCTGCTCAACAGTCCCTCCTTTCGACCCACCTTTCGCGTTCACTGGTCGCTATCCTTGCTCGGCGCAACCGGTTGTCTGGCCGTGATGTTTTTGATCGATCCTGTGGCTACGATTGTGGCGGCGGTGATTGTCCTCGGCATCTACTTTTGGTTACAGCGTCGCGAACTGACGGCAACCTGGGGCGATGTCCGACGCGGCCTTTGGATGGCATTGGTGCGAGTCGGCATCCTCCAGTTGGGTCAGACGGTCGAGGATCCGAAAAACTGGCGACCGCACGTCCTGGTACTCTCCGGCATTCCCCGCAAACGCTGGGCATTGGTCGAGCTAGCAGATGCTTTCGTTCACAATCGCGGCCTGATCACGGTCGCCAGCGTCCTGCCCAGTGGCTCGCGTACCCTCGCACAGCAGTCCGAGCTGGAAGATACGCTGCGAGATTATCTAGACAAGCATGGCGTGCAAGCCCTGGCGCGTGTGGTCGCGGCGGAGAGTCCGTTTGTCGGCGCGCAACGGCTGGTCGAGACCTACGGGCTGGGGGCGATCGTGCCCAACATGATCCTGCTCGGCGACAGCGAGGAGGTGTCACGGCGCGCCGACTATTGCCAAATGCTGGCCGAGATTCATCAGGCGGGGCGCAGCATCACAATTCTGCGGGAAAATCATGATTTGGGATTCGGACGGCGACAGCGGCTCGATATTTGGTGGGGGGGGATGCAGGCCAATGGCAGTCTGATGCTGCTGCTCGCCTACCTGTTGCGAAATGACGATGCTTGGCGCGCGGCAACGATTTATCTCAATCTCGTCGTCCCCGCTGCCACGGCGGCTGAGGCGGCGAAGCAAAATCTCGACCGGATGTTGGCGCAGATGCGGCTAGGAGCGCGATCGCAAATCATCGTCGCAGACGGCCGCGCCTTCGATGAAATCTTGCACACCACCTCCACTGCCGCCGATCTCGTCTTCCTAGGCATGGCGACGCCCCATGACCGCTATGCTGCCTACTATGAAAGCTTGCAACGTCGGGTTGCCCATCTACCGACGACCTTATTTGTACTCGCCGCACCTGATTTTGCCTTCGAGGAGGTGTTGGTGGAAAAAACTTGAGGGTTTTGCCGGGATTCTGAGGCGATGGCCTACAGGCTCAGTCATGTCGCGCAGCAATGTCCGCCGCGCCCAACTGCGCCACAGTCAGCCCGGTCATCTCGGCCATATCAGTCAGCGGCATCCCGACCAGCGCTTCGCGAGCGATTTGCAGCACTTGGCGCTTGGCTTGCTAGTACCGCTACGCGGAATTTTGAGTTCTGGGTTTTGAGTGCCTGCAATCCGGTGGGCGGCGTTTTGTACTAGCCCTGAGTACCAGCGACGGGGCGATCGCGCTTAAATAGAGGAGTCGAGTCTCGCCCGCTTCGTCACCATGGCGCAATTTCACCTCCAGGCTCCTTTTAAACCGACCGGCGACCAGCCGCACGCCATCCGCCAGATTGTTGACAATATCCGCGCCGGTCACCGGATGCAGACATTGCTAGGGGCAACGGGCACGGGCAAAACCTTCACGATCGCCGCCGCGCTGGCCGAAATCGGTCGGCCAGCCCTGGTGCTGGCACATAACAAAACGCTCGCCGCGCAACTATGCAACGAGTTGCGCCAGTTCTTTCCGGACAATGCGGTCGAGTACTTCATCAGCTACTACGACTACTATCAGCCGGAAGCCTACATTCCCGTCAGCGACACCTATATTCAAAAATCAGCGGCGATCAACGACGAGATCGATATGCTGCGACACTCAGCGACGCGATCGCTCTTCGAGCGCCGCGATGTGATCGTGGTCGCGTCGATCAGCTGCATTTACGGCCTCGGTATCGCCTCAGAATATCTCAACGCCGCCTTGCCACTGCGAGTCGGCGAGGAAGTCGATCAGCGGCAGCTATTGCGCGACCTCGCCTCAGTGCAGTACGCCCGCAATGACATCGACCTCAAGCGCGGCAACTTTCGGGTCAAGGGCGATGTGCTCGAAATCGTGCCCGCCTACGAAGACCGCATCGTGCGCGTCGAATTCTTTGGCGACGAAATCGATGCCATTCGTTACGTTGACCCGGTGACCGGCGGGATTTTGCAGAGTTTGCCAGCCGCGAATATTTACCCCGCGCGCCACTTCGTCACCCCCGACGAACAGCTCGAAAGTGCCTGCAACGCCATCGAACAAGAACTCGAACAGCAGCTCGAAACCCTCCGCGCTGCTGAAAAGCTCCTGGAAGCCCAGCGCCTGGAACAACGTACCCGCTACGATTTGGAAATGTTGCGGGAAGTGGGCTACTGCAACGGTGTCGAGAACTACTCCCGCCACCTCGCTGGTCGCAATGCGGGCGATCCGCCAGAATGTTTGGTCAACTATTTTCCTGAAGATTGGCTCTTAGTCGTGGACGAATCGCACGTTTCCGTGCCCCAGATTCGCGGTATGTACAACGGGGATCAGTCGCGCAAACGCATTCTCATCGACCACGGCTTTCGCTTGCCCAGTGCAGCGGATAATCGGCCGCTGAAGTCAGAGGAGTTTTGGGGACGGGTCAACCAGTGCATCTTCGTTTCGGCGACGCCGGGAGACTGGGAGGTCGAGCAATCTGAAGAGCGCATTGTCGAGCAGATCATCCGACCGACAGGGGTGATTGATCCGGAGATTTTTGTGCGGCCGACGACCGGGCAGGTCGATGACTTGCTCAGTGAAATTGTTGAGCGGGTGAAGTTGCAGGAGCGGGTGCTGATTACCACCCTAACTAAGCGCATGGCTGAGGATTTGACGGAATATATGCAGGAGCGTTCGATTCGCGTCCGCTATCTGCATTCAGAGATTCAGCCGATCGAGCGCATCGAAATCTTGCAGGGGCTGCGCGAGGGCGAGTTTGATGTCTTGATCGGGGTCAACTTGCTGCGTGAGGGCCTGGATCTGCCGGAGGTGTCGCTGGTGGCGATCATGGATGCCGATAAGGAGGGCTTCTTGCGAGCGGAGCGATCGCTGATCCAAACCATCGGTCGCGCCGCCCGCCATGTGCGCGGACAGGCGATCCTCTATGCCGACAATCTGACCAATAGCATGGCGCGGGCGATCGAGGAGACTGAGCGCCGCCGCGCCAAGCAGATAGCCTACAACCGCGAGCACAACATCACGCCGACACCGATTGCCAAGAAGGGCAGTAATTCGATCTTGGCATTCCTAGACATCTCGCGCCGCTTGAATACGCAGCAGCTCGAGGAGGTCTATGACCAGGCGGATGACCTTTCCCTGGAACAGTTGCCCGATCTGATTCAGCAGCTCGAAGCGCAGATGCAGACGGCGGCGAAGCAGTTGGAGTTTGAAGAAGCGGCGAAGTGTCGCGATCGCATCAAGCGCCTGCGCGATCGCCTCCTGGGTCACCGGTAGCGGTCGGCCGTTTTCATCCTGAGCCGTAGCCAACCGGGCTGAAATTCATCAGTTGTTGGTTGAGATCTTTTTACAAAACTATGGCTCAGTTTTCCGCCTTGTCGAGCGTTGTGGTGGCGATCGCCCTGACGCTCCCCCTCCCAGCCCAAGCCCAGACCGCTACGCCAGCCGCACCCGCAGGAGCCGACGCCCTCCAGACACTCGATTTCTGCGAGATGCCTGCCCCCAACGAGGTGCAAGTTTTGGTCACGGTCGAAGATGCCACCGCCTTCTCCCGCCTCTTTGAGCAGCTCCAAGCGCGCTGGCCCGACGCGGCCATTTGCTTGGACGCGCCGACCGTGGTGAGCCAGAGTCAGCTTTGGATTCGGGTGGCGACGGTGGATACGGGCGATCGCGCCGCCTCTCTCGCCCGCGAGGTCAGCACCGTCAGCGGCTATCCGGCGATTCTACGTGCCTTTCGGGCCGAGGGCTAGTACCGCTACGCGGAATTTTGAGTTTTGAGTGATGAGTGCAGACAATACAGGCATCCTACGGATCCTGAATGGGCATCTCATTGCCGCCGCCTTGTACTAGCTAGCCGCGCGGCAGTACTAATCCTCCGCAAAGATGTAGCGATAGAGTTCGCTGGGGTCAGGATCGGGGCTGCTTTCGGCGAACTCAACCGCATCCTCAATCACAGCAGCCACTTTGTCGTCGATGGCTTTGAGTTCGTCGTGACTGGCAAGATTTTGCTCAGTCAATTCAGCGGCGAAGCGTTCGATCGGATCACGAGCAAACCAAGCCTGCTTCTCGTCCGGGGCGCGCAGTTCGTCGGGATCGGCGAGCGAATGACCACGAAAACGATAGGTGAGGGCTTCAACCAGTGTCGGGCCTTCACCCGCGCGGGCACGGGCCACGGCCTCTTGCGCGAGCGTGTGAACCGCCATCACGTCCATACCATCGACCTCAACGCCCACCATGTCAAAGACACTGGCTTTTTTGTAAATCTCCGGCTGCGACGTAGCGCGATCATGGGCCATACCGATCGCCCACTTATTGTTCTCGACGACGTAGATGATCGGCAGCTTCCAGAGGGCTGCCATATTCAAGCACTCGAAGAACTGCCCGTTGTTGCTCGCGCCGTCGCCAAAGAAGCAGACGGTCACGGCATCGGCGTCCGGATCGCCCATCGCCTCGCGGCGATACTTGCTCTGGAAGGCAGCTCCCGTCGCCACCGGAATCCCCTCCGCCACGAACGCATAGCCACCCAGCAAGCGATGGGCTGCGGAGAACATATGCATAGAGCCGCCCCGCCCTTTGCTGCAACCGGTTTCCTTACCAAATAGTTCCGCCATTACTTCGCGGGCTGGTACACCGGCACTCAAGGCATGAACGTGGTCGCGATAGGTGCTGGAGACAAAATCTTTGTTCGGGTTGAGGGCTTTGACGATGCCGGTCGAGACGGCTTCCTGTCCGTTGTAGAGGTGGACGAAGCCGAACATTTTGCCCCGGTAGTACATTTCGGCGCACTTGTCTTCAAAAAAACGCCCCAGCACCATGTCTTCGTAAATGACCAGCCCTTCTTCCTTGGTGATGGTAACCAGGGGATCGGGTCGTGGGGGCAGCGATCGCTCTGCCTGAGGCCAATCTGTTACGTCTGTCTTCACGCCTTCGGAAACCATCAGCCAACCTCACAGCAACGCCAATGCAGCTTTCTAGCGTAGCGAAGTCACAACTCGTTTGGCAAGCTCCGGCTGGGAGCTATACGGTAGCAACTTGCCCCCAATACCCTCTCGACTAGCGTGGGCTAGGGGGTATCGCTGGCATCGGCAAACCCAAGCAGCCTACTTTCATGGTCTGCGAGCTGGTCGGGGATGATTACGAGCTGCACCAATATCGACGGGGAGAGGCGATCGCCGCTCCCCTGCGCCCCGATTTGCAACTGCGGTTAGACGATGTTTTGCCGTTGTAATACTTTCAACCCCAGCGATCGCGCCCCAGACTGGCTGACAGATGGACTGAACAGCCGCCTACGTCGCGACCTTTGCGCCCAAGCTCTGCAACAGCTGCGGTAACGGCTTGCCCGCGCTCGGCGGGGCGAGGCGGCGGCTGGGTGGGGATTTGGGTTAGCGGGTGGGGATGGGGGCGGGAGAGCGATCGCTCGATCTGTCGCTTCAGCTTGTCGATGTCCATAAGCCGTACCCAAAGTCGGCAATTCAGTGACCAATACCAGCAGAAGATGCTCAGCACCAGCCACCCAGAACTATAGAGTGCGATCGCCGGGACTGGTTGGCGAGTTTTAGAAGTCTTAACGATTGCTGGCCTCAGCGGCAGGTGAGTCAGCCAGTTGAGAGGGGAGCGTTGGTTAGAATCGGGGAGAAGGAGTGATGACCGATGCCCAGACTAGTCCATATCACTGCCAGCAAGGCGATACCAGCAATTCAACGTTCGGGGATCAAACCGAGCAAGCGATCGGGGGTGGTCTACTTTATGCCGCTGGCAGCAGGGCACTACATCTCGCATCAGTGGGCGCGAGAACTCAAGAATTGGCAACAACAGCCGACCTTAGCCGCGATCCACTTCAAGTTGCCCAGTTCCGTTGTCGTCTGGCACGGCTACTACTACAGCCCGCACCAACAGGACGAACTTGGTCAGGCGATCCGCCAGTTGCTAGCCCTGGAGAATCCGCTGGGCTACGAGTTTTTTCTCGAACAAGCGATCGACAGCAGCACGATTAGTAAGATTGTGCCGATTCACAAACCGCTGGGCTGGCGATATTTCCCCAGTGCGCACGGCCGGAAACCCTGTTATTGTCCGGCCTGCGCTCGCCGGGGCGAGTACGGGCAGTCGGCGGCGCGGCAGCGCTGGCTCGCGGAGCGGGGGGATCTGCCGCTGCCGGTCAGCAAGGCACGGGAGATGATTGCCAACTCGACGGATGCGATTCAACTAATCTGGGCGCTGGAGGCTTTCATGGGCAAGACCCACCGGGACGATCCCTCGTTTCTGTTTTCGCTACTGGAGACTGACGATGAGTTGCTGCGCTACCAAACGCTGGCTGCGATTGGCAACTTTGCTCACCCAAAGGCGAAGCATTTGTTCGCGTCTTACTCGTCTGACGATCCGGAAGTTAAGGAGCTGATTGCGGCGATCGCCCGGAAGCGCAACTGGAATTTCGCGGCAGAGTCAGACCAATAACCAGCTAAACAGCTCGCCAACGGTCAGGCGAACGGTTCAAAGGGTGACAAGAGGCTGAAAGCAGGACTGTAGGAGGGATTGAGCACGAAGACCGCGCTCATAAAAGTGACGCTTATGAGGATTAAGAGCACGCAGTTGGGCATTCAAAGCCCGACAATCTGGTAAATCCAATTGCCAGAGATGAGCATTGAAAGCGAGCT
>JAAUTY010000083.1 GCA_012031265.1 Spirulinaceae cyanobacterium SM2_1_0 | reverse complement strand
CTACGTCAGCGGGTATCGCGACTCGTTCGCAAGACACTGTCTTTTTCTAAAAAGCTCGAAAATCACATTGGTGCGATCTGGTATTTCATCCATCACTACAACGCATCCTTACATGTTTAGGACTACCTAATTTTATATTTCCCAGCGCAAGCGTCTCGAAACTATGCAACCTCCTCCCAAGAAGCTGCTTGATCACGTGCGCGACGACATCTGAGTCAAATACTACTCTGACTGTACCAAAAACCCTACGTTCAATGGATTTATGAGACGGAACGAGAGCAGTAGCCCGTCGCCATCGCGGGTGTGGTCTGGCTCGGCAATCCCCAATGCGATCGCCGGTTCGGCATTGGTTGGGGGCGGCGATCGCCACCTCCAGGGTGCGGCACATCTGAACTAGGATGGGAGAGATGACGATGCACTCCAGGAGGCGGCTGTGAACCAGAACCCCAACAAGCTCTTGCAGATTGACCTGGGTAGTCTTGGCTGTTGGCTGACGCTGCTTGTCGTCGTCGTGCTGCTGGGGTCAGCCGGGTTGCTCGGCTGGATTCTAAATGGCATCGCCATCCTGTTTCTCGTCCTCCTCTTTGCCCCTGTTGTCGGTGTCTTCGTACTGCGGTGGTGGCTGCGTCGCAACCTCATCGAAGACCAATGCCCCGTTTGTGACTACAGCTTCACGGGCCTCAACAATACTGAATGCCGCTGTCCCAACTGCGGCGAACCGTTACAAGTCACGGGTGGTAGCTTCAAGCGATTGACCCCTCCCGGCACGATTGATATTGAGGCGATCGAGGTGCAGACTCGTCCTAGCGATCCCGATTCCTTGCCTAGCTGACGCCGGTTGCCGTCGGGTATCGCGCAATGGCGGCAAGTACGTCGGCTGTGGTCGCTGTCCAACCGACGATCCCTCCCTGAGCGCGCACCATTTCGAGTGTCGCCTGTTTGAATTCGGGAAAATAGCTAGCGGTAGCATCCTCGATCAGCAAACATTCATAGCCGCGATCATTTGCCTCGCGCATCGTCGTTTGTACGCAGACCTCCGTGGTCACGCCGGTGAGCAGCAAGTGGGTGAGTTGCCGTTGCTGTAGCTGCGTCTCAAAATCCGTGCGACAAAAGGCTCCTTTGCCGGGCTTTTCGAGCACCCACTCCTCCGGCAAGGGCGCGAGTTCCGGGATGATGGCGTTGCCCGGTTCACCGGTGATCAGGATGCGACCCATGGGGCCGCGATCGCCAATTCGCAGCCTCGGATTCCCCCGTACTCGCTTCGCCGGTGGGCAGTCTGCCAGATCGGCTCGATGGCACTCGCGGGTGTGAATGACCGTTAACTGTCGCTCCCGAAAGGCGGCCAGCAATGTTTGCAGCGTCGGCACGATCGCCCGCAGTTGGCTGACATCGTTGCCGAGGCTCTCGCCAAAGCCAGCCGCTTCCAGAAAATCGCGCTGCATGTCGATGATCACCAGCGCAATTTGACTGGCAGCAGGCAGGGGGTAAGCGTAGGGTTGAGCGGCGATCGCGACCATTGCGATCCAAACTCCGACAAAGCATTGCCGCTATTGTCCGAGATGATTTCTAAAAGCGCAATCGGGGCTAATTCACCCGGATTAAACGCGCTGCTCGCGGACAAACGCGACCACGGCATCTAGCCCGCTGCCAGTTTTCAGATTAGTAAACACAAAGGGTTTGTCACCGCGCATCTTGCGGGCATCGCGCTCCATGATGGCTAAATCGGCACCGACTAGCGGCGCGAGGTCAATTTTGTTGATGACGAGTAAATCCGATTTCGTAATTCCCGGTCCACCCTTGCGAGGAATTTTGTCACCCGCCGCGACATCGATGACGTAGAGGGTCAGGTCAACTAATTCGGGGCTGAAGGTCGCGGCGAGATTGTCACCGCCGCTTTCGAGAAAGACATAATCGAGGTGTGTGAAACGGGCTTCCAGGGTTTCAATCGCGGCGAGGTTCATGGAGGCATCCTCGCGAATCGCCGTGTGGGGGCAGCCACCGGTTTCTACACCGAGGATGCGATCGCTCGCCAAGGCTTGCGATCGCACCAGAAACTGAGCATCTTCCTGGGTATAGATGTCGTTGGTCACGACCGCAATCTCGTGGGCGGCGCGTAAGGTTTTGCAGAGGGCATCCAACAGCGCGGTCTTACCGGAGCCGACGGGGCCAGCAATCCCAACTCGAAAAGCACTCATGGTTTTGGGGTTAAAGCTTGGGGTCGGGAGCGATCAGGGGTCATTGGCTCATGGCGGCTGGTTCAGAGTCGCCGTTCGATTTGTAGCATGGCTTGATAGGCGAGCCAACCGGCGATCGCCATCGCGGCAGCAAAGAGGCTGAGAAACAGCAGGTGATCCTCGATCGCTGTCCAATCGTCGCCATTTGCCCAGACGCCGACCAGCGCTTCGTTCATGTGGTAGACGGGATTGAAGCGCGCCATTTCAAGCAAGCGGTCTGGAAACAACGATGTTGGCAAAAACGCACCGCCGAGAATCAGTAGGGGAACCCCGAACGCAGCCACTAGGGCATTGACATCTTCAGTCCGCCGTGCCAACTGGGTGCCGAGCAGGAAGCCGACGCCAACATAGCTAATGATGCTGAGCAGGGCGATCGCCAACCCCAGCCACACCGAACCAGCATAACCGGCCCCAAAACTGCGGGCGAGGGCGTAAACCAAAATTCCCTGACCGAGACCAATGCTGCTGTGGGCGAGAAAGATGCCGGAGAAGTAGGCAAAACCGCTCAGGGGTGAAATGAACAGACGCTTGAGGGTTTGTTGTTCGCGCTCGGTGACGACTGTCGCCACGCTGCCACCGAGGCAACTGAAAAAGAGGGCCGCGCCAACCAGCGTCGAGGGAGCCGCAAATTCGAGCGCCTCACTGAAGCGGAGCTGGGCGCGCTCCGCGAGGATGCTGGCATTGAGCAGCAGCACCGTGACTGGGAAGATGCACCAGAAAATGAGGCTGCGGCGGCGGCGCAGGAGTTCGATGAGAATGCGTTGGGCGACGGCGCTGGTTTCGCGCCAGTATTTTTTCATGAGGCTAACTGCTCCAAGGCCCAGCGCGATCGCCCTGAATTGCCAAGTCCGGATCTTCAGTGGCAGCCTGCTGCAAGCGGGCGGTGATGCTTGTTGCCAGATATGGAGCCGCCTGGGCTAAGCTCTGGAGACCGGCGATCGCCGCATAGCGGACGACCCATTCATCATCCTGGACGGCATTGAGCAACGCCGTGAGCACCCGTTGCTGCCCGACTTGGCATTCCGCCTCGGGCAGTTGCGCCCAGTCGAGTTGTCCGAGACCCTGGGCTGCTGCCCGCCGCACGCTGAGCGCAAAGTCACCCTGTGCCGCCGCCAGCAAGTTTTCCAGCGCGCGGGGATCGCCGATTTTCGCCAGGGCACGGCTCGCCCAAGCGCGCGCACCGTAGTCGTAGCCATCGAGAGTGTCGAGAATCGGTTGCACAGCGATCGCACCGAGCTGTATGAGACCGTCAACTGCCGCGACGGCGGCACCGGGGTTGTTATAGCCGAGTACTTCGATCAGTTTGGGGATCGCGGCCGGGGATTGTTGGGCAGCGAGCGATCGCACCGCGCCAATCAGCGCTTCGCTCGAAGCGGCACGATTAATCGCCGCGATCTGGGCTTGGCAGTCAGCAGTCATGCGCAAAGGGTGAGCAGCAACCAGACATTGTAGGGGCAAAGACCAGCGCTGCTACAGCAGGCCGTCCATCAACGCCATAATCTGACCGCTATCGGAATGCAGTTTTGGCTCCGGGTGCGCGCGCAAGGTTGCCTCCAGCAAGCCTTTCAGGGCGATCAGTTTGAGGCTATTCTCTGCCAGGGTGCGGGCAATCGGTTCAGCAGCCGGGAGGTAGCCGATCGCGCCCAGGTCGATCAGTGCCGAGCGGCGCAGGGGCAATTTTGGCGCTTGTAAACCTTGAATGAGGCGATCGCCATACTGGCTCTCGCCGGTCAATTGATAGAGGGCACGGGCGGCCGCAAATTGGACTTTTTGGACTGGATGAGCGAGGAAAGGCTGAATCTCGGCGATCGCTTCCGTCGCACCGAGACCTCCCAGAGCTTCGAGAATGGCTTCGTAAGGTTGCGCCAGGTGGGGCTTGCCCGGAACTTGAACCGCTGCCGCGACACCACCCGCCAACAGTTGCCGCAAGGCCGGAATGCTCTCGGCGTTCCCGACCTGTTCTAACGATTGCGCGGCAGCTTCGCGGACATAGTGGTCACTGGAGTCGAGGCAGGCAACGAGCGCGGGGGCCACATCTGGGTTATTGAGTTTGCCGAGGGCGCGGGCGGCATTGCGGCGGAGTGGATAGCCACCGTCGGGAGAACGGTCTGCTTCATCGTGGAGGGCGGCGAGAAGCGCAGCAATGGCAGCGCGATCACCGACGCGCATCTTACCAAGCCACCAGGCGGCGTAATAACGCAACCCGAGATCGTCGGTCTGACGCAGGTTGGCGATCGCGCTCTCGACCGTCAAACCAGCTTGCTGGTCAGCCATGCTTGGTTCCAGTTGGCGAATCTACTCGGCAGTGACCGGCTCGATCTTGACGATCTTGCCGCCTAAACGGTTGATGCGCTTGAACTCATCACTCATGCGTT
Source organism: Spirulinaceae cyanobacterium SM2_1_0 (assembly GCA_012031265.1). Lineage (GTDB taxonomy): Bacteria > Cyanobacteriota > Cyanobacteriia > Cyanobacteriales > Spirulinaceae > JAAUTY01. The sequence goes on along the minus strand of JAAUTY010000083.1, from coordinate 12,491 downwards.
CGTAGGGAACGACAACTGAGGTCTGACCGCTGCGACGAATTTGAAATTTGCGCCGATCCGTTTCCTGCGTCGGCGGCATCATCGAGATTTCAATACGAAACAGGCGGTTGTCTGCTTCATTAGTCGCGTTTTGGCGAAACATAGCACCTAATTACTCCTGACTAAACAGCTAGTGATCCTAAACATGGGAAAAAGGCAAAAGTTTAGTGCGAACTACCTTTTGCCTCTCTACTATTACAGCAAAATATCCAACCGAACCTTAAGCCGGTCGCACGCTGATGATCTTGCCACCCGAGCGGACGATTTGCTGAAGCCGCTGCGAGAGTTGCCCGTAGGGGATCAGGTAAGCTGTCTTGCTACGGGGGATCACCGGGCGGATCTGCCGCCCAATCAGGCCTGAAACTTCGACGCGATAAACGCGACCCGCCTGGTTACCAACGCCACCAAAAGAGGTTTTGGGAACCTCGTAAGGTGCGTCCTTACCACTGGGGATGCTAATCGACGAGGCTTGGTTGACCGCTAGTTCGCGATTCAGGCGCGCAGCCGGGCCGCCGACCTGAGTGCGATCACTGGTCGCATAGCCGCGATAGAGGCTAAACATTCGCGTGAAGCCGACGGTGCGTGAACCCGCTTCGACGGAGAAACCGGTGAAGTAGGGGACGATGTAGTTGCCGAAACGGCGGTCGTACTCTTCACCTTCAAAATAAGAGTCGATTTCAGCGTCGTAGCCTTCGTCTTCCACCAAGCGCGTGTGGTAAGACAATTCACCTTGGTCGTAAGGAGCACGACCCAAGAAGTGCTTGAAATTTAGCTCTACAAAGCGTTGGTTGTTATTCGGATAGAAAAACTTTTCTTTGTAAAGCTCAGACTTGGCGATCGCGCGCACGAAATCGCGCACACTGATATTGCCTTGGCGGAGCAGCGATTCGGCTGAAGTTAGACGCTCGGACTCCATCACATAGTCATTGCCCAGCACTTGACGATAGGAAGCACGGATCACAGCACTCACATCCTCTTCAGTCCAGTCCGGGCGTAGCTCAACACGGCCGCCATCGAAGGGTTCCAAACCCAACTGAGGCGCTGCCGACAGATTTGAAGCAACTAATGCTGGCATATATACCTCTCCCAATCAGCTTGTTAAATAGGATAAAATCAGCAGCTAAAACATTGCCTGGAAAAGCTGACCGCTGCTAGCAAAACTGCCAACAACCGCCGGCCTTTCCAGGCAATCGGCAGGAAAACCTAGCTCAGCGCGTTGATCGCGTAGTCAATGTAGGTATTCGCTTCATTGGCTGCTTGACCACCCAAGCCGTGGTTAGACTTGATGTACTTGAGGGCTTCGACATACCAGCTCGGCGACAACTCGAACGAGCGGTTGATTTCGTCGAGACCCGCAATCAGGTACTCGTCCATGGGGCCGGTGCCACCAGCAACGAGGCAGTAGGTCACCATCCGCAGGTAGTGACCGATGTCGCGGGAGCACTTGTCCTTACCACGCTGATCCCAAGCATACTGAGGGCCTTGCATGCTGGTGGTGTAAGGAAACTTCTGGTAAACCGCGTTCGCCGCACCGCTGATCAGGGACTGAGCCTTCTGGGTCAGGGCACGAGCGGCATCCATGCTCGCCGCCGCACGGTCGAAGCGACCATTAGCGGCTTGCAGTTCGGTGTTACCGAGGAAACGGCCTTGCGAATCAGCTGACGAGATTGCTTCAGTAATCGGGGTCTTCATTGTCTAAAACTCTCCTTCTCTAGGTGTCTCTAGGTTGATGCTAAACAGAAGTGTTCGGACTCAGGCTTAGGCAACAGCCGCTGCCGCACGATCGAAGTAGCTTGCCACTTCTGACATCAGTTGGCTGCAATCGCCTTGGGTGATGCCGCTGGGATCGTTAGCAAGGGCGATCGCCGCATCCTTCATCTTCTGCACGCCAGCCGCAACCGAGGCACCCGGAACACCGAGAGCTTGGTAGGTTTCGCGCAAGCCATTCAGGCAACGATCTTCCAGCACGCTCGCGTCACCAGCCAGAGCGGCATAGCTCACGTAGCGCAGGATGATCTCCATGTCGCGCAGGCAAGCAGCCATGCGACGGTTGGTGTAAGCATTGCCACCAGGTTGAACCAGTTGGGGTTGCTCGGCGAATAATGCACGAGCAGCATCGGTCACGATGCTGGAAGCATTGCTAGTGATGCGGTTGACGGTATCCAGGCGCTTGCTGCCGTCACTAACCATAGCGGACAGGGCGTCCAACTGTTCCATGCTCAGGAATTCACCGCGAGAATCAGCCTGAGAAACAACCCTTGTGAATGCGTCAAACATTGAGTCAATCTCCTCTTGTTATGGGCGATTTTGATGACCGATCAGCGTAGCCAAGTACAGCTTGTCGGGTCGTGATCTGAACTAAACAAACTCAGCTCTTATCCTCGAAATCATCTGGCGATTCAACTGCTAGATATGATTCTGCAAAGTACTTTACAGAATCCGAATCCTGAGAGCACTAAGCTACTTTATGAGAATGCCAGAAAACTCAAGGCCCTAGGCTGGATAAGAGCTTTATCAATTGGTCAGACCTTTCGGTTACTTTTATACACCGCGATTGGGGAGTTATTGGTTACAAATTGTTAAGTTTTTCGGTGCGCTAAGTATTAATACTCGGCACCAACATTGCCAAATATTTTTGACGGTTGTGAAGGCTGAGCGCTGGGCTGCAATCCGTTGCAAAGCGAGATGTTTAAGATTCAGAGCTGTGGGGTCATCAGTCACAACAGCTCCCCCCAAAATCACGGAACTCCAGGGTCTGCCAGAGTCTAGGGAGAGACAGCCGCTAAGATAAGTGAGGACAAAGGGTGCGGAGCCAGACAAACAGAACGCTACAGCCAATCGGTACTCGCCGTGAGTAGCTGGTGTGGGTCTGAGCGTCAAATGCAGACGGCGACGTGAGGGTTCCTGTCTAGCGCTGGTTGAGTATGGCCTGTGGCAGCCCGCCCGCTGAACGATGCCGCAATGACTCCGAATCTCGATCAATACTATGCAACCCTGGGTCTTCAACCCGGAGCCTCACCTGAGGCGGTCAAGCAGGCTTATCGTCAGCTCGTCAAAACTTGGCACCCGGATCGCTTCCCGGCGGCTCCCGATCGCCAACAGCAAGCGGAAGTCAAGATCAAGGCCATCAATCATGCCTATGATCAGCTCAAAGATTACCGCCCGATTGAGGCGACGACGGCCGCGACGACGGGCGATCGCCATCAGCAAGCCGCAATCTATTACCAACGTGGGGTCGAGAAGGCGCGGCTCGAACTCTATCAGGACGCGCTCAACGATCTCTCCCAGGCGATTTTTCTCAACCCCAACTATGTCGAAGCCTATCGGCATCGTGGTTTGGTCTACTCTATCCTCGGTCGCGAGCGCAAAGCCAATGCTGACCTGCGGATGGTCGCTGAGCTGAAACGCAAGTGGGGGAAAACATCAGCCTATAGCACCCCACAATCCCCCGCCGCCAGTGCGGCCACGAGTGGGGCGAAATCCCAGCCTTGGGTCTGTGCGGGCACCTTGCGCCAGCATACGGCGAGTGTCACGGCGATCGCCATCAGCCCTGATGGTCGCACCTTTGCCAGCAGCAGCCACGACGAGACGGTACGCCTCTGGCAGCTCAGCACTGGTCGGCCGCTGTATGTGGCGACCGGTCACTTCAGTCCCGTCTATTCGGTAGCGATTAGTCCTGACGGCCGCCTGCTCGCTAGTGGTGGGGCAGACAAGATGGTGCGCCTCTGGGATCTTTACACTGGTCGGCCGCTGCGAACCTGTGGGGGGTGGTTGGGCAGCCACGAGCGGGCGGTGCTGGCAGTGACCTTCGGCGGCGATCGCCGCAAGCTGGTCAGTGGCGGCGCTGATTCGACCCTACGTATCTGGAAGTCGCGTTCGGGGCAGGAGATTCGCAATGTTACCGGCTATGCCAAAGCGGTGACGGCGATCACCCTCAGTCCCGACGGCAAAACCTTGGTCAGCGGCGGCCTGGAGAAAGCGATTAAGATTCGTGAGTTTCCCAGCGGGCGGCTACTCTGTTCGCTGCGGATTGACCATCGGGTCTTGGCGATCGCCTTCAGCCCCGACGGCCGCCACTTTGTCACAGCTGGCTCCGATGGCATTCTGCGGCTCTGGGATTTGCCCAGCGAGCGAGTGGTACAGGAATTTGCCAAACATAGCCAGCGTGCCAGTGCGGTGACCTTCAGCCCCGACGGCCAGACGCTGGTCAGCGGCGGCTGGGATGGCGAGATCAAACTCTGGACAGTGGACACCGGCCGCGAGCGATGCAGTTTAGACGCACATACCGATGGAGTCATGGGCGTCGCCTTCAGTCCAGATAGCACCAAGCTACTCAGTTGCAGTGCCGACAAGACGATCAAGATATGGTGGCCGCAGGCAATCTAGAGGGTAGGCATACCGCAAATGATTGCCCTACTCAATCGTCATCTGCTTCAGCTTCCGACTCATCAGCCTCATCAGCCGTTGATGGCACCGCGACCGGCTCTGCTGTCGCTGCCGCCGTCGAATCTGCCGCGTCTACATCGATGTCAACTGCTGGCTCATCCGGATCTGGCTCAGCTCGCTCTGCCACGACCTCAACAGTCGCCGCCGCCGCGTCCAGTTCCATGGCGGGTGCGTCAGACGCATCTGCTGCCAACTCGTCATCATCCTCATCAGTCGCCAGGGTACCCGCCGGAACTAGCTTAATCGTCGCTTGCTCACGCAGCCACTCTAGGGCACTTTCTTCGCGGAGTTCATTTTCCACGAACTCACGAACCCGCTTCATGTCCAGTTGGCGATCATCTAGCTCCCTCAGGATCTCCTTGATGCGGCGATCGGTTTCTACCTCGTCGAGTGGCAGCGACTCACGTTTCGCGATTTCCCGGAGTGACAGCGAGATCCGGAGCTTGCGAATCGCTTCCGGGCGAGCTTCCTCTCGTACTCGCTCAACCACTTCGCTGGAGCTAAACAGCTTGTCCACGTCCAGACCATAACGCTCCATCTCCACCATCGCCTGACGAACCTGGCGGTCGACTTCCTGGTCGATGAGGGTTTTGGGCAGGTCGATCACCGTCTGTTCTTGTAGGACTTTAGCGATCGCATTCTCAATATTGGCCCGCGTTGCTTGCGCCGCTCGCTCGCGGTGCTGTGTCTCCAAATGCTCACGCAGTTCTGCCATGGTCTCAAATTCGCTGGCTTCTTCAGCAAACTCATCGTCGAGTTCCGGCAGTTCCTTCTCTTTGATTTCCTGGAGCGTCACGGTGAACAGCGCCGCTTTACCCGCCAGATCCTCGCGGGCGTAGTCGTCCGGAAACTGCACCGGGATTTGCTGCTCGCTCGCGACTGTCATGCCAACAATGCCCTGAATCAGGTCTTCGAGGAAACGACCGCTTTCCATTTCCAGCTCAAAGTCAGTCGCCTCCGCCCCAGTAATCGGCTCACCCACTTCGCCAGTGTCGGTCTGGAGATACCCTTTGTAGTCCACCACTACGACATCACCCAACTGTGCCGGTCGCCCCTCCACGGGAACCAAGGTGGCTTGCTTACTACGCTGGCGATCCAGAAAGTCGGTCACCTGCTGCTCGTCGTAGACGACTTCTTCAGCCTGAATGCTGATGCTTTGGTAATCACCGGGTTCGACGGCGGGGGGGACATCCACCGAGGCGGCAAAAGTAAGTGGCTCACCCGGCTTGTACTGCTCAATCAGCTCATCGAAATGTGAGACGAGCTGATAGTTGCCCAGCACCTCCACCTCAACTTTCTCGATCGCCTTGTCGAGGCTGTCCTGCACGAGCTTTTCGAGTGCCTCGGCGCGCACGCGCTGGGAGCCGAGGCGTTGGAGTAAGATTTGGCGAGGGACTTTTCCCTGACGAAAGCCGGGTAAACGGATCGTGCGCGATAGTGAGCGCACGACATCCTCGTAGGCTTGTTTGGACGCTTCAGCAGAAATTTCAATATTCAGGGCAACCTGACTCGCGGGGAGCTTTTCCTGAGTAACTTTCATTAATTAACAGACTCTACTTAAGATTCAGTGAGAAGGTTGGATGGCTAGCTAAATTCTGCAACATCACTCCACCCTTTGCTTTTCGGCGCTCATGAGGAGCTGCTAGGATTTCAATTCAATCCGATATTATAAGTCATATCGGGTCAGCAGCACAGCAAACATCGCTGCATTGCTTCAGGGACTCGACAAGTAGCGGCGGCTGTCTTGGGGGCGATCACCATCGCGTCACAAATTCGACTTACTATTAATAGCACAAGCCTAGAGTGCTAGAGAGATGTGCTAGTCTGAAACGAGCAGCAGTATTGGGCGGGCGCGACTCGTCCTGGCTTGCCCCCGTCGCAGTTGGGTGAGCCACCCTCAGAATTTTTTTGCGAACTTGTTGCCGTTCCCTCACCCTTTACGTTTAGGAGGATTTTGCCTTTGTCTCAGTCACCGCGCGTTGCCATTCTGGGCGCAACCGGCGCTGTCGGAACCGAATTGCTGACTTTGCTCGCGGAGCGCGATTTTCCTCTCGCCAGTCTGAAATTACTGGCGTCGCCGCGCTCTGCCGGTCGAACGCTTCGCTTCCGCGACGAGAGTTTGACTGTCATGGCGGTCAGTGCTGAGGCGTTCCACGAGGTCGATCTTGTGCTCGCCTCGGCAGGCGGTGCGGCCTCGAAAACTTGGACGCCACAGGCGATCGCCGCTGGTGCCACCGTTATTGACAACTCCAGCGCCTTCCGGATGAATCCGGACGTGCCGCTAGTGGTTCCGGAAATCAATCCCGACGCGGCGGCTAAGCATCAGGGGCTGATTGCCAATCCCAACTGCACGACCATTCTCTTGGGCGTCGCCACTTATCCGCTGCATCGCCTGCACCCGATTCAACGCATTGTGGTCGCGACCTACCAGTCGGCGAGCGGTGCGGGGGCACGGGCGATCGCCGAGCTAGAGCAGCAGTCACTCGCTGTTCTGGCGGGCGAAACTCCACAACCGGAAGTCTTTCCTCACCCGATTGCCTTTAATCTCTTCCCCCACAATTCACCGCTCAATGAGCAGGGCTATTGCCAAGAGGAGATGAAGATGGTCAATGAGACCCGGAAGATTTTTAACGCACCGGACTTGCGCGTCAGCGCCACCTGTGTTCGCGTGCCGATTGCCCGCGCCCATTCTGAGGCGGTGAATCTGCAATTTACGCAGCCGTTTGCTCTCAGTCAGGCTCGGAAAGCATTGAGCACCGCTCCAGGTGTGAAACTGGTGGAAGATTGGCAGGCGAACCATTTCCCGATGCCCGTTGAGGCAACGGGTCGGGATGCGGTACTGGTCGGTCGGGTTCGCCAGGACATCTCCCACCCGCATGGGTTGGAGCTTTGGCTCAGTGGTGACCAGATCCGCAAAGGCGCGGCGCTGAATGCGGTGCAAATCGCGGAGTTGTTGGTCGAGCGTCAGTGGCTGCGGCCGCGGCCGTTGGCTGTGGGTGTCACAGCCAGTCGCTAATCGTTTCGGTTAGCCGCCCGTTTGCGGGCTGGGGTTCACCCCTTACACTGGATGGAGTAATGGCGGCTTGCCTTGGCGTGGTGATCGCCCTGTGAGTGCGAGGAGTAAAGAGTAGTTTGGTCACGTTTGGACGCCTGATTACTGCCATGGTGACGCCATTTGCCGCCGATGGCAGTGTGGACTATCGTTTGGCTGAGCGCTTGGCGGTGCATCTCGTTGAGCAAGGCAATGATGCGATTGTTGTCTGTGGCACAACGGGCGAATCGCCGACGCTGACTTGGGAGGAGAAGTATCGCCTGTTTCAGATCGTGGGCGACGCGATCGCCCCCCAGGCAAAACTGATTGCTGGCACGGGTTCCAACTCAACCCGTCAGGCGGCGGAGGCGACGAACAAGGTGGTCAAGTTGGGCGTATCCGGGACACTCCAAGTCGTCCCCTACTACAACAAGCCGCCACAGGACGGTTTGTACCAACATTTTGTGGCGATCGCGCAGGCCGCACCGGAGCTGCCAATGATGCTTTACAACGTGCCCGGACGCACCAGCCAGGAACTCGCTCCCGAAACAGTCGCGAGACTCGCTAAGATTGACAACATCGTGGCAATCAAAGATGCCAGCGGCAAACTAGACGCCGTGAGCCAGATGCGCACGCTGACCCCGGCTGATTTTGCCATCTATGCTGGCGATGACGCACTCTGCCTGCCGATGTTGGCGATTGGCAGTAGCGGCGTGGTAAGCGTGGCAAGCCATCTCGTCAGTCGCCCCCTCAAGGCGATGCTGGAGGCTTTTTTTGCGGGCAAAGTGGCGGAGGCACGCGACTGGCATCTACGGCTCCTGCCGCTGTTCAAAGCCCTCTTCTGCACCACCAATCCCATTCCGGTCAAAGCCGCGCTGCAAATGCAGGGTTGGGCCGTGGGCAGTCCCCGCCCGCCCCTGTGCGAGCTGTCTCCGGATCTGCGTGATCGCCTCACCAAAGTGCTCCAAGATCTCGATCTCCTCTAAGCAAAACGGCTCCGGGTAGCCCAGTCACCTGACTCCTGGCTAGACAGCCGCCATAGTCGCGGTCATTCCCATCCCTCCCGTTCGCTTTCCCTGAAAACCCCGACTTTAGTTCATTCCTAGGTTCCTAATTAACATATGAGCAATTCCAAAAACGGCAAGCCCAACACCAACGGCAAAGGTGCAGCAAAGACACTGAAAATCATCCCGCTGGGCGGCTTGCATGAAATTGGCAAGAACACCTGCATCTTTGAATACGGTGACGAAATGGTGCTGCTGGATGCCGGTATCGGCTTTCCGACCGACGGGATGCACGGCATCAACATCGTGCTGCCCGACATGACCTACGTGCGCGAAAACCGCCACAAGATCAAGGGCATGATCGTCACCCATGGTCACGAAGACCACATCGGCGGCATCTCCTACCACCTCAAACAGTTCGACATCCCGCACATCTACGGCCCGCGCCTAGCGATGTCGCTGCTCAGTGACAAACTCGAAGAGGCGGGCGTGAGCGATCGCACCCAACTCCACAATGTTCTGCCCCGCGATACGGTGCAGCTCAGCCCCTCCTTCTCAGTGCAGTACATCCGCAACACGCACTCGCTCGCGGATAGCTTCAGCGTCGCCATCCAGACGCCCCTCGGCGTCATCATTCATACCGGCGACTTCAAGATCGACTACACCCCGGTGGATGGCGAACACTTTGATCTCCAGAAATTAGCGGAGTACGGCGAAAAAGGCGTCCTCTGCTTGCTGAGCGACTCGACCAACGCCGAAGTGCCCGGCCATACCCCCTCGGAGCAATCGGTCTATCCCAACTTGGATCGCATCTTTGGTCAGGTTGAGAAGCGCCTGTTCGTGACCACCTTTGCCTCCTCGGTACATCGTGTCAACATCATTTTGCAACTGGCGCAGAAGCACAACCGCAAAGTGATTGTCGTTGGGCGCTCGATGCTCAATGTCATCGCTCACGCTCGCAACCTGGGCTATATCAAATGCCCCGACAACATCTTTGAGCCACTGAAAGCGCTCCGCAACCTCCCAGATGACAAGGTGCTGATCCTGACCACCGGCTCCCAAGGCGAAGAACTCGCCGCCATGACCCGGATCTCTAACGACTCGCACCGGCAGGTTCAGATCAAGCCGGGCGATACTGTCGTTTTCTCCGCGAACCCGATTCCTGGCAACACCCTGGCGGTTGTGGACACGATCGACCGCTTGATGATGCGCGGCGCGAAAGTCTTCTACGGCAAGCAGCACGGCATCCACGTCTCGGGTCACGGCGCTCAGGAAGACCACAAACTGATGCTAGCGCTGACGAAGCCCAAGTTCTTTGTGCCGGTTCACGGTCAGTATCGGATGCTCGTTGAGCACGCCAAAATGGCGCACCGGATGGGGATTCCGGAAGAAAATACCGTGATTATCAACAACGGCGACATTGTGGAGCTGAGCGCCGATCGCATTGGCATCGGCGGTCAAGTCCCCTCCGGGATCGAGCTGGTTGATCGCGCCGGGGTGGTGACAGATCGCGTCATGCGCGATCGCCAGCAACTGGCGGGTGATGGCGTTGTCGCCGTGGCTGCCGCCGTGGATTGGGATTTGAAACTGGCCGCCCAACCGACCATTCACCTGCGCGGCGTTGTGACCAGCAGCGACCAAGCTCTGATCGAGCAGTTGGCGATTCGCAACATCGAGAGCCGTCTCAAGGAGCACGCCAAACAGCGGGCAGAGAACGGCAGTCGCGAAATCGACTGGGATGCCCTGAAGGCAGAGCTGGAAACTGGCCTCCAGCGCGCTGTACAGCGTGAATTTAACGGTCGCCCCATGGTTGTTTTCATGTTGCAAACGCCGACGGAGCCAGCCGCTAACCAATCCCTGAGCACCACTCCCCCGTCCTCACGGCGGCGGCGACGCTCGGCGGCAGTCGTAGCTACCTAGATTGACCCTCGACCACGCGCTCGCTCCGAGCTGAGGCAGTAACCTGAAAAGCCTAACGAGCGCGTGGCTCAGACGGCAGGCTTGATTGTGATGGCGAGCCGTCGATGATCGGGCCGGAATCTAAGTCTAGAGGGAAACGTTTTACCGAGATGATGCCTATGGCTGCTCCGCCAGCTCGACGCCGTGATCCCATCCAGATGGAAGAAGTCGCCGTTGCCCTGTTGGCCACCGATCTCAACCCAGGGATGTTGAATCTGGACTTTTTGAAGTTCAGTGGCATCATCCCTGGCGACTGGGAGTTAGCACAGCCGCCCGCCGTCAATGCCAATCTCGCCCAGCTTAGTTTCAACAATGGTGTCAACCTGCTCGCGCAGCCCCGCTCCGTCACCTTTCTCCAAGCCCTGACTGAGCCACAACCACGCGAGTTGGCGATCGCGGTGATCGCCCGTCGCTACCTCGAAAAACTGCCGCACGCGAACTATCGCGGCCTCAATATTGCCCCGCGCCTCCTCCTCGGTTTTCCGGGCTACGAAGACGCGGCCCGCCGTTTCATCACCGAACATCTCCTCACCGTCGGCCCCTGGCAAGAGATCGGTCAAGCCCCGGTTCGTGCGGCGGTCACGCTCAATTATCAACTTGAGCATTGCCCCCTCAGTTTGGCCATCAACGAAGTGCGTCTGCAACAAACTGAGACCGAAAGTGTCGCGGCGCTCCTGTTCGCAGGCAGCTTCAATTATGTTTTGGAGGCGGAAACGACAACACCACTCGCCAGCTTGCAACAGTGGCTTGCCAATTGGCCTGCTGACCTCCAAACCTTCCGGAACCTGCTCAGCCAGCGCTTTCTGACACGAGCGAATACCGCCGCGCCGCCGCCCAAAAATCCGTCCCGAGCAACGGGCAGCAGCCTATTTCCTCAGCTCTAGCGCGGCAGCAAAATGTATGGGTTCAGCGGCTGTCCGTTTGCCGCCCGGATCTCGAAGTGCAGATGCGGCGGTTGGTAGGGATCAAGATTCCCGAGGGTGGCGATTGTGTCCCCCTGACGCACGCGCTGACCGACACGCACGCGCAGTTGGTGGTTATTCGCATAGACTGTTGTGGAGTCGTCGGCATGGCGAATTTCTAGGACATTGCGCAGCACGCCGCGATCGCCCGCGAAAGTCACTTCACCCGCCGCCGCCGCCTGTACTGGACTATACAGCGTCCCGGCAATATCCAGACCGAAGTGAGGACGCTCCATCGCCGTAACATAACCACCGACGATCTGGCGGCTCTGCGTCGGCCAACGGTACAGTCCAGCCCGCCGACCGATCGGTAGCGCCGACCGACGGGGATCGCGCTGTGCGGTCACGGGAGGCTCAGCGACGGGCTGCACTTGGCGCGGGATCTGCGAACCAACCCGCACAGGCTGCGACAACGGTGGCAGATATTGCAGCGGATCGAGAAAGCCGCCGCCCACCTGCTGCAACTCGAAGTGGAGGTGAGGGCCGGTGCTATTGCCCGTGTTGCCCATCAGCGCGATCGCTTGACCCTGATAGACGCTCTGTCCTTCGCGGACGAGCAGGCGGCTGTTGTGGGCGTAGCGGGCGAGGGTGCCGTCAGCATGGCGAACCTCCACCATATTGCCCAAGCCGTAGTTATAGCCACTTCTAACAAAACCGGCGTAGGTCACCACACCGTCGGCAGCGGCGATGATCGGCGTTCCCACAGAGCCAGCAATATCGATGCCGGAATGACTGGGATTAAAACTAGAGCGAAATTCCTGCGTGAAGTAACCGTAGGTCGGCCAAACGTAGCGACTGACTGGTGCCGCCGCGAGCGAAGCACGATCACCAGCCGGGTCGCGATCGCGCCACCAAGCAGGCAATGAGACCGCCCCGGCGACTGTGCCAAAAGCGATAATACCGACAAGACCAGCGGTCAGCGAACGCACGACAGTGAGGGGTTTCATAAGGTTTACAACAACGGATGGGCGATTCAGACTGCCAAACGTTTTGCTCTACGGCGATCGCGCTTCACGTCCGGTCAGTTTTGGCAGTCCACTTGCTTCTCAG
>JAAUTY010000149.1 GCA_012031265.1 Spirulinaceae cyanobacterium SM2_1_0 | reverse complement strand
CAGCGCGAGCACGCCACGCGTGGGTCATCAGGGGCTCGAGGTCGTCGAGCTGAGCTTGGGCCGCGACCACAGCTGCGCCCGGCTGCGCTCTGGGGAGATCGCGTGCTGGGGCAGCAACGAGCACGGGCAGCTCGGCGATGGTGGTCGCACGGCCTCGCCACAGCCGCTCGAAGTGAGCGGGCTGTGATGGACATACATCCGCATGCCGCACTCTCGATACCGTCCACGGGTTTCTCCAATCGCGTTGCCGCTGGTCCTGCTGCCCGCGCTCGTCCTGGCCGGTGAACCAGAGGTCGCCGGGCCGCCGCAGAGCCCCGTGATCTGGGGCGGCAGTGAGGCAGAGCCCTGCTCCTGGCCCTCGGTGGTCTTGGTCACCAGCGAAGGCTCGTTGTGCACCGGCACGCTGATCCACCCCAAGGTCGTGCTCTACGCGGCGCACTGTGGGGACAGCGAAAAGTCGATTCACTTCGGGGACAGCAAGGAGGTCAACCGCACCGTCCCGGTCGAATACTGCCAGATCAACCCCGACAATAAAGGCCTCCCGCATTTTGACTGGGCCTATTGCGTGCTGAAGGACGAAGTCACCGAAATCCCGTTCACGCCGGTCGGCTACGGCTGCGAGATCGAGCAGTACCTCTACGAAGGTCAGGAGATCGAGATCGTCGGGTTCGGTGACGACTTGGGTGAGACCGGCTCCGGGCGCAAGCGCTGGGGGATCTCGAAGATCGTCCACATGGCCGACGGCCACACCTTCAGCGCAGGAAATGGGGCAGCCACGGTCTGCTCTGGCGACTCGGGCGGCCCCGCGTTCATCCGTTATCCCGACGGCAGCTGGCACACCTTCGGGATCACCGTGGGCAAGTTCTCCGAGACCTGTGACCACTTCAACGCCTATTACTCGGCGGCGCACAACGCCGCCGAGTGGGTCGAAGAGCACTCGGGCATCGACGTGACCGTCTGCCACGACATCGACGGCAACTGGGACCCGAGCTACCTGTGCGGCCGCTTCTACGACGGCGAGCCGGAGCTCGGCTACGGCGCTTGGCGGACGTGGTGCGAGGACGCGACCGAGAGCGGCTGGAGCGACACCTGCGGGCCCGACTTCGGCAACAACGTCGAGGCCGACGCACCCGAGCTGGCGATCGTCGCACCAAGCGAGGGCGCGAGCTTCGGCGATGAGCCGACGCTCCTCGACATCGAGATCGCGGTCGCCGACGCGAGCGGATTTTGGGTTCACCTCGAGATCATCCCGACGGGTGGCGACGCGGTCAGCACTCCGGTGATCAGCAACGAGAGCCCCACGGTGTTTAGCGAGGTCGCGTTCTTCTCGGGCGAGTACACGCTGGTCGCCTACGCGACCGACTTTTGGGGCAACCAGTCGGTCTCGGTGCCGGTGACCTTCACGGTCGGCGAGCTGGGCGAAGACTCGGGCGACGAGTCGACCGACTCGGGCGAGGGGGTCGATGACGAGAGCACCGATGATCCCGGCGGCGACGGGGTCGACGAGGTCGGCGAGACCTCCGACGATGCCCCCGGAGCAGAGGGCGAGGCCGGCTGCAGCTGCATGAACCTAATGATGGGTTGGGAAGAAACCTTGGGCTTGCCGAAGATGAGTTTTTATCCCTAGTTTCCCCGCAAGGGCTGCTCCATACATCAAGTTTTTTACAGACCGCTCCAGTTTTTTACAAACCTTTGCCGGATAGCGTTCCTTTGTCATGATGGTACTGTTCCAATGTTGTGACATGTAGTCCCCCATGCACGCTACTTTGTACGGCTTCTGTTTTGTCGTAGGCGGTGCCTTCGTCCTCCTCTCTGCTGTTGGTGGGCTAGACGGGGTAGACTTCGACACTGACTTTGACGCTGATGTGGAATTCAACGACGATGCCAGCAAGCGGGAGCAGGAGCGATCGCTCTATCGCCTGCGATCGCAGAAACATTCTCTATGGTTGCCCTTCCTAAGCGTCAAGTTTTGGAGCTTTGGCAGTTGCTTCTTTGGCTTAACTGGGTTGCTGCTGACCCTGTTGGTGCCCGCTCTTTCCTCTGGCGCGATCCGCATCATTGCCGCTGCTGTGGGCATTGGTGTGGGGTCAGTGGTGGCATGGATTCTGTCTGCCCTGCGCTGGCGTCAGGTCAACAGTCTGGTGGAAAGCCGGGATTTTGTTGGATTGCGCGGCACTGTAGAACTGCCCTTCGATGCTAGCAATCGCGGCAAAGTCCGTCTCTTGGTCAAGGGGTCTGCGATCGAACTGCCCGCCCGCACGGAAGAGCAGAAATCGTTCAACACTGGTGAGGCGATCGTTGTGATTGGTATTGGCGATCGCGGTGTTTGGGTGGTTTCAGAAAGTGCCCTGGTAGAGCCTGATAAGTAACAGACATGTAGTTTAGGGCTGAGTGTTGAGTTCTGGAAGGTGAGGACTGGGAGGTCAGGACTGGGAGGTCAGGACTGGAACGAGTTGCCCTGTCGAGTCTTTAACCGATTCAGTCACATTCCAGCCAGCGATCGCACCGAGGACTAAACCCAACTCTCAATGCCTCAACCCTAAGCACTCAACCCTAAGCACTCAATCCTCAACCCTCTCAAATTGAACTTATGAACTTTCAACTCGAACTTTCCCCAAATCCACAACCTACCATAGTGGAAATTGCCCAGGCAGAATCTCCTGCTCCTCTATCCGCCCCCACTGAACCTGAGGGCAGTTTTGCCGCTGCGGTTCCCACAGCGCTTGCCATTTTCGGTGCCTTTTTGCTGATCTGGTTCCTCAATACCTTTCTGCGTATTTGCAAGCCCAACGAAGTCCTGATCTTGTCCGGGCGCAAGCACCGCACCAAGGATGGTTCAGGAAGTAGCTATCGGGTTATTTTTGGCGGACGCACTATCTGCATTCCCATCCTGGAGCAGGTGAAAATTATGGACTTGACCTCCATGCCCGTGCCTGTAGAAGTCAGCAATGCCTACTCCCAGGGGGGCGTGCCGCTGAACATTCAGGCGATCGCCAACGTAAAAATTTCCAATAATCC
>JAAUTY010000148.1 GCA_012031265.1 Spirulinaceae cyanobacterium SM2_1_0 | reverse complement strand
TTTTTTTTTAAACGGGCGTGGCGGCGGGCGCGGGGAGCGCCGGGGAGGACGGGTCAGCGATGGGAGGTTCGGCATTACTCACCAGCGTCGTGCCATCGAGCACCAGGATCAGTTTGCCGTCGGCGAGGATGCTACAGCCGTAGACGTAGGCGGGCGGTTGCAAGGCATTGGTAATCGGCTTGATCACCAGTTCTTGCTCCTCGATGACGCGATTCACTTCCAGGCCGAACCAGCGATCGCCCGCCCGCAGCAGCAGGATCGGGGCGACGTTATCGGGCGTATTCAGCAACGGGCTGATGTCGGTCGTCGTGTCCGCCGCCATCTGGTGCAGTCGTTCGAGGCGCTGGTTGGCATAGGGGAGCAAACTCGCCAACTCGTAGATGGGAACGGTCACGGCGGCACCGTCTTGTTGCCAGTCGAGGACTTTGCGGCGGGCGAGGTGGTGGAGTGTGTAGCCGTTGGTGGGGATCAGGACTTGCTCGATTTCGTTGGACACGAAGCCGTAGGTTCCTGAGCCAGCTTGGCAAATGAGTAGGCGAGCGCTCATCAGCGACTCGCGGATTTGCAGCGCGAAGGTGGTGCCTTGGCCGGGGCGCGATCGCACGCTCAGCGTCCCTTTGATCGCGGTCAGCTGCGTCTTCACCACATCCAAACCGACGCCCCGACCGGCGAGGTCGTCCGTCTGCTGGGCGGTAGAAAAACCCGGCTCGCACAACAGTTCCAGCAGCGCCGCGTCGGGGTCGGGCTGGCGTTGGATTTCTGCCGCTCGTCCGGCCGAGAGCAGTCGTCGCTCGACGGCGCGGCGACAAATGGCGGCGGCATCCAAGCCGCTGCCATCATCCCGAACTTCGACAATCGTGCGGTTGCCCTGATAAAACGCCTGAATCTCGATCCGGCCGGTCACGGATTTACCGAGGCGACGGCGCTCGGCGGGAGTTTCGATGCCATGGGCAAAGGCGTTCCGCACCAGATGCAGCAGCGCATCGTAGAGATTGGCGGTCATGGTTTTGTCCACCATCACCTTGGTGCCACTGAGGTGTAGGGTCGCCATCTTGCCATAGGTGGCCGTCAGTTGTTTGACCAGTGGCGGCAAGCGGTTGAGCACGGTCGCGATCGGCACCATGCGCGCGGCTTGCATGTTGTCGCGCAGTTGCGTCGCCAGGCGTTGTTCGCGTTCAACCGTCGCCGCTGCTACCCGGGCGAGTAGGTTGATGTCCTCCGCGGCTTGCAGCAGTTGTCCGGTTTCTTCGAGGGCGGTGAAGGCGAGTTTTTGGGTCGGTGTCAGTTGCTGCGAGGTCTCGAGCAGGCGATCGCGCAACTGCATTAAGGTGTAGCGATGGCGTTTCAGCCAGTTGTCCAGCTTTTGTGCGGCTTGATAAAACTGTTCATCGCGCAGCACCAATTGGTTTTGATTGATCGACAGCTCGGCGACGAGGTGGTTGAGGTGTTCAAGCTGGTCGAGTTCGAGGCGAATGGTTTTGACGCTGGACGGACGGGAAGGGCTGCTCAGCTCAGTGGCGACCGGGGGCGGTGGGGCCGGGGGAGTGATCGCTGTTGCGGAGTGAGATCCACCCTCTTCCCAGCCGCCGCCGCTGAGTTCGTCGAGGTCGTCGTCGAGCGTGGCGAAACTGGCGGCGGGCGGACTGGACCTTGCCGATGGTTCTGGAAACAGATCGTCCAGAGCAGCTGCCTCAGAGTCATCTAGCTCGGATGTGTCCAGCTCTAGCTCACCGAAGGTCGCCTCGAGACTGGGTGCAGCGACCGACAAATCATCCTCGCCGAGCCAGTCTTCGGTCGTGTCGGCATCTAGATCGAGGGTGTCAGCCGCGTCGGCTGGAGCCAATGCGAGATCATCGAGGTCGAGACCCGCTAATTCGAGATCATCACCATTCCAGTCGGCACTGGTTAGCTCGTCGAAACCAGCCGCTAAATCAGTTGCCGCTGTCGGGGCTGCCGGTGAAATCTCGAAGGGGTCGATGGGGGTGGCGTCAAGCTCGCCGCCCGCGAGTTCTTGTAGCTCAGGGCTGGGTTGCCCGCCTTGGGTGCGATCGCCCGCCATTACCGCCGCCTGCGCCACTTGCAAATCCTCGTAGGCGACGCTGACGATCTCGCGGGAGCGGTCGGGGTGGGCGTCTAGGGCGGCGATCGCCATCGTGGCGATCGCCTGGAAGCCCGGCAAACTCAGCGACTCACCCAGACCAGCGAAGACTGCGGCGTGCTCCCGCAGCATTTGGGCGAGGCGGGCGGCGTCCGTGTTGTTGCCTAGTGCGGCCGTCAGTTCGTCCAGCCGCTGGTTGACCCCGACTTCAAAAATGGATCGGGTCAGGTCGAAGCCAAGGTCGGAGGACGAGGGCAGGGCCGGTTCCTGGTCAAAACAGTCGCCGAGCTTGGTGCGGCAGCGCTCCCAGATGTCTTGGGACTGGCGCAAAATCGCGGTGCGGGTGCTGGTGTCTTGGCTGAGTTCGGCATTGAGCGATCGCCGCAAGCATTCGTAGCCTTCAAACAGCCGTGCTTCCAGCTCGGCATCCAGGACGGCCTCCGGCACGAGCAGCGCCCGGAAGATGTCTTCGAGTTGGTGGGCGACGGTTTTGATCGTGTCTTGCCCGACGTTGGCAGCCGCCCCTTTGATCGTGTGGGTCGCCCGCATCAGGGTGTAGATCTCATTAGTCTCCTTGCTGGGGCTGAGGCTCAGCAGTTGCTGCTCCATCTCCAGCAACAAGTCCTGCGCCTCGCTGAGGAAGTAGCTGTAGCCCTCTGACTGGCTGGCATCGAAGACCGATTCAATCATGGGTTCAGCCCCCCCCTCTTCACCCATGTCAGCGTTGGAATCCCCAGGGTCAGCGAGGGTATCCCAGAAGCTGGCGGCGGCACGGCTGGTCGGTTCGGGGGGTGTTTCGATTGGCGGCGGCGGTGGCGGTGTCACGAGTCGCGATGCTGGCGGGCGCGATCGCGGTGTTGGTTCTGGTGTTGGTTCGGGCGACGGGCGAGCAGCTGGTGGTTCCGGCAGTGGCGCGCTGGGGGCGGCGGTGGTCGGTTCCGGTGGC
>JAAUTY010000082.1 GCA_012031265.1 Spirulinaceae cyanobacterium SM2_1_0 | reverse complement strand
GGCTCTTGGAGCGATAGAAACGGATTTGGGTTGGGCGAGTAGCTGGGTAACTCATCTGCCCCTCCTTGCCAGTTCCAGATGTTGTTCGCTATGTCCATCGCGAGACCGTGGCGACCGGGGAGCGGGTAGGCGTCGAGGAAGACAATCTTGGCGGCGCGATCTTTTTTGTCTTCAGCTTCTAAATGTCCAAAATATTTAGCGATGTCGGGATGCGATTGAGTGTTTTGCCACAATTTTTTCGCTTGCTCACGATTGCGATCATTGTCGGGAGCATTCTTGAGAGACTGCCATTCTTCATTGTTCTGAAGAATTTTCCAGACAGCCTGCGATCGCGCCACGCCCCTTAACGTAGACGACGGAATATAAGGCATCCCCAAGGCATCAAACGCGGGCAACAAAATGCTCTCCGGCCCCTTCGTGCCGCCGACGCGGATGCGCCAGGGACACTTCACCTGGAAGTGAACCGCTGCGAGTTTCTTGGTGCGGTCGGTGAGTTTTTGGAGGCGATCGCTGTAGTCGGCCTGCGTCGTCGCCCAGTCAAGGATCTGCACCTTGGTCGGATCTTTGTAATCGCGCGTTGGCTCCCGCATCCAGCGCAGATATTCCACAAAGCTGGCATTAGGGTGCGGAATCGGTGAGCGTTCAGCATCTAGCCAGGGAGACGGTTCATCACTACTGCCACCGCTGCCACCACTGCCGCCACGACCGCCGCCGCTACGACCGCCGCCGCTGCTGATAACGCGCTTCGGGGAATTTTTTGAGGGCGATTGGGGGCGTTGAGTAGGACTTGGGCGATCGGGACGTTGAGTAGGATTAGGAGCCATAATTGAGGGGTGTGTTTCTGTAATAGAGTGACCGATTTACCAATTTAGTTGCTCTCATCAATGCCTCGATACACAGCCGTAGACCAAAAACTGAACTCTTGTGCCAAAGCGAGTCCCAGGCCGGTTAAGCCCAGATAATCATCGGCGGCAAGATTTTTCAAAAAATCTAAGCCCTCTTCTCCAGAAAGTTTGTACCCTGAAAGCAAGCTAAGACAATCAAAATACTTTTTCACAACTTGCTTTTTGCCTTCTTGATTGAGTGCTTTTTCTTCAGCCTTGAGACGCATCAATCCCCAAGTAGAGAGGTACGTGTAAAGCTCTACAGCTTGGCTTTTCTGTTCGCTAGGTTCACCTTTGTTACGATTATCCTTTAACTCAGATAGTGCCTCATAAACTGGTGTAGCAATTGTGCGTGGATCGAAAAATGTCGGCATCTTGACCTCCCTAATTAGTTTGCCACTGTGTCACAAAACCGCGACCCAGGCTTTCCTGACCGCCGATCTGCATGATGTTTTGCTTCTCCAGCAAGTCTGTGAAATTTTTGGCTAAATCGGTAGCAGAACCCTTCACCTGAGCAGTCATACCCCAGGTGAAATACATTACTGTATCAGGTGGAATAGCTTCCTCATAGCGAAAGCCACCATCAACCGTCTTGTGGCTGTCGAGTTTGACCTTAACCTGTCGCCAAAGACTCATCTGAATCAGCGTGGCGCAGTGACGATCGGGGATGAGCATCACCTGCTTGATGCCGCTAGTTTTGGCAGATTTGAGCCCGAAATCTTCCCAATTTGGCCAGTCTTGCAAGTCGTCAGCTTTGAACATAGCATCTTTGAGATAGACGCTAGAATCAGCCTTCTTGAAGTTGCAGAGATACTGCCCATCTTCCGGCACTTGCTCCAGCTTGCCGTTGTGGCGTGCCCAGCGGCGCAGGAGCATCGGTGCCGTAATCCAGATGACACCGTGGCTGAGCGAGGGAACGGGTATCCAGAGAATGGAGCCATCACCAACCCAAATGTTGCCTTGAGTGAGATTGTCGCTGCCATCTGAAGTTTTGCCATCTTTCAGCTCATTGCCGAAAAGGCGATCGCGTTGGTCATCTGGCGCACTCGCCCGCAAGCGACCGCGAATCGTGCTCGAAGGAATGTAGGGCAAGTTCGTGTGCGACTCGCGAGCAATCCCGAGGAGGTTACCTTCTTGGGTGGTGCCGCCGGTGTGCAGTGGCGCTAGGAGATAGAGATAGACAGTGTTGATTTCAGTCATGATGGTTAGTTTCGGAATGTGAAAACGTTAGCAAGCCAAGTGAAAACTAACTGCTGTTACGCAGCTGATTCATGTGTTCTTGAAGCTCAGCATTGAGGTCATCGAAGGGATTATCACTCAGCGATCGCCCCGAAAATTGTTTGAGGATGCGCCGTACTTTCGTCAAAATCTCTTCTGGCTGCTTGAGTTTAGAAATACCACGCAGATTGTGAGTGGCTTTGTTGCGGAGTTGGCATTCCGCATCGATCGCTTTCAGCGATTTCAGGATCTCGTCGTATTCAGGCAAGCAGCCAATAATTTCGAGCATTGTCGGCTGATTGAGCCAACCTTGCGAACGAATGCTGTCATTTTTATTCTCCGCTGAGCACAGAGCCTGATAGACTCGACCACCCTCGTAAGCCTGTAGTTTTTGCCAAAAGCGCTGGCGATCGCTTTTACTCTCAGGAACCGGTGCAATCTTTTGCTCTAGAAGATATTCAAGGATGTTTTCTCTTAGAGTCACAAGGCGGGATAAGAATGTGAAATAGTCTCGATTTCGCTCCGCTAGAATCATACTAAAGTAGACTTCTGCAAACAGACTGAGCTTGTCATTTTTCCGTAACTTAGCAATTTCTTGAGACCAACGGCCGTCGATAGTTGTTGTAAACTTCTGGATCGCATCATGGGCGCAGTTGAAGTCAAAAGCTCGACGACAGCGACCGTACTCTAGCAAACCGACGATCTCTGGGGTCGCGAATGCTGTATCTTGAACTTCAATTAACGCACCGCTGTAATTGTAATCAGCGACTTGTTGCTGAATGCGCTTGAGGTCGAACTCATCTTTGAGAACGGAAATATTCATCTCGAAGACGTGCGCTTGTCCCGGCTTCATCTCCTTGGGGTTGCGGATTTGCCAAATGCGATCGCGTCGTGCAATATAGCCTGCCGCCTTCAGAACGCCCCACGATGATTTCATGACTGGCGTTCCTGAGGAAGCGTTAAGGTCTAATGTATCGCTTTCCGATGCCCTCAACTTTGCTTCATCAAGACCGCGACGGGCTGCTTTGACTGCAAACAACAGGTTGACTGGATCTTCAGATAGCTCAGCATCAACGGAGATCAGATCGATGGCATCTGGATCGATGTCCGAAAATTCATCAGTCAGCCAATCGCGAGTATCGGTAGCATTCTGGGCTGTGTCGGTCGTGTACAACAAAACGGCACCGAGAATGTCTACAGATTGCGATCGCAGATATTTGACCATGGTGACAATTGATCCTTCTCGGTCGGTTTTTGCAAAAGGATCTTGCATTCCAACAAATGACACAAGAATACTAGCCATGCTTACAACTCCTCCAAGTTAAGGGTCAAGAATTCCTAGCAAAATACTGACCACTGCTTCTAGGCGATCGGGAACGACATAGAGATCAATATCTTGGACAATCTGTCGCTGCTCGCGGTCAAGCCGACCGAAGCGCCAGGCCTCGCCAATGGTAACTGCGCCATAAAGCACGGGCTGCTCTTCAATTTGTGCCATCGCAATGAGTTCAACCGCTAGTTGAGTGAACCCCCGCTCTAGGTCATCCCGCTTTGCTTCAACAACGATCAGTGAGTTTGGAGATTGCAGTAAATAGTCAAGCGTGCCCTTAAGTTGCTCGCTAACTTGCAGTGGATATTCCACACGAATTTGACATTGGCACCAACGTGCCACAGCGAACAGAACAGGTGCTACTAATGCCTCGCGACGGGCTGTTTCGCTGGAGAGGCGAGTGAGTGGAAGTGTTTGTTGCAGGTCTTGCTTGAGTTGAGAAAGTTGCTCGGGTAGTCGCTCGGCTCGGGGTAGTATCAGTGGTGCGATCGCAAAGGTATAGCCCAACTCTGCCAGAATCTGGTCTACTTCGTAATTCATCTCGAAGTAGGAATGGAAAGTGTATGACTGATCTTTCTGGAGGATTTTGAGTTTAGCCATCTGCTGCATCCTCCAGACAAGGCAACCACAACAACTCCGAGTAGCCAAGCTGCCGCCAGCGCTGAGCTTTTGGAGAAGCATCCTCGCGATTTTGGAATAACTCTTCTGGTCGATTCAGGTAGTACTGACTCCCCGGCGGCGCGGCAAAAACTTGTGGCGCGGGGATACTTTTGCCCTTGTCTTTTTGGTCGCGAATGCGGCAACTAATCGGTACGGGCTTATCCGTCGCGACGCTGACGAGTAGACCACTTTGTTGGGCAAGCTTCCACTCCCAAGGCCAAGCGCGACAGGTTGCCGTACCGTTATGGATGCGCTCGAAGACGCCGGGGGTGACGAGGTAGGCGATCGCTCGTTTTCTAGTATCAAAATTCTGCTTAGATTTAGCTTGCAAAGTCTGCCAATCCGTCGCTAAATCTTTGCATTCTTCCAAAATAACCCGATGACCTTCGCCGCCCAAACGTAGACTGGTGGGGGTGTCAAACTGGCGATCGCACCCAATCGCCAAACTCCACCCTGGCAGCATCCGCACCGCATTTTCGACAAAGTAACCGTCACTTTCTTCGACTTGGCGGCTGCCGGGTTTGATGGCATTGTGCGGGCGAGTTTCGATTGTCCAGGGCTGTTCAGGCTCGCAATCAGGACGTTGCCAATCTGTTTTCTCAAGCCGGCCGTCTTCTAGGTATTTCAGGACAACCTTTTGCGGTAAATATTGACGATACTGCTTAGCATTTTTTTCGTCGTCATCGTTTGGCTCTTTTAGCCAAGACGGTTTGGCGAGCGGGCGCGGTTGGTTGTCGGCGGAGAGGGCGTGACGTAGGGCATTCTCTTTGTCCCAATCGATGGGGATGAGTGGGGCAGAGTCCACAAAACCGAGGGGGCGGGGAAAGTAAAGCGTTTTGTCTTTACAGAGGAAGGGGCCGGTGATGTTGAATTTTTCGTCCTGCGCTTGGCACAGGCTGCGGAGTGCGCCCGCGATCGCGTGGCCGCTCGGCGGAAAGGTGCTGCCCGCCCAGGCGCGCTCGCCGGGGGTGAAGGGTTTGGCATCGCGAAAGAGGAGAACATCGAGGGGAGTGAGGGTGTACCAGTGCATGGATTTAGCCCAGGATTTGTGTCAGGTTTAGGGTGAGGTCGGGGAAGGCGAGCGGCGCGATCGCCTGGTCACGGTTCAGAGTTTGTTGGTCGGTGTAGGCCTCGGCTTGCGGCTGGCGGTAGCATTCGAGCGTTTGGTCGAGAAGGTTGATTAGCCAAAACTCTTGAATATTGTTTTCGGCATAGAGGGGGGCTTTGACACGGCGGTCGTAGCGCAGGCTGGAGTCGGCAATTTCGATGAGTAAGAGAACATTGTCGGGTTGGGGGATTTGGCTCTCGTAGAAGTCGGCGCGCGGTTGCAGCAAGACGACATCGGGTTGGGGTTCAGAATAGTCATTGAGCCGAATCGAGTTTTGGATGCTGACGATGGTGCGATCGCCCACAAGACGCGGTAGCAGATTAGCAAGGCGGTTCACAGTAGCAGCGTGCTTCAGCCCAATCGGCGACATGACGAGAATGTCTCCCTGAATCAATTCAAGGCGAGCTTCGGGATGAAAAATACCAGCTTCGCCCATTTTTTGGTATTGATCGGCGGTGAATTTATGCGTGGCTAGCTGCATGGGTCTTGGGGGATTGTTTTGGCAAGTCGAGAATGTGGCGATTGCGCAGCACGAAGGCGGCGAGTTTGAGCCATTTTTTGATTTCATCATCGCGATCGCCTTCTGTCGTCGTTATCCACAAAACTTCTAGAAAGTCTTGCAGAGCTGTTTGGAAATTCCCTTGGTCAGCTTGGAGCGCGTCGCGGCGCTGACAGAAGGCTTGCG
Source organism: Spirulinaceae cyanobacterium SM2_1_0 (assembly GCA_012031265.1). GTDB lineage: Bacteria > Cyanobacteriota > Cyanobacteriia > Cyanobacteriales > Spirulinaceae > JAAUTY01. The sequence continues at coordinate 11,623 of JAAUTY010000082.1, read as the reverse complement.
TCCAGGGGGCGATCGCCGCTTGCAGCGGAATCGGATGCTGGTCGTGGAGCTGGGCGGCTTGCTCGAAGAGGGCGGGTTCGAGGTCGCCGCTGGGGAGTTTGAGGTCGAGGAGCGATCGCCAACAGTTGAAGGTGTCAAATTTGGCGGTGGCTTTGAGGATGTTGCCATTGCCGTAGATGACGCGGACTTGAACGGCGTCTTTTTGGCTGCCATCGGGTGCTACGTGTGCTTTTGCGCCAGTTTCTTTGCCTTCAGCAGCACGAAGTTCTTCGAGGGCAATGGCAAGCGGGACAGATTGGTTAGCAATGACAATGCCGAAGCTAATTGTTGCCTTGCTGCCCAGGGTGAAAAGCGGGCGATTTTGCAAAATGGCTGGCGGTTGGTTGGACTTCCGCCACGTCCAATAGTGCCCGACGCTGGCAAACTCGTCCTGTGGATCGTCCGAGCCTCGGAAGCATTCACGAATATCCCAGAGCCAGCGATCCCACTCCCAGAGATTGGTATAGGCGAGAACATCATCGCCGCCGCTGTAGATCAGACGACCAGCATAGCGATCTTCGGTCAAGTAAGGAACGAGTTGGTTAGAAAAGTCAAGCAGCGCGCGACTAAAAGCGGCATGAGTAGCAGGCCCCATCCGCTTGCGCTCGTCAATGAATTTCTCGAAGGCATCGTGCTGTTTGGGATCGAGGCGGTCGATATTACCCAGCAAAGTTTCAGGTAAATACTGGCGATAGGGATCGAGTTTTGTGCCTTTCAGCCAATCTCTCATCCCGTCACCGTCGCCTTGGGCGATCGCGTACCAGTCGGTAGGATTGTTGCCGCGAAAGGTCTGGCTGACCGTATCGCGAATCTCGCCGCGTTTGGCTGTGCGCTCATCGGTACTATTCGTCTCAAAATCGTCTGCGAGCCAACCGGCATTAAGCAAGCGAGGGTTGGGTAAACCTTCGTCGTTGCCATCGACCCAGGGAATGCCCCAGGCAATGGTGTCAATCTCTTGGCGCTTAACCCAATCAAAGCGAGCGCAGACATCAGCACAGGCTTGTTGATATTTTGCCTTCGCTCGCTGATATTGCTGCTCGTCAGCTTGGTGGAGGGAGTGCAGCCAACCGGCGACGCCAGCGCTCAGATCGGGTTGATAGACTGCATCGCGCCAATGGGCGGCCTTTTGACCCAGCAAGCATCCGCGACTGAGCAGGCGCGGCAGCAGGCGCTTGGTGGTTTCACTGGGGTTCAGTTGTTCGCTGCCGTTGAAGATGCCGAGCTGTTGCGCCCAGAATTTGCGCGTGTGGGCTTCAGTGACCCAGTTATTGGCGGGGTTTTCTGGCGATCGCGCCACCGGCCCAAAGCCCGATATCGTCGAGCGGGGCCCGAAAGCAGTCGGCAGCGTCCAGTTGCGGGCATTTTTTGCCGTGTTGAGGGCCAAGCGGGTAGTGTCGAAAATATCGGCCCACCAAGAGCCAACGTTGAGGTTGGGTTTTTTGTAAGTCGCCTTGCTGGAGTGGCTAACCTCCTGGCTAGTATCCCCACTTTCCTCATCGCAAACTTGGTCAGGCATGAGGTTGAACATCACTTTGACAAAAGACGCTTCTCCCTCTCGCAAAAGGTCAGCCATTGCTGCCGCATTTTGGCCTTTGCACCAGTCATCAAAATCCTCGCGCGTCGGCTGAATGTCGAGGGTTTGTTCGGGCGCACCGAGGGGAAATGTGACCCAGTAGGGCTGCCACTGGGCTTTGAGCCATTGCTGCCAGAGTTTTTGGTCAACGTTCTGCCAGCCATCGGAGCGACGATCGTTCTTCTGGAGCCAATCTAGGGCCTCAGCGGCGATCGCCTGCCAGCGATTATTCAGAGCCGATTGCAACTGCTGCGCCGCCGCTTTGACCGGGTTGTTGCCCTGGCGATCACCGTTGTCAGGCAAGATAGTGACGACGACATTTGGAAAACCAGCAGTGAGGAGGGCGCGATCGCTAGGGGGATCGATCCATTGACGAAAGTGGCTGTACTGTTCGAGCAGCCAGTAGTCAATCAACGGTTGAGCGTAGAGGCAGGGATAGAGCAGAGCGTCCGGCCCATAAGTCCATGCCAATTCCCAGCAGGCGCGGGCCGAGAGGAAGTGCAATAACCAGGAACTAGCCCAAAGATCGCGCAGTTTGCGGCTGGCTTGGACAAATTGCTGAATCGGCGTGAAGGTGAAGTTCAGCAGCGTGGGGCGGGATAAGGTCGCCTCATCTACGCGGTCATTTTTCAGAGGATAGTCAGCCGCATCAGCATAGCGACCCGCAAGACCACCCGCGAGGGCAGCGGTCGTGGCGGTGTGGCTCCAGAGGCTCGCGTCGGGAATGCGAGTATCGGCGGGCAGGAGATGAATGCGTTCGTCGAGTCGTTTGGCGATCGCCGCTGGGTAGCAGCGCCAAAACCACCAGAAGACTTGGCGCGGATCGCCACAGGTGCGAATTGCTTCAGGAATCACTGCGCGTTCGACTTGGCGCAGTGTGTCGGCGCGTCCGCTCTGGGGGACTTTGTCCGGGTCGAAGTGGAGTTTTTGCGGTTCGCCAGAGAAGAGATGGCTGACTCGCAAACCAACGCTTTCATCGGTACTGTAGGCGACGGCGACTTGGTTGGGCAGGCGGCCGATGCTGGTGCGATCGCTCGCGGAAGCAATCGTGTCACATTTGGCGAGGTGAGTCAGCCATTTACCGCTGTAGGGATTATTCTTCCGTTCATTTTTATCTTTAGGCGAAGCCCAGCCGGTCATGCAGTCCAGCACATCCCAAGGCCCTTCATCGCTGAGGCTTTGCGTTGGGCGCAACGCTTTCAAAGCCGGGTCGTGGAGCAGACCCCAAATCTTGGCTTGCCAGTAGGGAGTAGCGGCGCTGGGCATGATGAAACCTTGCTGAAGATAGGATAGACAGGACGGCCCGCGCGATCGCCACTCGTGGCAGTCGCGACCGAGGGCAACAGGCGGCAGGCGGGCCGAGTCGCGGGCGGGCTGAGGGATGGGTTTGTCAGGTGTCGATCTTCGAGCGGGGCTATGGGGACAGCGAGGCTGGCTGTCGAGCAATCTTCACCTGAACAAGACTGTTCTTACAGTAACAGGGCGATCGCGGCCTTGTCCCCAAAAAGAGCGTAGAGCGGAATGAATCCAGGAAACTAGCTAGCAATCAGTCCTGGTCAGAGGCGGTGAGAATTTGCAAACTAGCGCAACGATTATCTGCTTTTTTGGCACTACGCCACACTAAAGTTGCAAAACTTCATGCCTGTAACCCCAAAAAACCAACCGACGTAGCCAGAGCCAGCCGGTTGCCACCGACATCAGCAGTGGGCTGAGTGGTTGCGGTTCTAGCCGTGATGATCGCGTGGTCTAGCAGTCGGGGTCGCCGCCGAGCGGTGGGAGGCTTGCGCCTGACGAGCGATCGCCAGCAAGGTCTGACTAAAACGCTCAACATTGGCGCGGCCTGGGGCTGCGAAGAAGAGAATCGGTGCGAGACGGCTGGAATAGATCGCCAGGTAGCGCGGCTGGACGACGAGGAAAGCGATCAGGGTGGCGATGAAGACAATGCCGAAGAAGAAGTTTTCGCCTTCGGAGCCAGCGAAGAGCAGAAAGTTAGGCGCGCAGATCCAGAGCAGCCACCAGAAGCGGCTATCGGCGATCTCAATACCGTTGATGTGCTGGATGGGCAGGTAACTGGTTTTGGTTTCGAGACCGAAGGCGAGCTTTTGTTCGACTTGGAGGCAGTCACCGACGAGTTGCAGCGTTATTTTGCCGCGACCAGGGACGATGGCAGTGCCAATGCGATCGCCAGGCTGACCGCTGAGTTCGCGCAGGGGTTGGAGTTTGGACATAGTGATTTCAGGGGTGACGAACGGAGACTGGGGCAATTGACTCGGTGGACTACGATCACGACTCACAGGTCAGCGAGGCGATCGCGAGCGCTTTGGCAGGCGTAGGGCGGGCCGCCGTTGCAGTAGTCGGCGATCGCTTGGTTCAGATCGGCGCGGGCTTGGTCGCGGTTGCCCAGGGCTTGGTGGGCGAGGGCGCGATTGTAGTAGGCGTCGCCGTTGGGCTGGCTCGGCTCGCCGGGGTTGAGGGCGATGGATTGATTAAAGTCGGCGATCGCTGCTTGGTAGTTCTTTTGTGCTTGGTAGATTATGCCGCGCAGGTTGTAGTACAGGTAAGTGGAGTTGAAACCAGGGTGGCTCGGCGGGTTGGCGGCGATTAGAATGGCTTGGTTAGCATCCGCTAGAGCTAGATCGAGTTGGTTGCGTTCCAGGCGGGCGCGGGCGCGGCCGACGTAAGCAACGACAAAGTTGGGGTTGACGGCGATCGCCCGGTCAAATTCGGCGATCGCGTTGAGGTAGTCACCGCATTCGTAATAAAGTTCGCCGCGCTGTTGGTAGCGGGATTCGGGTGTGAATGGGAGCTGATCGAGTTCGGCGAGGGCTTGGCGGCACTCGGCTTGGGGGCGATCGCAACCTAGCAGCGCGAGGCCAGCAGTGGCGATGAGCAGGAGGGCAATCCGGGTTGGGTTCACAATGGGCCTGGGGTTTGGGCTCGCAAATCTGTTGTAGGCGACGGCAGAGCGGGCTGTCGCGAAAAAGACGATAATTGACTGGTACGGTTGAGGCAGATGTTTTCGCTGACGTGGTGAGGGCGAAAGCCTTGAGGCTGGGGATGAGGGATATGATTCCTGGGTTCCACAGACAGGACTTAGTATGAGACAGTTAGCGTTGCTCCCGTCCCCGCCTCAGCGTCCTGATGACCGGGCGAAGCGATAGACTTGTTAAGGACTGTTAAAGGTTGCCTTTATGTCCCGCCCCGTCGAGCTATCCGATCCGCTGCCGCTTGCCGACCGCAACGGGCGCGTACCCGAGCCACGCAACATGATCCGCATCCGGGGCGCGCGGCAGCACAACCTGAAAAATGTTGACCTAGAACTGCCGCGCGATCGCCTGATCGTCTTCACCGGCGTCTCCGGTTCTGGTAAATCCTCCCTCGCCTTCGACACCATCTTTGCGGAGGGGCAGCGCCGCTATGTTGAATCTCTGAGTGCCTATGCCCGCCAATTTCTCGGGCAACTCGACAAGCCCGATGTAGACGCGATCGAAGGCCTCAGCCCCGCCATCTCCATTGACCAAAAATCCACCTCTCACAATCCCCGCTCCACCGTCGGCACGGTGACGGAAATCTACGACTATCTGCGCCTGCTCTTCGGGCGGGCGGGGGAACCGCATTGTCCGCAGTGCGATCGCAACATCGCGCCACAGACAATCGATGAAATGTGCGATCGCATCCTACAACTTCCCGAACGCACCCGCTTCCAAATCCTCGCTCCGGTGATTCGCGGCAAAAAAGGCACGCATAAAAAATTGCTCTCCGGTCTCGCCGCCGAAGGCTTCGCCCGGGTTCGCATCGATGGCGAAGTCCGCGACCTTGGCGACTTGCCCGAACTGGACAAAAACCTCAAACACGATATCGAGATCGTCATCGACCGTCTGGTGATGAAGCCGGATGTCCAAGAGCGCCTCGCCGACTCCCTCGCCACCTGCCTGCGCCGCGCCGATGGTCTGGCGATTATCGACATCCTGCCCGATCGCAAACTCGAAGCGGTTCCCGATCCCCAACCGGCGGCGGCGCTCCGGGCTGCTGAACCCAGCACCGCCTACCGCATCGAGCACAGTGAACCCGACGAGATCGCACCCTCACCGCGCGAAATCCTGCTCTCTGAGAACTTTGCCTGCCCCGAACACGGCGCGGTCATGGACGAGTTGACGCCGCGCCTCTTTTCCTTCAACTCGCCCTACGGAGCTTGCCCGCAGTGCCACGGCATCGGCAGTCTGCGGGCTTTTTCACCCGAGCTGGTCGTGCCCGACCCGCAGCAGCCGGTTTATAGCGCGATCGCCCCTTGGTCAGACCGCGACAATGCCTACTACCTCTCGCTGCTCTACAGCCTCGGCGACACCTATGGCTTCGAGCTACAGACCCGCTGGCAAGCACTCACCCCTGAACAGCAGCGCATCATTCTCTACGGCAGCGACGAACCGATCCGCATCCAATCCGACTCGCGACGGACAGACGGCAAGGGTCACTACCGTCCTTATCACGGCGCGCTCAATATGCTCGATCGCAATTACCGTGACACCACATCGGAAGCCTACAAGCAAAAACTCGAGCAATACATTGTCTTCCAAGCCTGCGAAGTCTGCGGCGGCAAGCGCCTGAAACCGGAATCCCTCGCCGTGCGCCTCGGTCAGCACAACATTGATGACTTGACCAGCGCGCCGATCCGCACCTGTCTGGAGCGGGTGAATGGGTTGCAACTGAGCGATCGCCAAGCCACGATCGCCGCCCTCGCCCTCAAGGAAATCCGCGCCCGCCTGCAATTTCTCCTCGATGTCGGCCTCGACTACCTCACCCTCGACCGCGCCGCCATGACCCTCTCCGGCGGCGAAGCCCAGCGCATTCGCCTCGCCACACAGATCGGGGCGGGTTTGACCGGCGTGCTCTATGTGCTCGACGAACCCAGCATTGGCTTACACCAGCGCGACAATGATCGCCTGCTACATACCCTGAAAAAGCTACGCGACCTCGGCAACACGCTGATCGTCGTTGAGCACGACGAGGACACGATCCGCGCGGCGGATCAGATTGTGGACATCGGCCCCAAGGCAGGTATCCACGGCGGTCGCATCGTTTGCCAGGGCAGCCTCGCCGATCTGATGGCAGCGCAGGAATCACTGACCGGAGCCTACCTCGCCGGTCGCCGTCGTATTGAAACGCCCTCGGAGCGCCGCTCGGGCAATGGCGCGGCGCTTTATCTGGTCAACTGCCGCCGCAACAATCTCAAAAACATTGATATCGAAGTGCCGCTCGGCAAATTGGTTTGCGTCACCGGCGTCTCCGGTTCCGGGAAATCCACCCTCGTCAATGAACTGCTCTACCCAGCGCTGCAACATCATCTCGGCCGCAAGATCCCTTTCCCCGACGACCTCGACGAAATTCGCGGCCTCAGCGCCATTGACAAAGTGATCGTCATCGACCAGTCGCCGATCGGCCGCACACCGCGCTCAAATCCGGCGACCTACACTGGCATCTTCGACAGCATCCGCGCTATCTTTGCGGAAACGGTGGAGGCGAAGGCACGCGGTTACAAACAGGGTCGCTTCTCGTTCAATGTCAAAGGCGGTCGCTGCGAGGCCTGTAGCGGTCAGGGCGTGAATGTGATTGAAATGAATTTCCTGCCCGATGTCTATGTGCAATGCGATGTCTGCAAGGGGGCACGCTACAACCGCGAGACCTTGCAAGTGAAATATAAGGGCCACTCGATCGCCGATGTGCTCAACATGACGGTGGAAACGGCGCTGGAGGTATTTCAGAACATCCCCAAGGCCGCCGCACGCCTGCAAACCCTCCTCGATGTTGGTCTCGGCTATGTCACCCTCGGTCAGCCCGCGCCGACGCTCTCGGGCGGCGAGGCGCAGCGGGTGAAGCTGGCGACGGAACTCTCCCGCCGCGCTACCGGGAAAACGCTCTATTTAATCGATGAACCGACGACCGGCCTGTCCTTTTACGACGTGCATCATTTGCTGGATGTCTTGCAGCGCTTGGTGGACAAGGGCAACTCAATTTTAGTCATCGAGCACAATCTGGATGCGATCCGGTGCGCCGACTGGTTGATTGACCTGGGGCCGGAGGGGGGCGATCGCGGCGGCGAAATCGTCACCATTGGCACACCGGAACAAGTCGCCCAGTGCGAGTCCTCCTTCACGGGTCAATACTTGCGACGGGTCTTGGCGTCGGGGTAAAAATCTACCCGGCGTCCCCTTGCCAAGGCGAACATTTGCATTATCCTAGAGAGCGTGGCGATTTGAGTGGAGTAGAAAAGCATGATTTTACCCGGTGCGACCGTTCGCGTGATCAATGAAAACGATACCTACTACAAGTTTGAAGGCATCGTGCAGCGCCTCAGCGATGGCAAGGTCGCTGTTCTATTTGAAGGCGGTAACTGGGACAAGCTCGTGACCTTCAATCTGTCCGAGCTAGAGCTAGCTTAGCCCCGCGACGCAGCAGTAGGGGCGGGTTTCAAACCCGCCCTTCAACCCGCCCTTCAAACCCGCCCTTCAAACCCGCCCTGGATGCCTGTGACCAAGGCATTTAGTAGATCTTGAATGGACAAATCGCGACTCTTCTGACGACCCCATGCGCCTCCCTCTACCGCAATTTGCCACCGACAATCGCGACCCCAGCCACATCGCCGAAGTGATCGAGACGGCGACGACGGAGTTTCTCGCCCAGTGTCTCGAACCTGAGGATCTGAGTTTCGCGAATATGCCCCCCTTTGGCAGTTGGGTGCGATCGCGCGACGAAGAAACAGGCAATCAAATCTTCGGCGTCGTCACCTACGCCACGACGATACCCATCGACTCCGTACACCGCGCCCGTGCCCTCGGCCTCTCGCTGGAGGATCTGCGCGAGCAGCAACCGCAGATTTTCGCCATGCTCCGCACCGAATTCCGGGCGGCGATCGTCGGCTTTGCCGCTCCGGCCAGTCGCAGTAATGGCCAGCAGGGACGGCTCGGTCAGATTTTCCAATACCTGCCGCCGCGCCCGCCACAGATCCACCAAGCCGTTTACCGCTGTGCGCCCGAGGCGGCGATCGCCTTCAGCGAAGACCTTGACTTTCTCCGTACCCTACTGGAAACCACCGGCACGCCGCCCAGTTCGCTGGTCGGAGCGGCGCTACGGGAGTTGTATCAGTTGCGCAAGGGCGATCGCGCCTGGCTGGTCAAGGCCGGTCGTACCCTAAACCTCTTGCTCAAAGACGACTACGACAGCCTGCGCTACATCCTCAGCCAGATTCACACTTGAACTTCTATCAGGCCGGGTTCAATCAAGTGCCCTCGCGCTCGCGCAGCTCGGGCGGCAAGTGATAGCGATCGCCCAGGGTCTCCAGCAGCGGCCCGTGGACATCGAACTCAACGATACTGACAGAAGCCGCAAGCGCCGCAATGCGATCGCGATAGCGCCCCAAATCAATCCCCAGCAGCGTGCAGAGAATGACGCGAATCGTCGCCTTGTGCGAAACGACAAGCACATTGCCGTCGGGGCAGATATCCTGAATCTCGGCAATCACGGGCATCGCACGATTGGACAGCTCCGTTGCCGTCTCGCCCCCCGTCGGTGGATTCCAAGCGGGTTCGGTCAACCAGCGCACGTAGTCCTCGTGATATTCCTGGTTAACCGTTGTATGGGTCTTCCCTTCCCAATCGCCGTAGTGCAGTTCCGCCAGTCCCGGGCGAACTTGCGGTTCCAGGCCAAGGCGATCACATAGCGGCTTGGCGGTTGCCAATGTGCGTCGCAGCGGGCTGCTGTAGACGGCAGACCAAGCTTTGGTCGCGTAAGTATCGGCAAAGGCTTGTGCCATCTGGTGTCCAGCCGCTGTCAAATCGGGGTCGAGCACCCCACAATAGCCCCCCGACTGACTAAACTCAGTCTCGCCGTGCCGCAACAGATGCAGTTTCAGACTCATGCCCATCCTCCAAAAGTTACCGAGCCAATTTTAGCCAGGTTCAGTGAGCTGGGCCGCGCAGTTGCTAACCAGTGGGTCAATCATCACCTCACTGCTGCGAGAGCCGCTTCACTTCACCGCTGCCCAGCAACCGATGCGCTTCCGCGAGCAGGTCAGGAATCTTATCCGCATGAGGGCTGTCCCGCAGACAGGCGCGCCAATCTAGCTCCGCCACCCGCTCAGCTTTCTGACCCGGGAACCAGTGACCGCCATTGCCCAACAAGTTGTAGCGCATCTGAGCGTAGTCGAGTAGATCGTAAGCTTTCGCGAGATTGAGCAACCAGAGGATGATGCGGATATTCACCTGACCTGGCGTATGTTCATAGCTCGGTAAGCCATCGCGCCAAGTGAAATACCAGTCCTTGCCCAGGCGATCAATCGCCGCCGCCTCCAGGCGCGCCAAGATCGGCGGCAGCATAGTGTCGGCTTGATTGAGAAAGGTCAGTGCTTTCAGGTGCTCCTTGAAATCCGAGGGTTGTGCCGCGCCGAGTGAGAGCGTATGCACTTCGGGATGCGAGAGACAAAATAGATCGTTGAACATCATCGGGCTGAGCGGTCGGCAGAGTTTCAGCAGGCGTTGCGACGGTTCGTAGAGCTTGCCGCCCTTGTCCGAGGGGCTGATGATAAAGACGCCGAGATCGCGATCGCGCGCCGCCGCGATCGCCGGCCAATTGTCTTGAAAAATGTAGTACCAATGCAGATTCACATAGTCAAATTGGTCAGACTCAATCGCCCGCACAATGATGTCCGTCGGCCCGTGGGTCGAAAAGCCGATGAAACGCACTTGACCAGCCGCTTGCCAGCGACGCGCTTCCTCAAGACAGCCCCCCGGTCGCAGGGTGTTGTGCAGGGTTTCTTCGTTATTAATGCCGTGGATGCCGAGCAAGTCCACGTAATCAAGTTGCAGGTTCGCCAGTGACTGATGGAACTGACGGCGGAACTCCAGGGGATCAGGCTTGGGTGAAACCTTAGTTTGGACGATCAGCTCTGGGCGGGGAAACTGGGGCAGCACGCGCCCAAGCTGCAACTCTGAGGTACCGTAGCCGCGCGCGGTCTCGATGTGATGAATGCCGAGGGCGATCGCCTGACGAATCGTCGCCTCCAGGTTGCGCTGATTGGCTTCAGGAATCTGTTCTGGCGGCAGATCCTTCCAGCTATGCTGATAGCGCATCCCGCCGCACGAGAACACGGGCATTTTCAGCTCAGTCCGACCAAAGCGCCGATATTGCATGGTTCCGATGGGGGACGACGAATGACTCCTCACTTAGCTTACCGGAGGTGTAAAGCGGGGTCAGGACTCTAGGGTGGAACCAGTCTAGAGAAAACCTAGGCAGCCTTGGAATTGGGAAAATGGGTCAGGCGAGCAGCGGCTTGGATCACGATGCGGCCGGTCTCAACCCGCAACTGAAGCGGTTTGAGCGACAAGCCAGGCAGGACAAAAGCCTCAAGATTCAGGAGGCGTTCGAGGTGAGCCAGCAAATTCGTAGGCGGCGAGGAAGACGCGGCAATCACTTCACAGACGACGCGATCGCCCGCTGGAGACAGCTGCGGTCGGAGCACGATTTCAACCGCCGCCGATGCGCGGCGAGGCTCAAGCCTGAGCGTGAGCGTGCCATCCGCTCGGCAGTGGCAATGGAGCGACGGCCTCCCCTGACCGGCAGCCAAGGCACGAGCACAATCGGCCTCGCCCAGCACCAGGCAAGCAGAGCCTTGAGTGGGTTCCGTCAGCTCAATCTGACCCACCAGCGCCTTGAACGGACTCACGGCAATGCTTTGCAGATGAAGTTGTAATGCGCGTAAGCGCGTTTGCCCAGACAGTACCAGTCCTGTCCCATCCAAGGTTAAGGAGGCAAGCCGACCTTGAGCCAGGAGATTCGGGTCAGTTTTGACCTGCACGTCAAGATTTTGCGCCGATTCAAAGTGGCTTTGAAGAGCAAGAGTTGCTAGCTTATTGAGCGCTTGCTCGCCCAGATTGTTGGAGTTGAGGAGCAACACGGAATTCAGCGGCTAGTTTGTAGCAGCACCGGTAACATTTATAAATAAAGCTTAACGGAAAAGCC
>JAAUTY010000081.1 GCA_012031265.1 Spirulinaceae cyanobacterium SM2_1_0 | reverse complement strand
CGGGTCAAGCTCACGGGTGCTCAATGGCTTGCTTCTTCGGCTCCTCACATTCTTCGTCTTCGCTGTGCTTATCTGAATGGTTCATTTGCCCTGAGCATTAATACTTAGTCTAAACTGGGATGCTCCCGAAAAAATCAGCTATGTTCATTGGTTTAGAGCACTAATTCCACGATGTTGAATTTGGCACTTGATAGGATTAGTGTGTCCATTTTTAACTGGTTCTTTTGTACCATTCAACATCTCTGACGAAATCCTATCGTGAACTCCGAAAATTGCAATATAGGGAGGGTTTCAAACCCTCCCTATATTGCATTCATTGGGGGGGTAAAAACTCGGGCTGGGGATGCCTATTCCGGCAAACCCATGACTTGTCGGTAGTGTGGCTCGAGCTGGTCGCGGGTGGTGGAGTGGCGATCGCCCACCCACGCACTCTCGGCCCAGAGGCGCTGTCGTAAATCAGCAACATCGATACGGGTCGGTTGACCCTCGGCGACCACCTGCTCGCCGCGCACCCAGGCGGTCTTGACGACTTGTGTCGGTCGGCCCATGACCAGTAGCCCCAGTGGGTCAGTCCGGGGCAGCAGCGAGAGATTAGTCAGGTCGTAGAGCGCGAGGTCGGCTTGCTTGCCGACCGTTAGCGAGCCGAGCTGAGCGGCGAGGTTCAGTCCCGTTGCACCGCCCAGCGTGGCCATTTGCACCGCTTCGCGCGGCGTCAGCCAGTGGCGGTAGTCCGCATCGGTGATGTTGTGCAGGAGCGCGCCGATCTTGATGGCTTCGAGCAGGTCTTGTCCGTCGTTGCTCGCCGCGCCATCGCAACCATAGGCGACGTTGACGCCTGCTTGCCGGTATTTCAGTACCGGGGCGATGCCGCTGCCGAGGCGCAGATTGCTGAGCGGGTTGTGAACGACGGTTGCGCCGGTCGCGGCCATGATGGCAATGTCGGCGTCGTCGAGCCAGATGCAGTGGGCGAGGGAGGTGCGATCGCTCAGATACCCGAGCTTGTGCAGGTAGGCGACGGCACTACAGCCATATTTCTCCTGGGCAAGTAGTTGCTGTGCTCGGGTCTCCAGCAGGTGAGCATGGCGGCAAAGGTTGTGGCGATCGCTCAGTTCCATGCAGCCGTTGAACAAGGCTTCTGAGCAAAGTTGGGTGCCGGTGGGGGCGACCATGATACTGATCCCCTGTTCCGGCGCATGGAATTTTTCCACCACCGTCTGCATCATGTCCAAAATCTCGTCGGTGGTGCGCGGAAACGGCGCAATCCGCCGCCTTGCCTGTCCGTTGGGGATGCTGGCGGCGAGGTCTTGGTCTTGGATCAGCGGGCCGATAAAGGCGCGAATGCCAATCTCGCGGTAGGCGCGGACGCTAGCCGCGATCGTCTCAATTTCTTGGCCGGGGATCAGGACGAGATGGTCAACCAGGCAGGTGCCGCCAGAGAGGAGCGTTTCGACGGCGGTTCCGAGAGCACTGAGGTAGGCTTGCTCCGGATTCAGCGGCGAAAACTCGTGCAGCTCAGCAATCCACAGTTCGAGGGGATAGGGGGCGATCGCGCCGCGCTGCCATAGCTCCGAGGAGTGGGTGTGGGCGTTGACAAAGCCGGGGAGCAGCAGTTGGTGGCGCGCGTCGATGAGCGTACCGACAGGTTCGAGTTGGGGGGCGATCGCCGTGATGCGATCGCCAATAATCTGCACGTCAACTGTCTGGTAACAGCTGTCTGTGGGAATCAGTGCTTGTTGAATGGTGAAAGTCACGCAGGTTCGCCGTTGGGATAGTCTTTATCCGACTTTTCTCAACCATAAGCCAAAATCTTGGTTTGCGGCAGTTGCTCTACCGTTTTATAATCATTTAGCTATGGAGTCGCTGCCACAAAGGTGCGGACAGCCAAGAATGCTGAGAGCAAGGGGTAATCGTGAGCTGTACTGATGCAGTGAATGGTTGAAAGGGGGCAAATCCTGGCAGAATGTGCTTCACAGCAATCTCACCAACTTCAATACCTTGCTGACTTGGCGGCCGGGTACTGTTAGCTTAAGCTGTTAACAAGTGTCTAAGACCATCCCCTGAAAGAGTCTTGAGCGAGTCAACGTCATCCGCCATCGTCCTGACCCTGTTACATCCTCTTCAGGCTGTACCTGTTCAAAGCTGGACGTTCAACCCTGAAGCGCCCATCCGGATCGGACGCTCAACGGACAATGAGGTCATTCTCTACAGTGCCGTGGTCTCCCGCCACCACGTCGAGATTCGGCCGCGTGGCGAGACGGACTGGGAGGTAGTCAACTTGGGGGCGAACGGGACTTACATCGACGGCAAGCGCATCACGAAAATGCCGGTTATAGATGGCATGGTCATCCGCCTGGCAAGTTCGGGGCCGCAGATCCAGATCCGCATCGAGGAGGGTCAGTTTGGCGATGTCCGCTCTCGGCGCAATCTACCGCCTTTGGGTGAGGACAAATCCAAGGACACGCTGATCACTTGATCGCGACTGCCCTGACGCCACCCAGTTCGCAGACGGGCTACATGCGCTCGAGCACCGGAATGCCCAGCAAGGTGAGGCCGAGCTGAAGCGTGCGCGCCGTCAGTTCGCAGAGCATCAGTCGAGACGTCCGCACTGGTTCGGGGGCTGACAAGACGGGGCAAGCATCATAGAACTGGTTATATTTCTGGCTGAGTTCAAAGAGATACTGGCAGAGGCGGTTGGGCAGCAGCTCGGTCTCGACTTCGGCGATCGCCTCGTCCAGTTGCAGCAAATGCTTAGCGAGCACCAATTCTGGTTCCTCGCGCAACTCAATTGCACCGGTTGAATGACCCACTAACCGGGGCGTTGGGCGCGGCTCGCCGAGTACCGCTAGGCGTGTTTGTTGGAGGCGCTGGCGGAAGGCCTGGCGATCGCGTTGCCGCAGCAGATTGCGGCTGCCAAAACGCAGACTATAGCCAATGCCAACCAACTGAAGCAGTCCCGCCAGGAACGGGATCGTGCCAATCTCGTGCAGCATCCGGCTGGTGATGTACAAACCGGCCGAGCCAGCGAAGAGCGCGCCAGCCGCGATCGCCAATACTGACCACTGGACACCACGGGTCGTTGCGGGTTGATTCTGGGCCGCAAGGTCGATCGCGCCCTTGCGGATGATGCTGCGGATGCGAGCGTAGGCGTAGAGCAGATAGGGAGCGGTGTTGCCTTGCAGCGCCAGCATCTTGTCGAAGCTGAAGATGTAGTTGCTGGTGCGATTTTGGCTGAGGTCGGCGTACTTGACGGCGGCGATGCCGACAGTGGTGGCGACTTGTTGGCTAAAGGATTCGGATTCTTGGCGATCGCCCTCCACCAACCGTTTGTCCAGATCAGCCCGCGCCCACGCCACCGCCTCATCGAGCAGGTCGCGCAGCCGTACCGTCTCCCCCGAACGGGTTTTCAGCTTCTTGCCGTCCTCACCCTGCACGAGACCGAAGGGGACGTGAACAACTTCCACATCCTCGGTGAGCAGGCCCGCTCGCCGCGCGACTTGAAAAACTTGGGTAAAGTGATTCGCCTGACCGGCATCGGTGACGTAGAGGATCCGCTCGGCCTCATCCTTGCCGATGCGGTATTGCAGCGCCGCTAGGTCAGTCGTAGCGTAGTTGAAACCGCCATCAGACTTCTTGACGATCAACGGCAGCGGCTGACCATCCTTGTTCTGAAACCCATCGAGGAAGACACATTGCGCGCCCGCATTCTCTTCCAGCAGACCCGTGCGCTCCAGAGTTTCGACAATGCCCGGCAGCAGCGGATTGTAAAAAGATTCGCCCCGCTCCTGGAGGTCGATGTCGAGGCGGTCATAAATTTTCTGAAACTCGCGGCGCGACTGGGCGCAGATCAGTTGCCAAGCGCGGCGGCTGTCCTCCGCCCCCGCTTGCAGCTTGACCACCTCCTGGCGCGCCGTCTCGCGGAACTGCTCGTCGGCATCGAAGCGCTGCTTGGCTTGCCGATAGAAAACGACGAGATCACCGAGATCCACCGCATCGGCGGTTGTCAGCGCCGCTGGCTGCACCTCGCGCAGGTAGGCGATCAGCATCCCAAACTGCGTCCCCCAGTCGCCGACATGGTTGAGACGCAGAACATCGTGACCGCGAAACTCCAGCACCCGCGCCAGACTGTCGCCGATGATCGTCGAGCGCAGGTGACCGACGTGCATTTCCTTAGCGATGTTGGGGCTAGAAAAATCGACGATCACCCGCTGACGCTGCTTGGCGGGCGCGACCCCGAGGCGGGGATCGTTGCGGCGGGCATTGAGCTGACGGGCGAGATAGGCCGGCGTCAGGGCGAAGTTGATGAAGCCAGGGCCGGCAATTGCCGGCGGCGTGCAGAGGTCGCTGACCTGGAGTTGGGCGAGGATCTGCTCGGCGAGGTCGCGGGGTTTCTGTTGCAGGCGCTTGGCGAGGGGCAGCGCGTCGTTGCTCTGGTAGTCGCCAAACTTGGGATTGCTGGCGGGGACGACGAGGGGGTCGTAGGTAGCGAAGTCCGACCCGAAGGCGGCAACGAGGGCTTGACGCACGCGCTGTTGCAGCACAGCCAGAGGGTAAGTCATGGCAGAGAGGAAGAGGGAGGGGCAGATAATCCAGATTCTCCCCCATGGTACACCGCCAAATGATGACCGACTGGCGGCCGCGAAAGCGCCAGTCACCAGTCGGTCGGTAGCTGGGGCGCGGGCGATCGCACCCTGATTTTCAGGAATTCTGCACGACGAACCGCGCTAGAAGTGGTCGATGATCGCCTGCGCGAAGGCCGAGCACTTCAGCGGCTCAACGCGGGGGGTCATCAAGCGGGCGAGGTCGTAGGTGACTTGTTTGTCGGCGATCGCCCCGCCAATCCCTTTCTTGATCAGCTCAGCGGCTTCGTCCCAGCCCATGAACTCCAGCATCATCACCCCCGACAGGATCACCGAGCCAGGATTGATGCGGTCGAGTCCCGCGTGCTTGGGAGCCGTGCCGTGGGTGGCTTCAAAAATGGCGCAGTCATCGCCAATATTCGCCCCCGGCCCCATGCCGAGGCCGCCGATGATCGCCGCCGCCGCATCCGAGAGGTAGTCCCCATTCAGGTTCATCGTCGCCAGAATTGAATACTCATTCGGGCGCGTCTGAATTTGCTGAAAGATGCTGTCCGCAATGCGGTCATTGACCATCACCTTCTGTTGCCATTTCCCTTGCCCGTGGCTCTCGCCAATGGCAGCGAGGACACTCTTCACCTCTTCGCAGACCTCTTCCCGCTTTTCAGGGGTCAGGGCATCGTAGCCGGGATCAACGCGGCGAGCATTGTCCTCGACGCTGAGGTCAGGATTCTTCGCCTGGTTGTCCAAGATCCAGGACTCGCGCTCGGTGACGCACTCGGCGCGAAACTCGGTCGTCGCCAGCTCGTAGCCCCAGTCGCGAAAGGCCCCTTCGGTATATTTCATGATGTTGCCCTTGTGAACCAGTGTCACTTGCTGCTTCTCAGGCGGCAGGCGCAGGGCGTGCTGGATGGCGCGGCGGATCAGGCGCTGGGAGCCAGTTTTGCTGATCGGCTTGATGCCGATGCCGGAGTCGAGGCGGATGCGTTTGTCGCCGTGTTCCTCAGTGGCCGGGATCAGCTCCTCATTGAGAATCTTGATCAGCTTCTGGGCGATCTCGGTGCCCTCGCGCCACTCGATGCCGAGGTAAATGTCCTCCGTATTTTCCCGATAGACGATGATGTCTAGCTTTTCCGGGGTCTTGTGGGGTGAAGGCGTCCCGGCGTAGTACTTGCAGGGCCGCACACAGGCGTAGAGGTCATTGATCTGACGCAGGGCCACATTCAGGGAACGAATGCCACCGCCGATCGGTGTGGTCAGCGGCCCTTTGATCGCGATGCCATATTCCCGGATCGCGGTCAGGGTGTCTTGAGGAAGGTACTGATACGTCCCGTAGAGGTCGCAGGCTTCGTCGCCCGCGTAGATCTTGAACCAATTGATTTGACGCCTGCCCTGGTAAGCGGTTTGCACCGCAGCATCAATGGTTTTAGCGGTTGCGGGCCAGATGTCCACGCCTGTACCATCACCGCGAATGAAGGGGATAATTGGATCGTCAGGAACAATCGGCCGACCGTCCTGAAACGTGATGCGAGACCCAGTAGTGGGTGGGGCAATCTTTTCATACATGATTTGCAAACTCCAGGAAGACAAAATTGCCCTGGTAGGCTATCAAAGATTTAACCGGCATTTGGCAGCTAAAGCTGCAAAACGGCCTAATCCGCGCGAGCGAAGGAACCATGAAACGAATTCTAGTCGTTGATGACGATAAGACTCTCCGCGATGTCCTGACTGAGTACCTGCAAAAGGAAGGTTACCAGGTCGAGGATGCTAGCTCGGGGGCAGAAGGCTTGAAGGCTTTTGGCAAGAATCCGCCCGATCTTGTGGTTTCGGATGTGATGATGCCGGAGATGGACGGGTTGGAGTTTTGTCGCACGCTGCGGAGTACGCCGTCGGGGCAGTTGGTGCCCTTCATCTTCTTGTCGGGGATGGATGAGCTGGACGATCGCGTGCGTGGTCACTCGATGGGGGCGGATGATTACATTACGAAGCCGTTTGAAATCCGTGAACTGTTGGCGAAGATCGAGGTGCAGCTCGAGCGATCGCACCGCATCCACTCGGAGATCATTCGCATGATCCAGCAGGTTGCTAGCAACGGCGGCGATGGCGAAGCAGCAGCCGAACCGCATACACCGCCCGAGCCGCTACCGTTGACCCCAGCGGAGGAGCGGGTGTTTTGGGAGGTCATTCAGGGGTATACGAACAAGCAAATCAGCGATCGCCTCTTCATCTCTCCCCGCACGGTTCAGAGCCACCTGAGCAATATCTTGGGTAAACTGCAACTTGACAACCGTGCCCAACTCGTCCGTTTTGCCTACGAGCGAGGCTACCGCGAACCGAGCGGTCAGTAAGGTTCCTCCGACTCTCATGCTTGTCCCCCTGACCCGCGCCAAACTTGAGCAGATCGTCCCGGCGATCGCCACCGGCCCCCAGTACCGCTACGCCTGGGGCCGTCCCCGCGACTGGCTGCAAAAAGTGTTGGTTTCCGTGGTCGGTCTTGTCGCCTTACTCCTGCTGAGCCTCTTGTTTGAGGGCTTCGCGCAGGGACTCGATCTCTTCTTCAGCATCGTCGTCGGTCTCTACTGGCTCTGGGGGCCGGTCTATTGGGCGAGTGTGAAAAATTCTCGCTACCGTCGCTACAAGTACGGCGGGTTTTGGCGCGGTCGTATCCTCGATGTCTTCATCTCCGACGATTTGGTCGAGGAGGTCGAAAGCTTCAACCAGGACGGCGAGTTGGTGATCGTTGAAAATCGTGAGCGCCGCATCAATCTCGAAATCGGTGACGAATCAGGCTTTCGGACGCGACTGCAAGCGCCGCTGAAACGGGTTCACAAGCTGATCGCACCGGGACAGGTCGCCGAGGGTCTCGTCTTTTCCAATCAGCCTGACCTCAGCCAAATCGATCGGTTCAGCGATCTCTACATCCCTAGCCAGGATCTCTGGGTCGGCGAATATCCGATCTTGCAGCGCGATGTTTTTGTCGATGTCAGCAATGACCTGCGCCCGCGTCGCGCTCGGCCTCGTTCCCGTCCCCCAGCTCGTCGCGTGTCCCGGCGATCGCGCTGATCCCGCGTTGGCGAGGCGCAGGGAATTTTGCGGCTGATCCTTCAAAATATCCATAGACCAGGGGACTGTGACCGATAGATCAAGGTTGACACACTTGAGGCAAAATGCTGGTCAGTAAACAGACGACTCGCTGGGCGATCGCCAGTCTCGGCACAGCCGGACTGCTCGGTGGACTCCTGGCGCTCCAAGTCAGCTTTCTCACTGGCATTGCGGGGGCACTGCTGTTGATCAGCATGGCGATCGCCCTGCGCTACCCGCGCACTAGCCTCTGGCTCTTTTTGCTCTACCTGCCCTTTGGGGGGACGGTCATCTATTACCTGGGCGGTCAGGAAATCTTGCATCTGGTCAAGGATGCCCTCTATCTGCCCGCGCTGATCGTGCTGCTCAGAACCGGCAACAACCGCACGGCGATGCGAACCAATCTGCAACCCTTGTTGCCGGTGTTGCTGCCACTGCTGGCGAGTTGTCTGCTGACGCTGCTCTTGGTCAATGCCGAGCCGGGACAAGGTGAAGCGATTGGGTCCTCGCTGCTCGTGGGGGCGGTCGGTCTCAAAGTTTTGGTCGGCTATGTGCCGCTGCTGTTGGCGGCACCGCTGTTGTTGCGCGATCGCGACGATCTACGACAGCTTCTGCGCCTGCACATTGTCCTAATTGTGATCTGTTGCAGCCTTTCACTGCTCCAGTATCTATTGCTGACCACCGGCGTTTGCGAAGGCAGCCGCGAACTGGCGGGTGGTCAGATGCGTCAGGCCAGCCTCGAAGCGCGCTGTCTGGTC
Source organism: Spirulinaceae cyanobacterium SM2_1_0 (assembly GCA_012031265.1). Classification (GTDB taxonomy): domain Bacteria; phylum Cyanobacteriota; class Cyanobacteriia; order Cyanobacteriales; family Spirulinaceae; genus JAAUTY01. Next base: position 9,114 of record JAAUTY010000081.1, on the reverse strand, counting down.
GGGGGGGCGCTGCTCTACAATCCCACTTTCGGCTTGATTCGCCTGCCCGGTACCTTTGTCGCCCCTTGGCAGTGGGCTTGGTTCTTGATCTCTGGTAGTTTCTTGGCGACCGCGTCCTATGTGAGCGATCGCGATCGCCCCTGGCGAGTAGCGAGCGTGATCGCGATGGGCCTGGTGCTGGCGAGCGCGATCGTCTCTGGTCAGCGCGTCGCCCTAGCGCTCGTACCGCTGGTTTTGATTGTGCTGCTGCTGCTGGCGAGCCGTAATCGCTGGTGGCTGGTCTGGGAGGTGGGTCTGTTCGCGTTGCTCGCTGGTCTGCTCAGCCAGAACGCTTTTGGCATTCAGCAACCGTTGGTCAGTTTCATTGACCGCTGGCGAGCCTCGCCGCCGCATCAATTCATCCTCAATCAGTTTCGCTGGACGATCGCCGACAAGGACACCTGGCTGGGCAGTGGTCTCGGTCGGGCGACCAATGCCGCCCGCACCGTGGGCGAAACCAAGCTAGTCGAAACCTACTATGCCAAACTTGTCTACGAACTTGGCTTTTTCGGAATGTTTGCGATGTTGGCCTTGGTCACGCTCGTCACCATCTTGACGTTTCGCGCCTATCGCTCGCTGCGTGACCCGGCACTGCGTCGGCTGGGGCTGTGCCTCTGGCTGTTCATCCTCTTGGTCAGCTACAACACCTTCTACTATCCGCTGGATGTCGATCCGGTCGCGGTCTACTACTGGTTCTTTGCGGGTGTACTGTTGTGGCTACCCCAGCTCGATGCGGATCGCGACCCCGAGCCGCATTCGCTCCCGCCTGGTCAGGCCTTAAGATCAAGCAGCGACGGCGCTGGGACGCACGCTTAGTTCCTTACAGTCTGCCCGGTCGTGTTTTGAACTGTAGAGCCGCCCAATGCGGGGCGGGGGCGAATCATGAGCATTGCAAATTTCGTGAGCGATCGCGCGGCGGCGATTTGGAACCTTGTCCAGCTTGGCTTGGGCTTGCAAGCAGAAGTGCTAACGGCTGGACAGATGCTTCTGCGTGGGCTAGCCATTTATGGTCTGCTTATCGTCTTGATCCGGGTCATTGGCGATCGCCGCTTTTGCGGTCAACACGCCGCCATTGATGTGATCCTCAGCATCATTCTCGGAGCGACCCTGAGCCGCGCCATCAACGGCTCCGCGCCGTTTTTTAGCACGATGGCTGTCGGAATTTTCCTGGTCGGGCTGCATTGGTTGCTCGCCCTACTCACCTTTCACTGGCCGCGACTGGAGCAAATCCTCAAAGGTCAGGCGCTTACCCTGATCGACCAAGGCGAACCCCAGCGCCGCAATTTTCGCCGCAGCCACATCACCCCAAATGATCTCGTGGCCGTGCTGCGGCGGCAAGGCGCTCCGGCCGATCTGGCGCAGATCAAGCAGGCAGCCCTCGAGACCGATGGCAGTATCAGTGTGCAGACTCAGAAGTCGGGCGATCGCGTTCTAGAAGTGACTGTCGCCGCAGGGGTGCAAACGATTCGCATTCAGTTGGAATGAGGACAGCGCCACGCGATTGGTGAGGGTCAAAAATGCTCTAGAGCGGCTGCCGCATCGCTGCTCCAACACCGTCTGGAGTGGTTTTTGAAGCCGTTGCAACGCTAAAGAGCTGGGTCTGTGGTCGTCGGCAAAATCCAACACCGTCTGGAGTGGTTTTTGAAGCCGTTGCAACCCGATGAGGCTCGGCCGGGTGACAATCCTGCATGAGGCGAGGTGCGCGTGAGATAATCATAACGGCGAGATTGGTATAAGCGTTAGTTATGAATACAGGGTACGCCAACCCAAAATGGTTAAGATAATATTAATTATATTGGGCTATCTACAAATTTGAGCGGCTAAGCGCTGGTTATCGTAAGCTAGTGACTTTTTAGGCTAGAATTATTGGTCGGCTCTCTGAGTCGCCGTAGTAAAACCAATTAACTTTATGAAAGTGTGCTGCTCGTAAGCAGCGGGCGAGAACCCATTCTGGGTTTACTGAATTTTTCAGATTTAACCTAATTTTAGTTTTATGCATTTTGAGCGCGATCGCCTGTCTATTTTTGTAGACGGCAATAATATGTTTTATGCCCAGCAAAAAAATGGCTGGTTCTTTGATCCCCGCCGCGTTTTAGAGTATTTCAGGGAAAGCGCATCCACGAAGCTGGTCAATGCTTTTTGGTATACGGGTCTAAAAGATCCCCAGGATCAGCGTGGCTTCCGCGATGCCCTGATCAGTCTCGGCTACACGGTACGCTACAAAATCCTCAAGGAATATTACGACGACACCTCCGGACGCTACTCCCAGAAAGCTAATCTTGATATCGAAATCGTCGTCGATATGTTCAATACTTGCGAGCAGTACAACCGCGTCATTTTGTTCAGCGGTGACGGCGATTTTGAGCGCGCGATTGAGCTACTGCGCTCAAAAAATACCCACATTACCGTCGTATCTACCGAAGGGATGATCGCGCGCGAACTCCGCAATGCCACCGACTGCTACATCGATCTCAATTCGATTCGTGAGCACATCGAGAAGCAGGACTATTGACTGGAGCACCACAGCTCCGAACAATTCCTGACAGGTCGCCGCGAGAATGCCTGCCTAAAAACCGAGATCAGCCTTCGCGGCTTCAGCCTCAGCCAATACTATCGGGTCAGGCATCTGCCGCCAATCGATGTCGCCGATTTCGGTATAAAAATCCGAGTCATACGACCGGGTTCGCACCACCACCGGCATCGGCACCGCATGACCCAAAATCAACGCCTGCTGCTTGGAGTCCAGCTTGGCGAGCACCGAGCGCAGGCCCTGGCCGCCAGAAACGCCGGTGAAAATGGCATCAATATCTTTGTCGTCATTGAGCAGGCAGGTGATGCGCGTCCCGATCTGGGACATGACCTCGTTGTCAATGCCTGAGGGACGCTGATCGACGACGAGCAGGGAAACGAAATACTTGCGCATCTCGCGGGCGATCGTGCCGAAAATCGTCTGATGCACGATGCCGGGATCAAGGAAACGGTGGGCTTCTTCGATGGTGATCACGAGTTGCTGGGGGCGATCGCTCGGATCCTTCGACCGCAAATATTGCTCCGATTTCTTCACATAGCTCTGGTGGATGCGCCGCGAAATCGCATTGGTCGCCAGCATATAGGACAACAGATTGGACTGCGAGCCAAACTCAATCACCACATGGCGACCGGCATCCAAAGCTTGCAACACCCGTTCGATATAGTTATGCGGGCAGGCTGAGCGCACATATTTCAAGCTTTCGAGCCGGGATAACTTGCGCTGAAGAGCCATAATCGAACCGGCATGACCCTGCTTGAGTTCACAGAATTCCTTGATTTCTTCATTGGTCAAACTGAGTAACTGCACAATCCAGGACTTGCCAAATTCTGAAGCGAGAATATTGGCATTATCCATGCTGGCTTCTGACAGGCCTAGCTCCCGACTGATCAGCCGTAAATCCTCGATTTCTAACTGATCGTAGCTGAGATAAAGTTCCTGGGCATCGCGCACGCCGCGTCGCTTTGTAGACTCAGGATCGAGGGTAAAAATCTCCACGCGACCGGGGAAAAGCTGGCGCAATCCCTTAACCGTTGTCGCGCTGCGGCCCTCTTCCATCGCCTCCCAGCCGTACTCAGAGTGCATATCGAACATCAAATTCACGGCAGCGCGCTTGCGAATGATGCCGGAGAGTAATAGGCGGGTCAGAAAGGACTTGCCGGTTCCCGACTTGCCAAAAATGCCATTGCTGCGCTCCACAAAGCGGTCAAGATTCAGGCAGACATCGACCTCCATATCCAGCGGTTTACCCACCGCAAAATTGCATCGCTGCGGATCATCTTCCCAGCCGAAGACAATGCGAAAATCGCGCTCGCTGGCTTCAAACACCTGGCTGAAGTGGCCAGGAATGGTTTTGACGGGGAGCAAGACGACATCGCTATTGCTGTTGGTATCAAATGAGGCGAGGGCGGTGTCAAGCCGGGGTTGGCGATCGCCCATTCCCTCTCCTTCCGGTGTCATCATCAACATCGGCGCGAGGTCAATGGTGCTGTAGGTGCTGCTGCCCGCCAGTACTTCGCGCAAAAAATCATCACCCGGACTCGGCGGGTCGGTAAAAATGCGCTGATTCGCCGCCCCCAGGGTCACATCCGTCAGCAGGCAGAAGAAACGCGATCGCCGTCCTTGAATCACCAAGAACTTACCGACCCGCATATCTTCAACCAAAATGTCCGGGTTGAGGCGAATTTCTAGGCCCTGGCTCAAGGAACCCTGAACCACCAGGCCGAGGGGCAGATTGGGATTAGCCGTCACAGAAACCTAGTACAGATGTCATAGATTAATTTACTTTACCCTATCCGTTCGTGGTGGCTCGTCGGTTCGGGCTGTCGCTCTCACTTGACGCTGAGATTTTATCTTCAGATGCCGCAACGCCCCGCAGGTTCGTGGGTCAGGACGGCTACTGTTCCTCATCTTTAGTTGCCACTGAATCTTGGGCATCGAGTGATTCTGTCGTGGCGGTTGGGGCGGGTGGGCGCGGTTGGTTGAAATGCTCGTAGGCGAGGCGCGAAACGGCCTGGATCAATGCGGCGGCCTGTTCGTCATTGTCAGGACGTTGCACCATCACGACGGCAATGTAGCGCTGACCCGTGGGGGTGTCAATCAGCCCTGCATCCGCCAGCACTGAACTGATCCGTCCGGTCTTGTGGGCTATGCTTGCCCCCTCTTCTAAACCAAGGGGGAGCAGATCAGTGTGTTCGACTTGGCGCATGATGTCGAGCAGGCGATCGCGCGAGGGCAGCGAAACCAAATCACCCCGATTGACCATTGCCATCAGATTGGCGAGATCCAGGGGGCTAGTCGCATTTTGCCCTTCGAGATCGGGCAACCAATTTTCCAGGCGCGTCGCTTTGAGGCCCCAGTTGGCAAAAGTCTGGTTGAGTTGCTCTGCCCCCCCCAGACGCTCGATCAACATATTCGTCGCGGTGTTGTCGCTGATGGCGATCATTTTGATGGCGGTTTCTAGGGCGGTGAACTGCGTACCGGGGGCCTGGTATTGCATATCACCGGCTTCACCTGCAATCAGTGCCGGCGTCATCGTCAGCAGTTCGTCGAGCCGAATGTCTCCGGCATCCACAGCCTGAAAAAAGGCGACCAGGATCGGCGCTTTGATCGTGCTCGCCGCCGGAAAGGGTTTGGCGGCCTGCCAGTCCAAATAGGCTCCGGTATCCAGATCGATGAGAAAGACACCGGGTTGGAATTGTGGGTACTGCTCGAACAGGGCCGTCAGCTCGGACTTGAGGGGAGCAATTTCCTGACTCAAGGGCAAGGCGGGCGGATACTTTTGGGACGACACGGCGGCGATTTGCGGCTCGGAGGTGGGTCGCTCACGGCTATAGCGGCGCGTCGAATCCAGGGTAGCGATCAGTGTCCCGGCGATCGCCCCCAAACCAATGCTGGCGATCAGCAACCGCGTCGTGTAGAGCGCGAATACCGATAGAAACGTCGGTGCGGGAGTGGTCGGTGGCGCGACGGCTCTCACAGGTACTTTGGGGAGCAAGTGGAGTTTCGCTTGCTGACGTTGGCGCAGTTCCGCCGGGGAGGGGGGGAGAGGGGTCAGACTAGGCATCACCGGGAGAGATTGGCTCGATGAGCGTGGCAATTCCGGTGCTCGCGCCGGTGGCGGCGGCGTGCGGAGCGTGAGGCGACTGAGCCAGTTGCCACGGCGGGAGCGGTGGCGGGCGCGTGGGGCTGCACCTGGACTGGGTTCCCCGCGCTGGCTAGGGGCTGCATGGCGCGCGGGGGAGGGAGCGGGCGATGCCGCCGACGCGAGCGATCCTCGGGTGGCATGGTGATCTGTTGCGAGTAAGGGCAGGTGGGTCGAGTCACTGGCTGTTCAGCGCCAACCCTGGCTTATTAAATCAAGTTCACTGGCGATCGCCAAGCGCTACCGGTCAGTAAGGGACTCGGACGCGGCGGTGTGCGTCGGGCGGCACTCCCAGTCCTCGCCCAGCAATTTTGCGGACGGTCACCGGCGAGTAGTACACCTAGCCTTATCACTGTAGCACAGGCTTCCAGGGTGTTACCCGCAAGCCAGTCCAGAGACACTCGCCATCATGGCAAATCGCACCGGGGTATGGCCCCTCATTCACCGTCGGGCTGGGGCTGAACCAGCAGGGCACAGTTGCCCCCTTTATGTTTAGCCTCGTAGAGCGCGGTTTCTGCCGTCGCCAACAATTGCGGTGGTGAGATGAGAGCGGGGGGCAACCAGCAGGCAACCCCGACGCTGAGTGTGAGTAGCTCGTCAATCCTGGCTCGCTCGGCATCGGTGCGGTCGTAGGTGAGATTGAGCGCGACACAGCTCGCGCGCATTTGCTCGGCGATCGCCAGCGCCGTGGCTGGGATCGCCTTCACTACGACCGCAAACTGCGCGCCATCATAACGAGCCAGGATGGCAGCATCGGGGACGATCCGGTGCAACAGTAGTGTCAAGCGACGCAGACAGGAATCACCCGTTGCACGCCCCCGGGCAGCATTGTACAGCTCGAAGCGATCAACACCCGCGAGGAGAATGGCGATCGCCTGGCTACTGTTCAACCAAGCCAACCAACTGTCCTGAAGGTACTGCCGCAACACCGCATGGTTGGGGAGCTGCGTGACAATATCAATGCTCTCAGTGGCAACCAGGGCAATGCCATAGCTGGCTGGCTCGGTCTCAGCCAGTTGGGCACTGAAATAGTGCTGATAGAGCTGGCAAGTAATGCGCGCCCGCTCGCCGACCAGTTCGATCAAGCCTAGGCTTTCGAGCCGGTGGGCGGCGATCGCATCCAGTGGCTGTTGGTTTTCCGAGTCAATGGCTTGGCGTAGAGCGATCGCCAGACTGAGCTGTTCACGCAAGATAGTCAGGTAACCGCGCAAATGGTAGCTATAAATGCCAGCCGGTGTCGCTGCGGTCGCCAGCAACTCATCCAAGCGAACATCATTACTGCGCAGATGATAAAATGCCAGACTCACTAGATAGGGGTGGCCCCCCACCATTTGCATGAGTTGTCCAGTCGCGCGGGCGTCCCAAACCAGTTGGTAGCGCTCCGCTAAGAGCGTAACCTGGTCGGGCGTGAAGGGAGGTAGGCGCAGGGAGATGCCGATATTGAAGGGCGACTCGGCTAGATCGAGCGGCGCATCATTGTCCGTGGCATAGCTGAGGATACAACGTAACTGTTGCCAGAGTGGCGATCGCTGTGCCTGCTCGTGCCAGAAACGCAGCATTCCCAGAAATTCACTAGCGACGTGGGGAAACTCAAACAGGCGATGGAGTTCAGTGAAAGCGATCACCAATGGCGCATCAAGTTGTTGCCGGATAAAACTTTCAAAGTAGAGCTTACAACTGACTTTGCTGCCCAATTCTTCATCCCAATATTCATTCAAATCAACCGATAAATTGAGATAGCGGCTAACCGTTGCACAAACCCAGCGCAAAAAACGCGATAACGAGCCTAAAGTTGCAATTTCCGCTTCCTGGCAGTCAATTTCCACCGTCACATAGCCCAGTACCGCCGCCCGTGCCAGCACCCGTGCCAGCAGAGAACTGGTTCCCATCTTGCTCGGTGCCCGCAGACGGAGCGCACAGCCGGGAGTATCCAGAGCAGCATAAGCCGACTGCTCAATCGGCGGTCGCTCAATGTAGAACGGTGAGTCCAGCGGCAACGGGACACCCGGAACGGGCAGTTGACCCTGGGCAACAGACCAACGTTGGTCTCTCAGCTCCAGAATGCCAGGGTTCGGGTCAGTGCGGTGGTGCAGCTCAGCAACCAGAGTGAGACGGAGGTTTTTCTTGGTGACGCGCACACCCAGAGCCGTGGAGAGTTGTGCCCAGAGCTGTGAACCGACCGCTTTGATATAACCACTGCCATAGATTGAGTCCTGCGCCATCTCGGTGTAGGTTTGGCCGTACCACGACCGCTCCAAAATCCGACGTTCAATGGGTGACAAGGGGCGCTGGAGAAGTTGGTGTTCAACACGGTCAATCGCTAGCGCGAGAGCGGGATCGAGATTCATAAATGGATTGCAGAGCATCGAGCCAACTGGAGACAGTAAATCGGCTATACAAGGAGGGATTGATGAGAACGCGGTTACTTTAACCATAAGCGCAAAGCTACTGTTTAGAACAACAACTTACCTGGTGCAGATTGCAGACTTTGCAATGCGACCGGCTGCCCACTATCAACACCACGGGTTTGAAATGTCTCGCCTAACTGACTGACACAAGCCGCCCAAAAGCCTGCAATGTCTGGGTTTTACCAGCATTCTCAGTTTGACCGCCATGTGGGTCTACAGTGTGAATTCATCATGGAACGAATCATGGAGTTTCCAGGTATCGCGATTTCAATCACTCTGGTCAAAAAATCCACACTGAGAATTTCTAGGGGTTTACATCCAACCTGAATGACTCACGACGATTTTGGAAAATCCCTGAAAGCCTTTCAGGATACTAGTACAAGGCGGCGGAAATGAGATGCCCATTCAAGATCCGTAGGATGCCCGTATTGTCTGCACTCATCACTCAGAACTCAAAATTCCGCGTAGCGGTACTAGGCTTGGCGATTGGTTTAAAAAGCAATATGTTTTTTGGACTGTCCTGGTGATGGTGCTTCCAGCGATCGATGAATTATTCAGGCTAAGCAGAAAAAGTCTCTGTCAGTGACTCGATTCGTTGTACTCCTGACGCCGCGATTATTTGGAGAAGCATTGCACCAGCAACAATGGGGGGGTGTTTTGAGTAGTGTCAGGCAATCAGGCTACTGTGTACACACAAGTCCTAAAACCCTGGCGATAGTCACGCCCAGCGAAAGTTTCAGGAGTCAGCAAGCCTTATCTAGGGGTGCATCCCACTTTGGCACTCTCCAAGCATTTTGAATTTGAGATGGGTGCATCCCACTTTGGCGTTACGGTTCCCCACTCTGCGAGCAGCCGCTGCGCGTCTACATCCCCCAACCCCTTCTCCCAAGCTGGGAGAAGGGGAGCTAGAAGTCCCTCTCCCAGCTTGGGAGAGGGGATTTAGGGGTGAGGGTTTCCAAACTGGGATGCTCCCTTTCAGCACTGAAAACTTGTGC
>JAAUTY010000080.1 GCA_012031265.1 Spirulinaceae cyanobacterium SM2_1_0 | reverse complement strand
ACCGACTTCGGGGAACTGCGAACCCGAGAACGCTTCTGGGAGGCGGGTCAATGCGCTGGCGAGCGAGCCGTTGACTGACGAGCCGTCGTCTCAACCCGCAAACCAGCCAGAAAACGCCTGACCTGACTCCCGCTCCCCCTCAGCCGCCCGCCCCCAACTTGGCGGTTCCGGCGACCGATCCTTGGGCCACTCAGGAGATTGTGCTCGACGATGACGACGATGCTGATGAACTAGCGCCAGCAGTCCCCGTGGAGCGTTTTCAGCCGCACGATAGCTCAGGCCTGCCGTATCCCGAAGCCTTGAGCCGAACGGCGGCTCAAACGGGCGGGGCAGCACCGCCACCACCGCCCGCCCTCCCCGAAGCTCCGTCACCGGAAACGTCCGAGTTGTCCACCCGCCGCCCACGGCTGCCCCGTCGCCGTCGCGGTCAGTCCCCCGCCGAGCGGCCTGTCCCCGCACCCGAACTGGCTATTGCCAAGGACGAACTGGAGGCCGGGGCGCTGACCTTGGTGCGTGTCAAGCTCAAGTCTTACCCTGGTTCGGTGTACGTCAAGCTATGGGTCGTCGATATCGAGACCCGCCAACTCCTCGACGGCCCACGCGCCTTTGTCGATTTTGAACTTGATCGCCACGGTGACTTGGAGACAATGACGCAGCTCATTGTCCCGCTGGGGAGTATGGCGGTTCGTTTTGAGGCGATCGCCATTGATGTCAAGTCCCGCCGCGAAAGCCACAAGACGACGGTCGAGCGGACGGTGGTGCCGTCAGAACTTTACAACATCCCGTTTGAAACCTATTGAACTTGTGGGTGCAAGGGAGTCGCGCTCAGACGGGTTGATGGTTTCCAGTAGCGGCGATCACCCTCGTCACTGTGCTTGTAACTTTTGGCGTAGCACCCGCTCCGTCAAGGTCGCCAATTGCTGGAGTTGCGCCTCCAGCTTTTCGGCTTCCTGGCGATACTGACGCTTGCGGGTGAGCGCCGCACGGGCGAGGTCGTCGCGATCGCGCTGCACCGCCTCCTGTGCCACCCGCTCCCAGGTCGCCGCCTCCGCCCGCGCCCGCTTATAGCGCGGCTGCAAGTCATTCCAGACCACCTCGATCTGCCCCAAAGCCCGCTGCACCAAGACGCGGGCACTGTCTTGGTCAGAATCTTGTAACGCCTCCTGGACTGGCGTTTCCAGCTCCTCCGTTTTCAACGTTGCCAGCAGCGGCAGGAAATCATTGACCTGCTGGCTGCTACTGATGCCGGTCTTGCACCAAGTCGCAAAATGCTCGCAATTATTGAACAGCAGATTGTAGCGGCGCTCGCCCAGACGGCTCTCCGCCCGCTGCACCGCCACCTCCGGAATAAAGGCAGTGCGATAGGGCTTGACATAGATCGGCTGGCTACCGGCAAAAGTCGCCAGCGAAGTCTGCTCCACCGTCTCGCTCGGCTTGCGATAGTGGATGACCGTGCCGTCACCACAGTCGATGCCGTGGTGTTCGTACAGGCCCTGTAGATTCCAGAACTCTCGTTGCGTATAGATTTGGTCGCCGCGTGCCATGCGCTGAAGCGAGCCGCGTTGCTCGTTGATGAATGACAGAATCAGGCCGCGACCGAGAGTGAGGTGGCGATCGCCCCCCGATAAAACTCCTCAAGCTGCGCCGTCGCCGCCGACCAACCCCAGCGCTCGGCCTCACGGCGCGCCTCGGCTCGCAAGCTATCGCGTTCGGCGCGAGCGGCGAGAAGACGCTGGGTAGCGGCGATCGCCCCCTGGCGATCCTGGGGATCAAACAGGTAACCATTGACGCCATCGGTCACGATGTCGGGAATGCCACCCGAATTCGCCGCCACCACCGGACAGCCCGCCGCCATCGCCTCCAGCAGCACTAGGCCCAGCGTCTCCGTTCGCGACGGAAACACAAAGGCATCAGCCGACGCATAGGCCGACGCCAGCTCCATGCCGCGCAAGTAACCGACAAAATGGGTCGGTGTGCCCCGGAAGTGCTTTTGCAGCGCCTCACGGTGAGGGCCGTCACCGACGATCGCCAACCGCGCTCCCGGGACGGCATTGAGCACGGGTTTAATCTGCTCAATCTCCTTCTCTGGCGAGACGCGACCGACATAGAGCAGCAACGGGCGATCGGGATGACCTTGGGAGAGGCGCTGGCGCATCTTTGCCGAGGTGAGACTGGGGTGAAACATCTCGGTATCCACACCGCGTTGCCAGAGATCGAGACGCTCGATACCGCGATCGCGCAGTTCCGCCACCATCGCCGTCGAGGTGCAGAGATTCAACTGCGCCTGATTGTGCATCGCCTTCAGCAATTCCCAGAGAAATCCCTCCAGCGCCCCCAAGCCGTAATGCTGTAAATACTGCGGCAGGTGAGTGTGATAGGAGGCGACCAGCGGCAAATTCAGCATCTTCGCATAATAGATGCCCGCCAACCCCAGTACAGCCGGATTGACGACGTGAATCAGATCGGGTCGAAACTGCTCCAGTCGCGCCCGAATCGCCGGACGGGGAACCGCAATCTTCAGCTCCGGGTAGAGGGGCAGCGGAAACGCCGAAAGACCGTAGATTTGCGCGCCATGATATTCTCGCGGCGCACCTGCCGGACAGATCACCAAGACCTGATGACCATGACGCTGCAACTGCTCAACCGTGTGGCGCAGGCGCGTCACGATACCATCGACTTTGGGTAAAAAGGTTTCTGTGAATAAAGCAATACGCATGACGTCAGCAAAATCGGGATTGTCATTTGTTCGCAGACTTACGCCGCTTCCGGGGCGAACCCAATCGTTTCGCTGAGCGCCGCTGCGATTGAACCGCCGCTATTATCCCACCGAAGCGGGCGATTAGGGGGCTTGGGTTTTAGGGTTTGGTGAGACATTGGGGGGGTAAGGGGCGATGCCGCAGCACAAAAACCACAAGCATCAAAGATTGAGATGGGATTGGGCTAATGACTGATTGCCGCATTGCACTATTCATCAATGCCCCCGGTGGTGGTGGCATCTCGCGGATGGTCGTCCGTCTGGCGATCGCCCTGCATCAGCGCGGCTGTCAAGTTGATTTACTCGTTGATCGCCAGTCCGGGAAAAGCTATCTGCACCCCGATACCCTGCCCACCGCTATCCGTGTCGTTGACCTCGACTGCCCCATTCGCGGCGGTACGTTGCAGAGCCTGCGCCTGCTGCCGGCCTTGGTGCGCTATCTGCGGCGCGATCGCCCCGCCCTGCTTCTTTGCCACCTCACCCGCGTCAATGGCGCGGCAGCGCTAGCCCAGCGGTTTGCCCCTGCGACGCGCCTCGTGCTGGTCGAGCATCTCCCTCTGCCGCCGCCCGCCGGTCGTGGTGCGCGCCTGGCGCGATCGCTACGTCCCTGGCTCTACCGCCAAGCCGGAGCGATTGTCGCCGTTTCGGCCGACCTCGCGCGTGATTTTGCCCAGCAGCTACATTTGCCGCCCACGCACGTCCGCACCATCTACAATCCGGTCGTCAGTCCCCAATTGGCCCAACTCGCCGCTGCGGAACTGCCGCACCCCTGGTTGCAGCCCGACGCGCCGCCGGTCATCCTCGCCATCGGCCGCCTCGTGCCTCAGAAGGATTTTGCCACCCTCGTCCGCGCCGCCGCCTTGTTGCACCAGCAGCGATCGCTGCGTCTGGTCATCCTCGGCAGCGGCCCGCAGCAGGCAGAGTTACTGGCGCTGGCGACCAGCTTGGGCCTGGCTGACAACTTGCTACTGCCCGGTTATGTTGAAAATCCCTATGCCTACCTCAGTCGAGCCGCCGTCTTGGCGCTCTCGTCACGCTTCGAGGGCTTGCCGACGGTGCTGATCGAAGCACTGGCTTGCGGTTGTCAGGTAGTCGCTACCGATTGCCCCCACGGCCCCCGCGAAATTTTGGCGGGCGGTCGCTATGGACAGCTCGTGCCAGTGGGTGATGCGATCTCGCTGGCGTCGGCTCTAGAAACGGCACTGCGAGAACCAATCGCGGCGGACTCGCTGCGATCGCGCGCCGATGATTTCAGTGTCGAACAAGCCGTTGACCACTATTTGCGCCTGATCCCTGAACAGGCAGCCGGTTAAAATTGCCACCTTCGATCTAGAAAAAATCCCCCTCCCCTCCAGTCATCCCCTTGCCCACAATGACTAGCATTAGCAACAACTGGCACCAACAACGATTAACCCGCCTCCGATTGGAATGAGGCGGGTTAATCGTTGAACGACTGCAATAGAGATGGGTGAAAAATAGAACTATTTCCAAGAACTAGAGGTTAACAAGTGAACACCAACCGGGTCGGCTTTTGCTTAAATACTAGAAATACACCGTTTTGGGTGTGACAATTGTAACAACAAGTGCCAGCGACGCTAGGTTTATTCTGCTGATGGGAGCAACCAATCTTGGCGTGCGATGCACTGAGTTACCGCTTAGCTCGTATTCTCTAGTATTTGCCTGTCCTCAGCAACTGGCCGGGATTGCCATTTTCACTTGGAGTGGGTGTTGCTCAGGGGCTGGTGCGATCGCGAGCGGGTGAGCACTGGCTGCGATCAGTTTGAGTTAGGAACGAGGCTGAAGGATTGCGCCCGTCGTGCTCAATTCCCAAAGTATCACCGCCGACCTGGAATCAACAAGTGGGTGTTAGCAAAGTTTATAGTTCTTGAGGTTCTGTTGCAGAGTTCAGCCGTTGTCTCGGGCGGCCCTGCTCAGGCAATCGCTAAAATAATGAAGCTGTTTTACTCCCCCGGTCTGCCTTGAACGCTGCTGCTCCCCCGACCACCTTGCTGCTTATTGACGGTCACTCGCTGGCGTTTCGTGCCTACTTTGCGTTCGCCAAGGGGCGGGATGGCGGGCTACGAACCGCGACGGGCATCCCCACCAATATCTGTTTTGGGTTTCTCAACTCGTTGCTCCAAGTCATGCAGGCGCAGCAACCGCAGTTGTTGGCGATCGCCTTCGACCGCCGCGAACCGACCTTCCGCCACGAAGCCGACGCCAGTTACAAGGCCGACCGCCCCGAAACACCGGCAGATTTCCCACCTGATCTCGAAAACCTCCAGCGCCTCCTCGCCGCGATGCGCTTACCCGTGATCACCGCTGCGGGCTTCGAGGCTGATGATGTACTCGGGACGCTGGCGCTGCGGGGTCGCGATGCCGGCTATCAGGTCAAGATTTTGACAGGCGATCGCGACCTGTTCCAGTTAATCGATGCCGAAAAACATATCACCGTCCTCTATCCGGATCGCAGCGCCCTCCGCAACACCAATGGCGGCATCATGGAATATGACCCAGCTACCGTCGAAGCAAAACTGGGGATCAAACCCACCCAAGTCGTTGATTTCAAAGCCCTCTGTGGGGACAAATCGGACAACATCCCCGGCGTGCGTGGCATTGGTGAAAAGACAGCCGTGCAACTGTTGACCCAGTATGGCTCCCTGGCGGATGTCTATGCCAATCTTGATGCGATCAAAGGGGCGACTCACAAGAAACTAGTGGTGGGTCAAGCCGATGCGGAGCGATCACAATTTTTGGCGCAAATCCGCACCGATGTTCCGCTCGAAATTACCTGGGCAGCCTGTCAACTCACGGGCTTTGCAATCGATGAGGTACAGCCTATCCTGGCAGAGCTGGAGCTGAAGAAGTTTAGCCGTCAAATCGAGTCACTCCAGCAGCAATTTAGCGGCATTTTTGCCTCGGAATCATCCTTAAAATCTACTGATGCGGCGAAACAAATAACACCCGTTGCTGACAGTCAGAATGACGACCTCTGGTTTTTCAGTGCCGAAGATACCCAGCAAGCGCAGCAAGCCGCCGTCGCAACGATTACGATTCAGCCGGAAGTGATTGATACGGAGACGAAGCTGGAACAGTTAGTCGCACGCTTGCGGGAACTGGGCGATCGCCAACAGCTTGTGGCTTGGGATACGGAGACCACTGCCCTCAATCCCCGCCAAGCCGCCTTGGTAGGCCTGGCTTGTTGCTGGGGCGCAGAACCGCAGCAAGTGGCTTACTTGCCGGTCGGTCACGAGACAGGCGAGCAATTACCCCTAGCAACAGTATCGGCAGCACTCCAGCCTATTTTGGCAAATTCGGCTTATCCAAAAGCATTTCAGAATGCCAAATTTGACCGGCTTGTACTCGAAAACCAAGGTATTCTAGTAACTGGAGTGACCTTCGACACGATGCTTGCCAGCTATGTGATCAACCCTGATCGTAGCCATAATCTCAGCGATTTGTCACAGCGTTACCTGGCAGGCATCGAATCACAAAACTACAAAGATCTCGGCATCCCGAAAGGGGAAACGATTGCTACCCTACCGATTTCGCAAGTCGCCGTTTATTGCGGCATGGATGCCTATGCGACCTTCTGTTTAGTCCCAGAGCTAGAGGCAGAATTGGCGCAGGAACCAGCCTTAGCGAAGCTTCTTTATGAGATTGAGCAACCGCTAGAACCAGTCTTGGCGGCGATGGAACAATGTGGGATCAGCATTGACACTCACTATCTGGCAACGCTGTCGGTGCAACTCGAGGAAACTTTGCGATCGCTGGAGCAACAAGCTCATACCAGTGTTGGTCAGGAATTTAACCTTGACTCCCCCAAGCAGCTCAGTACGCTGCTGTTTGAGACCTTGGGTCTGAGTACGAAAAAAAGCCGCAAAATCAAAACCGGCTACTCCACGGATCACGCCACCTTAGAGAAGCTCCAGGGGGATCATCCCGTCATCGATCGCGTGCTCGAATACCGCAGCCTCGCAAAGCTGAAGTCAACGTATGTCGATGCCTTGCCCGCCCTGGTTGAGCCGCAAACTGGGCGCGTTCATACTGACTTTAATCAGGCGGTAACCGCAACCGGGCGTTTGTCATCGTCTAATCCTAACTTACAGAATATTCCGATTCGTAGTGAGTTCTCGCGCCAGATTCGCCAAGCGTTTTTGCCCCAAAAAGGTTGGTTACTGGTCTCAGCCGATTACTCCCAGGTTGAACTACGCATCTTGGCGCATTTGAGTGGCGAGCCAATCCTCATTGCCGCCTATCGCGAGAGTCAGGATGTTCATGCCGTCACGGCGCGTTTGTTATTTGAAAAAGATGAGGTAACACCCGACGAGCGACGCCTGGGCAAGACGATTAATTTTGGGGTCATCTATGGCATGGGGCCGCAGCGCTTTGCCCGCGAGGCCGGGGTGAGTAGCAAGCAGGGCAAGGAATTTATTGAGCGCTACCGCGATCGCTATGCCCAGGTGTTTGCCTTTTTGGAAACTGCTAAACGACAGGCGATCGCCCAAGGCTATGTCGAAACCATCTGCCAGCGTCGTCGCTACTTCAACTTCACGAGCGAGCGGCTACGCCAACTGCGGGGGCAAGCCCCAGAGACGATCAAGCTCGACGAGTTGAAGGGGTTAACGGCGGGAGATTCACAGCTCTTGCGGGCGGCAGCGAATGCGCCAATTCAGGGTTCCAGCGCTGACATTATCAAGATTGCAATGGTGCGCTTGCACGAGATCCTACGCGGCTATGAGGCTCGTTTACTGTTACAAGTCCACGACGAACTGGTTTTTGAGGTTCCCCCGGCGGAGTGGTCGTCGCTCGAGCCGCAGATCCGCGCGACGATGGAGCAGGCAGTGGACTTGCAGGTGCCGCTAGTCGTCGATGTCCGCGCCGGACAAAATTGGATGGCGGCTAAGTGATCGCCTCGATTTTTGGTTGTCACGCTCGCCCGGTCTAGAGAATCTAAGCTAACCGAGGGTGGTTGGGTCGATGCCCAGTTCGCGCAGCTTCGCCGCCAGTTGCTCGGCGCGCTCCTGCTCTCGATCCGCCCGCGCGCGCTCCTGTTCGGCGCGGGCGCGCTCCTGTTCGGCGCGCTCCTCGCCACTCAGCAGCAAATTTCCCTGCCGATCCCACCAGCGCAACCAGGGCAGGGCAACATTCTGGTAGGTTCCCGACCAAATGCCCAGTTCCACCTCCATCCCTTCGATCGGGAAGTGACCGCGTTCGTTGGCAGACATCAAGTGGTAATGCCCTTTCACCAACTCATAGACTTCAACTTGTGCCTTCTGCACTTCGTAGATGGCGTAGTAAGCCGGACGAATGGCGGTCTCATAAACCCAGAACTTTCCGGTCCAGGGAGTGCGATCGCGCTCTTCTGCCCCGGTTCCCGAAACAAATTCGATGACAATATGCGGAGGAATGATTTCTTGCCACAAGACATAAGAACGCCGCATCTGCCCATCGAGCGCGGGCGGCACATTAGCCACATAAAACCAATCGGGTGACTCGGCCCCGCGCTGCGGCGGGTCGGTCAGCCGCCAATAGATACCGCTATCTTGGCCAATGCAATACTGCCCATCGGGATGCAGGGCTTGCAGAACGGGGCGAATCGAATCGGTGAGCAGCACGCTCTGCGGATGTTCCTGAAAGTTTTTCACAAACGTCCCGTCTTCACAGGGAAGTTGGGTGTGGTCAGGGAGTGAGGTGAAGGTCTGCACATCCGTCATCGGTAGCTTGGGGATGAATTAATCTTCAGCATAGCGCAGGGTTCTACGGGGCTGGGCGATCTCCTCTAGTGGCCGCGACTAGACCCCCCTCTCCCCCAGGAAGTATCGCTTGAGCGCTAAATGTAGTGGGCTAGCGGGATGCAATCGGTGGCAGGCTAGCACTGGCCTAAGCCGGTTGAGTCGATTAACGTTCAGACAGCGAGGCGATATGCTAAGAGTAAGCGATCATCAGCATTCACCAGAGCTTGTCCAAAAATGCTTGCGCCGAAACGTGTCTTTGTGTTGCTTGTCAATGTCGGGACTGAAAATGAAGGCATCCACTCCGTCCAGATGGCTGGACGCAACAAGGTGCTGATGTTTGAGTCCGAGGACGATGCAACCCGTTATTCGCTCTTGCTCGAGGCTCAGGATTTCCCAGCACCGACGGTCGAGGCCTTTCCGGCTGATGAAATCGAGGAGTTTTGCCGCGAGGCGGGCTACGAATGTGAGCTGGTCGAGACTGGTCAGTTGGCGATCCCACCCGAAACCAACATCGACACCACCGACTGGCAAGCCGACGGGTCGCGCCGCGCCGCCACGAGTCAGGCTCAGGAGACTGAGGCGGGCGCAATGTCCAGCGACGAGCTGGAGGCGATTCGGCGGCGCTTGGAAGGATTGCTCTAAAGTTATGAGGACTAATCCAGTCGGCTAGCGACTGAACGAAGTAATGCAGTGGCACTAAAATATGACCGGACTGGAAACACGGGGTCACTTGTTGACCGAGCAGAACAATCCTAATAGCGCCAACCTTGATCAACTTACCAGTTTGGAATTGGTCGATCTCTTCAATCGCGAAGATGCTCAGACGCTGACCGCGATCGCCAATGCCCGGGAAGACCTCGCCTACGCGATTGACGCAACGACCGCCGCTCTGAAACAGGGAGGGCGGCTGATCTACATCGGCGCGGGAACCAGTGGCCGCCTGGGAGTACTCGACGCCTCAGAATGCCCGCCGACCTTCTGCACGCCGCCGGAGCTGGTGCAGGGGATCATCGCGGGGGGGGCACCGGCTTTGTTGCGTAGCTCCGAGGCCCTCGAAGATAGCGCTGAGGATGGGGCCTTGGCGATCGCCCAGGCCCGCGTCATCACCTCCGATGTCGTCGTCGGCATCTCAGCGGGAGGAACCACCCCCTACGTCCACGGCGCACTGGATGAAGCGCGCTGCCGGGGGGCGGCGACCATCTTCATCACCTGTGTCCCGGCTGACCAAGTGAATATTCCGGTCAGTATCGATATTCGCTTGCTGGTCGGGCCGGAAGTGCTCGCCGGTTCGACGCGCCTCAAGGCCGGCACGGTGACAAAAATGGCACTCAACATCCTCTCCACCAGCGTCATGGTCAAGCTCGGCAAGGTCTACGGCAATCGCATGATCGATGTGGCGGTGAGTAATGAGAAGCTGCGCGATCGCGCCCTCCGCATCCTGCAAGATTTGACCGAGCTGAATCCTGTCGAGGCGGCTGACCTGCTGGAACGCAGTGGTCAGCGCGTTAAGCTGGCGCTGCTGATGCACTGGTGTGATCTCGATGCAGCGGCTGGTGAACAGCGTCTCGCCGCTTGCCAGGGTCAACTACGTCGCGCGCTCCAGTCGTCGTAGTACGATGACCGTCTACCGGTTCGCCCACTCCCCATTGGCTGCTTATGTTCAACGGTTCCGAAACCCTCATCGTCTCTGCCATCGTGCTCGTTGCGCTGGGTATCCTCGCCTGGGGCTACAACCGCGCCCAGCCCTACGGTCAATTGGGTCGCCTCGCCTGGTTGCAGTCGGTCATCCTGATGGCACCCTGGCTGCTCTTTTTTGGTTGTTTTGCGTTGGGCATCTATCTCAATTTGGCCGGAATTATTTTACTGCTGCTGCTCTCAACGGGTCTCTACATCTACCTCGGTCGTCGCCTGCGCGCAGCAGGTCAGCAGGAGTTGTTGCGCGATCGCGCCGCGCAACGGCTGGCGATGTCCCAGGCTGAGAACTCAAAACCCTCGCCCGACGAGACCCCAGCGGCTGATCGCAACTCTGAGGATACGGTAGAAGTGCCACCGATCCCCGAGGCTGATTTGCAGGTGATTCGCAGCATTTTCGGCGTTGATACCTTTTTCGCGACGGAGACCATTTCATATCAGGAAGGGGCGATCTTCAAAGGCAATTTGCGGGCGGAGCCGGAGGCGGCCTATGAGAAGCTGTCTGAGAAGCTGAGCGAGGTTGTGGGCGATCGCTACCGCCTCTTCCTCGTCGAAAACCCTGATAGCAAGCCCGTTGCCATCGTATTGCCGAGCAGCAACGATCCCAAACCGGCCACTCTTGCCCAGAAAAACCTCACCGCTGTCCTCTTCATTGCCACCCTCGCCACCAGCCTAGAGGCGGCGAGCAACTTACTCGGCTTCGATTGGTTCAGCCAACTCAGTCGCATCAGCGAAGCTCTGCCGCTCGCCCTCGGCTTGTGGTTAGTGATCATCGCTCATGAAGCCGGACATTGGGTACTGGCACGGCGTCATCACGTCCGCCTGATGATTCCTTTTTTCCTGCCGAGCTGGCAGATTGGCTCCTTCGGGGCGATCACACGCTTTGCCTCACAGATCCCCAACCGCACCGCCCTGCTCGACATCGCCCTGGCGGGGCCAGCCGCAGGCGGGATTGTGTCGCTGCTCATGCTAACGGTCGGCTTACTCTTATCGCAAGGTGACAACATCTTCACGCTACCGACGCAATTTTTCCAAGGCTCGGTACTCGTCGGGACATTGGCGAAGGTGGTCTTGCAGTCTAGTTTAGAAGACCCAATAATCAGCGTCCATCCCCTCGTCGTGCTCGGTTGG
The DNA here is from genome assembly GCA_012031265.1 of Spirulinaceae cyanobacterium SM2_1_0. Classification (GTDB taxonomy): domain Bacteria; phylum Cyanobacteriota; class Cyanobacteriia; order Cyanobacteriales; family Spirulinaceae; genus JAAUTY01. Next base: position 6,241 of record JAAUTY010000080.1, on the reverse strand, counting down.
CTGGGCCTGACGATCTCGGCGCTGAACCTACTGCCCGCCGGTCAACTGGATGGGGGGCGGATTGTGCAGGCAATCTATGGGCGCAAAACCGCACGTCGTACGACGATCGGCACGCTGATCGTGTTGGGGATCGTCGCGATTTTCAACCCCGCCAACCCGATTCCGCTCTACTGGGGCATTCTCGTTTTGTTCTTGCAGCGCGATCTGGAGCGGCCGAGTCTGAACGAGTTGACGGAACCTGACGATGCGCGCGCCACCCTCGGGTTGCTCGCCCTATTTCTGATGCTGGCGACGCTGATCCCGCTGAGTCCCAGTCTGGCGGGGCAGTTGGGGATCGGAAATTAGCGATCGCCCAGCCGCCGCCAAGAGCATCAACCCAAAGACAACCGATGCCATGCAGCGGCAGGATGCAGCCGCCTGCGCTCACCGACCTCGCCATAATCCGCAGCGTCGTAACTGGCCTTGATGAGTATCCCCGCCAGGATGGGGAGCGGTTTCTGATAAAATCTTATAGAAACTTTACGATGGCTTGACCTTTCTGCGATGGAACTGCTAGTAGTCGGTGCTACCGGGACGTTGGGGCGGCAGATTGTGCGGCGCGCCATAGATGCCGGGCATCACGTTCGCTGCCTCGTCCGCAACCCCCGCAAAGCCAGCTTCCTCAAAGAGTGGGGTGCCGAACTCGTGCAGGGCAACATCTGCCAGCCGGAGACGCTTCCCGCTGCGCTGGCTGGGATGACGGCGGTGATCGATGCCGCCACCGCCCGCGCCACCGACTCGCTGAGCATCCGGCAGATCGACTGGGAGGGCAAGAAAAACCTGGTTGCCGCCGCCCAAGACGCGGGCCTCGAGCGCTACATCTTCTTCTCGATCCTCAATGCTGAGCAGTTTCCCAGCGTGCCGCTGATGGAGATCAAGCGCTGTACCGAGCAGTTGCTCGCTCAGTCGGGGTTGAACTACACGATTTTGCGACCCTGCGGCTTTATGCAAGGCTTGATCGGGCAATACGCCGTGCCGATCTTGGACAAACAACTGGTCTGGATCGCGGGCGAAGGCGCGCCGATCGCCTATATGGACACGATCGATATTGCCAAGTTTGCTGTCCGGGCCTTGGAGATTCCAGAAACCATGAATCGTAGCTTTCCAGTCGTCGGTACCCGTGCTTGGGGAGCGTATGAAATTGTCCGGCTCTGCGAACGCCTCTCGGATCGCACCGCGAAGACGGCGCGGCTATCGATCGGCTTCTTGCGGTTCATGCGTCGCTTGACGCGCTTCTTTCAGTGGAGCTGGAATGTCTCCGATCGCTTGGCCTTTGCGGAAGTCCTCGCCAGCGATCGCCCCCTCGATGCTTCAATGGAGGAAACCTACCAGGTCTTTCAGCTCGAACCACAGGATACGACCACGCTGGAGGCCTATCTGCAAGAATACTTCAGCCGGATCATGAAAAAGCTCAAGGAAATCGGCTATGAAAAGGAAAAAGAGAAGGAACGTCGCCGCCAGAAGCGATCGCCCTTCAAGTCGAAGTCCTGAGTATTCACTTCGCTCCCTTCTTTTTCGTTAGCTCTCCTAAATTGCTGTGCCGAAAGTAGGCATCATCTACAACGACATAAAACCGGTGGCTTGCCGCATCGCTGACGAATTGCATCATAAGCTCGTCACCAGCGGCTGTGAAGTTCACATTACCAGTAGCTTTGGGGGTATCCTCGGCTACTCGCAGTCGGAGCGGCCCGTCTGCCACACCCGCATCGAGCAGGTTGTGCCCCCCGGTTTCGATAGCAGCATCGACTTTGGCATCGTGCTCGGCGGCGACGGCACCGTCCTCGCGGCCTGCCGCCAACTCGCCGTCTGCGGCATCCCGCTGCTGACCGTGAATACCGGGCACATGGGGTTCTTGACTGAAACCTATGTCAACCAACTGCCTCAAGTCCTGGAACGCTTGCTGGCTGGTGAATACGAGGTCGAGGAGCGCTCCATGCTGACGGTGCGGGTCTGGCGTGAGGAGACGCTGCTCTGGGAAGCCCTCTGCCTCAACGAGATGGTGATCCATCGCGAACCGCTCACCAGCATGTGCCATTTTGAGATCGTCATCGGTCAGCACGCAGCGGTTGACATCGCCGCGGATGGCGTGATCGTCTCCACACCCACTGGCTCGACCGCCTACTCGCTGAGCGCGGGCGGCCCCGTCGTCACCCCTGGCGTGCCGGTACTGCAACTCGTCCCCATTTGCCCGCATTCCCTCGCCTCCCGTGCCCTGGTCTTTTCGGACACCGAGCCGGTAACGATCTTCCCGGCCACACCCAACCAGATGGTCATGGTGGTCGATGGCAATGGTGGGTGTTATATCCTGCCAGAAGACTGCGTCAGCATCGAAAAGTCGCTCTATACCGCCCGCTTTATCCGCCTGCAACCACCAGAATTCTTCCGCATCCTGCGCGAGAAATTGGGTTGGGGCTTACCCCATATTGCCAAGCCGACCTCAGTTGAGTTGCCTTAAATCAGGCGGAGCATAGTGCTTTTCTCCTAGGGGTACAAGGCGCTGAAACGCAGAGACAGCCCAGGACAGAAATAGAGCAGGGCAAATCTTCGCGGCAAGACTGCGGCTTAGCAAGGGAGTATATTTTGCAGTCAGTTGCCCTGGCTGTATGGAGATGTGGCGGGTAGGGATTACCGATTGCCAAGGGGGGATGTCGCCAGCTTCTCCTTCTACAATTGACATTGATACAGATACTTGCAACCGAGGTTCACTTGCCCCAAACCCAATCCTGGTCGCGTCGCATCGGTCGCCAGCGCGACTGGCTCTGGCGCGGCTGGCAAATCCGCTACAGCTATCAGCGACCAACCCATCCCACTGGCAGTCCCTTGCTATTCGTCCACGGCTTTGGGGCGGCGATCGAGCATTGGCAGCACAATATCCCGGTGCTCGCGGAACAGCGTGCCGTCTATGCCATCGATTTATTGGGATTTGGCGGGGCGCGCAAGGCGGCAACGGACTATAGCGCCAGCCTCTGGGCTGAACAGATTCACGATTTTTGGGCGACTTTCATTGGTGAGCCAACCGTCTTGGTCGGTAACTCGCTCGGCTCGCTCGTCTGTGCGACGGCGGCGGCGCAGTATCCCGAACTGGCGCGATCGCTCGTGATGCTCAACCTGCCCGATGTCAGCCTGCGCCAAGCGGCGATTCCGGTCTGGGCGCGATCGCTCGTCGCCAGTATGGAAAATGCTTTCGCGGCACCGCCACTCCTCCGCCTGCTGTTCCGGCTGCTCCGCCAGCGGTCAGTCGTGCGGCGTTGGGCACAGTTTGCCTATGCTGAGCCAGCTGCGATCACCGATGAGTTGGTGGAAATCTTCGCGCTCCCGGCGAGTGATCGCGATGCGGCGATCGCCTTCTGTGCCCTGTCGCGGGCGGCGCGTCAGCCCAACTTTGCCCCGGCGATGCGTTCGTTGCTGGCGCAATTATCGCTCCCGATGTTGCTGGCCTGGGGCGAGCGCGATCGCATGGTTCCCTTCAGCCTCGCCCGCTATTACCGGGATTGCAATCCGCGTTTGACCTTCGTGCCCTTGCCCGGACGCGGCCACTGCCCTCACGACGAAGCGCCAGCAGAATTTAACGCCCTGCTCTTGGACTGGCTCGCTACCGAGGGGGATGGTGTCGAGAGCAAGCTTGCAGTGGTCACGCGCAACGGCTAGTACAAGAGGGCGGCAATGAGATGCCTATTCAAAAGCCCCAGGATTCCCGTATTGCAAGCACTCAAAACCCAAAACCCAAAACCAAAACCCCACAACTCAAACCCCAAACCCCAAACCCCAGAACTCAAAATTCCGCGTAGCGGTACTAGGGCGATCGCGAGGCAAGCGCTTGCGCCAACGTCGTTGCTGCCTGCGCCAAGGCTCGTAACCCCACTAAGGAACCACCGATGAGCCGAGCGGCCGCGCGGGGATGCTGGAGCAAGCCTTGGGCGAGGGGCAGCGATCGCAACTTCCCCGTCGCATCAAACGCCGCCGTCAGATCAGGAACATCGTGGCGACAGTCATCGCTGACCACCCGCAACACTGCCGCTCGCTGGAAGTAGGCGAGCACAGGGGCACTTTCCATATCCACGAGGGCGGCTTGGGATTGCTGGCCGAGGGCTTGTTTCTCACTGGCGCGCGCGACGAGGCGATCGCTGGTCAGACCCGCGATCGCGGGTACGGTCAGAATCGCTTGCAGCTCCGCGAGCATTTCCGCATCAGCCACATAAGTAGCTCCGGGTTGAGGCAAAACTCGGCAATCACGGTATAGCGCCAAGCCGCCGACCGACCAAGCGGGCTGCAAAGCACCGCCCAACCCCATGAGCAGTACCTTCGTGGTCGGAGCGATCGCCGCCGTCGCCAGAAACTGTTGCACCGGTAAGCGGCCCGCCGGGATCGCCAAGAGCGAAACCTTCGCCGCCAGTTTTGCCCGCCGCCAACCGCGCGCAACAGCTTGATATTCAGCCCCACGAGGGACGAGGATTGCGTCAATCGGTCGGGTCATAAGTGAATCGCGGTGCGTTAATCTGCAAATGGCCGACGGTAAATTTTGCTCAATTTAATGCTTATGAAACTAACTGCTGTGAGAGTGTTGTTGACGAGTGTGGTGGGTCTGGGATTGGCGATCGCTAGCCATGTCCAGCCTGCGAATGCGAACGAATATTCCGAGGATTTCCGTCGCACCTACATCCAAGCCTGCCAGACCAACGCACAACGGGCAGGATTAGAAGCTGGAGTTGCGGCGCAGATTTGCCAATGTACATTGAGTCGCCTGCAAGAGCGCTTCTCAGAAGCCGAGTTGCAACGGGTCATTTCGGGCAATACTGCCGAGGCAACTGCCGCGCGCCAAAAACTCACCGAGATCGGCAGTCAGTGCGCGCTAGATGTTTTGAACTAACATGCTCCCACTCCCAGCTTGGGAGACTCTGCCGCCGACCCTATTGGGTTGGCGCTTTATTTTCACTCCAGAGGAGGGTCGATGGCAAGCGCCAGTATTTTAGGCACCGGTTTGATGGGACAGCCGTTGGCGCAGCGTTTGGCAGTGGCAGGCCTGACGGTCACCGCTTACAATCGCACGGCGGCGAAGCTCGAGGCACTGCAAGCGGCGGGGATCGCGATCGCCCCCTCCCCTGCGGCGGCCCTGACGGCGAGCGACTGCACCATCCTGATGCTGACGGATGCGGCGGCGATCCACGCCACCCTCCTCAGTGAAGCGGCAAAACCGGCGCTCGCCGGTCGCACGATCATTCAAATGGGCACGATCGCGCCCAGCCAGAGTCGCCAACTGTGTCAGGACGTGGCAGCGGCAGGCGGCGAGTACCTGGAAGCACCGGTGCTCGGCAGCATCCCGCAAGCGCAACAGGGCACGCTGCTGCTGATGGTGGGGGCGACGCCCGACCAGTTCCAGCGCTGGCGCGGTTTGCTGAAACATTTCGGCCCGGAGCCGCTGCATCTGGGGCCGGTGGGAACGGGGTCAGCCGTGAAGCTGGCGATGAACCAGCTCATCGGCGCGCTGACCACCGCCTTTGCGCTCAGCCTCAGTTTCGTGCAGCAGTCGGGCGCGGACGTGGAGGATTTCATGGCGATTACGCGCCAGAGTGCTCTCTATGCACCGACCTTTGATAAAAAGCTGGCGCGGATGTGCGATCGCCAGTTCGACAACCCTAATTTTCCCGCCAAACACCTGCTCAAGGATCTACGGCTCTTCACACAGGAAGCAGCGGCGCTAGGGCTAGAAACTGGTTCGGTGGCGGCGCTAGAGCAGGTACTGGAGCGGACGTTGGCCTTGGGGTTGGCGGAGGCAGATTATTCCGCGCTGGTGCAGGCGATCGCACCGCCCACTGCGGAGAATCAATAGCTTAGAAAGCCCAGAACGTCAATCAACAGAATGATATACAAGAACAATTTTGACCGTCTTCCCAATGTTTCAGAACGCAATTTTCCTCTGAGTCAGAACAACAAGCATCTATTTCAGCAGTTGCAAAAGAGAGCTTTGGGAATTGGTTAAGAGGCAATCCAGTTGGGAGCATCCCAGTTTGGAAACCCTCACCCTAAATCCCTCTCCTAAGCTGGGAGAGGGACTTCTAGCTCTCCTTCTCCCAGCTGGGGCTACCGTGTACACATAACTTGAGATCCTTCCTGACCGAACTGCGGTCTACCTAACTCAGTAAAAGTCAGACTGGACGAGGCCTTCGGACTCCTGAAGCCTGCTGTAAAAGTAGGGGCGAAACCA
>JAAUTY010000029.1 GCA_012031265.1 Spirulinaceae cyanobacterium SM2_1_0 | reverse complement strand
TAACGTGGCAGGTAAATCTGAAGCACTTGGCTGGATTGCAGGACTCAAAACCCAGCAGGGAGAGGTGGCCCAGGCGATCGCCCTCTACCAGCAGTCCCTCGAACTCACCGACCGCATCGGCGACGTGCAGGGCAAAGCCATGACGCTCGGCATGATGGGACAATTGCTGGCTGACAAGCAGGGCGATATTGAGCGCGGCTTGCGCTATCTCTGCGAATGTCGCGACATCCTCGAGCGGCTCAAATCCCCCCATGCCGCCACCGCCCGCGACATCATCGCCCGCGTCCAGCAGATGGCCGACTCGTGAATCAAAGCGATGGCAGAATCGGGTCATCCGGCGGTGGATGTCGGCCGATCGCCAGATCTGCGGCTCGGATTTGGCAGCCACGCTCTCGATTCAGATCGAGAACCGAATTGGCGGCTATCCAACATTCAATAATCACACTCACACTGCATCCGGATCAATGCCTAATTCGCGCAACTTCGCCCGTAGAGCCTCTTTCTGCTGCCGCTCTGCCGCTAACGCATCCTCTGCCTGCTCTGCCCGAAGTCGTTCTTGTTCGACCTGAATTTCCGCCCGTTCCGCCCGTTCATACTCCCGCTCCCGTGGCAACAAGACCAACTGCTCATTGGGGAAATAGAACCGCAACCAATCCGTTGTCTCCTGCAAAATTGGGCCGTGCCATGTGCCAAGCCACAACCCTAAAGACTCGCACCAGAGCCACCTTTTATCATTGGGCTGCAACGCTACATATTGACCATTTTGGAGTGCCCAACCTTGTAATGATTGCGGATCAAACGGATCAAACACAAAATAATGGCTGGCGCTGAACCGTTGCTCATAAATTTCTTTTTTAGTGGTGAGATCAATGTCTGCGGTTGAGGGCGACATTAACTCCACAATCACATCGGGATACTTGCCATCTTCCTCCCAAACCACCCAACCTTGACGCTCTTTTTGGCCGTCCACATTGAGCGCCACAAAAAAATCCGGCCCCCGAAAATCGCGGTTTTTAATCTGTGCCAAGCTGTAATAGACAAACATATTGCCGCTGGCATAAAAATCTTCACGGGGTTTCAGGGCGGCATAAACCGAGTCGATGAGTACATTCATCGCAAGACGATGACGATTACTTTCCAAGGGCACTCCATCATCAAAAACAAGATCGGTGGGGGGCAACTCCGGAATCCAGACATCTGATGTGTTGAGGTTGTTTGAGGTCGTTGGGGGAGTCATAGGCAACACCATAATTACTGGGTTCTAGTCGCTATTGTATAGCGATCGCAAAACTCACCCCACATCTCGCGCCACCACATCCCAACCCCTTAAATAATCACCTGAAGCGTTTCCAAGGTCGGATCATTGAGGCCCGTCAGTTGACCGCCGATCAGATCGAGAACAGAAATTGTTGCTCGTCCGACAGAAGTTAGGTCAACAATTTCTAGCCCATCAGCCGACCAAATCATCAGCTCGCGATTGGCGGCTATCCAACATTAGATTCCTTACCAGGCGATTGATGAGGCTCAAGTAATCATCTATCTCGCCATAGGCATCCAGCTCGCGCACCTCACTCGCCGTCAGCGCCATCTCCCGCTGTCGATCCAATAATTCCTCAATCCGCGCCTGTACCTGTGCTGAAGCCCGCAACACTGGCACTCCCTCCACCAACTCCAACCGCACCGCTCCCTCTAGCGGTAGCGTCATTGGCAGAGCCGCCAACTTTGGCAATGCCGGCATTGTCATCCCACAACCTCGTAACCCTTGCTGCTCTCAGTTTAACAACACTAGAGTCTCGACCCTTAGCCTCTCGCCCTCCAGGAATGCAGCAGCGACGTGCAGGACAAAGCCATGACGCGCGGCGGTCATTGACTAGATCGAAGCCGCTAACGACATTTGCGACCTCTCCCAGCTCAAAAAGCTGACCAACAGCGATGACTGCTACCGCATCCGAGTCGGCGATCTGCGGATTGGCATCATCCTGCAAGCCGATACCCTCCTCCTCGTGCGCGTCCTGCATCGCAAAGACATCTACCGCTACTTCCTGTAGATCAATGCCTCGCCGCTCCTCCGACGCGGCCACTGTCTAGCAGATGTGGGGCTACGAAACTGGGATGCTCCGGCGGCTACTGGGTGCCATAGAGGCGATCGCCCGCATCGCCCATCCCCGGAATGATATAGGCCCGCTCATCAAGACCCTGATCGATCGCTGCCGTATACAGCGGGACATCGGGGTGGTGTTCCTGGAAATGTGCGATCCCTTCCGGGGCCGCCAGCAAACAAGCGAACTTAATCGACTGCGGCTGGACTTCCTTGAGGCGGTAGACTGCCACAACAGCGGAGTTGCCCGTCGCTAGCATCGGATCGACCACTAGGATGTCGCGATGCTCGATGTCGTGGGGCAGCTTGAAATAGTATTCGACCGGGATGTGCGTCGTCGGTTCGCGATAGAGGCCGATATGACCCACGCGCGCCGAAGGTATAAGCTCTAAAATGCCATCCAGTAGCCCCTGCCCCGCCCGCAGAATAGAAACGATCGCCAGTTTCTTGTCCGACGCCAGCATCGGCGCTTGCATCGTCGCGAACGGAGTTTGGATATCGACCAGCTTCAGTGGCAGATCGCGGGTGATCTCGTAGGCTAGCAACATGCCGATTTCTTTGAGCAGTTGGCGAAACTTCGCGGTACTCGTATCAGCCTGGCGCATCAGGCTGAGTTTGTGTTGCACCAGCGGGTGAGCGATAATCGTGACCTGCGATGCGGCGGTAGCCTCTGGAATCATGCTCAAGGAACTCAACCCTATTCGCCTGCGGGCGACGCGAGCAGCCGATCTCGATTTTGTCCAAACCGCTGAAAGTGCGCCGGAAAATCGGATGTTTGTCGGCCAATGGACGGTGGACGAGCATCGACTCGCCCTTTTGAATTCTGACATATCCCATCAAATTGTTGAGCCAGTGTCTGGGTCGCAGTCCCTGGGCTACGTCATTCTGACTGGATTGAACAACTCCGCGCGCAGCATCAATCTGCGCCGCCTCGTCATTGTCGCTAAGGGCCAAGGCTACGGCCGGGCGACACTGCGAATGCTGAAGCGACAGGTGTTTTGGGAGCGGCAGGCGCATCGCTTTTGGTTAGATGTCAAAGTGGACAACCAGCGCGCGCGTCAGCTTTATCGCCAGGAGGGGTGGGTTTTGGAGGGCGTACTCCGCGAGGCTCACCTCATCGGTGGCGAGATGGCATCGGTCGCGATCCTGGCGATGTTGGCGATGGAGTATCGGGCTAGGGTTGCCGAAGGTCTCGAGTTCGACTCGCTGCCAAAAGTGTTGGATTGATCATGCCACTTTCGATTGGTTTTTTAGCTGGGAATTGACCATAAACCGAAGCAAATTTTACCTATGACGTATCGATAACTTTTTTTGTTCCCAAGAAAGTAAAAAGATCTGGGCTGAGGAAATTTGACCCGATGTTGATACAAAGTGTCTGCAATATCAGGCTTGATCAGTGATTGCGGGTGGTCAAGAAGTATTACTGCTCCCTAGTACCGCTACGCGGAATTTTGAGTTCTGAGTTTTGAGTGATGAGTGCAGACAATACAGGCATCCTACGGCTCCTGAATGGGGATCTCATTGCCGCCGCCTTGTACTAGGCAAATACTGTGCTCTGATGGGGGCGATCGCGAGCTGAAACGACGGGAAATCAAGCCTTACGGGCTGATGCCATCCGTAATACCGCTGAGGATTTTCAGCAAATCCACGGATAAAGACTTGCCATTGCCGCCTGATTTGCTATGATTTGGGGAAATCACCCTGTAGATACTACTGAAAATTGAGATGGGACTCCGAGACCACCAGTAAGGGATGACGGGTTAGAACTGGCGGCGAAAAATAATTCTAGATTTCGCTTGCTATGCTCATCCAAGCTCAATGATAAAGCTTCCCGCTGGCGTTTCCTCATTCAAGTAGTATTGCTGGGTTGCGGTTGATCGAGTCTCGCTTCGATCTGCCTGCTTAGGGGTAAGCGAATTGCAAGCAAATGGTAATCCTGGCTTTAATCAAGTGGTGACGCCGATGGAATCGATTAGTGCGATTGTGTGCAGGACTTTAACTCACGGTTACCTGGATGTTGCGACTGAGAATAGTTTGCGACATCTGCTCCAGACAACTAAGTATGAGTTGGCGGAAATCCAGGCATTTACAGAATTACAGCTTGCAGTCTGTGAAGGGCGTGTCCGCCAGCAGTCTCGCGAGCAGTTGGTGGTGACGGCTTGGCAACGTCACCGTCCGCGTCCGAGTGAGTCGGCGACTGGTGTGGTTTGCCCGTTGCGATCGCCCCAAGTTGCAGCGGCCAGTTAGACACGCGGCTTGGAAGATGAGCGGCTCGAGCCGGAGTAGAAACTTAATATTCTGATATATCTAGCGCTTTACGACAATCACCGTCGGACGGGCGATCGCGGCTAGTTCAACATCAATGGCAATGACCCGCTATTGTAGCGGCGGGGTGCTCTGCGATCGTGCTAGCGCTTGGCTCGCAAGCTTTGCCACTCAGGGACTACGCCTGTTGCAGAAAGGCGGCTTCGGCGGATGTGTTGGGGCGGCCGAGGATGGCGTTGCGGTGGGGGAAGCGGCCGAAGCGGGCGATGAGATCGTAGTGCTCCTGGGCGGATTGCGCGGCGCGATCGCATCCTGGCTCGCCGACCAAGGCTTGAAACAAGGCGAGCGATCGCGCCTGATCCGCCAGATCCTCGCTGTGCTCCAGCGGCAAGTAGACGAACCAACGCCAGACGGGGGGGAGTGATTGGTCGAAGCCGCGTGTGAGGGCGTGCTTGGCGATCGCTAGCGCCTGAGCATCCGTCGCATAGGCCTGGGGTTGCTCGCGAAACAGATTGCGCGGCACCTGGTCGAGCAAAAGCAATAAGGCGAGACAGGGCAGCGGTTCGGCTTGCCAATGCTCCAACTGACTCGCAGCCGCTTGTTGATAGAGGGGCAGGAAGCGATCGCGAATCGCCGCATCAAAGTCGGCGCGCGGCCGAAACCAGACAGCGCGCGGTTTGCCGTAGTCTGGCGCTGTGGGTGGATCGAACCAAAAATCGAGGAGTGTCTGCCACGCGGTCATGATCGCTTAAGTCGGTTCTGCATCCGCTTGCTCAAACAGCTTGAACACCTGGCGACAGAATTCCTGCAAGCGCTCCGCCACATCCGTTGCGGGTTGATAGTTGCCTTCGATCTGCCAGCGGTCGATGGTCGAGAGCCGCCAGGCTTCGCCTTCGTGGTTAAAGGCGGCCGTTTCAAGACCAATGAGACGCAGGCGCTGCTCAACCGGATCGCGGTAGAAGCGAATCTGGACTAACAGGCTACGACCTTGGAAACGCGGACTCCAACCCGGCAAGTGAAAGCCAATATCGATCGAGTCGGGATCGACCAGCTCCAGGGTATCGGGATCATTGCGCCAAGGCTTGAGATCAGCGCGGGCATCCGGAAACTGTGCTTTGAACAAATTGACCGCACTCGCAATTTTGCTGGTTAGGTCGAGGCTTCTTGCTTGTTCCGCCGCATTCACGCGTCTTCTCCTCCCGTTGACCGTCGCTGGCAAGATTTTACAGATTCTAACAACTTGCGCTTGCGATTGATTGTAGAGAATGCAGGCTGGAGAATCTGCGGCCTACTTTACGGTTCAATCAGAAGCTAGCGCTGCAACCAACGGGCTAGGGGAACCAGCAGATAGTAACTCAGGCCCAAGGACAGACCGAGGGCGATCGCCGCTGTCGTTGTCAACCCCACGCTCAGCCATAAATTCTCAAACGCGATCGCCTGTACCAGCAGCTCAAAGGTCAACCCGCTCTGGGTCACCAAGCCCCAGAAGAGTGCCGCCACACCCACCAGCGCCACCAGCACGTGCAGCCAATAGTGGCTGGGTAGCCCAAGACCGGCGATCGCCAGCGGAATCGCCGCGATCGCCAGCGCCCCCAACCGGTAGAGCGGCGTCGTCTCCAGGTTTTCCCACAACAGCCAGCCCAGCCCATAGCCGAAGCTGCCACACAAACCAGCGAGCACCGGATGATGCCGAGGCTGAAAGCTGCCCGCTTCCGCCAGACCCCAAACAGTACAAACCCGGCGATCGCCGATGGCAGCACGGCTTCACCCGCCGTCAGGCCATTCAAATTACTCAGCTCGCGCAGGACAAACTCTAGGGCACTGGCAAACTCGCGGCCTCCGGCACTGAAGCGGATCACCAGGCTGCCAGCCAGCGTCCCGGCCGCTGCACTGGTGGCAGTCAGCACAGTACTCCACAGCGTTTCGAGCAGGGCAAATCCCAACCAGCTCAATCCCTGCTGGATGCGGCTACGCCAATATTGCCCGCGCTGCCGCCAGGGGGCGAGGCGATCGCGCCAGCGCTGGCGGCGACGGGCTTGGATTTGTTGGCGCGATCGCTGCCGGAGTGGCGTCAGGGCAAGCAGGCGCTGTTGCAGCCGTCGTGCCGAGGTCGGTCGGGCCGCCGGCTCGGGTTCCACCATCGCGTCCAAAAGCGCAGCGAGTCCGGCATCAAGAGTGACGATGTGCTGCCAATGCAGGCGTCCAGTTTCTATATCTTCCAATTCACTGGGATGGCGGCTGGTCAGCAAGTGAATGGCAGTGCGGCCAAGCGCATAAATATCAGTGGCCGGCTCAACACCGCCGCCGCTCATCTGCTCAGGCGGACTGTAGCCCGACGAGAAGAGTCGCGTCGAGCTGGGCGCGGAGTCGATCTGTTTCGCGCCGCCAAAATCGATCAGCACCAGTTGACCGCTGCCCGGTTGACCCGGCGTTGTCTGGCGCAGCATCAGGTTGGAGGGTTTGATGTCACGGTGGACGATCTGGCGGCGGTGCAACACATCGAGAATCGCACTCGCCTGCACCAGCCATTCGTAAACCAGGAGTTCGGGACAGCCTCGGGGATAGTAGTCGAGTAGCAGGTCTTCGAGATTCGGCCCGACGATCTTTTCCATCACCAGACAATACAGACTGCGATCAGGGGTCTTGAGTTCAAAGAAGCTGTTCGGCTCGACACGCGGGACGCCAGGGTGATGGAGCGATCGCAATACTAATGCCTCTTGGACAAAGAGTTGCAAGGCTTTCTCAGCCGCAACCGTCAGCACTTTGAGCACCTTTTCGGTATCCTGGCGCGTGTCCCAGACGGTGAAAATGGCGGCAAATCCGCCCGTGCCCAGGCGCTGCATCGGGACATAGCGCTGCTGAAAGTAGAGTGAGGTTCCGCAACGCTGACAAAACTTGTGGTGAGGGGGCTGGGGCTGTGGGGCCGGGCAGTCGGGGTTGATGCAGTGCAACGATGGCGGCGGCATGGGGACGGCGGTGCAGAGTTGACCAGCAGGCGATCGCTATCCTAGCGTCAGTTCACCCATCGCCACGGCACGCCGCATAGTTAAGCAATATGAATTAGGCTTAAGGAGTATGAAGTATTGCCCGCAATGCGACTATGGTAGAACGCATTTCCGATCACTACACGGTTGCTTGGCATCAGCGATCGCCGAAATTGACGCAACGGACTGGGACACGCTCGCCCAGCCGCTGGCAACGCCATTTCTCGAGTGGGAATGGCTGCACAACCTGGAAACTTCAGGGAGTGCGACGGCACGCACCGGCTGGCAGCCCTGTCACCTGACAGTACGGCGCGATCGCCAGCTCGTTGGCTTCGCGCCCATGTACATCAAGGCTCACAGCTACGGTGAATTCGTCTTCGATCACCAATGGGCCGATCTATCACAGCGTCTTGGGGTGCGCTACTACCCGAAGTTGCTGGGCATGACGCCGTTCACGCCAGCCGTTGGCTACCGCTTCCTGATCGCGCCCAGCGAGGATGAGGCGGAGGTGACGGGCGTGATGGTGGCGGCCATTGACCATTTTTGCGATCGCAACCACATCTTCGGCTGCAATTTCCTCTTCGTCGATCCCGACTGGCGGCGGCTGATGGAGCAGCATGGTTTTAGCAGTTGGCTCCACCACAGCTACATCTGGGGCAACCGCGATTTTCAAAACTTTGACGACTATTTACAAGCGTTTAATGCCAACCAGCGCCGCAATATCAAGCGCGAACGCAAGGCAGTGACCAAGGCAGGGCTACGAGTGGAAACCCACGTCGGTGAGGCAATTCCCCATCATCTTTTCCCGCAGATTTATAACTTCTACAGCAGCACCTGTGATAAGTTTTTTTGGGGCAGTAAATACCTGACGCGCAAGTTTTTTGAACAGCTCTATCCAAACTATGCAGAACGAGTGATGCTAGTAGCGGCCTACCACGAGGATTGGGGCGACCACAAGCCGGTGGGTCTCTCGTTCTGTCTGCGCAAGGATGAGAATCTTTACGGTCGCTACTGGGGCTGCTTTGAGGAGTTTGACTGCCTGCACTTTGAGGCCTGCTATTACAAACCGATCGAGTGGGGCATCAGTACTGGGATTCAGCGCTTCGATCCTGGCGCGGGCGGCCGCACAAGAAGCGACGCGGCTTCCCAGCAACCCCAAATCACAGCCTGCATCGTTTCTACGATGAGCGCCTGAGCAAGATTCTCCGCTCCTACATCGGCGAAATCAATGAGATGGAACAGCAAGAAATCGACGCGATCAACCAGGAACTGCCTTTCGCGAAGCGGGATATTGATTTCAAGCTCGACGGCTGCTAGCACAGTTGAGCAGAGCCGCTTGCCAGGTTACGGCAGTGATGAAATTATTCTATGCAGTTTGAGTGGCATGAAGACGATTCTACTGAGCATTGCCAACAGCGGCAAGCTTCTGATCATGAATGACGCGATCACTATGTTTGTCCCCCAATCCATCCTCGCAGCCACGAGCCTCAGTGCCATGTTCATCGCCAGTCTGGTTTTGAGCCAGTTGCCGGCTCGAGCCGAGGTGGTTTACGAACTGGAACCGCTGGCGGTGCAACTCTTCGACCGCACGACCGGCGAGATCGTCCCTTTTGAGCCGCCCTATCCCAATGCCTATGGTCTGAATATGGACTTGCTGATCCGCGTGCCAGTGCGCCAAGTTCAGGGCGATATCCAGGTCTGGCCACCGCCAGAACTGACGCTTGCCATCACCGCCCCCGGCTACGATTACCCTGCTACCGGCCCCGTTCCTCCCCTCGAGGAGGAACATCGTCAGCCGCTCGAACTCTACAGTTCCGACCACACTTATCATTTTCTCTTCGTCGTGCCCTATCGCTGCTACTTTGATACATTGCTGACGGCGAGTGTCCCCGGCGCGCAACAGACGCGAACCGTCGATCTGGGTTGTGCGGAGTGAGGGCGGTCGGGCTACCATAGCTGAATCGGCTGTCGCCTGCCCTGCCAGTCACGCGCTTTGGCTCAGGCTGATGTGCACAGCGGGCGTCTGAGCCAAGCATGGAGTCGAGTAGTCCCCCCGTATGGCGATCGCGATTGATTTTGGCACTAGCAATACTGTGATCAGCCGCTGGAATGCGGCAACTCAGCAAGCAGAAACGGTGAATCTCCCCGGTCTCGCCCAGCTTGTCGGCGACAGTCCGCCGTTGGTGCCCAGCCTGCTTTATCTCGAAGATGCCCAGGCAGGCCGGGTATTGGTAGGTCAAGCAGTGCGTGATCGCGGCCTCGACCTCGCCAATGATCGCCGCTGCTTTCGCGGCTTCAAACGCGGTATTGGTGCGGCGGTGCAGGGCTTCCTGCCCACCCTCGACGGTCAAACCCTTAGTTTTGAACAGTTGGGAAGCTGGTTTCTGCAAACGTTGCTGGCGGCGATCGCGCCGACTGCAACCGAGGACTCCCTGATTCTCACTGTGCCCGTCGATAGTTTCGAGGCCTACCGCCTCTGGCTCTCCCAAGCCTGCCAAGCCTTTCCGGCTGACACAGTGCGGCTGCTGGATGAACCGACGGCGGCGGCGCTCGGCTACGGCACGGCTGACCGCGATTTGCTGCTGGTCGTCGATTTTGGCGGCGGTACGGTCGATCTCTCGCTGGTGCAGTTGAACGCCAGCACCCAGGCAATGAAAACCAAGCCGCTCGGCTTCATCCTCAAGTGGGGCGCGAACAATTTGGGTGACAGCCCGGCGCAGAAGATCCAAACGGCGCGGGTCTTGGCGAAGGCGGGGCAAAATCTCGGCGGCAACGATATTGACAACTGGCTCGTCGATTACTTTGCCCGCGAACAAGGACTGCCGAAAACCTCGCTGCTCACCCGCTTGGCGGAGCGCCTGAAGTTGAAATTGTCGGTGCAACCGACGGCGACGGAGGTGTATTTCAACGATGAGACGCTAGAAAGTTACGAGTTGGCGCTGACGCGCGATCGCTTTCAGCAACTCTTGACCGAGCAGAGATTTTTTGACCAACTCGACGACCTGATGACCGCTGTTTTGCAGCGATCGCGCTTGCAGGGCATCGCAGTCCAGGACATCGACGCCGTGCTGCTAGTCGGGGGCACGACGCAGATCCCGGCGGTGCAAGACTGGGTGCGGCGCTACTTTCCCGCCGAGAAGGTGCGCGCGGAGCAGCCGTTTACGGCGATCGCCACCGGGGCGCTACAACTGGCGCAGGGTTTCGAGGTCAAAGATTTCCTCTACCACAGCTACGGGGTTCGCTACTGGAACCGCCGCGAGCAGTGCCACAGTTGGCAACCGCTGGTCAAGGCCGGGCAACCCTACCCGATGCCGGAGCCAGTGGAGTTGGTGCTGGGGGCGTCGGTGGACAATCAACCGCAGATTGAGCTGATTATCGGTGAGCTGGGGGCGGAGACGGGCGCGACGGAAGTTTTTTTTGATGGCGATCGCCTGGTGACTCGCGCCGTGGGCAGCGGGCAAACGGCGGTGCAGCCGCTCAATGATCGCGAGGGGGCACGCGCCTTGGCCGAGCTGTCGCCACCCGGGTCGCCGGGGCGCGATCGCCTCAAGCTTCAGTTCTGGGTTGATCCGGAGCGCTACTTGCGGGTTAACGTGGAAGACCTGCTCACCCAGCGCGCCTTGCTAGAAGCCGCCAAGGTGGTGCAGTTGAGCTAGAACGCCTGAGCCATTCAAAAAGGCTGGGTCTACTGCTGGCACTGCTTGAGTGCGGCCCGGGCTACTAGGGGGATCAGTTCGCTGGCGCTAGGTTGCGTGACCGGCATCGCGGCTAAATCCGCGACTGGCAACCCCTGCTGTATGGCGAAGGCGATCGCCCCGATCCATTCCGCAGCCGCCAAACCGAAGGCGTGCGCGCCGAGAATTTCGCCGTCACGGCGCGCAATCAGTTTGCAGCCGCCCGTGGTGGCATCTAACAGTTGGGCGCGACTGGCTTGGGCGGCTTGGACGGTGGTGATGAGCGCCTCGGCCGCGAGTTGCTGCCTCGCCCAGGTTTCTGTCCAGCCAACGGCAGCCAGGGGAGGATCGGTCGCGATTGCGATCGGCAGGGCGTGGTAGCTCATGGTCTGGCGGGGCTGACCGAGGGCATTGGCGACGGCGATCGCCGCTTCGGCAACCGCGATCGCCGCGTCCGAACGTCGGCAGGCAAAAATGTGGGGGTGAGCAGTTTGCAGGCGCGCATTGACTTGCAGTTGACCGTTGGCGGTGATCGCCAGTCGCTCGCCAAGCTGCCAATCGCTCAACTCCGGTTGCAGACCGCAGGCGAGCATGATCTCGTCCACGGCGATCGCCTGGTCGCCAGCCTGCAACCATTTCTGACCATCGAGGGTGCGCACCTGGGTGACGGCGCTGTGGGTCAAAACCTCGACGCCATCGGCTTCGAGTTGCGCTTGCAGCCAGTAGGCAACGGTGCGATCGAGGGTTGGCAACAACTGTTGCGGGGCAAGTAAGGTCACAGACCACCCTAGGCGCTGCAAGCTCTGGGCCAATTCAACGGCTAGGGCTGTCGCACCCAGGATCGCCAAGCGGCGCGCAGTCAATAAGCACTGCGGATCGGCCCATATCTGTTCCGGGGTCAGATAGCCTGCCTCGTTCAATCCCGCAAGCTGGGGGAGCCGCGATCGCCAGCCGGGAGTGAGCAAGTAGCGTGTTGCGTGCAGTTGCCTGGTTGCCGTGGCGAGGTCAAGGGTCGGCCCGCTGCTGAATTGACCGAACTCGGCAATGTAGTCTACCCCTCGATCCCCCAGCACCCAGGCTGATTGCTGCTCGCTCAGAGCGGCGATCGCCCAGTTCGCTTTGGCAATGGCTGCTTGCAACCCGCCAATCCCGGAGCCGGGTTGCTGCTGGGCATGAGCACAGAGAGCGGTGGTGTAGAGCTTGGCCTGAGCCAACCCAACGCCCTGCTCGAGCAAGGCAACCCGCACCCCGCGCGCCGCCGCCCCAAGCGCCGCCGCCCGTCCGGCAGCAGTCGCACCCACAATCGCCAGATCGTATTGACTGGTCATCATCACCCTGTAGGGCGATCGCCCCAAAAATCGTCATCCGTCATTTCAAGGCAACGCTGTGCCGCTAGTATCGCGACGCGGAATTTTGAGTTCTGAGGTTTGAGTGATGAGTGCAGACAATACAGGTATCCTACGGCTCCTGAATGGGCATCTCATTGCCGCCGCCTTGTACTAGCCAATCAACCGCATAGGCTCACCCTGCCCAGAACATGGGGAGGGAACATGGGGAGGGTTTAAAACCCTCCCCTACTCAAAATTCAGAACTCCGCATCGCGGTACTAGGATTCCTGCAAAATCGTCTTCGAGACGATCCGCGTCTTTTTGCGATCCGCCTCCGACAATTCTTCCCCCGACTGCAACTGCGTAGCACTGCGTTGCAGCACCGTTGCCGCCCCTTGGTCGCCCAGTTGCAGGGCGGTTTTCGCGGCGGTTTGCAGCATGGTAGCCGCCGCCACCTTATCGCCCTGCTGCAATTTGGTTTCGGCGATCTGGGTCTGGCGGTATTTCGCCAGTGCCAAAATTGACTGCTGCACGCGCGCGTCAGGAGCGGGTTGATAGACCGCTTGCACCTCAACTTGCACCGGCAGCGCTTCGGAGAGCAGACCAGTTTGACCGCTGGCGGGATCGTCGTAGCGGACTTGTACCTGGGCGATCGCCTGGGAGCCGGCAGCCAACTGACCAATGTAGAGATTGGTCAAAATCACGCGCTCGTCGGTCATCAAGTCACCCAGACGCACGACTTGGCGATCGCCTTCGGCCTGCACCGGCAACTCGATCGTCTCCGGGGCGACCTGGGCGATCGGTTTCAGCTCAGCGAGCCGGACATTGGGCATCAGGTCGAGCAAGAGATAGGCATTGGTCAAGCCCACAGATTGGGCGCGGGTGAACAAGCGACCGAATTCCTGCGCGGCTTGTTCCGGCTCAGCGATGTAGGCTAATGTACCGGTCGCCGTGTCGGCGAGTTTCTCGAGGACATCTTGATTCCAGTGGCTACCGAAGCCGAGAGTATTCAGGGTGACATTGCATTCCGAGGCGAGTTGCGCCAGCTTCAGGCAACGATCATTGTCGCCATGCTCGTTTTCGCCATCGGTGAGCAGGAAAATTTGCGAGACGGTCTCGCTGTCACCTTTGGCAATTTCTTCCATGCCGAGCTTCAAGCCTTCATCAATGGCGGTGCCGCCGTCAGCTTGCAACTGCTCAATGCGCTGCCGGATGCGTTGAATATCACTGGCGGTTTGGTTTTCGATTAAGACTTTGGCGCGGTGGTCAAAGGCAACGACCGAGAGGCGATCGCGCGGTCCCAGCCGTTCAAGCAATTGACCCGCCGCCTGTTTGACGGTGTTGAGCGGCCGACCATTCATTGAACCACTCTGATCGAGAACCAAACAGAGATTCAGCGGCAAGTTGCGCTCGTCACCGTCAGCAGTCGCCGCGACAGCAATTGAGAGCTGGCGCTGGTTGCTGGCTTGTTGCGCGCCGAGATGAGAATCGCTGAGGATGGGGTGCAAACGAACCTTCATGAGACTAAAAACTCCAGCAAGATAGGGGCAGTGTGCAAGCAACGCGGAACCTTTGTTCTAGGATAGCGGCGGGGTGATTGCCTTAGACTTCGGCGGCGAGCCATTGCCACAGCTCCGGAGCCTGAAAGTCTGGAATGACCTGGATCGCTCCAGCCGCCGTCAAGGTTTCAGGAGCATGGGTAGAGGCAACGCCGAAAGTCGTGAGACCTGCCCCCGTCGCAGCCCGGATGCCGGTGGGGGAGTCCTCAAAGGCGATCGCCTGCGCCGCTGTCACCTCCAAGCGCTCTAGGGCGAGGCAGTAGGGCGCTGGATCGGGCTTGCCCCGCACCGCATCTTCGCCCAGAACCACGAGGGGAAAGAGCGGCGCCAACTTCAAGGCCGCGAGCATAAATTCCGCATTCGCACGCGGCGCATTGCTGACCACCGCTTTTTTGAGCTGGCGCGCTGCCACCCAGTCGAGGATTCGGTCTACTCCTGCGAGTGGTTGCAGGTCAGCGGCGAGTTGCCGAAAGTGGGCTTCTTTCTGGCGGGCAACCTCCTCTGCTTCAGCAACGGAGAGTTGCGGCAGGAGGTCTTGGAGGATTTCCACATTCTGGCGACCCGAGATGTAGCGGTCGTAGCCTGCTTGGTCAAGATCGCGGCCGAAGCTGGCGAGGGTCGCTTGCCAAGCGCGAAAGTGCAGGGGGTCGGTATTCACCAGGGTGCCGTCGAGGTCGAACAGAATCGCGGTCAGCATATCGGGCACAGTCGGCAGAATGCCTCAATCATATCGCCGCTGAATCCGCTGCCGACACCCGCTCACATAGAACCTTTCTGGCTCAAAGAAGCGTTGGGCGTGGTCAATGCCTAGAGCGCCAGTACAGAAAACCCAGTTTCTCTGCTGAGAAGCACGAAATCTCGTTCACCCGCCCACGAAGCAACCGGGTTTCTATGACTCCTGAACCAGCGAAAACCCGTTGAAACGGGTTCAGCGGTTGGTACGGAGTGCCGGGCACCGAGGGGTGTTGGAGTCAAAGTGCAAACCCGCTCAAGTGGTTTCAAGTGGCAACGGCTTTCCGAGCCTGCTTGAGCAGGCTTTAGCGGTGAGCCAAGCGTTTAAACGCTTGGTGGTGTCGAGCGTTAGGAGCAATGCTAAACAGATATAGCCCTTGAATGCTTGGCGCGGGCGGCAACTGGCTCCCAGAAGCCTCACAGCAGATGCGTTACAATCTTCTGTACATTGCGTAAATCCCGGTGGTTCGGTTAGAACGTCGATCCCCTAGGTTTTAACGCTGGTTGGGGCGGGCAGTGCGCTGATGCCGTTCGCCTGATTTGCCTGCTACATCTGTGACGAGAATCCTATGAATTCTGGCATCCAAGCTGTCCAATCGCCTTATTACGGTGACGCTTACTACCGCAAGCCGCCGCCAGACCTCGCTTCGCTGCTGCTGAAAGAGCGGATCGTCTACTTGGGCTTGCCGCTCGCACCGCAAGTTGCCCAGTTGATCATCGCTGAACTGCTCTATCTGCAATACGACGATCCGGAGAAGCCGATCAAGATCTACATCAACTCGATGGGCGAATATCCCGGTTTGGAAACCTCCGCGTTTGCGATCTGCGACACGATGAGCTATATCAAGCCGCCGATTCAAACCATTTGTATTGGTGCTGCCTTTGGGATGTCAGCGATGATCTTGGCGAGCGGGACGCCGGGTTTCCGGCTGAGCCTGCCGCACGCCACGATCGTACTGAACGATACGAGTGGCTCGACCGGGGGGCGATCGCAAGCCACGGACATTCAGATCCGTGCTCAAGAAGTCCTAGCGAGCCGCCAAGCCATGATCGAAATCTTGGCTCGACAAACCCAGCAGAAAGCGGACAAGATTCGCCGCGACATCGATCGCCCCTTCTACATGAATCCCAATGAGGCGAAGGATTACGGTCTGATCGACCGCATTCTTGAGAGTGAGACGGAACTACCGCAACCCTTGCCTGCTAGTGCAATCTAGCACTGGCAAGAGGCTTAATCATTACCAACGCGCGGAGCGAAATTATGCCAATTGATGTCCCCAAGGTTCCCTACCGTTTGCCGGGCCAACCCTACGAAGACTGGATTTCGATTTACAACCGCCTCTTCCTCGAGCGCATTCTCTTCCTCGACTGGGAGATCAACGATGAGACGGCCAACGCCATTGTGTCATATATGCTCTACCTCGACTCCGAGGATCAGAGCAAAGATATCATGCTCTACATCAACTCGCCGGGTGGCTCAGTCACGGCGGGTATGGCAATCTACGACACGATGACGCACATCCGCTCTGATGTGGTCACGATCTGCGTCGGTCTCGCCGCCTCAATGGGTGCTTTTTTGCTCGCGGCGGGTACTAAGGGTAAGCGCACGGCCCTGCCCCACTCCCGGATCATGATCCACCAACCGGCACTCTCGCGCGGGATGTACGGACAGGCAACTGACATTAGCATTGCGGCGAAGCAGATCCTGCGGACGCGGCAGCAGATGGATGAAATCCTGGCGACCTGTACTGGACAGACGGTGGAGACGATCAAACAGGATACCGACCGCGACTACTATATGTCGGCGGATGAAGCGAAGGAGTATGGTCTGATTGACCGCGTGATTACTGACCCCGCTTCCTAAATCCTCTAGACTCCCGCTTGGGCATCTCAGCGCTCTGCTTGTGGCAATGGCAGGGCGCTTTGTGCGGCCGGATCGCCTGCCAGGAAATCGGTGTTTTTTTCTGACTTCGCTGTTGGCCCAGTAACGAAATGTTGCTTTAAAATGGCTTCTTGGTGGAAAAACTTCGCAAACCTTTACGCGACTTAGCACGGGATGCCGCTATGACCAGCCAGGGATCGCCCGCCGCTCGCTTGCATTTCACCACACAGCTTGCCTACGGGGCTGGGGATCTCGGCCCCTCCATGGCTGGCAATGTCTTGATGGTCTTCTTTTTCTTCTTCCTCACCAGTGTCGCGGGCCTCTCGCCACAGCAGGCTGGGGGTATTCTGCTGCTCAGCAATGGTTGGAGCGCCCTGAGCACGCTCTTCGTCGGCACACTGAGCGATCGCACCCAAACGCGCTGGGGTCGTCGCCGCATCTGGATGCTGGCGAGCGCGCCCATCTTGGCCTTCAGCTTCTGCCTGCACTGGTGGGTGCCGCCAACGGCGATCGCCTGGCGCTGTCTTTACTACGCGGTCGTGGCGATCTTGTTCCAGACAGCGGCGAATACCTTTATGATTCCCTACGGTGCCCTGGTTGCTGAGCTGAGTGATGACGATGGCGATCGCGTTCGCCTCACCAGCTTGCGCTTCAGCTTTTCCCTGGCGGGTTGCATCGGGTCACTGCTGCTGGCCCAGGCGATCGCCCAGCGCGTCTACCAACCCAGCCAACAACTCTTCGACCTCGGTGCGATCTGTGCCCTCGCCACCATCGGCTCGATCGCTCTCTGCTGCTGGCGGACGCGAGAACAGCCGCGCGTCCAGGACACCCCAGCGCGATTGAGTTGGCGGGACTGGCAACTGGTGCTGCAAAATCGTCCGCTGCTCTATCTGGCCGGACTTTACGGCCTCTCCTGGCTGGCGCTCCAAATCACACCCGCCCTCTTGCCCTACTTCGTCATCCACTGCCTCGATCTCGACTCCGCAGCGATCGCCCGGGTCGTCGTCATTGTTCAGGGGTCGGCCTACTCGCCCTATTTCTCTGGGAACAGCTCAGCCGTAAGCTCGGCCGCAAGCTCACCTACTGGCTGGGTACGAGCCTTTGGATTCTCGCCGACTTCAGCTTGCTGGCGCTCGATGCCGAGCGCGCCGTCTGGGTCTATGCACTGGCGGCACTGGCGGGAGCGGGCATGGCGACCACTTACCTGATTCCGCCCTCCATGTTGCCCGAGGTGGCGGACTGGGATGAACTGCACACCGGCCAGCGCCGCGAAGGCTTGTTCTATAGCCTGCTGCTGTTTTTACAGAAGCTGGCGCTGGCGGTGGGTCTCTTTTTGGTCGGACAGTTGCTCACTTGGTCGGGCTTCCAGAGTGCGGTTCCCGGCCCGGTGGCACTGCTGCAACCCGACTCGGCGCTGTTGACGATCCGGGCGATCGCTGTCTTCTTGCCCGCGATCGCGCTCACGGGCAGTCTCGTGCTGGCTCACCTCTATCCCCTCCATGCGCCGGAGCAACAAGCGACGCTTGCAGAGTATCAGCAGCGGCGACGGGTGACCGGGGCGGCCTGATTTTTATAAAGAAAGGGCGATCGCGGATACCGCGATCGCCCCGACACCCTTTTCCCAACCGAAATCTAATGAGCAACCAGGTCGCAAGTCAGTGGGCAGGCGGCATAGGTCGGTGGCTTGATCGCCGTTTGCTTGCCGTGCAACCACTGTAACCACTGCACGTCCTCTGGGTGAATCCCACGCACTGTCAGCAAGGCTGCCGCCACCACAATCGCCAGCAGATTCGCGGCGACCACGCCCCCGACCACGAGGAGAACTGCACTCATCGGCAACACCGACTGCAACACAATCGCAGCAAGGGCGCTCATCGCCGCCATGAGAATGACGAGCGGCAGCCCGACTACCATCAGGCAAACTCCCAGGGTAAAACTCCAGATTAAAAAGCTCTTTAACTTCATTAGATAAACCCGCTCCCAGCTTTGAGTACGTGCTAATACCATGACCCTATTCCTCCAGATTGTTAAAACCGATAACA
Organism: Spirulinaceae cyanobacterium SM2_1_0; assembly: GCA_012031265.1. Taxonomy (GTDB): domain Bacteria; phylum Cyanobacteriota; class Cyanobacteriia; order Cyanobacteriales; family Spirulinaceae; genus JAAUTY01. The sequence goes on along the minus strand of JAAUTY010000029.1, from coordinate 32,415 downwards.
TGATCTGGCGATCGCCCGCTGAGCAACCGACAAATCACCAAAGCTTTTACTGACCCCTGCACCGCCTCACCCAAGCAACCCGTCATGTTGAGCCGTTGCGCCGACCTGTCAACCCATCCAGACGGAATCATCGAGTAGGTGCTGTTGGGCTAGTGGGCAATTGCTGCCCAATCAGCAGCGGCGAGCCGTCCTCACTCCGACTTTAGATGCTTCAGTATAAAAACCGCGTTGAGAAAAATGAGCGCCAAGCAACCAAAGTTAACAGTGAGTCCACGGAGCAATCAGACAAATCGGTCTCTGAAGCCGAGGGAAGAGGAATGTCAGTGCCTTGCACCATCAGGGTTTTATCCCCCCAGGCGAGACGCGAGATGCGAGGCCAGGCGGTTTAATTTTTGTGACATTTCTTCACGATTGTTCGCGATCTCTCATCTAGTCGCGGCGACTCACGATTCATAACCGGTCGTGCTGACAGCGCTGCCCCAGCACAACTCCAGAGGCAGTTTATGATAATGGTGTTTATCGCCATAGCGAGGAGTCAGCCAAGAGCTGGGCATCGTGTCTGCTCACGTCGCTGTCTCGCTGTTGAGCGTGCCATCTGCCCTCTTTTCGCTTTGCAGAGTTAGCTTATGACCTCCTCGCAACGTCCCCCAGCTCCCCCTTCCCATCGTCCTGCAGGCCCGCCCATGCCGCCACCTCGGGGGGGAGTGCGCCCACCTGCCGCCGGAGCGGCTGCGACTCGAGCCATGCCCGCTTCCCCCCGTCCCCCGGTGCAAGCGGCTCAAGCTCGCGGCCCACAACGATCACCCGGCCACCCCTCTCTGGATGAATTGATCCGTTTCGCCCACGACAACGGCTACTCAGACGTTCACCTCGGGGTGGGTGAAAAACCTCGGATGCGCGATCGCGGCGAAATGCTGGGCACCGAATTTCCGGAAACGGACGAACCGACCTTCTGGAGCTGGCTGCACGAAGTCCTCACCGACCAAGAGGTTCAACAATTCCGCGACACCAAAGAATTCGACGGCGCGACCCAATACGAATTCGCTCGTGTCCGGATCAATATCTTCGACACGCTCACCGGCCCCTCGATCGTCATGCGTCTGATCCCGCTGAAAATTTTGACCTTGGAACAACTGCGTGCTCCAGCAGCCTTCCGAGACATTTCCGACGCTCACAAGGGCCTGGTGCTAGTGACTGGACCAACCGGTTCTGGTAAATCAACGACGATGGCGGCGATGATCGACTACGTGAACAAGGAGCATCCTAAACACATCATCACGATTGAAGACCCAGTAGAATTCGTGCATCAAAGCCGCAAATCGCTAATCAAACAGCGGGAAGTCGGTCAACATACCTTGCTATTTGACAATGCCCTGAAGGCGGCACTGCGGGAAGATCCAGATTTGATCCTGGTCGGTGAGATGCGGGATAAAGGCACGGTGAATACCGCTCTCAAAGCGGCACAGACGGGTCACTTGGTCATGGGGACGCTGCACACCAACAGCGCCATCAAAACCATTGAGCGGGTACTTACCTTGTACTCGGCTGAAGAACAAGATGCCATGCGAGTAGCACTTGCCGAATCCTTAGTCGCCATCATCGCCCAAGGTCTCTGCCGCACCACCGACGGCAAACGCGCGGCCTTTCACGATATCCTGATCAACACCGAGACCATGCGCGAATATATCCGCAAAGGGGATTATGAAGAGATGCTCGAGCTGATGCGGAATGGTGAATATGACGGCATGATCACGATGAACCAGTCGCTCTATAATCTCTACCAAGAAGGGCGGATTACTGAAGAAACGGCGCTCGATAAGTCTCCGACGCCCAATGAAATGGCACAAATGTTGCGCGGTCGGATCTAACCCGCAGCAGTGCCCAACAAACTGGCAAGTTGGGGTTGGGGTTGTTCGTTGTGATCACCTCCCCAACCCAATGCTGACCGATGCCAAGGGGCGATTCGGTAAACTTAAAGTTATCTCGGCAACATTAACCCCTCCGACTGCCGCCGAGCTGTCATAGCTTTCCGAGCGAGGCTATTTGTCGTTCTGAGGCGAGTGCTTGGTGTCTACTCCGCTCCTGCCGTCCTTATTCAAGGGGATTGCGCTCTTCACACCTGCTGGCGACCTGGTTTATAGCATTGACCCCAACAAGCAGGGGCACTGGCACGCCAATCTCTGTAGCTACTTGCAGGAGTTGCTCAACCTACCCGAGCCGCCCCACTTCTTGCTACCGGGCTACACGGCGACGATCGATCGCTGGTTCGATCCGCAGACCCACCAAGTCCGCACCCTCGCCGAACTCTATCCGCCGGTTCGTCAGCACCAAGACTTTCTCAACGCCGTTTCATGACGCCCGACTTGCATTGGCACACCCTGCCGTGGCAAGAAGACACTTGCGAACCCCAAATTTTAGAAAGCTACCGCGATCGCTTTCCCCAACTCTGGGAGACCCACGAATTGCTCGCCCAATGCGATCGCAGTGATCCCGCGCGACTCGAAGCAGCCTACGAATTGGCGGCCCCCGCTGGTCGCGCGACCAATGCCAGCTACGTCCTGCATCTCTACGTTGCCGGACATACTGAGCTAACGGAGCAGACACTCCAGCGCCTGCATACCCTACTGGAAAACACTCTGCCCTACACTTACACCCTCAAGGTGATCGATATTTTTCAGCATCCTGAACAAGCAGAGCGCAACCACATTACCGCCACCCCGACACTACTGCGCGTCTTGCCAGCGCCGCGTCGCCGGATTGTCGGTGAGCTGAATGACCCCCACCGCCTCCTGCAAATTTTGGCAGCACGCTAGAAGATGATTCAGTCAAGCGCGTGAGTCTAAAAAGCTAGGTTCTCAAGCCATAGAGAGCTTTCACAGCCGGTTTTGACAACGCAATAATCGTCAACACCCCCAGCGTCGTGCCAAAGGGCGTCGCCAGACAAGCCGCACAAGCTACGGTGAAACTGAACCGATAGCCCCGATGCTTGGCGAGCAGTCGCCCCGAGATCGCCAGACAGCTCGTCAGCGTCAGGCCCGTGAGCACCACGATCAGCCCCGGAATCAAAAACGCCCAACCAAACCAGGTCGGCAGTGGCGAGTCGCTGCTCGTTGCCAAAACTTCAGGCGGCAGCAGAATAAAGGCAAGACCAACGCCAACATGGCCGAGGAAAACCAGTGAGAATGCAGCCGTGATTCCCGCGACGACATAGTGAAAGGTCGAGAGCAGTTTTAAGTTCTGAAGATCCGAGCGCTGAGTGGGGTTCACAAGCTTGATGGATAACGTGACTGGCGTTGCGGAATGCCGCTAACGCCACTTATTCGTACAGTGCCGCCACATATTCCCCATAGCCGTTATAGGGCAGGGTCGGACGCTCTTCCCATTCAAATTCGGTCTGGCCGTAGATGAACTTCTCAGTCGCCTGCGACCAGCGCGGGTGCGGGAGATTGGGATTAACGTTTTCGACGAAGCCGTATTCTTCGGGTGTGAGTGTATTCCAAAATGTGGCCGGTTGCTCGGCAAGAAATTCGATCTTGACAATCGATTTCGCCCCCTTGAAACCATATTTCCATGGCACTACAGCCCGGATGGGGGCACCGAACTGCTTGGGCAACGTCCGTCCGTAGATGCCGACGGCAAAGAAAGCGAGTTCATTGGCCATTTCGTCCACGCGCAGGCCTTCGGTGTATGGCCAGGGCACGAGGTCACCATTGGCGAAGCGCTCAGGGCCGAGGCGAATCGCCTCGTCGTAGTAGGTCGTGAAGCTGGCAAACTTCGCCGCCGGTCTGGGTTCGACGGCCGCTAGCAGCGCCGCCATCGGGAAGCCCACCCACGGCATCACCATCGACCAAGCTTCCACGCAGCGCAGGCGATAGACGCGCTCTTCTAGGGGGAAGCGCTGGGTCAGGTCGTCGAGGTCGTAGACTTGCGGGTTCTTGACCAGGCCGGTCACTTCCAAGCGCCAGGGATCGGTGGGCAAGGCTTGGGCAGCCTGCCAAATCGATTTGCCGGAGCCGAACTCGTAGTAGTTGTTGTATTGCCCGGCGATCGCCCGGCCCGTGACCGGCCGCCCCGCATCGGCAAACTCGGTGGCGCTGGCAAAATCCAGGCGCGGCTGATCGAGGCTGAGCAACAGCTCGGGATCAAGGGTGGCGGTGGCATGGGCGGGATCAGCGGCCGAGGTGCGATCGCACCCCAAGATCGACACGGCCGCTGCCCCCATCGCCGCACCGCCGAGTTGTTTCAGGAAGCGCCGCCGACTCCGGGGTCGCTGGCGGTAGGCGGCTTCGCTGGTCATCGGCTGGGCTGAAGATTGCCAGGGCTTGGGAACACGGATGAGAACCATAACGTTGCCTTGAGGAACGAGTCAGCTTTCCCAGTATGCGGTTGCAAGCTTAATGCCAAATGAATGCGGCGCGCGGTAATGGCGGCTGCTCCCAGAGCATCGCGTTCGTCGAGATGATAGTGGCGCTGGATGGCTTTGCCTTTTCCGGGTATAACAGGTTTGCCGCTGTTGCCGTAGCCCCAGTCGGCGGTGAGGGCGAGACCGATCGCTGTTGGAGCAGAATGAACTTGCTACCATATTACAGACAGATCTTAGTTCTCCCATACTGTGATGAATATTCTTTGCACGCACAATGATGGTGGTGTCGGAAAGACATCACTAGCTATTCATGTCATTGGTGCCCTGCAAACCACCGTCAGCAAAATCTTGGGGATCGACTGCGACGATCAAGCCGATCTGTTTCAGTTTTTCGTTCGTAGGGAGCCGAGCAAAAACAAAGAGCTTGTCAGTCAGCAATCTATTGATGTCGTCTTTAATAAGAATCGTGAGTCGATTAAGCGGGTAGCTCGCCTGGATCAATACGAACATATTGTCGTAGATATGGACAGTCCCTTGAAAAATACTGTGCAAATTATTGTTGATAGTCCCCTTGACAAAGTCCTGATCCCAGTCAATCGGTCTCAAAAGCACAAGGCATTACGAAATTTGCATCGGACGTTAGAAGTTATCGCTCAATTGGATAGTAAAGCAAGGGTTTCACTGGAGACAATTGTTGTTCCACTAGGAGTCGAACCCCAGTCGATTGAAGATACCTTGAGCAAAACAAATCGAAAACCCGGGCGGCTCCAAATTGGCGAGCCAATGCCTAATTTGGAAGATCTGATGCAGGTATCTATTTATGAGGACTGTCGTTACATTTGGGAATATGAAAATCAGAAATCTTTACAGTCTTATTTCTGCCGCTTAATTGGTTTGGAGTGACTCAATGATGTCTTCTCAGTCTCCTGATATTCATATCAACTCATCCGGTTCTGGAAATAGCTTGGCTCAGATGGCTCTCAACGAAGGTCAGCAACAAGCAAAAGTGTTGTCTCAACAAGATGAACCGATCGTCCTTTATTTTACAGAAGAGCAAGAAAAAATATTGATTGAATTGGCAAATATCCTGACGCTATCTGCTGCTACTGCTACAGAGTCAGCGATTAGTTACGCGCATTTTGCGAGGCAGCGGGGGAAAGTTCTGACATTAAATCCTGATATAGATCTGGCACATTCTCAAAGCAGCGAGCTTTCTGGTTCACGTCGGAAGAAACTATCACTACAATCATGGAGTGCCAAGATTCGCAACCAGTTGGACGATTTAGAGGTGGCCGATAATCTGTCAGAGTTTGTGGCGATCGCCATTCAATTACTCCACCGCCAACTGACGCAACCTCAACCGTTGAAGCTAGACGATGACTGATTTCTTGTCTGTGGAGGCCTTGGTTGAGGGGATTTTGCAGGCTGGTAGCGGTACTAAGCAGGTGTTGGGGCAGCGATTTGCCAGCCATTTGGGTTTAGAGCCTGGTAAGCAGGGAGGCGATGGCGGCATTGATGGGTTTGGGCAAGTGGGTGCTTGCCGCGTTTATTTCCAGTCCAAGCTCGAGCGCCAGCCGCTTGATGCGTCGCGGGCGGCGGAGTTCTATGGCAACATCGTGAATCGGGCGGATGTCGGCGTATTGCTGTCGGGCTTGCCCTGCACATTAGGGTTTCGAGATCGCTTAGAGATCCTCGATCCGAAGCTGCACGAGCGTTTCGCGATTCACTTGCTGAGCTTGGGCGACTTGTTTGGCGAGTCGGCAGCGTTCAGGCGGGCGATCGCCGATCTGCACCCGCTCCGCGACCTCAGCGATGGTGGCTGGCGATCTTTACTACCTTGAGCGAGCCTCGGTAGAGACGGCAGTTTTGACACCCCGCGCCACCATGCGATCGCGGCGTGAACGGGTTCGAGGCCGGGCGTGACGCTCACCCGCGACTCACCCGCGCTCATGTCGCTTATTGCAGCGTTGCGGAGCCAAAAGTGGCGTTGAACTCACGGCACCAGATCGCGACGGATTCAAATTCGCTGGGGTCGATCTCCGACGGCACAGGGTAGCGCTGGCTGCCCGTGGTGGTTTGGAGCGGGGCGATATTGACGTAGCTGCCTTCGGCGATCGCATGGGCCGGCGGTTCGGTCGAGCCGATGACATCCGGGTCGCGGTGCAGGATCACAAACAGGTCGGGGCCGGGGTCGGTGCTGAAGTCACCGGCAAACTCGATGAAGTATTGACCGCCCTCGTTAACCAAAGTCACGCCGCCCGAGGTTTCATGTTCGCCGGTGACGAAGTTGCCACTCCGCGCCGTCGGGGCTTCCGTTTCTGCGACCGGGCTGGTTGCGGATTCCGGGCTGGGGGCGGCTTCGGGACTCGCTGCCGCACTCTCTACTTGTGCCGTGGGGGCGGTGGCAGCGGGGCTAGAGTCAGCATCTTGCTTGGCGGCATCGGTGGCACAAGCACAGCCGACCACCGCAATGAGGGACAGCGCGCCAGCGGTGAGGAAACGGTGAAGCATAATAATCTCCTGTGAGTCAATCAATCAGTCGGTACAGTTCACATTAACCCCCGGCTACCTGAATCACGACCGACAGGTGGCTGAGTCTTCGCTGAGAGGCTGTTACAGTAGCTCTGGTGTCGATTTGACGAAGACTTGTGAGCGCATCTGGCTCAGGTACTGCTATGCGGAGTTTTGAGTTCTGAGTGGCTGCAATACAGGAATTCTGTGGATTTTGAATGGGTTTCTCATTGCCGCTGTCTTGTACTAGCAGGGCGCGATCGCCAAGATGAAAATTCTGCCCACCCTCGCAAAAAAGTCTGCCCCCAAATTCTGGCTGTTTAATGTCTGGCTGCCGCTGACTTTTCTGGGGCTTGCCACCCTGCTCATGCCGGTCGAACAGGTTTTCCAGTTCGACACCGACGAGGGTATAGAACTGGTACGCGCCTCCCTGTATGCCCAGGGCTTCGAGTTTTATCGCGAAATCTGGAGCGATCATCCGCCACTCTTTTCAATCCTACTGGCGCAGTGGCAGAGTTGGTTTGGCGATACCGTCGTCAGCGCGCGCTGGTTAGCCCTGGGTTTTGCGACGCTTTTGGTGTGGTTGTTTGCTCAGACACTACGCTACTTCGTCAGTGATGCGATCGCCCTGATTGGCACCCTGATGCTGGTGAATTCGATCAACTTCCTGCGGCTGAGCGTGTCGGTGATGATCGGTCTCCCGGCCCTCGCCCTCGCCATGCTCGCCGTCTATGCAACGGTGCGCTGGGGTCGGACGGCGAAACCGGCTGGGGGTTGGCTGCTGCTGGCGGCGATCGCTTTTGCCACATCGCTGCAAATCAAGGTGTTCACGGGATTTCTCGCCCCGATTTTGCTGGGCTACATCGCTTGGGCGAGTTGGCAGCGATCGCCCCGACGCTGGCCGGTGGCGATCGCACCGTTGCTCTGGTTGATGACTGGGGCGGTAACCTTCCAGGCGATCAATGTTGCCAGCGGCTTCGACCAGGCCGCGCAACTGATCCAGTTCCAGTTTCAGGGTGACCTCAAGGCCGTGTTTGTCAACGAAAATAGCCTCTGGGATGTGACCGTGATGTACTTGCAGGAGCTGGACTATGTGCTGCTGGGAATATTGGGGGCGATCGCCAGTTGGCGACAGGGCGGATGGGTGCGCTTGCCGCTGCTCTGGCTGCTGTTGGCGACGGCACTGATGCTCACCCACAAACCGCTGTGGTATCACCATTATCTGGTGCTGTCGCTGCCGCTGACTTGGCTCGCCGCTTATGGGGTGAAATTGGCGGGCGAGCGACTGTGGGCGACGGGTTGGCGCTGGTGGCCACGTCGCGAGGAATTTCGGACACCGGGGCAGCGGCTGGCGGCTTGGGGGGCGATCGCGCTGCTCTTTGCCCTGGCTGTTGCTCCCGTGAAGTTAGCCGCGACCCAGCTCCAGAATCGTGCCTTTTTGCAGGATTCAGTCGCTCAGCGTGCCGTGCTGGCGCAGATTTTGGCGTACCAAGCGGACACTGATTGGCTGTTTACCGACGTGCCCATGTATTCGGCAGCAGCGCGGATCAATTTACCCCCGGAGATCGCCGCGATTTCGCGCAAACGGGTGGCGTCTGGTGAAATCTCGCTGACCTTTCTAGAACAGATTATTCGCCAATATCAGCCGGAGCAGTTCGTTTTGGCGCGTTTTCCGGAAATTCGCGAGCCGTTGCGCCCGTACTTGGACGCCCATTACCAAGAGCTGCCTGTCCAAGCCAATACACACCACTACATTCGACGCGAACTCTGGGCTACAGGAACGGAGAGGGAGGGATTCGAACCCTCGATAGGATCTAAACCCTATAACTCCTTAGCAGGGAGCCGCTTTCAACCGCTCAGCCACCTCTCCAGATGACATTCAGATATTTTAAAACACATCCCGCCGTTTTGACAGGGGTTGTCGGGAACTGGATGCGCGCGAACGGCGTGGCGTCCGCTGGTCTTCTTGCCGATTGGTGTTGACCTGGAGGCTGGGGATGATCATGGTTGCTCCGTCCCAATGCGAGCTGTCGTGGGGTCATTGCCGTCGGCTTCCACTCTCCAGTAGGCGATCGCTCCAGCAGCAACGAATAATTCTTATCAAGGGCACATTCCCAGCCTCCTGAACCTGTGGCAGAATAAGCGGCGGAATCGTGACACTGGAGCAAGGTATGAATAAGGGCGAATTGGTGGATACGGTAGCCGATAAAGTGGATGTCACTAAAAAGGATATTGACTTGATCATCGGTGCCATGTTCGACAGCATTATGGAAGCCGTGAGCAAGGGCGAGAAGGTTGTTCTCGTTGGCTTCGGGAGTTTCGAGGCGCGCGATCGCCGCGCTCGCGAGGGCCGCAACCCCCAGACCGGTGAAAAGATCGAAATTAAAGCGACGCGCGTACCCGTCTTTTCAGCAGGCAAGCTCTTTAAGGAACAGGTTGCCCCTGACGATTGAACCGGATGAGTTGGCGTCGTCGCCACATTTGAGTCAGCGACAAGGAGCATACGGTGTTTTTGGCGAGTCATGAAGAAGAATGGCTAACCGCGATCGCGGTTAGCCATTCTTAGATGGTCACTTTTCTAGAGACTCAGGCAAATTCGATGCGGGCCGGAGTTCTCTCTAGGCGCGGCGGCGACGTGCGGCGTACAGGGCGCTGCCAACGACACCCAAACCCAGCATCAGGCCTGGCTCGGGCACGTCAGCCGCTTGGATACCCGCGAGGGAGTAGTCGCTGAAGCGGAAGCTGTCACCTGCCAGTTCGACGCTGCTGAAAGCGATCGCATCCACAGCCAGGTCACCGAAGGGGTTGAGGATGCGATAGAGACCGCTGCCTTCTTCAGTCGATTCGCTGAGGGCAATCAGCTCAACGGGGTCGCTGCCGTCGAAGCTCCAGGCGGCGGTGTTATCACCCGTGATGGCTAATGTGCCAATCAGGCCGTTGACCGTGAGCTGCGCGACTTCAAAAACCACATCCCCGAATTCACCGGGTTGGAAGAGGAAGGCGAGGTCGATATATTTGATGATCTGAGCCGTTTCGAGGGTGGCGGTGATTTCTTCGCCGAAGTCGATTTCTTCGAGTGTGCCTTCGTTAGGTGAGGGGTCACCGAAGACACCGAGAGCGGTGACGCCGTTGACGGTTTTGGTGCTCAGGAAGCCGCCGAGGCTGCCGTCTTCGCCGTCTTGGGTGACGGTCAGGGTGAAGCCGTCGGCGGTGGTGCAGGTATCTAATCCGTCGGTGTAGCTGATGCCAGCGCAAGCACCGACGTTCTCGCCAGTGGTGAAGTTGAAGGCTTGGGCGGGAGCGCTAGCAACGGCGAGGGCGCTGCTGGCGAAGAGACCGGACAGGATGGCTTTGGTGGAGAATTTCATGCTCGTTACCTCTAGTGATGAATGAAAAAGAACGCTGAGCCGCTGTTTCTTGACTGTTATGTTTAGTATCCTTTGCTATCAGTTTGAACTCAGCGATCTCAATCACATTGAGGCTGTGTCCTTGACAGTTTTTGAGGCGATCGCGAGTCACAAACTTAAAGCAAAACCCAGTCACAGCAAGGATTTGAGCGGGCGGCGGCTTGAGAGTATTGACCACTGAGCTGGTGTGAAGTTTGTGAAGTTTCACGGTCAACCCTGGCTGCTTTTATGAAGAAATTGCAAATTTGGCGGGGAGGCAAATTCAACCTATTTTCTGATTAATAAACCCATGTATTTTATTTCAGGAAATACTCAGTTTCTTCTCAGGAATGAGGTGATGCGCTCAGCCTCGATGGGGCGATCGCCGCCTAGTACCGCTACGCGGAATTTTGAGTTCTGAGTTTTGAGTGATGAGTGCAGACAGTACAGGCATCCTACGGATCCTGAATGGGGATCTCATTTCCGCCGCCTTGTACTAGTGTGCTGTTGCTGTGCCTCACTCGGCCTCTTGGTTCCACTCCGCAGTGTGGATCGGCGACGATAGCCCGGTAGGAACTCGAATCCGAGGCCTGTGCCTGCGACCCACCACGGCAGCCGCTACGCTAGCGCTGCCAGTATTGGGGATGAATGAGGAGGGGCATCGCTTTTTGCGGAATGGGGAAGTCAGTGATCCCGCTCGCGCAGACGCAGGCTGTTGTCGCGGAGCAGGCACGGCTATTGACTGAGTGTGGCCTTGGTCTTGGGGAGGCGTGCGAGTGCGATCGCCCCAAACGGCTCGGCGTTGCGGGCTACGGCTACTGCCGCACGCTAGCTCTCTATCACCCGTCGCCGCTTGCGGTTGCTCATCGCTCCGCCTGCCCGAACTGCAACAGGGCGGTTGCAGCCGCTGCGCCTGACGCCAGTGCGGATTCAGCGCGATCGCCCAAACACCAGTCCCCACAACAGAGCAGCGGCGGCGATTCGCTAGCGGTCAAATAGGGTTGACGGGCCGGACGCTGTGTGTTGGCGTAGCGCCAGCGGTGCGGCAATGTCCAGAGCGGCGCGGTGGGGAGTTCCAAGTATACGGCCAGTCGCGCCAGCAGCGCTGCCGTCGCCGCTTGCAGGTCAGCGGCATCGAGGTAGGCGTTGGCGAATTCGGGTGTGCTGTAGACCACTAACACTGCCTCAGTCGCGGCGCGCTTGCTACTTTCGAGGCTCAGGTGGGCGATCGCGCCATCGTCGGGAAACTCCAGCCAATCTCCTGGTAAAGCGTCCAGCGACCCGACTGGATAGCCCACCGCCATGGCAATACAGGGCGCAAACTCTACAGCGGCGAGTACCCCCAGCGTGTGGGCTAGTGGCGGCAGTTGTCGGGGATCGAGTGGAGCGAGCAGAGCGCGGGCTTGGGGGGCAGGCAGCGCCAAAACGACTGCCGAGGCTTGCAAATCTGGCTCGGTTGCGGTTTCCGGCTGGAGTTGCCAGCCTTGATCTTGGCGCTGCAAACTCTGGAGACGATACTGGCAGTGAACCGTCAGGTCATGGGCTAGGTGCTTGGCGATCGCACTGACCCCGGCGGTCAGGGTATAGCCAGAGATTTGCGACTGAGCCTGCGAGCCAGTAGCCGTCATTTGACCGGCGCGCGTTGGCCAAGGTTGGAGGCGCTCTGATGCTTGCAGTGCCGCTACAAGTTGGCGCGTGTACTCGCCCTGCACGCTCAAAAACGGCAGACCACGATCCACACAGGTCTGAGACAAGCGGCGGGTGGTGGCGCGACCGCCGACGCCGCGCGCTTTCTCGACGACTAGAACCGAGTGACCCGCTTGTTGAATCTGGCGCGCACAGGTCAGACCGGCGAGGCCTGCGCCGACGACGATGACATCGGGGTCAGTCATAGAACCGGACACCAGGCGTCATCGTGAGGGGAAGGGTCGGTAGTAAAATGAGGGGGCGTGCCCTTGGGGTAGGAGGAGCAGAACATTGGACGAATTGCGAAGCGCTCTAGAACTTGCCACTGATGAAGAGTTGCGCCAGATTACGAACGTTCTCTTCTGTCGGCGTTTGAATCCCCTCGATTATATCCAGATGCCGGATGCGATCACGGTGCAGAGTCGCGATCGCCAGACTTGGCTGCAAACGCTGGAAGACCGTTTTCGCTATCTCGCCGCTGACGGCTTCACGGTGCTGCGCGGCCGGAGCCACTGCCTCACTTATCGCGAGGCGCTCGTACAGGTCTGCACTTATCTAAAAATTCCCTACGACGCGCAGATGGCGGCGATTGAGATCGAAGCTGAGATCTTTCTGCACCTGCTCGGACGCACTTGGCAACGCTTGCCTGCGGCCGAGCGGCGATCGCTGACTGCCCGCGTGCAAAAGTCACTGGCGCAGTCTGGCAGTCAGCAGCCCCTGCCGGTAGAACTGCAACATAATCCCATCAATTTCCTGCTCAAAGGCAGCGGCGCGATCGCCATGAGTTCTGTCGTGCGTCAGTTGGTTATGCAGCAGGTGGCGCGCCAGTTTGCGCTGCATTTTGCGCGTTACCAAGCTGCGAAGACTGCGCTGGTTCAGGGAGGAAACGCCGCTTGGCAGATCCAGCAGCGCGTGACCCTGCACATGGCAAAACGCGGCATGGCGGCGGCGGCGGCCCGCCAGAGTGCGGCTCGCCTCGCCTTCGCTTGGCTCGGCCCGCTGCTCTGGGGAACCTTGCTAGCTGATTTGGGCTGGCGGGCGATCGCCACCAATCATGGGCGGATCATCCCGACTATCTTCACACTGGCGCAGATCCGCCTCACCCGTAGCGAGTGCTGGGAAGCGGCGTGAAGCTCACTGCGGCTCCGGAAGCCACACAATCGATGACCTGCACTCCAGCCCCCCCCTGGACCTGGGGCTTGCTACAAGCTGCTTGGTTTGTCTTGCCGGTCTTGCCGGGCATTGGCACAGTCGGTTTTGGGGTGGTGATGCTGGCAACCTGGCGGCAACAGTGGCGGCAACTGCTGGGCGATCGCCAGCTCTGGGGCTGGGGACTGCTCAGTCTCTGGTTGATGATCAGTGCTAGCTTCGCTGCCCAGCCGGGGGAAGCCTGGCTGGGGCTGGCAAATTTGATTCCCTTCTTCTTACTGCTCGCGGCGCTGCGCGTCTTACTGCGATCGCCCGCCCAGTTGCGCCGCCTGGCTTGGCTCGGTCTCTACGCCGCCCTACCCGTGGTGGGTCTCGGTTTGGGGCAAGTCCTCTTCGGTTGGACGACGCCCTCCTTCTGGTATACCCTCTTGGGCTGGCGCTTGGTCGCAGGGGGGAATCCCTCTGGGCGCATGGCGTCAAGCTTCATGTACGCCAACCTGTTGGCGTTTTATCTGGCGATTGTCTGGACATTGGGCTTAGGTTTAGCCGCAAATCAATGGCAGATCTGGCGGCAGCAACAGCGTGGCGGACGGTTGCTGCTGGTGATTTTGGCGAGTTTAGCCGCGATCGCTCTCGCCCTCGTCCTCACCCATTCCCGCAACGCCTGGCTACTCGCCACCGTGACGACGCTCGCCTTCGCCATTTATGAGGGCTGGTCGCTACTCCTGCTGGCCGTCGTCACCGGCATTGGCACAGTAGCTTGGGCGGCGTTTTTGCCACAGTGGGGGGGGCAAGTATTGCGGCCCTGGCTGCCCAAATTTATCTGGGCACGCTTGTCAGGAGATCTATTCCCGCATCGCTACGCGGCGGAGTTACGGGCAACCCAATGGCAGTTCGCTTGGCAGATGGCGCGCGATCGCCCCTGGTTGGGCTGGGGCCTCCGCAACTTCAGCCCGCTTTACAAAGCGCAGTGGGATTTTTGGCTTGGTCACCCGCACAATCTCTACCTGATGGTGCTGGCAGAGGCCGGTTGGCCAACGCTGCTGGGCTTGTGCGGGCTGGTTGGCAGTTGCATCGCGCCAGTGGTGCTGACCCTAAAACGCTGGTCACCGCGCGATCGCCGCACCGTCTTCAGCTATCTGCTCGCCTTTGGCGGCGTAATGGCGTTCAATTGCCTTGACGTCACCCTCTTTGACCTGCGCTCGAACTTAATCGGTTGGTTGCTGCTGGGGGCGATCGCCGGACTGGGAAAGGCACTCAAGTCCCCGGCGGCCGCAATTTCACCGCCAGCGCCTGAACAATGACCAGCGGATCATCGCTCTCGACGCCCACTTGCGCGGCAATACGGCGGCGCAGCTCCGGATCGATCTGGAGCCGCTCAAACAATTCATCCAAGGTTAGGGTCTCTACTCCCGGCTGGCCGGGAGTCGTCAGCGGCTCTTGCGGCGTGCCACGACTAAAAATGCTATCCGGCCCGTCATATTCCCAGACCACGCCGGTCGTCTGTCGGGTGCGCAGTTGCTGGGCGATCGCTTGAGCCGACGCGCCAAATTCTACTAGATGAGGGGTTCGCTGCACTTGCGCGGCCAGTTGTTCCAGGCGTTTCGCCAGCTCCGGGTCAGGGGTCGCAGCGGTCGTCAGGCGCTCGCCGTAGCGCTGCAACCAGTCCAGCCAGTGACTGATCTTGGCGCGATCACGCGTGTGGTCAAAAAACTGCTCAACCCGTCCACCATCCCAACCGTGAGCGACCCCTTCCAGTAACTGGTTGAACAAGAAGTCACAATCCGCATCCGAGAGCGGCGCGATCGCCGGAGTCGCCGTATTTGGGGCCGCCGGTTCAGACCGACTACGGATTTTCTGCCAGAGTTTTGCCAAATTCAAGAGCTTTGTGGGGCGTGCTGATAGCCCGATGAGGATAAAAATAGCAAAGTCGCCTTAGCGTTCGGCGCGGTTGTTGAGCAGCGACGCCAAAGAGTAACGTTTGCGGAGATCCAGTTCGTCCGCCAAACTCGGTCGCTGGGGCGGCAAGGGGGAGACCGCCTCGGCTTCGCGGCGGGTCGCGGTCGCCGGTTCAACCACCGGTGTGGTCGCGGCAACAATGGCCGGGCGATCGCCCAATGACGGCGCTGACTCCGGAAGCTGCGGCGCGCGGGCGCGCGGCAGCGCCGGACGGACGGTAGCAGGTCGCAGACGCTTGACACGACGGCGATTCGCGAGTCGTCGCAATACCAGTGTCGTCGCCAGCGAACCACTGGCACTAATCCCGGCGATCGCCAACACCGACCATAGCGGCAGCGGCCAACCCGAGCGGGGTGACGCAACCGGCATGGGGCGAGCATTCGCTGGAGCCACGCTCTCCTCCCAGTCATCACGCCTAGCCACTTCTGGAGTCGTGAGTGGGCGGCTCGTGAGCGGGGGGGGCGAGCTGCCTTCCGTCAGGCGAGGCGACTGCCCGCTCGGCCGCAGCAAGCTCGAGGTGGCAAGCACGGTCAAAAACATCGCGATCAGCCAGAGTCCGCTCCACAGCAACAGGGGGGATTTGAGGAGCCAAGTGAGTTGCTGGCGGTCGCGACCGAGAGACGACGAAGCAGGAGATGCAGCATGGATGTCAACGGAATGCACCGATGGGCGACTCTATCCTAGCGTAGGCCCTCACTGGGCGCAGCGATCGCAACCCACGCAGTTGATCGCCCTGGGACGTATTGAGCAGATGAAGGCATGAAGACTGCACATCCGGGCTGCCCGACACCACTCCTGAAGCGCTATTGTCGCGATCGCGTAGTGTCCCGGAGGGCTGATCGCCTCTCTGTCCGTCTCGGCGGCATCGCTGCCAACCGAATACCCGAAGGCGAAAGTGAGGATACCGTTCGAGCAGATTCGGGCTAAGTTGGTGCAGCCGCAACTGCTGGCTCAGCCAGTCGTTTAAGCACCAGTAGCGTGATGTCATCAAATACCTTTTGCCCGCCGATATGCTGACGCACATCGGCAACGATCGTATCGCAAAGTTCCATCGCGGGCTGCGACCAGTGGGCGCTGATCGTGTCAAGCAAGCGAGGTAGCCCGTAGTGATCGCCCGTCAAGCTCTCCGCCTCGGTAATGCCATCGGTATAGAGCACTAACCCTTCGCCCGGTGCCAGCTCGAACTGTGCTTGGTCAACAAAATCGGCAATATCCTCCACCATGCCAACCGGAAAGCCCAAATCGAGGGTATCGAGCCGCTCCACCTGACCATCCCCGCGCACGATGAGGATCTCTTCATGCTGCCCGCTGACCTGCACCCGACCCTCGGCGTAGGTGAGAATCGCCAAGGTCATATTTTTCTGCGAATCCATCCGCTGCACATTTTTGTAGAGTGCCCGGTTGAGCGCCGCCAGGTAGCGGACTGGCTCCGACTCGCGTAGCTCTTGCAGCACCCGCACGATCGCCTGCGCCATGACCATGAGGATGCCACTTTCTAGCCCATGTCCCGTCACGTCGCCGATGGCGAGGGTGACGATGCCGTCGCTGTAGAAGACATCGTAGTAATCCCCGCCCACCTCTGCGGCAGGCTCCATGAACCCGGCAATATCGAGACCGGTGATCGCTGCCAGCTCCTGCGATCGCGGCAAAATCAGTTGTTGCATCTGTCGCGCCACTGCCAGCTCCATCCCCAAGCGTTGATTTTCGGCTTGCAACTGCATATTCAACGAAGCGATTTCGGCATAGGCTTGGCGCAACTCCTGTGTGCGCGTTTCCACCTGCTGTTCGAGCTGACCCATGGCGGTGGCGAGTGCCTGCTCTGCTTGCTTGCGGGCGGTGATGTCGCGGATGATCGCCAGCACTTCATCGATCCCGATCGCTACTAGCCGTATTTCTTCGTGGTGCAGCGCGCCATCATCGCGCTTCAGCACCTGCTCGTACACCTGCACCTCACCGGTTGCCAGGGCTTGATTCATATGGTGCAGACGTTGCTCCACCAACGGTGCGGGCAAGATTTCGCGAATGTGCCGCTGTTGGTCACGCGCCGGTTGGGCTTGATCCAACTGCGAAAACTTTTCGCGGCTGACCGTCTCGAGATAAGTGCCATCGCGGTGCAAGCGGATTAATAGGTCGGGGATCGCCGCCACCAGGGCGCGGTTGGTCGCCTCGCTTTTTTGCAAAGTCGCGAACGAGTCGCGCAACTGTTCCGCCATACGATTAAATGAGCGCGTCAACTGGTGCAACTCGCGGATGTTGCTGGTGCGAACGTAGGTAGTCAGCCGGCCGCTAGCCAGCTTCTGCGAGGCGTGAGTGAGGGCGACAATCGGTCGCGTCAGCCAGTGGGCGGCGATCGCCCCGGCGATCAGGGCGATCGCCAAGGCCACCAGCGACAGCCAAAAGGTCAAGCGCAGACTGGCATCCGTCCGGCTAGTAAAGTCTGCTTCTGGCACCACCAACACAATGAGCCAGTCCAGGCCATAGGGATCTTGAAACGGGGCCACTTGGATAAACTGCCGTGCTCCGGCGATCTCGAAATCCAGTTGTTGCGAATCGGCAATCGCGGCAAAGTCGCCAAACTCGCGCTGTAGAAAGGCGGCAGTTTGGCGTACCAACAGCTCTTGGCTATCCGCCGCCGGGATAAACTGCGGTTTATCATCGCTATCCACAAGCGTCAACGGCTCGGAAGTAGACGAGGAAATCAATGTCCCCTGGCGGTCGATGACGAAGGCTTCCCCCGTTTTACCGATGTCGAGATTTTGCAGGAAGCTACGAAACTCCTTGGGCAGGACGACATCGACACCGCAGACCCCGATCAATTCGTTGCCCGTCTCGCTGTAGACTGGCAGACTGGCCGTGATATTGGGCAAACGGGTGCTGAAGGCGATGTAGAGATCGCTCCAGACTGGCCGGTCGAGGGTGACCGCCGCCTGATACCAGGGGCGGGTGCGGGCATCGTAGCGGCGATCGCTTTGGCTGATGAAATGCGCCCGGTTGCCGCGCACATCCAGACTGTAGTTCTCCCGCAAATTATCGTTACTGGCATTGCCGTAGGATAGCTCCAACTCGCCCGTATTCGGCTGGCGAACGACGCCAAAAAAATTACCCCGGTTCGGACTGCCGCAGTAGATAAAGGCAATATCCGGGAAAACCTGCATCTGTTGCCAAAACAGGCTTTCACCTTCCGCCGCGTCAATATCGATCTTGCCTTGGGCGAGGGTATTGGCGTTGAGGCGATTGATGTCGTGGGGGCTGGCGAAATAGCTTTGGAGTTTTTCATCAATGCGCGCCGTCAGCTCGCTGCGGAGTTGCGAGGCGATGTCGCGAACCGCTTCCTGCCCATTGTGAATGGAAAGATAGCCGACCGTGCCGACTGCCAAACATGCCTGAACCGCAAATGCAGTTGCTAGCACGCTGCGCAAGGTCAGGAGGTTGCGGAGTTTGGTCAGCGAGAAGCGGAGCAGGGACATGGCGGGGATGGGGCGATCACACATCGCCACAATTTCAGTTCAGCAGTCACCCTCAGTCTGACAATCTATGGTAACGCTGCCAGCAGATTACCGCTGTTTGGCGCTGGCGGTTGATTTCAGACTTGCCGCATAAACTGCACTTGTGGGATGAGGGGATCTTCTACTAATCCGAGTCCAGCAAATCCCCAGCGGGTTAGAACCCCCCGCAATTGCACGCCCGACACGGACTCAACCCCGAACTCCGGCGCGCGATCGCCCGCATGGGTATTGAGATAACTCAGCGCATCAGCGTACTCACGGAATACCAACAAATAACCGTCCACCGTGTCCGGATCGGGGCGAGCGACGAGATAGCTGCCGTCAGTTTTGCTGCGGATCAGATAATGGGTCTGCGAGATCATGGCGGCTGAAGCGTAGACGCGCGAGTCTGCATCCAGGTTAGGACAAAGGTTCAGGAAATGGTGCGCAAAAATAGCGCTGACAGCCTATAATAAAATGCTCAGGTGACTTTTGGGCTGCGTTTGATCGCTACTCGGTGCTTTACTCAGACTCATCGCAAGCTATGCAGGTGATTCTCTGGTTCAGCACTGACCCCCCGTCCCCCCGCTCAATGTAATTTCTTTTAGACTAGATTCGGATCGCAGGAGAAGCAGTATTCTATGTCTCGCTATCGAGGACCTCGACTGCGGGTTGTCCGCCGCCTCGGCGAGCTACCCGGCCTCAGCCGCAAGTCGCCGCGCCGCAATTACCCACCGGGACAACACGGTCAGGCCCGCCGCAAACGCTCAGAGTATGCCATCCGCCTCGAGGAGAAGCAGAAGCTTCGCTTTAACTACGGCGTCTCCGAGCGGCAGCTTGTCCGCTACATCCGCAAGGCTCGCCGTGCCACCGGTTCAACCGGTCAAGCGTTGTTGCAACTGCTGGAAATGCGCCTCGACAATACCGTGTTTCGTCTCGGTATGGCGGGCACGATCCCAGGCGCGCGCCAACTGGTCAATCACGGCCACGTCACGGTCAACGGCCGCGTCCTCGACATTGCCAGCTATCAGTGTAAGCCGGGTGATGTGATCAGCGTGCGCGATCGCGACAGCTCCCGCAAGCTCGTGCAAGCGAACATGGAATTCCCCGGTCTCGCCAACCTGCCGAGCCACCTCGAGTTCAATAAGGAAACGATGGTCGGCAAGGTCAACAGCGTCATTGAGCGCGAATGGGTGGCACTGCAAATCAATGAATTGCTGATCGTCGAGTATTATTCACGGAAAGTCTAGATTCAATCTTGGCTCAATGCGAGCACCGACCGAAGCGAGGGGCGATCGCCCCTCGCTGCTTGTTTTTGACACCAAGGGCAATCACGCCCACCGTCAAAAACTCGTCCCAAAACGATTCGGCGGCCAAATTCGCAGCACCGCCTCGCCGATCAAATTTTCAGCCGGAACCGGCCCCCAAACGTGTGAGTCGCAACTGGCATTGCGGTTGTCGCCCATGACGAAATAGCTGTCAGCGGGCACAACCAACAGCGGCAGCTCGTACTGTGGCGGCTCAGTGATGTAGCCTTCTTCTAGTGGCTCGTCATTACGATAGACGATGCCATTAGCGACCTCGATCGTGTCACCCGGTAGACCAATTGTCCGTTTGATATAGGCTTCACGAATTGGCAACTGCTGGTTGGGATTACACTCGATCGCGCCATCGGGTGGCGAGAAGACGATCACATCGCCATGCTGCGGCTCCCGGAAGCGCATCCCGATTTTGTCGACGATCAGGCGATCGCCTACTTGCAGCGTCGGCAACATCGATTCCGAAGGGATGTAGCGAACATCTCCTAAGAAGGTGCGGATCAGCAGCGCAAACACGACACTCAGACCGATCGTGGTCGCCGCTTCAACCCAGAAATTAGGATCCTGTTTCGCGTGCTTATCCGGCATAGCAACTCAATAACAGCAATGGTCTGACAGCAGTAGCGACTTGACCGATTAGAGCATAGCATTGGAACCCTCGGCGTAACACGGGCGACCGGCACAGGGGCGATCGCTAGGCGTGTCCGAATCAGAGCCGATGGTAACGTTCCAGGCTGGGCCGCCGCCGCAGAAATTAGTAGCTGGCTATGCCATTTTACGGGCGTGCCGCTGGCGTCGGTGCAAGCAGCCACCAAAATTTAACTTTCTTATACATTTCTTCACACTACAGCCGCAAAAATGGCGACAAAGTAAACAAATCCAAACTGGCTGTTTGTATCACACAAGACAGTTTTAGACTGGAATTGTGCCTTCAAAGACGATTTTCTCAGTGCCATCGCCGATGCAGAGCTAGCCGCTGGTCAGAGCCAGCTCTAGCACATCCTCGGCAACAGCCCAGCCCTCGCGATTCAATATTTTTCGGAGCCGATCAAGCTCATCGGCATTGGCCGCAAAGGAAGCCCCTGACTCCGAATCGTGCTGGCGAGCGAAACCAGGCGTTTTTTTTTGAAATTGGAGTTAATAATATGGTCTCTACCCAGCTCGATCGCCCCACCGCCAGTACGCGCGACAACACCTTTATCCTCTGGTTTGAGGAGGTGAATAGCGATGATGTTAGCTTGGTCGGTGGCAAAAACTCCTCACTCGGCGAGCTGATTCAGCAGTTGCAGCCCCAGGGCGTGAATGTGCCGGGCGGTTTTGCGACCACCGCCCATGCTTACCGCTATTACATCGCGGCGACGGGCCTTGAACCCAAGCTGCGGGAGATCTTCAGCGATCTCGATGTCAACGATGTCAGCAATCTCCAAGCACGCGGCCGCCAAGCGCGATCGCTGATCTTGCAAACCCTCTTCCCCAAAGACTTGCAGGACGCGATCGCCCTCGCCTACAAGCAACTCTGTCAGCGCTACAACCCTGACCCCCGCGCCAACGAGCAATCCGCCCTCCGCAGCACCGACATCGATGTCGCCGTCCGCTCCAGCGCCACGGCCGAGGACTTGCCCGAAGCCAGCTTTGCCGGTCAGCAAGAAACCTATCTCAATGTCCAGAGCATCAAGGGCGTGCTCGAAGCCTGCCACAAGTGTATCGCCTCGCTGTTTACCGACCGGGCGATCTCCTACCGCGATCGCAACGGGTTTGATCATTTCAACGTCGCCCTCTCTGTCGGTGTTCAGAAGATGGTGCGCTCCGATCTGGCTTCAGCCGGGGTGATGTTCTCGATCGACACCGAAACCGGCTTCCGCAATGCCGCCCTGATCACCGCCGCCTACGGCCTGGGGGAAAACGTCGTGCAGGGCGCGGTCAATCCTGACGAATACTTCGTCTTCAAACCGACCCTCGCCCAAGGCTACCAGCCGATCCTCGACAAGCGGCTGGGCAGCAAGGCGATCGCCATGGTCTACGATGTCGGCGGCTCGAAGCTGACCAAAAACGTCGAGGTTCCGGAGAGCGATCGCCGCAAATTCTGCCTTACTGATGCCGAAATTCTCCAGCTCGGACAGTGGGCGGTGACGATCGAAACCCACTACTCGCGGCGGCGCGGTCAGTATGCCCCCATGGACATGGAATGGGCAAAAGACGGTCTCACCGGTCAGCTTTTCATCGTCCAGGCGCGCCCGGAAACGGTGCAGTCACAGAAGACTGGCAACGTGCTGCAAACCTATGCACTCCAGGAACGCAGCGAGATCCTCACCCAGGGCCGCAGCGTCGGCGCGAGCATCGGTCAGGGCAAAGCGCGGGTGATCGCTAACGTCTCCAACATTATCCAATTCCAAGCGGGCGAGGTGCTGGTGACCAATCGCACCGATCCCGACTGGGAGCCGATCATGAAGCAAGCGAGCGCGATTGTGACTAACCAGGGCGGTCGCACCTGCCATGCCGCGATCATCGCCCGCGAACTGGGCATCCCGGCGATCGTCGGCTGTGGCGACGCCACCACTGCCGTACAGACGGGTCAGGACATCACAGTCTGCTGTGCCGAGGGCGATACCGGTCATGTCTACGCCGGTCTACTGCCCTTCGCGGTCGAGGAAACCCACCTCGATCACCTGCCGCACACCCGCACCCAGATTTTGCTGAATATCGGCAATCCTGAACAGGCCTTTACCCTAGCGGGGATTCCCGCCGCTGGCGTCGGCTTGGCGCGGCTTGAATTTATCATTGCCAACCAGATCAAGGCGCATCCGCTAGCGCTACTGCACTTCGATCAGCTCAGCGATTCCCAGGCCAAATTCGAGATCGAACGCCTGACCCAGGGCTACGCCCACAAGCCGGAATTCTTTGTGGACAAACTGGCGCGGGGCATCGCAACGATCGCCGCCGCCTTTTATCCGAAGCCGGTGATCGTGCGGCTCTCCGATTTCAAGTCGAATGAATACGCCAACCTGCTCGGCGGTCGTCAGTTTGAACCCCAGGAGGACAACCCGATGCTGGGCTGGCGGGGGGCATCGCGTTACTACGATCCCCGCTACCGCGAAGCCTTCGCCCTGGAATGCCAGGCGTTGAAGCGGGTGCGCGATGCGATGGGCCTGGTCAATGTCATTCCGATGATCCCCTTCTGTCGCACACCGGCGGAGGGGCGGCGAGTGCTGGCGGAGATGCGCCAACAGGGGCTGGAACAGGGCGTCAATGGGCTGCAAGTCTATGTGATGTGCGAGTTGCCGAGCAATGTGCTGCTCGCTGAGGAGTTTGCGGAAGTCTTCGATGGCTTCTCGATCGGCTCCAATGACCTGACACAGCTTACCTTGGGTCTCGACCGCGACTCGGCGCTGGTCGCGCCGCTCTTTGATGAGCGCAATGCTGGGGTGAAGCGGCTGGTGCAAATGGCGATCGCGGCTGCCCATGCCAAAGGGCGCAAAATCGGCATCTGCGGCCAAGCCCCCAGCGACTACCCGGACTTCGCCCAATTTCTGGTCGAGCAGGGCATCGACTCGATCAGCCTCAACCCCGATTCCGTTCTGAAAACGCTGCTGACGGTGGCTGAAGTCGAGCAAAATCAGGGTGGCTAATCAGGCTTGCCCAGGCTTGGCATGATTGCGGGCGATCGCGCCGCAACCCCTCACGCACAACCAGTCCACCCGCTCGCTGCCGCCACCCATTCTGCCCAGCGTGTGGCGGCGGCTCGCAGTGGCTAAAATCGCTGTATGATAATTTGGGCGATTTTGGGTTCGGGAGCCGACTTGGCATGACTCTACAGATGCGCGTCTACGTGCCTGACCATCCGCTGATCAAACATTGGTTGGGCGTGGCGCGCGATCGCGATACGCCCTCGGTGCTGTTCAAAAGCGCCATGAGCGAACTGGGTCGCTGGCTGACCTACGAAGCCTGCCGCAATTGGCTACCGACCGAGGATACGGTTGTCCAGACTCCACTGGGTGACTGTCCAGCCACGCTGATCGACCCGACGCAACCGATGGCGATCGTGCCGATCTTGCGCGCGGGTCTCTCGCTGTTTGAGGGCGCGCAGGGCCTGTTGCCGCTCGCCTCGACCTATCACCTCGGCTTGGTTCGCAATGAGGAAACGTTAGAAGCCAGTTGCTATCTCAACAAGCTGCCGAGTGAGCTACTACCCCAGACGCGCGTGTTGATCCTGGAGCCGATGCTGGCGACGGGTGGTTCTATCCTGTCGGCGATGCAGGAGTTGACGCAGCGGGGAGCCGATCCCGCCCTGATCCGGATCATCTCGATCGTCGCTGCACCGCCCGCGTTACAGAAATTGAGCCAGCTTTACGCCAGTTTGCAGATTTACACCGCTACCATTGACGAAGGTTTGAACGAGAAAGGGTATATTGTGCCTGGGTTGGGCGATGCGGGCGATCGCGCCTTCGGTACACCCGCCTAGTCCATGCCTCTCTTGAGCCAGCAGCACGACAGCAGACAGTAAGGTTATGAGTCAGCGCGACGGTTTTACAGGTGGTTTTTTCCTCGGGGTCTTGCTGGGCGGACTCGTCGGCGGCACGATCGGCGCGATCGCGGCCTCCCGCCAGCGTCTCAACGCTGAGCTGACTGACGAGCCACTCCCGGCCGGTGAGACGAGCCGCGAAGTCTCGGAGGCGCGCATCGAGCAAGCTCGCCGCAGTTTGGAAGCCAAGATCGCACAACTGAACCTGGCGATCGATGATGTTCGTCAGCAGCTCAGCTCCGTGAATGGCAATGTCCAAGAGCCGGAGCGCGACGCTTAGAGAGACACCCGCCGCTGCGCCGAAGGGTGTCGAGAACGGTCGCCGCCGGACTCATTGACCCCGGCCGGTCTCAGTTGGACATGCGCACCAGCAGGGAGAGACGCCGACAAGCCTCCCGAGCGCCCCTCCCGCAATGAGGTGCAAATTTTTAGGCGTCTGCTTCGGGGCGATCGCCCTCCAGTGCGCCTTGCAGGTGGCGTTCAAAGCCCAAGCGCTGCTCGGCATTGTGCAAAAAGTAGCCCCCAATCATCGCCGAAGCCAGCAAGCGGCCGAGGTGCTCACGATTCGTCGTGATCGCGACATCAAATTGCTCGCGGGGCAAGTGTCCCAACATGCCGACGATATTGTGCTCCATCACCTGCACCGCTTCTAGGGAGGGCTTGGAGAGTTGAGCACTGGTTTCTGGGTCAAGGCCTTGGACATACTGCCAGAGGAAGTTGGTCTCTGGGCCTTTGCCGTGGGAAAACTCTGAGGTGCGTTCGAGATTGTTCATAAGTCGCAAGCGACGTAGCGTTCGCTGTGTTACGTTGACGTTACTCGTCTGTACTAATACTTTATAAAACCTGAGTGACCTTGCCTTGGGGCTTAACCGAACCCCTGGGCAGGGATTAACCGAATTGCTGGCCTGAAATCGGCAGCCCTGACGGTCTGGTGTGCGGTTAACCGCGCCAACTCCCCCTACAATGGCGGGCAGCCGCTGCACCAGTGCCCCCACAACCCAATGAAACGACTCAAGCTCAACCCCAAGCTGACCTATGTGACGCTGCTCGCCTTGTGGGCGGCCAGCGGTTTCAGCGCGTTTTCGGGTCTGGCGGTCAACCCACTCCTGCGAACCTACGGATTAGCCCTATTCTTGCAAGCCGGTTTTGCGCTGGTCTACCTCAGCGATCGCCGTCAGCAGCGCCAGCAACGACAGCAGCGCCCACGGACGCGACCTGGCTACAGTGATTTTTAGCCCGGACTTTGCCCCGGGGCTGGTACTGCTCGGCATCAATAGCCTAGCGGTAAGCCCGATGCTCCTACAGCACCGGCTTTGCCAACAGCCCAAACGGAGGGGGGAGAATGTCATTTCATTCAGCTCCAGATGAAGAGCCAGCTAGGTTACAGGCCATTACCGCCATGGCGACGGGTGATGCCGCCTGGGCATAGATCTCGACCGTGCCATCGCTATTTTCCCGCCAGCCCGTCGCTTCAACTAGTGGCGGTTCCGCCTGTACAGAGGGTGGTGCAGCTGCCGGAGCCGTCGTCCGAAAACCAGACAGCTCACGGACATCGCCCCACACTACCGAGCTGCGGCGCAAGTTACCCGGATTTTCGGGCAAGCCACCGCGCCCGGTGGCGATGAAGCGGTTATTACCAATGGTGTCACAGCCTTGGGCGACTTGTTGATTGGGGTCGAGGACTGCGTTGGTGAGTTTGATGTCCAGTGCCGCTGGATTGATATTGGGGTTAGAAATCGTTATCGTGCCGCTGATGCCGAACTGTGAGCTGGCAGAGATGTCGCTGAATGCCGTCAATTGATCGCGGAATTCGAGGCCGAAGATGCCGGTAGCTGTGATGTTGATGTTGCCACCATTGCCCGCAACAGCGTTGGCGATGATGTCGCTGTTTTCCCCCGGCACGGCGACGATGAAGCCGTTGGGAATGTTGATGGTGATATTGCCGCCGTTGCCTGCGCCACCTGCTTCTGCCGAAATCAGGCTGTTGCGGCGTAGGAGCAGGAGTTCGCTGATATTGAGGTCAATGTTGCCGCCATCGCCAGTCAGGGCATTGGCGACGATCGCCCCGCCATCGGTCAGCACGAGCCGGTCAGCCGCGACCACGATATTTCCTCTTTGCCCCGACGCCGTTGCTGTCGTGATTTGCCCCTGACGAGCGATCTCGATCTCCCCCGCCCGCACTGTCACGCGGCCGCTACTGCCCCTGCCCTGGCTCAGGGCACTGACAGCGGCTCGGTCAGCAATGTGGAGGCTGGGCGTCACCACCGTGACATTCCCAGCGTTGCCGGTTGGCACGGGCAGCAGGCCGAAGATGGCTTGGAACGTCGGTGAGACTAGGGGAGCCGCCGACGCAATCTCGCTGGCGGTAGCGGGCTGGGTCGGATCGGCGAGACCGAGAACGGCGATCGCCTCGGTAGCCTGGACGACGATTTTGCCCGCGTTGCCCCGATGGAGAGTGGACGTGCCGACTTCAGCACCGTCACTCAAACGCAGACGGGCGACTTCGAGCCGGATCGCACCCCCGTCACCGGAGCCAATGACTGTATTGGCAACGCCACTGGGGGTTCCCGTGGGGCTGGTTCCACGCGCATCCAACTCAACCGCTCGGACAAGCGTACTACCACCCCGACCCGTCGCCAAGGTTGGTGATGAGATCGTGCCGCCGTTGGTCATGTCAATTTGGTGGGCGGTAATGGCGATCGCCCCGCTATCCCCCGCCCCAAAGGTTCCGGTATTGATGGTGCTGGTCAAAATAGGATTGCTGGGTGCAAAGCCGAGGATAGCAAGGCGTTGCTCAACAGCGACGGTAATATTGCCCCCTGCGCCGGTCGCATAAGCCGACGAGCGGATATTGGCTCCCTCGATAATCTGGAGATTGACTGCTGACACCTGCACGTCGGCGGTTCGTCCTGCGCCCACGGATTCTGAGAAGAAGCCGCTCTTAAGCTGCACTTCCGGATCGGTGCCGGTGAGTACTATATCCCTCGCTACCCGAGCGGTGAGCCTGTCATCAGGAGTAATGCCCTGATTTTGCATCAAGACTAGCGAGCCACCTGACAGGGTTAAACGACCGGCTTGAATCTGCACCGCCGCGTTGCCGGCGAAGCCGCTGGTGTCGAGCAGTGCTGCTTGGCTCAGGGCGATCGCCCCGAAGGAACTGGCGGCACTATAGTCGGCGGCAAAACCGTTGGCAGTAGGCGCAAGGCCGACCGTGCCGTCAGTGATTGCGCCGAGTTCGAGGCGACCACTGGGCGCGGTGAGAATGCCGCCATTAAAGGCGATCGCACTCCCCACCAAACCGATCCCCTGCCCCAAGTTCACCCGCAAGCCGCTCGGGCTCGCCCCCGCACCCAGGGCCGGACTCAAGCCCGGATTGGTCGCCGTCAGCTCGTGGCCGAGACCATTCACTTGTATCGCCCCCGAATTCGCCCCTAGCAGCAAGCCACTCGGCACGCTCACCGTCAGCAGCGGTTCCGCCGTCGGCGCACCGGTCACGAACTGGAAGCCATCAGCAAAGATTACCCGCTCGGCTGTGGAGGCGAAAAAGGAGCCACCGAGATTCAGCGTTGCATTCGGCCCAAAAATAATCCCCGCCGGATTGAGCAAGAATAAATTCGCTGACCCATTGGCGCGAATCACGCCGTCGATGTTGGAAATGCCGCCACCCGTGACCCGACTGAAAATATTTTCAATCGCCGCATTGTTATTAAAAAATGCTTCACTCCCTGTAGGAATGGAAAACTCGCTAAAACTATGAAAGAGATTCGCGCCAGCAGTCGTGCCGCCGGTAACTGTAAAGTTCGGCCCACCGCTCACCGTTGTACCCAATGTCGCGTCGCTATTAACTTGTGCTTGAACCGCTGTACGATCAACACCAATGCTGAATAGCAGTAGCAGTGTAAACCAGACACTGGGCTGAGAGCGACACATCGCAAACCTCTACGGGATCAACATGGTGGTGGGGGTAATCTGAAAGTTTCTGGAGATCGCGATCAGCTGCTGTCAAAGTTTCAATTCTTTTTCGCGATCACACTCGCAATTTTAGCCTAGTCATAGCTGCATTAAACGATCAAAAAAAAAATGCCGTCAAGTCTCTCCGATTTGACTGGCGGAAAAGCTTAAGAAATAGCAATTATTGCCATTCCTTAAGGACTTATTTAATTTTCCTTAATCTCAATTAGTTAGCTGTGCATTGGCATCAAAAACTGGGCTAGGAATTCCGTCATCACGATGCCGAAGATTTATATGAAGACTTACGCTCTATTGGAATCGGGGGTGGGATTACTGGGGAGTCTCGTGGTTGCAACTGCCCTGACTCACGCGCAGTCATCAACAGCAGCGGCAGCGGCGATCGCCAACCTCACCGTCTCAACCCCAGATCCGCCACTCACAAAGCTCACGCAATTCCCAGCCACCCAATCGCTTGACCCGCCGCTAGCCCTGGTGGCGTCGCTCCCTCCACAAACTGCCCCAATCCCAGCTCCTGCACGGCAACTAGAAACACCCCGATCGCCCCGGCTGACACCGCCTCTGCCAGAACCACCCCTGCCCGCTGAGCCGCTTCCTCCCCCAGAAGACCTACTTGCTCCGCCGCTGCCCTCAGAGTTGCCGGACGAGGCAATCCCCGACGGCCTGACCCGCATTTTTGTCGAGCGCTTTGAATTTGACGGCAGCACTGTGTTCAGTGATGCTGA
Organism: Spirulinaceae cyanobacterium SM2_1_0; assembly: GCA_012031265.1. Taxonomy (GTDB): domain Bacteria; phylum Cyanobacteriota; class Cyanobacteriia; order Cyanobacteriales; family Spirulinaceae; genus JAAUTY01. Next base: position 3,344 of record JAAUTY010000029.1, on the reverse strand, counting down.
ACTGGCGGCAGCAACCGCTCCCTTCACCGGTCGCGAGTTGACCTTTGCTGAATTGTTGCAAGCCCGCGCCGTCATCACGCAACTATATCTCGACCAAGGTTATCTCTCCTCTGGGGCGCTGATTGCCCCGCAGACGATTGCCGATGGCGAGGTTCAAATCCAGATTGTCGAGGGCCGCCTGGAAGCGATCACCGTGAATGGCACCCAGCGGCTCAATCCCAGCTATATTCGCCGTCGGCTGGCGCTGGCGGGTTCAAAACCCCTGAATGTTAATCGCCTGCTGGAAGGGCTGCAACTCTTGCAGCTCGACCCGCTGATCAAAAATATCTCGGCTGAACTGCAAGCGGGCGATCGCCCGAAACCCGTCTCCTCATCGTCGAAGTCAGCGAAGCCAAGAGCTTCTTTGTCACGCCGCTGCTGGACAACTGGCGCATTTCCAGTGTCGGTAGCTTCCGTCGCCAAATCCAGTTCGAGCAGGCGAATCTGACCGGCTATGGCGACCAACTCCTTGCCACCTACAGCAACACCAAGGGCAGCAATGTTTTTGACCTCAGCTACACGCTACCGGTCAATGCCCGCAATGGCACAATCCGTGCTGGTTTTGGCATCAGTCGCAGCTACGTGATCGAAGACCCCTTCGATGTGCTCGACATCTCCTCAGCCGCCAATTATTACGAACTCAGTTACCGGCAGCCGCTGATCCTGACGCCGCGCCAAGAGCTAGCCGTCGGCCTCACCTTCACCTGGCAGGACAGCCAGACGACGCTGGGACTAGACGACATCGGTCCCTTCCCCCTCTCACCCGGCGCGGATCTGAATGGCAGCACTCGCGTCGCCGCCCTGCGCCTGTTCCAGGAGTGGACACAACGCAGTGAGCGCCATGTGCTCGCCTTGCGCTCGCAGTTTAGCGTCGGTCTGGAGGGTCTATTCGGTGCCAGCAGCAGGACTGACCCGCCGGACAGTGGTTTCCTAGCCTGGCGCGGTCAGGGGCAATGGGTGCAATTGCTCGCGCCGGAGTTGCCTTTGATCCTAGGCGGTGATCTGCAACTGAGCGATCGCCCCCTCGTCCCTCTCGAACAAATCGGCCTCGGCGGCCCCACCACGGTGCGCGGCTACCGTCAGGAAGCCCTGCTGACCGACAATGCCGCCTTGCTCTCAGCCGAGATCCAAATCCCGATTGTCCGCGCCCCCAGCGTCAATGGCCTCCTGCAAGTCATCCCCTTCATCGACTTCGGCACCGCTTGGAACAATGGCGATGTAACACTAGCGAACGACACATTGCTCGGCACGGGCATCGGCCTATTGTGGCAAATGAATGATTCCTTCACCGCCCGCCTGGATTGGGGCATTCCGCTACTGTCGATCCCAGCTTCAGGGGATAGCTTGCAAGCCAACGGCATCTACTTCGTGATTCGCAATCGCTTTTAAGCTAGAGCGCTCCGGCTCACCATGAAAAAACCAGCCAAGTCTGATAATTTTGGAGAGATGGCTGACGCGCTGGGGTGAATGAATCATGGGGTCTGTGGTTGAGGTCACAAGCACTAATTTTTCTACGGCGGTCTTGCAGGCTTCCTACGAGCAGCCCGTCGTGGTCGATTTTGCGGCGACTTGGTGCGGGCCTTGTCAGATGCTGAAACCGTTGCTGGAGAAATTGGTCACCGAGTATGATTTCATCCTGGCAAAGGTAGACATCGACCATAGCCCCGATTTGGCGCGGCAATATGGCGTTGAAGGTGTCCCAGATGTGCGCGTCGTACAACAGGGTGAGGTGCAGCCGGGTTTTGTCGGCGCGCTGGCGGAGCCGCAGTTGCGTGCCTTTCTACGCGAACAGCTTCAGTTGGAATCAGCTCTGGATCGCGGCTTGCGAGAAGCGCAGGCTGCGATTGACAGTGGCGATCGCGCGGCGGCGAAGCGGCGCTTTGACCGCCTCTTTGACGAGTTTCCGCAGCAAGCGGTGGTCGCCTTGGCGGCGGCGAAGTTCTTGATTCAAATTGGCCAAGCGGCGGATGCACAGCCCCTATTAGCGGCGATTGACCCAGGCGATCGCGAGTCCTATGCCCGCGCCCAAGCGCTCCAGGGCCTAGTTGAGTTACACGCCGCCGCCCAGTTAGCTCCGAGCAGCGATCTTGATCGTCAGTTTGCCGCCGCTGCTCAGTTGGCACTGGCGGAAGATTATGCGGGTGCGTTGCAGGGATTGCTCGAGATCGTCGAGACGAGCCGCAAGTACCGCGACGATGGCGCACGCAAAGCCATGCTGGCGCTATTTGGCTGGCTGGGAAATGAGAATGCGTTGACAAAACAGTATCAACGTCAGTTAATGCTGGCGCTGTATTGATCGGTCTGGCAAGCAGTTGAGATGCGTCGCCAACGCTCACTCTGGAAGTGGTGTGAATCAGAAAGCAGTGGTTGGAAACAGATTCGCCACTGGCAGCATAAATTCGGGAATCACATCTTCCCCATCCAAAGCATCCATGGATTTCAGCAGGCGATCCGATTCTTGAGCAGAGCGGTAGACTAACACATAGTTTTCGCTCGGATGAATCACCCAAGCGAGACGAGTGCTGTTCTCAAAATATTCGACAAGTTTGTCATGAATCTCGGCAACGGTATTACCAGGGGACAGCACTTCAACGATGAGATCGGGTGCGCCATCGAGAAAGCCAGTCGGTAACTGCGTCATCCCTTGCAACCGTTCTTTCGCAAAAAAGGAAATGTCTGGCGAGCGGCGGTTGCCATTCTTCATTTTGAACGCGGTGCTGGAGTCAAATAGGGCACCGAGCTTTTGCTCATTGACGACCGCAAATAGGGCCGAGCTGAGAATAATCGCGATGTTGCTATGTAATGCGCCCGAACTCCCCATGTCAATCAGTTCTCCGTTGACAAGTTCATAGCGATGCCCATCATGGGACAGAGCCATGAATTCTGCATCCGTCCATCTTTTCTTATTGATTTTTGATTCAGTTACAGCAGACATGATTTGTCTCCCTTACGGTCATAGCTGTGTGTTCACAGTTACAGGCATTAAGAATTGAGAATTGTCATTCTGGTTGCCAAGGCAGCCAATCCTCATCTAAGGCTCTCCTGGGTTTAGGGTGGGATAAGTGTAGTAGTTATACCAAACCTTGTGGGCTGAATTGCTGAAACCCTTGCTTGGCAGTGATTTCAGCACGGGTGCATCCCACTTTGGCGTTACGGTTCCCCACTCTGCGAGAAGCCACTGCGCGTCTACATCCCCCAACCCCTTCTCCCAAGCTGGGCTACTGTGTATACACAAGTCCTGAAACCCTTGCCGTTAGCGGGTTTTACTTTTTTGGTTTCGCCCCTACTTTTACAGCAGGCTTCAG
>JAAUTY010000147.1 GCA_012031265.1 Spirulinaceae cyanobacterium SM2_1_0 | reverse complement strand
AAGCTATCGGCAGCGGTATTCCAGAGGTCAGCTAGGTCAGAAAAATCACCCAGGTTCTGCTTCTGGGGGGGCTGGCTCAGCCACGGATGGCGGCGGTGTATCGAAAATGGATGCCAACATTTCGGCTTCAGTATCTGGATCGCGGGGGGCGCTGTCATTCTCGACGCCCAAATCAGCCATCCAATCCCCTAGCTCGGTATCATCGGCTTCTGCCGGTGCTGCTTGCCACTCAGCCTCTAGGCCGGAGACATCACTAGCAAAGAGCGTCGAGAGATCGTCCAAGAACATGGGCTCGGCGGCGGGTGGTGTAGCCGGCACAGCTGTATCACTCGGGACAGGTTCAGATTCACTGAGCCAGGCACTAAAGGAATCGTCGGCCAAGGAGTCAGCCGCCGCCCCACTGGGCTCGAGCATCTCCAAATTCGCGATCGCGACATCAGCGGCTAGCCCAGTCTCGAGATTCGCTAAATCCTCGAAGGGGTCAGCACTGGGGTCTGTGGCAACGTCCTGGGTGGCCAGCCAGTCCTCCAGGGGGTCGCTAGGGGGCGTAACTGCGGGGGCGGCGCCACCAAACGCAGCCAAATTATGCCAAGGGTCAACGTTCTCAGATGGCGCAACAGCGGGCTCTTCCATCGCGGCAGCCCAGGGGTCAGCGGCCAGGGGCTTGAGGTCATAGGGATTATCGGCATCAAAGGGAGTGGCCGGAGGGCTGTCGGCAGAAGATGTCGACAGTGGCTCATCAACTTGAGCGTCGCTCTCCCAGGCATCCCAAGGATCAACGGCATCAGACATGGCCTCAGCCCAGGGATCAGCAGCAAGCTCAGCAGTCAGTGCATCATCGGCTAACTCAGCCAATGGAGTGCTACCTAAACCGGCAACATTATCATCATCTGCTGATCCGCTGAGTTCGCCTTCCCTGGCATTAGCGTCAACATCACCGGCACTACTAGCGGCATCCCAGAAGCTCATTTCGTCGGCCACAGGAGCTGCTGCCTCATGACTTACAGGCACACTGGGCTCTGCTAAATCAGCCCACGGATCGTCACTGCCAGCAGCAAACAGATCGTCGCCCAGTGCCGCTTCATCTGGATCAACATCAGGTAAGCCCGCCCAGAGGTCAGCTTCTACTGCCATTACGTCATCAGACTGCATGGCAACATCAGCCACCGCTTCCTCTTCAGCTCTACTGTCATCAATGACACCAGCATCAACGGCGGCTTCGCTTGCAAATACGGGTTCAAGTACGGGGGTGGGCTCTAGCGCAACTGCCGCAGCTAGCGTCGGCTCGCTGTGGGGTGCAACGGGTAATTTTGCCAGTAGGTCTGCTGAGGGCTGTACGGCTGCTACCTGCCCTTCGAGGATAAATTGCTGCGCTGCTTTCAAATCGCGTAAAAACACGAGCGCCAACATACGCAGATCATTGCTTTCAACCGCCAAGGCAGCCTGAATGGTTGCTACCAAATCTTGCCAGGGCGCGTAGGCCGAGCCCACCGCGGCAACCGTTGTGAGAATAGCTTGCAGGTTTTGACGGGCGTCGGGTTGACCTTTCTTGACAATGTCCAGCATGTCGCGCAGACGCTGGGAAACCACTTGGTTAAAATCGGGTGCACTGGCCGGTGCGGCTACAGGTGCTGCTGCTGGCGTGGCTTCACCCAGCAAAACCTGCAGATGATGTTCCATTTGATCAAATGTGGGCTCGGCTGCTTGGACAACCGCTTCGCCACTGGCTTCAGTCAGGCTGCCGGTTTGCAGTTGATCGAGGAGATTAGCTAGGGAGTCGTAGGCTTGCAGCAGCAGGCGTTCTAGTAAATCATCAACGGGAACTTCGCGCTCACGGAACACTTTGAAGGTGTCTTCGAGGCGGTGGGCGGTTTTTTGGATACTGCCTAGACCAAGCATGGCCGCACCCCCCTTAATAGAGTGGGCGGCCCGGAAGAGGTCGTTGATCAGTTCAGAATCGTCGAGCCGATCGCGAAGGCTGACCAAACCTTGCTCGAGATTCAACAAGTGGTCACGCGCTTCCTCGATGTAGAAGCCCATAATCCGCTGTTGTGCTTCTTGATCCATGAGGGGCACCTCGCTGAACAACCTGAACTTTGCTAATTACACCTATTCTGGCGAGATTTTGGGCGGTGGCAACCCGAAACACACGGAAGTTTTACGGCCCACACCCTTCAATCAACACCAGCCCTGGCGACCTAAAGGGCTGCCCGAGTTTCGTCGCCAATCCGGAACTTACCGACTGAGGTTTGCAAATCTCTCGCGATCGACACCAGCTCTTGGAGTGATGCGGCCACCCGCGCTGCTTCACGGGACGTTTCGGAAGCATTGAGGGCTGTGTTCTGCATCACCTGGCTGACCTCACGGGATGTATCTGTTTGCTGCACAGTTGCGGCTGTGATGTCACGCATGAGTCGGTCAATGGTTTGGTTAACCTGGATAATTTCTTCCAGGTTTTCCTTGGCCTGCTCGGCTAGGCGAGTCCCCTCAATAACCTGCTGCGTACCTTCTTCCATCGCTGTCATCACCAGGCTGGTTTCAGACTGAATTTGCATCACCAACTGCTCAATTTCCTTTGAGGCTTTGGCTGCCCGATCCGCCAGTTGTCGTACCTCATCGGCGACGATCGCGAAGCCCTTACCGGCTTCACCCGCACGGGCAGCTTCAATACTGGCATTCAACGCCAGCAGGTTTGTCCGGCTCGAAATTTGCGAAATCAAGGCCACAATTTTGGAAATTTCCTGCGATGATTCCGCGAGGCGCTTGACTTGGCGCGTCGTTTCGGCAACCTTTTCGCGAATCGCGAGGATCCCCATCACGGTTCGGTCTACCGCCTGACCACCTTCAACCGCCACCTGTGAGGCTCGTTGGGCAACAGACTCAGCCTGACGAGAGTTGGTTGCCACATCCTGAATCGAGTTGGTCATCACCTGAATCGAATCGAGGAGCTGTGAAACCTCATCGGACTGTTTCATAGCATCAGCCGAGAGACTGCGGGCAAAGGACTCATTCTGTTGGGCGGCACCGTTCACTGAGGTAGCGGCCTGCTTCACTTGACTGACAATTTCACGCAAGCTGTTGATGGTGAGGTTAAACGAATCGGCAACGGCGCCCAAAACATCGGCAGTCACCTCAG
>JAAUTY010000146.1 GCA_012031265.1 Spirulinaceae cyanobacterium SM2_1_0 | reverse complement strand
TGCGATCGCCTTAGCCATGCTGCCGAGATTGACTCATTTGGCAGGTCAGCTCTTGTCCCTGGCAGCATTGCCCCAAGTTTTACAGCCTGTCTTTTGACGGCTGTCCGACAGGGCATTGAAAATTGGTGGCTGAGAACTGTATTCGCAAGAGGAGTCAATGAAGATTTTCTTAACCAGTTTGCTGGTGGCGGTCTTGAGCTTCGCAGTGTTGTTGGTGCAGCCCGCGAACGCCGCTGACACGGCCAAGGGCGCACAAATTTTTAGTGCCAACTGCGCGGCTTGCCATGCGGGCGGTCTCAATGTCGTCAATTCTATGAAGACCTTGCAAAAGGCTGATTTAGAGAAATATGGCATGGACTCCGTCGAAGCGATCGCCTATCAAGTCACGAATGGCAAAGCGGCGATGCCAGCGTTCCGGGGCCGCCTCACTGAAGAGCAAATTCAGGATGTCGCGAGCTACGTCCTCGAACAGGCTGAGCAGGGTTGGTAGACCCGGCAGCAGACATTCGGTTCCAAAGGTCGCTTGATGCTCGCTGACTGCCAGGTCTGGCGGTCAGCGTCTTATTAGTCGGTCTGTCATCCGGGTTGCTCAGAGGGTCATGAACAGTACAAGACGGTGGCAATGAGAGACCCATTCAAAACCGACAGAATCCCTGTATCGCAGGCACTCAGAACTCAAAACTCAAAACTCAGCACTCCACATCACAGTCCGAGGTTTCGTGCTGACTGCTGGCGCTGGGTGCTGAGTCTGCTGGTCAGTTGCTTGACCTACTGGTGTTGGACGCCCGCCGTGTCAGCCGCGCCCGTGCATCCCGCGTTACAGCAGGGAGTCGCCCACTACCAAGCTGGTCACTACTCCAAGGCGATCACTGCTTTCACTGAGGCGATCGCCGATCCCACCAGCCGAGCTGTGGCTTACAGCAATCGCTGTCTGGCACAGATTCAGTTGGCAGCCTATGCCCCGGCGATCGCCGACTGCTCCCTCGCGCTCAATCTGCGACCGGCCAATGCCGAAGCCGTGCTGAATCGCGGTTTAGCGCACTACGGCCGCGCCGAATACGCAGCGGCGCTGGCGGACTTTGACCAGGCCCGCCAGCTCCAGCCGGACGACCACCGCGTGTATTACAATCGCGGCCTTGTCCAGTTTGCCCAACATCGCTATGCTCAAGCGATCGCCGACTACACGCAGGCCCTAGCCGTCAGCCAGCTCCAGGATCAGCACTGCCAAGCGATGATCCATCGGGATCGCGGTTTGGCCTACCTGGCAAACCGACAACTGGCCCGGGCGATCGCCGATCTCGACACCGCCATCCAGTTTGAACCGGCCGTGGCTCAGTCCTACTTCAACCGTGCACAAGCCTACGGCGGGCAGGGAGATTTCGACGCCGCGCTGCGTGACTACAGCCAAGTCCTCGCCCTCGCCCCCGAGCACGCGCCCAGTTATTATCAGCGCGGACTCTTGCAGCAAAAACTGGGCCGGTTGCCAGCGGCGATCGCCGACTTCCAACGAGCGGCGCGTCAGTTCCGGGCACAGGGGATGGAAACCGCATATCGACGCGCCTATTTGCGGCTCGAACGCTTAGCGTCCCCACCCACCGCAATCGGTTAGTATCAAACGCTATCGACTTAGCAAAGTTTTTTCTAGAAAACACTTGAAATCATGAACAAGATTGTCTCCCTTGTCCTCACAACGCTATCGCTGACGACCGTGGTGGGCTTCCAAGCTCACCAGCGCCTTCATGCGAGTGATACTCAGCCGGTCGCCATTCAATTCAAAGGCGCTGTCGGTGACATCGACTTTCGCTGCGGCGAAAGCTACCGGCTAGGAAGTGACCCGATGATGGCAACACCCGCCGATTTTCGCTTCTACGTTTCGGACGTGGAATTAATTGATGCGGCTGGCAATGCCGTTCCGGTCACGCTCGAGCAGGATGGCAAATGGCAGTATCAGAATGTTGCCCTGCTGGACTTCGAGGATAAAACCGGGGCTTGTGCGAATGGCACGGCTGAGACACGCGATCGCATTACCGGCACAGTTCCCGTCGGTGACTACGAGGGGCTACGCTTCACCCTCGGCGTCCCCTTTGACCTCAACCACGCGGATGCCACCCTCGCTCCCTCCCCGCTCAACCTGACGGCCATGTGGTGGAATTGGCGTGGAGGCTACAAGTTTGTCCGCATTGATCTCGAAACGGGCAACATGGCGGCGTCTGCATCTGAGACCAAGCGTGAAGGTGGACATGGCTCACATGGCGATGGGCATTCAGGCCACGGCGATGCCCATCAGGCGGGCGGCGCTGGATTCTCGATTCACCTCGGCAGCACCGGCTGCCAAGCGGCGGCGGACAGCCAGCAGCCGACGGCGTGCAGCAACCCCAACCGCGCGACCGTAACCTTTGAGGATTTCGATCCGGCTGAGCATGTCGTCGCCGCTGATCTCGCGGCCTTGGTGAGCGACAACGACTTGATGGCCAATGCGCCGAATACGGCGGTTGGCTGTATGTCCGCACCCGATGATGGCGATTGCCAGGGCATCCTGCACAATTTCGGTCTCGCCTTCGGGGCGCAAGCCACACCCGGACAAGCCTTTTTCCGGGTGGATGATCGCTAGAGCACTGGCCAGAAACCCGGTTTCTCATCTGCGAAGCACCCAATCTCGTTCGTCAACCCACGCAGAAACCGGGTTTCTAGAATGACTGGAGCGATGCCCTAGTACAAGACGGCGGAAATCACAGACCCATTCACAATCCCCAGGATCCCCGTATTGCGGACACTCATCACTCAAAACTCAGAACCCAAAACTCCGCGTAGCGGTACTAGGCGTGAATTTTGCTCTGCTCCGCCATCCTCTCACTGAATCAATTTTCCCCAGCTAAGCAGCGAAACTTGCTGACCCGCCGTCCCCATGTTTAATCTCGCTCGTCTCGTCTGGCCGCGGCGATCGCCCTGGCTGCTCTACAGCACTCTGGCGCTGATCGCCTGTGGCTGCGGCATGGTCTTGAGTCAACTGCTGACGACGGAGGTGGCGATCGCCCAGCCACCGACCCCCGACTATGTCTGGCCGCTACCCGACTGGGCACCCCGACCGCAAGTCCCCGCCGACAATCCGATGACGACGGCAAAGGTAGAGTTGGGCAGACA
>JAAUTY010000028.1 GCA_012031265.1 Spirulinaceae cyanobacterium SM2_1_0 | reverse complement strand
GCTTCGTTCCTACTTCTACAGCAGGTTTCGGGAGTCCAAAAACCTTATCCAGCCTGATTCTCACTTGGTTAGGTAGACCACAGTTCGGTCAGTAAGAATCTCAACTTATGTGTACACAGTAGCCCAGCTTGGGAGAAGGGGTTGGGGGATGTAGACGCGCAGCGGCTGCTCGCAGAGTGGGGAACCGTAACGCCAAAGTGGGATGCACCCGTGCTGAAATCACTGCCAAGCAAGGGTTTCAGCAATTCAGCCCACAAGGTTTGGTATCACTACTACACTTATCCCACCCTAAACCCAGGAGAGCCCCGAATTTTTGCCCTAAAAATGAAATGCGCGGTAGGGGAAGGTTTGAAACCCTCCCGATGTTGCAGTTTTTAGATTTCACAGTACGGATTTAGTATCACAGGCGATCGCACCTCCGCCGTGCTGCGTGACAACCTTGTCAAGGGTTTGTCAGCCGGTTGTGACAGGCTTGTCAAATCCACTGTCTACCTTAGTAACTGTCAGCTCAGACACTCGCCATCTCAACCTCTTGCTCCTGAGCTGATTCCCTAGCTCGGTTGCTTGGCAGTTGTGCCAGTGTTCAGTCTGCTTCGCGGCTGCCAAGTTTCCCTTTCTCAGTCTCCAGGAACTGGTGCCATCCTCTTGCACCGATGGTTTGGTGCTTGGGCATCGCCGACAGTTTTGATAGCCTGGGGTGCTGAGTCAGCTAGCGCTTGATTTTGTTTGCTCTGCAATTGGAGACACTCTCACCATGACCCCAACAGACTCTCACCCCCACGCTCGCTCGCGGCGTCCACAACCGCTAGCACTGCTCGCACTTGGTGCCGGTCTGGCACTGGGCGGCAACTATCTGTACAACAATGCCAACGCGCCGGAGCCGCCGGTGGGGCGGGCGGCGATCGCCCTGTCACGCCAGTCTTGGCGGTCGAATCTGAGCCAGTCAGCGCCCCGGCTAACTCAGTTACCGCCGTAGTTCAGAAGGCGGGGCCGGCGGTGGTTCGCATCAATGCTACCCGCACGACCCAAGCGAATTCACCAGACAATCCCATTGCCCGCTACTTCTTTGGCAGCCAGATGCCCCGGGAGCAAGTGCAGCGTGGCACTGGTTCTGGCTTCATCACCACAGCCAATGGTCAGATTTTGACCAATGCCCATGTTGTCGCCGGAGCTGACACCGTGACGGTGACGCTCAAAGACGGCCGTAACCTTGAAGGACGGGTCATTGGCGCTGATCCCGTGACTGATGTGGCTGTGGTGCAGGTCGAGGCGACCGGCCTACCGACCGTGGCGATTGGTGATTCTTCTAGTTTGCAGCCCGGGGAGTGGGCGATCGCCATCGGCAACCCACTCGGTCTGGACAACACCGTGACGACCGGCATCATCAGCGCTACGGGTCGCACCAGTGCTCAGGTCGGCGTCCCGGACAAGCGCGCCAACTTTATCCAGACGGATGCAGCGATCAACCCCGGCAACTCCGGCGGCCCGCTGCTCAACATTGACGGTGAAGTGATCGGCATGAACACAGCGATCATCGCCAATGCTCAGGGCTTGGGTTTCGCGATTCCGATTGCGGAGGCGCAGCGCATTGCCCAGCAGTTGGTTGCGACCGGCCGCGTCGAGCATCCCTACCTCGGCATTCAGATGGTGGCGCTGTCACCGGAAGTCAAGGCTGATTTTGAGCGCAGCACTGGAGCATCGCTGGCGGTTGATCGGGGCGTGCTGATTGCTCAGGTTGTGCCCAATTCTCCAGCCGCGCGCGCAGGCCTCCAGGCCGGCGATATTATCCAGCGCCTCGATGGCGATGTCGTGACCGATTCGATCACAGTACAACAGATAGTCGCGGCCAAAGCAGTCGGCGACAAGATCGATGTGACAGTACGGCGCGATCGCACTACCGAAACCCTGACCGTGCAGACTGACGCGCTGCCGACCGAGTAGGCGCAGCGTGTCGCGGCGATACCCGCCGCAGTTTTCTCCTCAAATCGAGACCCAAAGCCAGAGCCTCCTGCAACGCAGAAGGCTCTTTTCTTTCACGGTAGGAAAGCTCAGAATGAACCTGAGTCTGATGGTGGACATCTGCACCAAGCTAAGGCTGAAAGCATCCGCCCAGCAGTTGGGGAGATGGAGGGCGATCGCCCGATCTAATCTTCATGGTCTTCAAACGGATCACTCAACTCCGCCGCGGGCGAGCCAAAGGAGAGATAAACCGAGTAGGCGGTGACGGCGATCACCAATGTGCCGATCCCGAGGATGAAAACAGTTGAACTTTCCATAAGCGACTTAAAGCGGCGTTTCCTTATTCATTTATAATAATATTACAGAACCTTAACAAAGGCCGTTAACACACCGACAGACTGAATAAACCTATGGCACAGCGTACTTGGTTGGGCGATCGCCTAAAGCCCCTAAATTCGGAATATGGCAAGGTCGTTCCTGGTTGGGGCACAACTCCCCTGATGGCCGTCTTCATGGGCTTGTTTTTTGTCTTCCTGCTGATCATCTTGCAGATCTACAACGCCGATCTGATTCTCAATAGCTTCGATCTCAAATGGGGCGGCTAATCCCGTCCCGCAATATTGAGCCGCCTAGCGGCCTGGACAACCCCCGAATCACCGGGGGTTGTCAATTTGTTGAATCCGTGACCTGGCACGCGGCGCACGCGAGCCTGAATTGTAAGCAAGGCAAAGCCTCATGAATATCTTTGGTATCGGCCTACCAGAAATGGCGCTGATTTTTGTAGTCGCGCTTTTGATCTTCGGCCCAAAGAAGCTGCCGGAGATCGGCCGCAGTCTGGGCAAAGCGATCCGCAGTTTCCAGGATGCGTCCAATGAGTTTCAGAATGAGTTCAAGCGTGAAGCCGAGAAGTTGGAAGAATCGGTTAAAATGCACGCTCAGCTAGAAGCGTCAGAAAACTCAGTCGCCGCAACACCCGCTGCGGCAGCCGCAGCCGAAACTGAGAATCTGGAGCCTGATTCCTCGGTCGCCGCCGTGACTGAGCCAGCGCCCACTGAGGAATCGGTCGGCTAATCCGGCTGGTTCACGCGTCTGGACGGCTGACCTTGCGAGTGGATGGCATGAATCTGACAGAATCGAGACGCAACCTCAGACGGGTTCCAGAGATGCACCCCGTTGCATCGCCATCGTATTGAAGGGAAAGACTCAGTCGCCATCAGCCCGCTCAGCAATCGTCTCCGGCTGCATCACTCTCCGTGAGCAACAATGCCTCCAGAGTGCATCAGACACTAGCCCGTCACTCTCCAGACTCGGGCACCTCAAAGCGATAGCCAAAGCCACGCACTGTTTTAATCAGAGAAGGTTTCGAGGTGTCGGTGTCGATTTTCTTGCGGATCTGTCCGATGTGAACATCGACCACGCGCTGGTCGCCAACCATCTGGTCGTAGTCCCAGACGGCGTTGATCAACTTCGGGCGGCTCAGAGCTTGACCGGGGTGACTGGCCAGAAAGCAGAGCAGATCGAACTCCAAAGCTGTAAAAGAGACTAATTTGTCATCCACACGCACCTCACGCCGTTCGGGATCGATGGCGAGGTGTCCAAACACCATCGCCTGACTCTCCGGCTCGTTGCTCACGGCACGCTGGCGCTTGAGGATCGCACCGACGCGGAACTCTAGCTCCAGGAGGTCAAACGGCTTGGTGAGGTAATCATCTGCGCCTTTACGGAAACCGATCGCTTTGTCCTCAGTGTCGGTGCGGCTGGTCAGCATGAGCACAAAAACATCGGTGCGACTCTGCATTTGCTCGCAGAGGTTATAGCCGAGTGAATCGGGTAGATTGACGTCGAGAATAACCAAGTCGGGATTGAATGTGTCGAAGTTCTTGAGTGCCGTCTCCCCATCAGCAGCAGATTGGACTTCATAACCTTTTTGACCCAGAAACCGAAAGACGAGATTTCGGATCGCCGGGTCGTCATCGACAACAAGGATTTTAGCGGAGGCATTAGCCATAGCTCTTTAAACTGCGGTGAAGGCAAATTTAGGGGCCTAGAGCGTTGCGAATCATTACTGGGGGACTTACCCAGCATTTTACTAAACAAGCGATCAGCCAGAGTATGAGGTGGCGATGCGGCTACTGTCATCATAGACCGGGTTGACCGCCTGTCTGCGGGGACTTTTCAGCGAATCAACGGGTAGACCGACTGTCGAATCTGTAACACAGCGATTTTGTCTAGGTATTTTGGTATGAGGAGTTGCAAGTGGTTTGGGACTTGCTTGGGCAAGGGCGATCACCCCAAGCGCGCATTCCACTCCGAGCGATGTCGAGCCATCCCCAGTCTTTTCCCGACCTAATACCCGCGCCATTGCCTTGCCGCAGTCAATCTGATCCTTTCCCCGCCCAGATGCCACCGCCATTCATCAAGTCAGCCTCCTAAAATGAGGGTGGTGAACAGCAACCAGCTACACTCAAACTCAAGCTAGACTAGCGGGAAGAGTTGTGCCACGGGTGACGATTGTTGCTGTAACCTGGCTGTAGGGGATGGGTAAAATGATCCAGGCCAGTTCGATGTATCTAGGAGCCGCAGGCGAAGACGGGAGGATCTCAGGAAATTGGAGATGAGCAGCCAAAATCCATACGAAACGCTTGGGGTTGCGGAAGATGCCTCGTTTGAGGAGATCCAGGATGCTCGCAGCCGCCTGAGCCAGCAGCACCAAGAGGATGTTAAGTTAGTGGAGTCGATTGAATCGGCCTATGATGCGATCATCATGGATCGCCTCAAGATGCGCCAAGAGGGCAAGATCAAAGTCCCGGAGCGGATTCGCTTCCCTGAACGTAGCCCGGAGGTGACTAAAAAACCGCTGGCGGTCTCAACGAGTACTCCCCCAGCTTGGCTGCAACAATTCATCGATGCGCCTTCGCGCACTGATGTGCTGTTACCAACCGGCATTTTTCTGGGCTTGGCGGTTCTGACTTTCTTTGCTCAGGGAGATGAAGGTTCGCAGTCGTTGGTCTCTTTGGTACTGGCCTTCGGTTTTGGGGCGGCGATTTATCTGATCAACCGTAAAGAAAACCGCTTTGGTCGTGCCTTTTTGATGGCGCTGGCGGGCTTGCTGGTTGGGATTGGACTCGGCTTTTTGCTCGCTGGCTTGGTCAATACACCGGTTGGTAATGGCGGCTTAGCGGCTGAGCAGGTTGCAGCTTTGGTGACCCTCTTCTTTTTCTGGCTGACCAGTTGTTTTTTACGCTAGTGTGCGAGGCTTAAGGCGCGTTCAATGACGAGAGCCGCCGCTGCGCTCAAGTCACTGACGATGAAGTCGGGATCGTATTGAGCCAGTTGAGCGCGATCGCGAATCCCCGACAACACTGCAATGCTCGGTACGCCGTGCGCTTGTGCGGCGAGCAGATCGGCCTCGGTATCGCCCACCATCCACTGTAGGCCGGCGGGTGGCAACTCGCTGAGGGCACGGGCTAGTAAGCTGGGTTTGTCTTGGACATCGGTCGATTTGACCTGCGTATCGCCGATGCAAAAACGGCGCTCGGGCGGGAAGAAGCGTGCTAGTTCGTAGCGGGTCAGTGGGACAGCTAGCTCGTGATCGCGCCGCATGGTCACGACGGCAAGATCGAAGCCGAACTGTTGCAAGCGTTCCAGGGCGGCGATCGCGCCCGGGACGAGTTTGTCGAGATTGAGATAGCGCAGCGAGTGAATTGTCTCGCGTCGCAGGCGGGCGAACTGCCGAGCTTGGTCAGCCTCTAGGCCAGAGCGCTGACCAATTTGTCGTTCGGGGACGCGCGCCCGTTTCAAGCGCCAGAATTCTGCCTGAGAAAGCACCGCGATCGCCTGACCTGGATGTTGGCAGCGCGCCAAGCAGTGTTGGTAGACGCGATAGTAGCGGTCAGAAACATCGGCAATCGGCCCGTCAAAATCAGTCAGCAGTCGCAACATGAGTTTAGGCCGTAGCATCCGTTCCCTATCTTAGTATGAAGTTTTGTGAATGCTCATGGGGGGCTGATTCGCGGGGTGGGTGCGGCGATCGCACCATGTCAGCCACCCAGAACGTGTCAAAATGCCAATCAACGAGTCGGATTTCCGTTCATGAAACGCGCGCTCGTCACTGGTGGCACTGGCTTTGTGGGAGCCAATCTCGTGCGTCGCTTGCTGTGCGACGGTCACACGGTTCATCTGCTGGTGCGTCCCGGCTATCGCTCCTGGCGGCTGGACGAGATCCGTGCCGATGTGCAACTGCATGAGGTGGAGTTGGCAGACGCCGAGCGCCTGACCACGCTGCTCAAAATCATTCGTCCCGACTGGATCTTCCATCTCGCTGTCCACGGGGCCTATTCTGACCAAACTGATGTCAGGCAAATCGTGCAGACCAACATCCTCGGCACGATCAACCTTGTGCAAGCGGCCCTCGCCGTTGGCTTCGCGGCCTTTATCAATACTGGCTCTTCGTCGGAATACGGCTACAAGGATCACGCGCCCACCGAAACTACTTGGCTAGATCCCAACAGCTACTACGCCGTGACCAAGGCTGCGGCGACGCTCTTTTGTCGCTACACCGCCCAACATTATCAGGTTTGCTTGCCGACGCTGCGGCTCTATTCTGTTTACGGGCCCTACGAGGAACCGAAGCGCCTGATCCCGACGCTGATTCGCCACGGCTTGCAGGGGCAGTTGCCGCCGCTGGTGAATCCGGACATTGCCCGCGACTATGTTTATATCGAGGATGTGCTCGATGCTTATCTCCTGGCTTGCACGACGTCGCCGTCCGAGCGAGGGGCGGTTTACAACGTCGGTACGGGGGTGCAGACTTCCCTGCGCGAGATCGTGGCGATCGCCCGTCAGCAACTGCAAATCCCGGCTGAACCGCAGTGGGGAACCATGCCCGACCGCCAGTGGGACACCACCGTCTGGGTTGCCGACAGCCGCAAGCTCCAGCACGACCTCGGCTGGCAGCCTCGTTACGATTTAGCCACGGGCTTTCAGGCGACGCTGGACTGGCAGCGATCGCCAGCAGCCCGGTTGAGCCAACCGTGATTCAGTTCGCCGCCTGTGTCCACCAAGCGAGACCGTAGGGCTGGCTGGCTTCGTTGACTTGCTGGCGGTACTGGACGCGCAGCTTGTAGCGGCCGCTGCTGGGGACAGGGCAGAAAATGTGCTCGACGCTATCGACGGTGCTGACGGACTGGCAGACGCTGGCGGCCGTGTCGTCGCCGTCGGCGGGGAGCAGGTAGAGATCGAGATTGTTGACGCCGCGATCGCTGAAGTTTTCACCAATGTCATAGCGATCATTGCCGTTGGCATCATTTAGCTCGACGTGGCGATGCCAGGTCAGCGTCGCCGCCACAAAGCTGCCACCGCGTAAGGGCGCATCAAAGGTGTAGTCACGGCTACTGGTGACCGCCACCTCGCCGTAGTCCCAGCCCCGGCTGGGCACCGCCGCCTCAGCGCGCCATTGCCCCGCTTCAAACTGTTGGTAGGCGCGGTAAGCGTTCAGATGACCGGCACCGATTTCGATGTCCAGCGGCACGGCGGGATCACGGGCCGCCGTGCCATCGAGCCAGGTCTCGTTGCCCTTGGACAGTAGCGTCCGCGCCATGCCCAGATAGGTGCCGTCGCCACTGTCCAGCAGTTTATCAGCGGCATTGAGTAGAACCGCGCGCATGACTTCGCTGCGGCGGGCATCGAGGCTCCAGTTGGGGCGGCCCTGGGCAAGGACGCGATCGCCAAACTCCTGCAAGAGCGCGATCGTCGCCGTGACGTGCGGGGCAGCAAAGCTCGTCCCCCAGACAGGCATGATCTCACCATTGAGATTGTAGACCTCAATGCCAGAGCCAGGGGCCACTAAATCGATGGAACGTCGCCCGCCTTCATTGATCTCGCGCAAAATTGTCGTGCGACCGACGCCTTCGGGGAGTTCACTCAGGTTAGAAAAATCCAGTTTGGTGAAGCGGCCCTCGCGCCGCACCGAGGCGGCGACATTGAGGCCGTTGTAGTTGTCGGTTGGGATCGGGATACCGCCGCGTCCTTGGTTACCAGCGACGACGTAGAGGGTGTTGTGAACGCGCGCCGACCAGTCGATGCAGCGGGTCAACAGCGCATTGCCGTCGAGGGTCGCATTCGGGCGCGGATCCCGGCGCAGCGGCTCGCCAAAGCTAAAGTTGATCGCGCGCACATCGTTGCCATTTTGGGCGGCGACGTGCTGCGAGGCGAGGCATTCCTCGGGTTGACCGGCATCGCGGAGAGAACCGATCGCGGAGGCATAGAGGCGCGCATCGGGTGCGACGCCCCGTAGGCGCTTGTCACGGCTGACCATCACCGTGGCGACCATGACCGCATGGGTGTCTAGGTGAGTGCTGCCTTTAGCCGGTTCATCGCGGAGAAAGACGGCGGTCACGTCGAGAGCGCGCAGAATACTCGAAAATGGCTTGTCTAGCCCAAACAGCCCCGGCCGTCCGACTTCAACTTGACCGATGCCGATCTTGCGGCCGGTGAGGTCGTAGGGGGGAGTGTGCAGGCGGCGGGCATCGATCCCCGGTTCGTCCACGGAATCGGAGAGGGCGCGTACAGGTGTGGCAAAGCCTGCGAGCAGGACGCCGCCTAACAACCACAGCCAAAGTTGACGAATCTGCATGAGGAGTGAATCTTTAGAATGGGGGGCGAGCGAATTCGAGGCGGCGATTATCGAGCAGTTGGATGATTTGCCAGACTGCTAAGTTGCCAGAAAACACATCGTTGAAATTGTAAACGAAATTTTCACGAGGCTAGGAATCCGACGGTGATGCTTGAAGTTGGCGGGGGTCTTTGCGAGAATGTGACCAGTTTGCGTCGAGCTAGGCGATCGCCTTGAATAATCCTCCTACCCAGCCGCCCGCGACTGGTCACCCCCCCAAAGCACCAGTCACTCGCCGCCGCGAGCGCAGTTTTTGGGCAACCCTGGGCGCGACCTTCACCACGATTCTGTTGGCTGAGATGGGTGACAAGACGCAGTTGGCGACGCTTCTGATTGCCGCCGAGTCGCAATCCCCTTGGCTAGTTTTTGCCGGTGCGGCTGCCGCGTTGGTGAGCACGAGTCTGATTGGGGTGCTGCTTGGGGTCTGGCTGTCGCGACGGGTCTCGCCGCGCACCCTGGATTTGGCGGCGGCAGCAATTTTGCTTGCGGTATCCGTGCTGCTGTTGTGGGATGTTGTACAGGCCTAGGGCCAGGGGTACGCTGTGGATTGGCAGTTGCTCGGTCTCACCTTTGCGACCGTATTTTTGGCGGAAATTGGCGATAAGAGTCAGTTGGCGGCGATCGCCCTCAGTGGCAGCTCGCGATCGCCCCGCGCCGTCTTCTTCGGCACAGTTGCGGCGCTATTGCTGGCCAGTTTCGTCGGGGTGTTAGCCGGTGGTGGCGTTGCCCAGGTTTTGCCCGTGCGCACCCTGAAGGCAGTGGCAGCGATTGGGTTTGCCTTCCTGGCTTTGCGGTTACTGTGGCCGGAGGCGTCAGACAGCGATTGCTTGTGAGCGTGCTGCCGCCGCTTTGGGCTAAAGCGTGACCGTGTGATCTGGGGGCAGTGGCTACTCCTCCGGCTCGGCGGGAAGTTCGCTGTCTGACTCACGAGGGTTTGCTGGCGGGCGATCGCCTCGCGCTCGCTTCCGGGCAAGTCCGGCGAATTCTCCTGGGGACGTGTTGGCAGACCAGGTGCCAACTCACGCTCAGCCTCGGGCTGCCTTGGCTCGCTCGGCAAGCCATCGAATGAATCTAACGAATCGTCAAACTCCTCAAAATCGTCGGGAAAACCCGACGGCAACTGCGGTGCGGTTTCAAACTCTGACTCGGCTTGGTTGCCTGCCGGGAAGGTGGCGAGGGCAACGCGATCGCCCCCGACCTCGCGCAGCAGATCCAGCACTTGCACCACCTCGTCGTAGCGGGCATTACGCGAGGCGCGCAGCACGACCCGACCATCGGGTTGTGTCAGGAAGTAATTTTCCAGCGCCTGCGACAATTGTGCGCGTGTGGCCACCGGCTGCTGCTCGACATAGACGCGGCCGGTCTCGTCGAGGCTGATCACGACCAGATCCTGCATTTGCGCTGCACCCGTGGCAGCCTGCGGCAAGTCGAGGCTGATCGCCTGCTGCCGCGAGAAGCCGACCGCCGCCAGGATGAAGAAGGTCAAGATGCAAAAAATGACATCGATCAGCGGCACAATCTCGATCCGCACTTCGGGCGTATTCGGATTATCTTGCCAGAGCCGCAGCGGGCGAGCATTGACAGCGGGCGATCGCGGGCGAATCCGGCGAACAGATTGTGTCATATGACCAAGAAATCAATAGCGAAACAGCAGCACCAGCGAAGGGTTCACCCCCGATCAGGCACCCGGAACCAGCACCCTCACGATTCAATCGTCTTGGGTGCGCTGCCAAGCACTGGATTGAGCGCATAGCGTTCATTTTCGAGATCCAGCCAGCGCTGACGATACAGCACCTCCAGATCCGTGCCAGCTTTGCGGAAAACGCGCACCTGACCCGCGAGAAAAGCCTGGAACAAGCGATAGAACGCCAAACTGACAATCGCCACCACCAAACCAGCGGCAGTAGAAATCAGCGATTCGCCAATCCCCAAAGTGACCCCAGCGGTCGAAGCGGTACCGAGATCGCTAAGGCTGATCGATCCCAGCGAGTTGATCAAGCCCAAAACGGTTCCCAGCAAACCCAACAGCGGCGCGAGGGCGATCACGGCTTCGAGAATCTTGTCACCGCGCCGCATCAGCGCTAGTTCGTCGTCGGCGGCCGCTTCCATCGCTAAGTGGAAGACCTCTGGCTCTGGCTCGGCGAGCTGCATCGGGGCATAGAGGAAGCGCCCCATCGGGTGATATTGGTAGTCCTTAGCCACTTCTAATGCCACGCCCCAGTTGCGGTAGGCTGCTTCCATCACTCCCGTCAAGATCTGGCGCTCTTGTAACAAGACCCGCGACCAGAACCAGAGGCGATCAAAGATCGCGCCCATCGCCAGGATCGATAAAAACAGGAGCGGCCAAATTGCCACTCCACCTCTACTGATGATGTCCTCGAACGTCACCGCTCGCTGTCCTCCACCCACAACACGCCTATTATGCCAACATTCTCGCGCATTTTGACCAATGCCTTGAAGTTCACCCCACCAGGCAACGTCATCGCCCAGTTACTAAATAAAGACCGGGGAACAAGCAGATTGCTCCTCGGTCTGGTGCAGCATCACGGGTCATAGCCGGCTGGCAGGGCAGCGGCTTCGTCGTCAATGCGGGTGATTTAGAGTTGCTTCACCTCGGAAACGAGCATATCGATCACATCCTTGGCACTGCCAAAGAGCATCATTGACTTGTCTTTGAAAAACAACTCATTTTGGACACCAGAAAAGCCCGTTCCCATGCCGCGCTTGATCACGATGGCGTGCTTGGCTTTATCAACTTCGAGGATTGGCATTCCGTAGATTGGGCTGCCCTTGTCATGGCGTGCCGCCGGGTTGACCACATCGTTGGCACCGATGATCAGCGCCACATCTGTCTGCTCGAATTGGGGGTTGATATCGTCCATATCGTAGAGCTGCGGGTAGGGCACATTCGCTTCCGCCAGCAGGACATTCATGTGACCCGGCATCCGACCGGCGACGGGGTGAATCGCATACTTAACCTCCACTCCAAGACGGTCAAGTTGGCTGGCTAGCTCACGAACGGCGTGTTGCGCCTGCGCGACTGCCATGCCGTAGCCGGGAACGATGACGACCGAGCGGGCATAGCCGAGCATCATCGCCCCCTCTTCTGCATCAATGCTCTTCACCGAGCCGCCCTGGCTGCCACTGCTCCCAGCCGCCGCCGCGTTGTCACTGCCGAAGGCGGCAAACAGCACATTGGCAAGCGAGCGATTCATGCCCTTGCACATGATGTTGGTGAGGATGATGCCAGATGCCCCCACGAGTGCGCCCGCGACGATCAACATATTGTTGTTGACCACAAAACCGGCGGCGGCGGCGGCTAGACCCGAGTAGGAGTTGAGCAGCGAGATCACCACGGGCATATCGCCGCCACCAATCGGAATCGTGAACAAGACGCCGAGAATCAGGGAAATGGCGATCAGACCGAAGAAAACTGGTAGGGTATCGGGGGCGATCGCAAAATAAACGCTACTGCCGAGAAACGCCGCCAGAATCAGGAAGTTGAACGGCTGCTGCAAGGGAAATTGGATCGGCTTGCCGGTAAGCAGTCCTTGCAGCTTGGCAAAGGCGATCAGACTCCCAGTCAGGGTGACACCGCCAATCAAGACACCCAGAATGATCGTAATCAGAGAAGTCAGCGTCAGAGGTGCGCCGGTACTGAGCAAGCGCCAGAACTCGGCGATCGCCACCAGTGCTGAGGCCGCACCACCCAATCCGTTGAAGATGCCGACCATCTGGGGCATATCGGTCATGGCGACCTTGAGCGCGGCGATCGCGCCAATGACAGTACCCACCCCGATGCCGGCTGCAATCACCCAGTAGTTGAGCACTTGGCGATCCAGCAAGGTGGCAACCACCGCAACCAGCATCCCCAAGGCGGCTAGTTGGTTGCCGCGTCGGGCAGTAGCCGGTGAGCCGAGCCGCTTCAGACCGACGATGAACAATGAGGCCGCGACCAGGTAACTGATCTGAATGCCCGTCGGCAAAAATTCGCTAATGTTCATGCTTCACGCCTCCTTTTTCTTGAACATGTTCAGCATTCGATCCGTGACTAGGAAACCACCGACGACATTGATGGTGGCGAGAACGATGGCAATCAAACCCAAAATGACGGTCAGACTCCAATTCTGGGCACCCGACACTAAAATCGCGCCGAGGACGGCGATGCCGGAAATGGCGTTGGCTCCGGACATCAGCGGCGTATGCAAAGTGGGCGGGACTTTGTTAATGACTTCAAATCCCACAAACGAGGACAGTACAAAAACGAACAAACCCGCTAAAAGCGTTGAAGTTTCCATAAATTTCTCCTGATTGGCAGCAAGCATATCCCGCTTGAGTCGGAGTGACACAAGGCGCTTGCAGAACTTGGGTTGCCAGGAAATCCTGGGGGCACAATGCCGAACTCAGATGGCGCTCAAACCTTGACGCTATCGCGCTCCAGTGCTGCCTTGACCCGCTCGTTGCGGAGTTCGCCCGCGTGGGTGACACAGGCGCTGCTCACGATGTCGTCTGCAAAATCCAACTGTAATTCGCCATCTTTGACGAGATATTGCAGCAGGGTGGTGATGTTTTTGGCATAGAGTTGGCTGGCGTGGACGGGGAGTGAGGCGGGGAGGTTGATCGGGCCGATGACAGTGACCCCCTGGTATTGAATGTCCTTGCCCGCTTCGGAGGCTTCACAGTTGCCGCCTTGACCGGCCGCCAGATCGACGACGACGGAGCCAGGTCGCATCTGCGCGACCATCTCAGCCGTGACGAGGATGGGTGCGCGCTTGCCCGGAACCTGGGCGGTGGTGATGACGACATCGGCTTGGGCGACCCGCTCGGCGATCGCCGCTTGGGTGCGTTGCTTCGTATCGTCGGACACCTCTTTGGCGTAGCCTCCTGCTGCTGTAGTTTCTTCAGCGAGATCGACTTCCACGAACTTCGCGCCGAGGCTCTGGACTTCTTCCTTGACGGCGGGGCGAATGTCGAAGGCCTCAACAACGGCCCCGAGGCGACGCGCCGTGGCGATCGCCTGCAAACCCGCAACCCCCGCCCCGATGATGAAGACCTTGGCAGGGCGAATCGTGCCCGCCGCCGTCGTCAGCATCGGGAAGAATTTCGGCAGCGCCGCTGCCGCAATCAGCGCCGCCTTGTAACCGGCAATATTGGCCTGCGACGAGAGCGCATCCATACTCTGGGCGCGACTGGTGCGCGGGATCAGCTCCAGACTAAAGGACGTGATGCGTCGCTCGGCGAGTTGCTGGCTGCGCTCAGGCAAACCGAGGGGATCCAGAAAGCCGATCAGAGTTGCCCCTTCGCGCAGTAAGCCAACTTCCTCAGCCGACGGCGGCGCTACTTTCAGCAACAGATCGGCTTCGCCCCAGAGTTGGGCGCGGTCGGCGATGATTTGCGCGCCAGCGGCGAGATAAGCCTCATCGCTGAAGCAAGCGCCCGTGCCTGCACCGGCTTCCACAGTGATTTGCCAGCCTTGTTTGACGAGGCGAGCAACGGCGTCGGGGATGAGCGCAACACGGCGCTCGCCGATTTCGATGGCTTCTTTGGCGATCGCGATTTTCATGGTGACTCCAAATAACAAACATCTGCGGACAGCAAGCGACGGGGACAGTCCACCCACCAGCGACAGCAAGCAAACACCGTTCCGAAAACTCGCCTGAGCCTTAAACCAATTCGGACAGGCAGAACGACGCAAATTTTAGAAGGCTGTGCTGTGGTGACTGGGCTCCGTCGTCAGGTGCAACCGGTGACAAATCCCCCTGTACTCGCTGACTCAGACGTGAGTACAAAACATAGGGCATCTGCATACTGGCTGCCTAGCCAAAACTGAATCTATCCCCTCCGGTTCAGTGCGGCTAGCTTGCCTCACCCTGCATCCTATGTCGATCCCCGGAGACGGTCGGTGTTTTTCAGCTTGATTTTATGTCTGAGTATGGGAACGACGAGACAGTCGCCAGCGTCGCAAAGCGGCGAAGGGCGATCGCCGTCACTCGGCGACCGCGATTGGTATAGTAGACAGCAGTCACGAAATGTAACAAACTGACGCTTATCGAGCGGACAGTCTGTTGATTCGTTGATACGAGGTGCGATGGTCTGAGGGGACGAGCAGTACAAAAGCATCCCTGCCGACGTCCGGCTCAGATGTTCAGGAGCGCCAAGTCTCAGTCCAAGCGGGCAGGCGCAGTCAACTATTTTTTTCGATTGTTTGCAACGCACACCCTCTAAAAATCTATGGTTTTATCAAAGCACTGGGCACGGAAAATGTTGTTGGGCGTATTGGCAGCCGGGAGTTGCGGGCTAGCCCTACTGCCGGTCGCTTCCCTGGCACAACGCAATCCGGGTTTGACCATTTTCAGCGGCATTCGCGATCGCTCCGACATTCTCAGCTATTACCTTGACTTTGGCGGTCGGCCGAATATTCGCGATCGCTACCGCCTCCGCATTCCCGCCAACAAGGTCGAGCTGGGCGTCTCGCAAATCGCGATCAACTACCCCGACTACTATCGTGGCGAGTTTTACACCGACCACATTGAAGTTCATGCCGGTGGTGAAACGATCCCGATTCAGGAAGTGGTGCTGGATGAGGAACGCCAGATTTTGCAAATCTACCTCGGCCTATCAGAAGAGAAGCTTGCCGCTCTAGACGAGGATGCCCCGATCCCACCACCGATTGAGGCCCAGACGCCGATCGAAATTGAGTTGCCCGCGCGCAACCCGACCTGGGGCGGGACGTATTACTTCCACGCCCGTCTCCTCAGCCCCGGCGATGTGCCGCTGCCTCGCTATGTCGGCACTTGGATTTTGACCATTGGCCAGTAGGTGATCGCCCGGACGCGGCTCGCCGCTTAATTTCAGGTTTCGCACACAAAGCGCTCCGTGACCCACGCGGAGCGCTTTATGCTGGGGCAAGTCGCGTGGAGTCAAGGGCGATCGCCTCGTCACCCCAATGGCCAAGAAATTTTTTAGTGTCTAAATCTTGACTTGTCTAAAAAAACGCGCTATCGTTGACGATTGTGACCGTAGTTGGTTGCAAGCCACCGAGACTTGGAAATTGTCGGCAACCATCGTTGATGTTGCCTCATTAAATCAGTTTCACACCTGCCGAGATTGACAGCGTTGCGGCGACCTGGATACTGGAACCCTCAAGGGCTTCTAAGTCCTCAGCCGCACCAGGCACGCTCCCTACTGAGCCACACCTAGCTTTTGTCAATGGCATTCCGAGCACTCAGTCCCTTCAGGTGAAACCCCAGAAGTCCTGAAATTATCCGGCATTGCGTGCCAGCACGGGTGATCCCCGTGCAGCTCGCAAATTACCTATGTGTCCTGGTTGAGGCCGCTTCGAGCCTATCCAGCCGTTCGACAAGTTGTTCCATGTTGTTACGAAGAGGGTTAGTACCGTGTCTGTTGGCATCTTGGGTACCAAGCTGGGCATGACCCAGATTTTTGATCGCGAGACGGGTGTGGCGATTCCCGTGACGGTGGTTCAAGCCGGCCCCTGCACCGTCACGCAGATCAAAACCAAGCAGACGGATGGCTACGAAGCCTTGCAGTTGGGTTACGAGTCCGTCAAACCCAAAGCGTTGAGCAAGCCGGAGCTGGGTCACTTGGAGAAGGCCGGGGCATCTCCCCTACGCCACCTCAAGGAATACCGTCTCAGCGATGTCAGCGCCTACGAACTGGGGCAAGAAATCAAAGCCGACATCTTCAGTGCCGGGCAGTTGGTTGATGTCTCCGGTCTAACCATTGGGCGCGGTTTCGCCGGTTACCAAAAGCGCCATAACTTTCGGCGCGGTTTGATGAGCCACGGTTCCAAGAGCCACCGTCTACCTGGTTCGACCGGCCCTGGCACGACTCCGGGCCGTATCTTTCCGGGTAAGAAGATGGCGGGGCGCTACGGCGGCACCCAAGTCACGATTCGCAAGCTGGAAGTGGTACGGATCGACACTGAACAGAATGTTTTGCTGATCCGGGGATCGGTTCCTGGTAAGCCAGGGACGTTGCTGAATATTCGACCGGCAAACATTGTCGGTCAAGCCGCTTAGTCATGCGGGAGTTGATCGCAGAAAGGGAGAGGCATGGTCACACATACGGTTAAAGATTGGCAAGGGGAGGGCGCAGGAAACGCCACCTTGGAGTTGCAAGTCGCCAACGAGGCGAGTGCAGGACACATTCTGCACCGCGCAGTTGTCCGACAGCTTGCGCGCGCCCGACAGGGAACCGCCTCCACCAAGACCCGCTCCGAAGTGCGGGGCGGTGGCCGTAAACCCTGGCGACAGAAGGGGACAGGGCGTGCCCGCGCGGTTCGATTCGCTCGCCCCTCTGGCGTGGCGGCGGGGTTATTTTCGGCCCGAAACCTCGGGATTATGACCAGAAGCTCAATCGCAAGGAGCGCCGTTTGGCGCTACGAACGGCGCTGGGCAGTCGGGCGTCAGAACTGGTGGTCGTGGCTGACTTTAATGATCAGTTTGCGCGCCCCAAGACGCGAGAGCTGGTGGCTGCATTGTCGCGTTGGGGTGTGGAACCGCAAGCCAAGGTGCTGCTGATCGTGGCGGAGAAGACTGAAAATGTCTATCTCTCGTGCCGCAATGTGCCAACGCTGAATCTGGCACTGGCGTCGCAGCTCAATGTTTATGACGTATTGAATGCGGATCGCATTGTGGTGACCGAAGCCGCCTTGGCGAAAATTCAGGAGGTTTATAGTGACTAAGCGCAATCCTCGCGATCTAGCCGATTTGATTCTCAAGCCAGTCGTCACTGAGAAGGCGACGATCCTGCTTGAACAAAATAAGTATGTTTTTGATGTGGTGGTCGCCGCCACCAAGCCCGAAATCAAAGCAGCGATCGAAAGCCTGTTTGATGTCAAGGTCACCAAAGTCAATACAGCTCGCCC
Organism: Spirulinaceae cyanobacterium SM2_1_0; assembly: GCA_012031265.1. Taxonomy (GTDB): domain Bacteria; phylum Cyanobacteriota; class Cyanobacteriia; order Cyanobacteriales; family Spirulinaceae; genus JAAUTY01. The sequence continues at coordinate 35,619 of JAAUTY010000028.1, read as the reverse complement.
CCCACGTCGCAAGAAGCGCGTTGGGCGTTTCGTCGGCTACAAACCCAATTACAAGCGAGCCGTCGTCACGCTCTCGCCCGACGATACCATCGTGCTCTTCCCGGAAGTGTAGGCCGCACGATACGCCTCCCGATTAGTCTTACTGCGTTAGCCATCCCAACCAAGCCAATCATGGGTATTCGTTTATTTCGACCGATGACACCGGGCACTCGCCAAGCGAGTGTCTCGGACTTCGACAACATTACGAAGAGCAAGCCAGAGAAGTCGCTCACCAAGTACAAGCACCGTAAGAAGGGGCGTAACAATCGCGGCACGATCACCAGTCGGCGACGCGGTGGCGGTCACAAGCGGCTGTACCGTTTGATCGACTTTCACCGGGATAAGCGTGGCATCACTGCTGAGGTGATCGCGATTGAATATGACCCCAACCGCAACGCCCGCATCGCGCTCGTCGAGTATGCCGATGGTGAGAAGCGCTATATCTTACACCCGGCGAATTTGGCCGTCGGGGCGACGATCGTCGCTGGCGAAGAGGCTCCTTACGAGGATGGCAATGCGCTGCCGCTCAGTCGCATCCCCCTGGGTACTGATGTTCACAATGTTGAGTTGCATCCGGGGCGCGGCGGTCAGATTGTGCGAGCCGCTGGGGCGGCAGCGCAGGTCGTTGCTAAGGACGGCAACTATGTGACCTTGAAGCTGCCCTCGCGTGAGGTGCGGATGGTGCGCCGTGAATGCTACGCCACGATCGGTCGGGTCGGCAATGCTGAGTTTCGCAACCAGAGTCTCGGCAAAGCGGGGCGATCGCGCCATCGCGGTCGGCGACCCAGTGTGCGTGGTAGTGCGATGAACCCAGTCGATCACCCCCACGGCGGCGGCGAGGGCGCGCGCCAATTGGTCGCAGCGGCCCGGTCTCGCCCTGGGGCAAACCGGCTTTGGGTGCCAAGACCCGCAAGCGCAAGAAGCAGAGCGACAAGCTGATCGTGCGGCGTCGCAAGTAATCAGGGTGGCTGGCTGCACTCACTAGATATTGCAAGTTGAGAGAAAGACCGTTATGGGACGTTCGCTGAAAAAAGGGCCATTTATCGCCGATAGCTTGTTGCGCAAAATCGAAACGCTCAACGCTAAAGGCGAGAAACAAGTCATCAAAACCTGGTCGCGGGCATCGACCATCCTGCCGCAAATGGTCGGTCACACCATTGCCGTTCATAACGGTCGCCAACACGTACCGGTGTTCGTCAACGAGCAAATGGTGGGTCACAAACTGGGCGAATTTGCCCCGACCCGCACCTTTCGCGGTCATGCCAAAGGCGACAAGCGCGCCGGTCGGCGCTAGTAACTAGGAGGCAACTGTGGCAGCTATTGAAACCCTGGAACCAGAAGTCAAAGCCGTGGCGCGCTACATCCGGATGTCGCCGCGCAAAGTCCGGCGCGTCCTCGATCAGATTCGCGGTCGCAGCTACCGGGAGGCGTTGATCATGCTGGAATTCATGCCGTATCGGGCTTGCGAGCCAATTTTGAAGGTCTTGCGCTCTGCGGTTGCGAATGCCGAGCATAACAACGGCTATGACCCCGCCAGCTTGATCGTCAGCCAAGCCTATGCGGATCAAGGCCCCAGCCTGCGGCGTTACCGCCCCCGTGCTCAGGGCCGCGCTTATCAAATTCACCGACCCACTTGCCACATTGTGGTGGCAGTGGCACCGGAAATAGACGAGGACTAAGGGAGAACGGTCTGTGGGACAAAAGATTCATCCAACTGGCTTTCGACTCGGCTTCACCAAAGAGCACCGCTCCTGTTGGTATGCCGACAAGAAGCGCTACCCGGAACTTTTACAAGAGGACGAGCGCATTCGCAGCTACGTCAATCAAAATCTCAGCAATGCGGGGATTTCTGATGTTCGTATTGAGCGCAAGGCGGATCAGATCGACCTCGAAGTGCATACCGCTCGGCCGGGTGTCGTCGTGGGTCGCGGCGGGAGTGGCATCGAGTCGCTCCGATCGGGTCTGCAAGCCTTCCTCGGCGGCAGCCGCCAAATCCGCGTCAACGTGATTGAGGTGGCGCGCGTCGATGCCAATGCGGTGCTGATCGCGGAGTATATTGCCCAGCAGCTTGAACGCCGCGTTTCGTTCCGGCGGGTCGTCCGTCAAGCGATTCAGCGTGCCCAACGCGCTGAGGTGCAAGGGATCAAAATCCAAGTTGGGGGCCGCCTGAATGGGGCGGAGATTGCACGAACCGAGTGGACGCGCGAAGGCCGCGTGCCGCTGCACACTCTGCGGGCGGACATCGACTATGCCTATCGCACGGCACGCACGATCTACGGCATCCTCGGCATCAAGGTCTGGGTATTTAAGGGCGAGATTATCCCTGGTCAGGAGGAACTGAATGTTCCCCCGGCGACGACCCCACGTCGCCAGCGCCGACGCCAGCAGTTTGAAGATCGTTCTGAGTAGCGCGATCGCCCCGCTAAAGTCTGCACTCTCCCAGTAAAAGCTCATGTTAAGTCCCAAGCGAACTAAATTCCGCAAACAACATCGTGGTCGTATGCGCGGCCTCGCCAAAGGAGGCACGACCCTCAACTTTGGTGACTACGCCCTCCAGGCTACTGAACCAGCTTGGATCACGGCCCGCCAAATCGAAGCCGCCCGACGGGCGATGACTCGCTATGTCCGTCGGGGGGGCAAGATCTGGATTCGCATCTTCCCGGACAAGCCGGTGACGATGCGCCCGGCGGAGACTCGCATGGGTTCGGGCAAAGGTAACCCAGAATTCTGGGTGGCGGTCGTCAAACCCGGTCGCATCATGTTCGAGATGGACGGCGTTCCCGAATCCGTCGCGCGCGAAGCGATGCGCCTCGCCGCCCAGAAGTTGCCGATCAAAGTCAAGTTTGTGACGCGCGACCAGGAGTACAGCTAAACTATGCCATTATCCAAAATTGCTGACGCGCGCCGCCTGAGCGACGAAGAACTAGCGTCTGAAATCGTAGCAGCGAAACGCCAGCTCTTTCAGTTTCGCTTCCAACGCGCGACCCAAGCCTTCGAGAAAACCCACGAGTTCAAACATACGCGCCACTGGATTGCTCAGTTGCTGACCGTCGAACGGGAGCGGCAACTCGCGCCCACCGAGGAGCCAGTGAGCGCTACGGCAACGACATCAACAGCGACCACTGAAGCAGAGGAGTAAAGGCTCATGGCGGTTAAAGAACGGGTTGGCACAGTTGTCAGCACCAAAATGGAAAAAACGGTCGTGGTGGCGATCGAAAGTCGTTCGCCCCACCCCAAGTACGGCAAGATTATCGTCTCTACCAAGCGCTACAAAGTCCACGACGAAGAGAACGCTTGTCAGGAAGGCGACCTAGTTCGCATCCGCGAGACACGCCCCCTCAGTCGCACCAAGCGCTGGTGCGTCGCGGAGATTGTCACCTCTGTAGCGGAGCGCCGCTAGTCGTACACATTCCTTTCGATGCAGTTTCGGAGTAGGTCATGATTCAACAAGAAACATATCTCAATGTGGCGGACAACAGCGGTGCCCGTAAACTCATGTGCTTGCGCGTCCTCGGCAGCGGCAATAGTCGCTACGGCGGCATCGGTGATGTGATTGTGGCTGTTGTGAAGGATGCGATTCCGAACATGGCAATCAAGAAGTCAGATGTCGTGCGGGCGGTGATCGTTCGCACCCGCCAATCCTTGCGCCGTGACAGTGGCATGAGTATTCGCTTTGACGACAACGCTGCGGTGATTATCAATGCCGATGGCAACCCGCGCGGCACGCGCGTCTTCGGGCCAGTAGCACGCGAGTTGCGCGATCGCAACTACACCAAAATTGTTTCGCTGGCTCCGGAGGTCATCTAATGGCAAAAATAATGGCAAAAACAACTGCGAAAGGTAAGCAGCCGCAACGCCAAAAAATGCACGTCAAAAAAGGCGACACCGTGCAAGTGATTGCTGGTCGCGACAAAGGCAAGGTTGGTGAGATTCTGCGGGCGCTCCCGCGCGGCAGCAAAGTAATTGTTGCTGGGGTCAACATCAAAACTAAGCACGTCAAACCGATGCGCGAGGGTGAAAAGGGTCAAATCCAGACCTTTGAAGCGCCGATCCACAGCTCCAACGTCATGCTCTATTCCAAAAAAGAGCAGGTCGCCAGCCGTGTCGGCTACACCTTCACCGAAGACGGTCGCAAGGTGCGGATGCTCAAAAAAACCGGTGAAATCATCGATTAGCTTGCTGAGGCTGATCGTCACCGAGGTCAACGCTCACACAGTCATTGCCCTGACCAAGACCAGGGCTGTTCGAGGAGAAAACACTGTGGCTCAACAACGTCTGAAGACACTATATCAAGAAAAGATCGCGCCAAAGCTCGTTGAGGAATTTGGCTATACTAATGTTCACCAGATTCCGAAGTTGGAGAAGATCGTCGTCAATCGCGGTTTGGGTGAAGCCTCCCAGAATGCGAAGGCGCTGGAGTCGTCCCTGAGCGAACTGGCGACGATTACTGGTCAGCGTCCCGTGGTCACCCGCGCTAAGAAAGCGATCGCCGGTTTCAAGATTCGCGAAGGAATGCCCATCGGCGTCATGGTCACCCTCCGCGCTGACCGGATGTACGCCTTTCTCGACCGCTTGGTTAGCTTGGCGCTCCCCCGCATCCGCGATTTCCGTGGCATCAGCCCCAAAAGCTTTGACGGCCGCGGCAACTACAGCCTTGGTATTCGTGAACAACTGATTTTTCCCGAAATCGATTACGACAGCGTCGATCAGATTCGCGGTTTCGACATTGCGATTGTGACGACCGCCCAATCGGACGAGGAGGGCCGCGCCTTACTCCGAGAAATGGGGATGCCCTTTCGCACTAACTAGAACCCGCGACTAGCAGGAGGCAAACACGCAGATATGGCAGCCAACGACACAATTTCCGATATGCTCACGCGCATCCGCAATGCGGGCGCAGTTCGGCACCCGACTGTGAAAATTCCCGCGACCCGCATGACTCGCGACATCGCGAATGTGCTCAAGTCAGAGGGGTTCATCGGCGAGATCGAGACCGTCGGCGAAGGGATTCGCACTGAGTTGGTCTTGACCCTGAAATACAAGGGCAAGCAACGTAAGCCGATCATTACCGTGCTCAAGCGGGTCAGCAAGCCGGGCTTGCGCGTCTACAAAAACCGCAAGGAACTGCCGCGTGTTCTGGGCGGGATTGGCATTGCGATTGTCTCCACGTCCAATGGCGTGATGACCGACCGCGAAGCGCGACAGCGCGGCGTCGGGGGCGAAGTCCTCTGTTATGTCTGGTAAGTCGCGTCAGATCAACCTTCTTGGAAAGACGGAGTAATTACTATGTCGCGTATCGGTAGACGACCCATCGAACTTCCGGCCAAGGTCACGGTGACGATTGACGGCCAGTACGTCAGTGTCAAAGGGCCAAAAGGCGAATTGGCGCGATCGCTACCTGAACAAGTGGCGATCGCCCAAGATGGCAACATCCTTGCCGTCACCCGCCGCAATGAGTCGCGGGCAGCCCGCCAACGCCATGGTCTAGCCCGTACCCTAGTTGCCAACATGATCGAAGGGGTCGCCAAAGGCTACGAAAAACGCCTCACGATTATCGGCGTTGGCTATCGTGCCCAAGTCCAAGGACGCAACCTAGTGCTGAATGTTGGCTACAGTCAGCCGGTTGAAATCCAGCCCCCCGATGGCATTCAGTTTGCGCTGGGCGAGAAAAATACAGAAGTTATTGTCAGCGGCATCAATAAGGAAGTCGTCGGCAATACCGCCGCTCGCATTCGGGCTGTCCGCCCTCCCGAGGTGTACAAAGGCAAAGGCATTCGCTATCAGGGCGAAGTCGTCCGACAAAAAGCAGGTAAGACAGGGAAGAAATAATAATGATGAAAGTATCGCGTCGTGCACTTGTTCAGCGTCGCCATCGGCGCTTACGCAAGAAACTCAGTGGCACCGCCACCCGGCCCCGATTGGCGGTCTTCCGTTCCAACCAGCATATTTATGTCCAAGCGATCGACGATGTTGCCCAGCACACGCTGGCGGCTGCTTCAAGTTTAGATCCCGACTTGCGCCAGGAAGTCGCCTCCGGCGCGACCTGCGAAGCTTCAGCCGCCGTCGGTAAACTGGTTGCCGAACGACTGTTGGCGCTCGGCATCGAGCAAGTCGTCTTCGACCGGGGTGGCAATTTGTATCACGGCCGCATCAAAGCTCTGGCTGAGGCGGCACGAACAGCAGGTTTGACATTCTAAACCCGAGCAAGTGAGGGAACGACCATGGCAAAGAAAAGAAAAAATAACCGCGCTAAAGAAGATCCCAATTTTCAAGAGCGAGTCATTCAAATTCGCCGCGTGAGTAAAGTAGTCAAAGGTGGCAAAAAACTCAGCTTCCGTGCCATTGTCGTGGTCGGCAACGAGCGCGGCAAGGTTGGCGTTGGGGTCGGCAAGGCGGCTGATGTCATTGGCGCGGTTCGCAAAGGTGTTGCGGACGGCAAGAAGCAGATGATCGATGTTTCGCTGACGAAATCCAGCTCCATCACCCACCTAGCGAATGGTGTAGCCGGTGGTGCCAAAGTGATGATGCGCCCTGCTGCCCCTGGTACAGGGGTGATTGCCGGTGGTGCGGTGCGGACGGTGCTGGAGCTAGCGGGGGTCAAGAATATCTTGGCGAAGCAATTAGGTTCCAATAATCCTTTGAACAACGCCCGTGCGACCATTGATGCCTTGGAAACGCTGCGGAGCTTCTCCGAAGTGGCAGCAGAGCGTGGCATCCCTGTTGAGCATCTCTACACCTAGTTTTTGGCTCCCAGGCAGTTAGTTTATTGAATCTGAGGAAACAGACCCATGAGAATCCATGATGCAGTCCCCCAACCTGGCTCGCGCCGACGGCGGCGACGGGTCGGTCGCGGCATCGCCGCCGGTCAGGGTGCGAGTTGTGGCTTCGGGATGCGCGGTCAGAAATCCCGCTCGGGTCGTGGCACGCGACCGGGCTTTGAAGGGGGTCAAATGCCCCTGTACCGCCGTGTCCCCAAGTTGAAGCACTTTACGCTCGTGAACCCGCGCCGCTACACTACGATTAATGTTCGTAAGCTCGCGACGTTGCCAGCCGAGACAGAAGTGACCTTACCGCTCTTGCTCGAACGCCATCTGCTGACTGCCGATGATGGCCCACTCAAAGTGTTGGGCGATGGCGACCTTGACATTGCCCTGATCGTCAAGGCAGCGGCTTTCACAGCGAGCGCGCGTCAGAAAATCGAGGCTGCCGGGGGGCGCTGTGAAGTGATTGCCCCGCAACCGTCTCAAAATTAGTTCCTTACTTTTGCAACAAGGTGATTAGCAAGCATGGTCGTTAGCCGCGATAAATCCCCCACCGCCCAAGAGACCTTCATGCAGATGGCCCAAGCGGCTGGCTTGCGTGGTCGCCTGCTGGTGACTATCGGTTTGTTGATCTTGGTGCGCCTTGGTGTCTACATTCCGGTACCGGGTGTTGATCTGGATCGCTTCAGCCGTGAGATTCAGAATACGCCACTGATTGGTTTCTTGGATGTCTTTTCTGGGGGTGGCTTATCGTTGCTGGGTATTTTTGCCCTCGGCATTTTGCCCTTCATCAATGCCTCGATCATCATGCAATTACTGACCGCTGCGTTGCCGCAGTTGGAAAATTTGCAGAAAAACGAAGGCGAAGCAGGTCGGCGCAAGATTTCGCAGATCACGCGCTATGTAGCGCTCGTCTGGGCGGTGCTCCAGAGCTTCATGTTGGCGACCTGGATTCAGAACTATGCGATTACGCCGGGTATCTTTTTCTTCATTGAGACGGCGGTGGCCTTCGTGGCGGGTGCGATGTTTGTGATGTGGGTGTCGGAGCTGATCACTGAGCGCGGCATCGGCAACGGGGCATCGCTGTTGATCTTTGTGAATATTGTCGCGGCGCTGCCGACGATTCTGGGCAATACGATTGAATTTGCGCAGCAGGGGGGGCGTGAGGCGATCGCCAAGGTGATCGTCCTATTGCTCGCCTTCTTAGTCATGATTGTCGGGATTGTCTTTGTGCAAGAAGGCACCCGTCGTATTCCGATCGTGTCAGCCCGTCGCCAAGTGGGTCGGCGTCTCTATCGTGAACGGACGCAGTACTTGCCCCTACGCCTCAATCAGGGCGGCGTCATGCCGATCATCTTTGCTTCAGCCGTACTCTTCCTCCCGGCTTCGCTGGTCGAGTTTACCCGCAATGCGGAAGGGTGGCTGGGTCAAGCGAATCGCTACTTGGTACCGGTTGCTGATGCGATCCGTCTCGACGGACCCACGCCTTGGATTTACGTCATCGTCTTTTTTACGCTGATCGTCTTCTTTAGCTATTTCTATGCCTCGCTGATTGTCAACCCCATCGATATGTCGCAGAACTTGAAGAAGATGGGTTCGAGCATCCCAGGCATCCGCCCCGGCAAGGCCACGAGTGATTATCTGGAAAAAGTGATCAATCGGCTGACCTTCTTGGGAGCAGCTTTTCTGGGCGTCGTGGCGACCGTGCCGACCGCCGTTGAGAGCTTGCTCGGTATTCAGACACTGCGCGGGCTTGGCTCGACTTCGTTGTTGATCTTAGTCGGGGTCGCGATCGACACGGCGAAGCAGATTCAGACTTACGTGATTTCCCAGCGCTACGAGGGCATGGTGAAGCAGTAAGGCTTAGCAACCTATTGGTAACTGGATAACGAGTGCATGACCAAACGATTAATTTTTCTCGGCCCGCCCGGGGCAGGCAAAGGGACACAGGCCAAAATCCTTTCTCAGAAAGAGGAGATTCCGCATATTTCAACGGGTGAAATCTTGCGAGCTGCGAAAGAGCAAGGAACACCTCTGGGGCAGCAAGCCAAAAGCTACATGGAACGTGGCGAGTTGGTTCCGGATCGTCTGATGCTGGATTTGATTCGGGAGCGTCTTAGCCGACCGGACGCCCACGAAGGTTGGATTTTGGATGGCTTTCCTCGCAATGTTGAGCAGGCGAGCTTTCTGGAAGCGTTGCTCAAAGATCTGGGTCAGAGTGCCGATGCCGCCATTAATCTCGATGTTCCTGACCATGTGATCCTGGAACGTTTGCTGGAGCGGGGACGTGATGATGATACGGCTGAAACCGTGAGGCGGCGTTTGGAGGTTTACCGCGAGCAGACTGCGCCGGTGATTGATTTTTATCGCGATCGCGGTTTGCATCTTGTGAATGGTGATCGCCCGCCGGAAACAATTACGGCTGATCTGCAAGCCTTACTCAACCATCATGCGTCTTGATCGCTGAATTCGGCTGGGGTTCGCCCAATCGTGTGAATTTTTGCTAACATCAAGGATGGGCATTTGCTTTGATGTCGCAAATATTTTTGGTGCATCGATTGAGCTATGCACTGCTAGCGCAGCCTGGACAGCATTGAAAAGGGAACAGTTTCAAGTCGTCGAGATGAGAGGAAATCTGGGGTTTTGTCCAAGCAAGATCTGATTGAAATGGAAGGCACAGTCACAGACTCGTTGCCGAATGCGATGTTTCGAGTTGACCTCGATAATGGTTTTAGTGTCTTGGCACATATTTCTGGCAAGATTCGCCGGAATTATATCAAGATTTTGCCGGGCGATCGCGTCAAAGTTGAACTCACTCCCTACGACTTAACGAAAGGGCGTATTACCTACCGCCTGCGTAAAAAATAATCCTGACCGGGGTTATTTATTTCCCGTCAGGTTGGGGATGCTTTTTTCGATCATCTCGATTTTTGTTCTTGCCCAATATTTTTTTCCTTGATATAATTAAGAGCTTGCAGAGGAGCAGCCAGAAAGGATATGAAAGTTCGAGCTTCCGTCCGGAAGATGTGTGAAAAATGCCGCGTCATTCGTCGTCGCGGCCGGGTCATGGTGATCTGCACAAACCCCAAGCACAAGCAACGTCAGGGCTAAACCTCAGCACGCCGTAGGCTAGTCCCAGCACTTGGCAAGCGGGCTGTAGGCATGGCCGTCAATCGGCAGATCCTGCTCACGTATTTATTGAAACCGCACTCAAGGAGTTTACAAGCAGTGGCACGAATCGCAGGCGTTGACCTGCCGCGCGAGAAGCGCGTTGAGATTGGTCTGACTTACATTTATGGGATCGGTCTTGCGCGCGCCCAGCAAGTGATCGCGCAGACTGGCGTGAGTCCCGATACGCGCGTTCGCGACCTCTCCGATGAAGAGATCACTGTACTGCGCGCCTTTATTGAAAACAACTATCAAGTTGAGGGTGACCTGCGGCGCTTGGAAAGCATGAGCATCAAGCGCCTTGTTGACATTGGCTGTTATCGCGGCCGTCGCCATCGTCAGGGTCTACCCGTGCGGGGGCAGCGGACTCGAACCAATGCCCGTACGCGACGCGGTCGGCGCATCACCGTCGCCGGTAAGAAAAAGGCGGGTAAGAAGTAATCGCCAGCAAATTGAGTATTGGACAGCAATTGAGTTAATCGAGGGACTATGGCACGACCGACAAAGAAGGGTGGGAGCAAAAAGCAGAAACGCAATGTGCCGAATGGCGTTGCCCACATCACTTCAACCTTCAACAATACAATTGTCACGATCACGGATACGCGCGGTGATGCGATCTCTTGGGCATCAGCTGGCTCTAGTGGTTTCAAAGGGGCAAAAAAGGGGACTCCCTTTGCTGCGCAAACGGCTGCTGATAGCGCCGCCCGTCGCGCCATGGAGCAGGGAATGCGTCAGTTGGAAGTGATGGTGAGCGGCCCCGGTGCGGGACGCGAAACGGCAATCCGTGCCCTGCAAGCGTCTGGTTTGGAGATCACGTTGATTCGCGATGTGACGCCGATTCCCCACAACGGCTGCCGCCCCCCCAAGCGGCGTCGCGTGTAGATGACGACATTGCCCAAGGCGATCGCGCTCAACATGGCGCTACACAATGGCTTCAGAGCTAGAGAAGGGAGAATAGTGGCGTGACACAATTTCAAATCGATTGCGTTGAATCGAAAACGCACCGCGATCACAGTCAACATAGCAAATTTGTCCTTGAACCCCTCGAGCGCGGTCAAGGAACTACCGTCGGCAATGCCCTGCGGCGTGTCCTCCTCGCTAACTTAGAAGGGGCAGCCGTGACCGCAGTTCGCATCGCAGGCGTGACCCACGAATTTGCCACGATTCCAGGCGTGCGCGAGGATGTCCTGGAAATCTTGCTGAATATGAAAGAGATTGTCTTTCATAGCTACGCCGCCGGCCCCCAGATCGGCCGTCTCGTGGCGACTGGACCTGGCACAACGACCGCTGCTCAATTTGACCTCCCCTCTGAGGTCGAGGTGATCAACCCTAACCAGCACATTGCAACCTTGTCCGATGGCGCGCGGCTGGAGATGGAATTCCGGGTTGAACGAGGCAAAGGCTACCGCAGCGTTGATCGCAGCCGTGACGAAGCCAGTGCCCTGGATTTCATGCAGATCGATGCGATCTTTATGCCGGTGAGTCGGGTCAACTATATGGTTGAAGACACCATGTCGGATGGGCCTGTGCCGCAAGACCGCCTGATTTTGGATGTCTGGACTAATGGCAGCATCAAACCGGAAGAGGCGCTCTCGCAGGCGGCTGGGATTGTCGTTGAGTTGTTCAATCCATTGAGAGACTTCAATATCGAAGCGGTGCAGGTGGATGGCGACGAGCCAGATGACCCCACTAGCCAGATCCCGATTGAAGAATTGCAGCTTTCGGTGCGGGCCTACAACTGCTTGAAGCGCGCTCAGATCAATACGGTTGCTGACCTCTTGGGCTATTCTCAGGAGGATTTGCTGGAAATCAAGAACTTCGGCCAGAAATCGGCTGAGGAAGTGATCGAAGCACTCCAGCAACGCCTCGGTATCACCCTGCCCCACGAGAAGCCGAAAGTCTAGCGGCTCGTCCCATTAACCGGCTGCTTGCTCCCCCTGTTTTGACGAAGCTGTTAAGGAAAAAACCATGCGCCACCAATGTCGTGTGCCCGAACTGGGCCGACCTGCCGACCAACGGAAAGCTCTGCTGCGATCGCTCACCACCGAGCTAATCCGCAACGGACAAATAAAAACAACCCAGGCGCGCGCTAAAGCGGTTCGCCGCCATGCGGAGCGTGCGATTGAGCTAGCCAAAGATGGCTCCCTGGCGGCCCGTCGTCGGGCCTTGGGCTACATTTATGACAAAAAACTGGTGCAGGCTCTGTTTGCCGAAGCCAGCGAGCGCTACGGCAGTCGCCAAGGCGGCTACACCCGCGTTGTCCGCACCATGCGGCGACGCGGTGATAATGCCGAAATGGCGATTATCGAGCTGGTTTAGTGGTGGGGCGTGGTGACGGCAGTCGGACAGCAGCGCGTTGTCCTCGTAATCCAGTACCTGGGCACCCACTTTCACGGCTGGCAGCGACAGGCGCAGCAGCGCACGGTGCAAGCCACGATTGAAGAGGCGATCGCCCAAGTCCTCGGTCAACGCACCCCCATTCATGGAGCGGGTCGCACCGACGCTGGCGTTCATGCGGCGGCTCAGGTTGCCCACTTCGATGCCAGCGGGCCGATCCCGGCTGCTAAGTGGGCGGCGATTCTGAACTCGCGCCTACCGGACGATGTCCTCATTCGTGCGGCGGCGGCTGTACCGCCAGACTGGCACGCCCAGTTCTCGGCTTGCTGGCGACGCTACCGTTACACTCTTTATAACGCCCAGCGCCCCAACCTGTTCGTCGCGCCGTTTTGCTGGCACTACTACCACGCCCCCCTCGACGGACAGCGGATGCAGGCGGCTCTCGACCCGCTTGTCGGTCATCGCCAACTGACTGCCTTTCGCCGCGCCGGGTCAGCGCGTCGCCACTCTTGGGTCGATATTCAAGCGGCAGAATGTCGGCGTCAGGGCGAATTCTTGCAGATTGAAATTCAAGCCAGCGGCTTCCTCTATGGCATGGTAAGATTATTAGTTGGCATATTAGTTGAAGTTGGCAGCGGTGCGCGATCGCTCGAAAGCTTTGCGGACATCTGGCAGCAACAGCGGCGGGAGCGCGTGAAATACGCCGCTCCCGCCCGTGGACTTTGCCTCCTACGGGTTGGTTATCCCCAATTCCCTGTGCCAGAAGCGGTTTGGTTCGACAGCCAACCCCATTTCTTCCTCCCCAGCTAATATTTGCTGGCTCTGTTCATCCCGTTACGCGACCGCCCGTCCCCCCCCGGAATCATGGAAAAGACGATCCTACCCACCCCCGAAACCACCGAGCGCCAGTGGTACGTCGTTGACGCCACCGATCAGCGCCTTGGCCGCCTAGCCAGTGAAATTGCCCAAGTCTTGCGCGGCAAGAACAAGCCCAATTTCACCCCCCACATGGATACCGGCGACTTTGTGATCGTCGTGAACGCTGAGAAAATCAGCGTCACCGGCCGCAAAGCCTCCCAAAAGCTTTACCGCCGCCACTCCGGCCGTCCCGGCGGCATGAAAATGGAAACCTTTGAACAACTGCGATCGCGCCTACCGGAGCGCATCATCGAGAAAGCAGTCAAGGGGATGCTCCCCAAAAATGCCCTCGGCCGTCAGCTCTTTACCAAGCTCAAGGTCTATGCCGGCCCGGATCACAAGCACCAGGCTCAGCAACCGCAACCGCTCGTCTTGAACACCATTCCCCAAGGAGATCGCTAATGCAAGCCACAGATCAATCGCGTCCGGTCTACTGGGGCACCGGTCGTCGCAAGCGCGCGATCGCCCGCGTCCGCCTCGTCCCTGGCAACGGCAATGTCGTCGTTAACAAGCGCCCCGGCGACAACTACTTCAACTACGACCCCAGCCATCTGGCGGTACTGCGCGCCCCCCTAGAAACCCTCGGCCTCGAGCAAGAGTACGACATCCTGGCGCGGGTTCATGGTGGCGGCATCGCCGGTCAAGCCGATGCCGTGCGCCTCGGCGTTGCTCGCGCCCTCTGTGAACTCGACCCTGACAATCGCCAACCACTGAAAACCGAAGGCTACCTGACCCGCGACCCCCGCGCCAAGGAACGGAAGAAGTACGGTCTCAAAAAAGCCCGTAAAGCTCCGCAATTCTCGAAGCGCTAAGCGCTATCGAATACGGCTGCTGCTCATCAAAACTGTGTCGATTCACTGGCTCGGTTTTCACGAAATTACATAATTCAGTTGACAACAAGAGGACAAGACAGTCATGCCGAAACCTGGTATTCATCCCGAATGGTACCCAGACGCCAAAGTGATTTGTAACGGTGAGGAGGTGATGACCATTGGCTCCACCAAACCAGTCATCAACGTGGAAATCTGGTCGGGCAATCACCCGTTCTACACGGGTACCCAGAAGATCATCGACACCGAAGGCCGCGTGGAACGGTTCATGCGTAAGTATGGAATGTTCACAACTCCCGATGCCGACTCAACCCCACCGGCTGACCCCCAAAAATAGCGCGCGCCCAGCGCTGATTGACCCAGCAGTTTCACCCTGCTGGGTTCGCTGTTGGGTAGACTGAATCATCGACTGTCTGAGCGGGCTGAGGACATCATGGCTGAATCATATTTATTAGACAAACTGAAATCGGTCGAGCAGACCTTTGATGAGCTGAACCGTCGCCTCGCTGACCCGGACGTGGCGACGAATCCCACTGAGCTGCAATCCGTTGCCAAGGCGCGCGCCTCGCTGGAAACCACCGTCAACACTTACCACGAGTGGCAGGCCCTGGGGGAGGAACTCGTCGGGGCCAAAGAGGTTCTCAAAGAAGCCAGCGGTGATGTCGAACTGCGCGAGATGGCGGCGGCGGAGGTCAAAGAACTCGAAGCCAACCTACTAGCACTCGAGCAGCGCCTGAAGATCCTGCTGCTGCCGAGCGACCCCAACGATGAGAAGAACATCATGTTGGAAATTCGCGCTGGCACGGGCGGCGACGAAGCTAGCATCTGGGCTGGCGACTTGGTGCGAATCTATTCGCGCTACGCCGACTCCCAGCGCTGGCGCGTGTCGTTGGTGAGCGAGTCACCGGCTGAGATGGGCGGCTTTAAGGAAGCGATCCTGGAAATCCAGGGCGATCGCGTCTACAGCCAACTCAAATTTGAAGCCGGGGTGCATCGCGTCCAGCGGGTTCCGGTCACCGAAGCGGGCGGGCGTGTCCATACTTCTACGGCAACCGTCGCGATCATGCCTGAAGTGGATGACGTCGAGATCAAGATCGATCCCAAAGACATCGATCTCAGCACGGCGCGGTCGGGCGGTGCAGGCGGTCAAAACGTCAACAAGGTTGAGACAGCAGTTGACCTCTTCCATAAGCCGACCGGCATCCGGATTTTTTGTACCGAAGAGCGATCGCAACTGCAAAACCGTGAACGCGCCATGCAGATTCTGCGCGCCAAGCTCTACGAACTCAAACTGCGCGAGCAAAAAGAGGCGGTGACTTCGATGCGGCGATCGCAAGTGGGCACGGGCGCACGCTCAGAAAAAATCCGCACCTACAACTACAAAGACAACCGCGTCACCGACCACCGCCTCAATCGCAACTTCAGCTTGGCAAGCATCCTCGAAGGGGACATCGACGAGATCGTCCAAGCCTGCATTAGCCAAGACCAACAGGAGCGTCTTGAAGAGCTAGCCGCCGCCACTTAAGGCTGAGCCGTGAGCTGAGGTAGTGCTGTTGCCTCACGACGCACGACCCTCAACCCTTGCCCTCTGCACTCTGAACTCACTTGAACGCTTGGCACTGTCTGCTCAAAAACCTTGGTGAATGGCAGGGATCTTTCACGCGCTTCTCGCCCCAGGGCGAACTGCTCGCCGACGAGCCGAGCTGCGTGACCCTTGCGAGTCGCGATCGCGATCGCGAGATCTGCCAAACGATCCGTCGCCATCCCCCAGGCCAGTCCCCGCAAGAGCAGGTACTCGTTTATCGCTCGCTGGCTCGTAGCGTGCTGTTCCACGATGACGGTAGTTTCTCCCAAGGCTCCATGCAGTGGGGACCCTTCAGCGAGTTTGGAGCCGAACTCGGCCTCCTCGCCACCGACGAACGCCTGCGCCTCGTGCAACTGTACGACCGCGACAGCCAGCTCAGCGAACTCACCCTCATCCGCGAGCATCGCGCCGGAACACCCCCCCCCACCCGTCCGTCGCTTAGCGTCGAGCCATTGCTCGGCACTTGGCAGGGCGAAGCCATCACCCGCTTCGCCAACCTCAACCCGCCCGAACGCTTCGCTACCCGCCTGCACATTGCCCGCTGCGGCCGCGATCGCCTTAGTCAAACCTTGCAATTTGGCGATCGCCAGCTCCAATCCACCGCCCGCATCGAAGGTCAACGCCTGCACTTCGACACCAACGCCCTGCCGGTACAAATCCTGCTCCTCCCCAACGGCGCGTCGTCCAATTGCCCCAGCCAAATCCAGGCTGGTCACAGCTTCGTCCTGGAACTCGGCTGGCTGCTCACCCCGGAATGTCGCCTGCGCCTCGTGCGTCGCTACGGGTCACGCGGCGACTGGCAGAGTCTTACGCACATTGTCGAGCACAAAGTCTAGCGATCGCCCCATGTCCGCCCCCCTCCTTGACTGCGCTGGGCTGCACTTTGCCTATCCCCATCGCCCCGAAACCCTACGCGCGCTCGATCTCCAACTCGCCGCCGGTGAGCGCCTCGGCTTGATCGGACCCAACGGTGCTGGCAAAACGACGCTGTTTTTACTGGCTTGCGGCCTGCTGCGACCGCAGGCGGGCGAGATTCGTCTGCTGGAGCAGTTGGTGAAACCGGGCGAATTCCGCGCTGAGATCGGTCTCGTCTTCCAAAATCCCGACGACCAATTGTTCTGCCCCTGCGTGCGCGACGACATTGCCTTCGGCCCCGAAAATCTCGGTTTGACTCCAGCCGGTGTCGAGCAGCGTGTTCAGGAAGCCCTCACCGCAACTGGCATTACACCCTTGGCAGAGCGGATCCCGCATCATCTGTCCGGCGGCGAAAAGTGTATGGTGGCGATCGCCACGATCCTCGCCATGCAGCCGCAACTGATCCTCTTTGATGAACCCAGCGCCAACCTCGACCTACGCGCTCGCCGCCGCCTGATCGAGTTTTTGCAGCGCGCCCCCCAGGCTTACATCCTCTCGGCCCACGACCTCGACCTGATCCGGGAGACCTGCGATCGCGTCGTGCTGCTCGACCAGGGCAAAATCGTTGCCGACGGTGCGCCAGATACGGTGATGGGCGATCGCGAGTTGATGTTGGCGCACAATCTAGAAGTTCCCCTATCGCTAGAGCGGTCGCGCTAGGCGATCGCCAGCCCCAGCAACTGGCGTACCCCCATATCATTGTGCGACACTACAAGAACACCGAGAGTTTAGCCCTGATGAGGCTTGCAAAAATCACCATCAGGTACCCACCCCAATGATGGCCATGAACTTGGGTGAGCGTGTGTATTATCCCTGCCCACGCCAATCCTGCTAGGAGCAGATTGCCGCCAAGTATCCAGGTTTAGAAATACGATGCGCCCCAAAATCCCCTTGTTCTTGGTGCTGGCGAGTCAATGCACCCTACAAATCATCAGTGTTGTCGGCTTAGTCGGCTACCTGTCCTATCGCAGCGGCCGACAAGCCGTTGATGATCTGGCGCAGCAACTCATGGCCGAAACCAGTGCGCGTGTCGTCCGCAACCTCAACGACTGTCTCCAAATCGCTCACCAAACCAATCAGTTACACATCGCGGCACTAGAATCGGGCACACTCCGCTTAGACAATTTAGACCAACTGCATCGTTACCTCATCGGGCAACACCAACAGTATCCTGAAATCACCAGTATTCTCCTCGGCACCCCCCAGGGAGAATTCCGCCTCAGTCATCGCATTACGCCTGATGATATTGCCGCTAACCGAACTGCTTTAACCCCCGATGATATTCCCTTTGAGATCGGCCGCTCAAATCCCAATAACCCCCGTCGATTACATGCCTATGCCACAGATGTACGAGGCGATTTCCGCCGAGAAATTCACCGCATTGATAATCTGGATGTTCGCGATCGCCCCTGGTATCGCCTCGCCACAGCCACAGGAGAACCTGGTTGGACAGAGCCATTTCAAATTGGTGCTACGAATCTCTTAGCCATCAACGCCTACGCGCCATTTTACGATGAACAAGATCAGTTGCAAGCTGTCTTTGCCGCCAATATCAGCCTCGACGATCTCAGCCAACTGCTCGCCGAGCTACCGCTGAGTCAAACCGGTGCAGTTTTCATCAGTGACGGTAACGGTTTGATGGTGGCAAACTCGACCTCTGAGCCATCCTACCTCGCCTCCACAGCCTCAGTGCCGTCACCTGAATGGACACCTACCAATTTACGTAATGGAACCGTCAATTTTCAACGCCTACCGGCATCAGAAAGCACCAGCCC
Organism: Spirulinaceae cyanobacterium SM2_1_0; assembly: GCA_012031265.1. Lineage (GTDB taxonomy): Bacteria > Cyanobacteriota > Cyanobacteriia > Cyanobacteriales > Spirulinaceae > JAAUTY01. The sequence continues at coordinate 17,291 of JAAUTY010000028.1, read as the reverse complement.
GATGATCCGGCGTGCGGCGCAAGAACTAGCCCGTGCAGCAACACAACCGCAGGATGAATTGGCGGCCGAACCGCGTAGTTTTGAGATTGCTGGCGATCGCCATTTCCTCCACAGTATCCCCTACCAAGATGACCATGGCTTGGACTGGACGATCACGCTCGTCGTACCCGAAGCAGACTTCACCCGCGAAATCTATGCCAATCTCCAGCGCACTATTGTTCTATGCAGTTTGGCCTTGCTAGGTGCCTTGGGAAGCAGTATCTGGACGTCGCGTCTGCTCTCGCGATCGCTCTCCCGGCTTATCCGTGCCACCCAAGCGATCGCCGCTGGCAAATTCGAGCAACCGCTGCAAACTTCCAGAATTTACGAAGTTGCGACCTTGGCCGGTGCCTTCCAACAGATGGCCGCGATCCTGCTCCAGACCCAGCAGCTCCGCCAAAACTATGCCCAAGAACTCGAGCAACAGATCGCCCAGAAAACAGCAGCGCTCCAAGAAGCACAACGCATCGCTCATGTCGGAAGTTGGGAGCTTGATGTCACTCAACAAACCGTAATGTGGTCAGAAGAACTCTATCGCCTCTACGAAGCTGAGCCTGAACCGGCTATTCCCAGACCCGACCTTGCTTTTAGCCATATCCACCCGGATGATCGGGAGCGTTACCAAGACGAAATTGCTGAGGCGCTTGAGGTAGGTCGAGCCTTTAATACCGATCTCAGAATCATCACCCAAAAGGGCAATATTCGCCATGTTCAAGCTCGGGGCGAACCCATTTTTAATGGTCGTGGTGAGTTGGTCAAGTTCGTAGGCACGACGACTGATATTAGCGAGCGCCAACAAATCGAACAAGAGCTACGAGCGAGTCAAGCCCAATTCCAACGGCTTGTAGAAGACATCGGTGATCAGTTCGTTGTCTTCAGTCACACGGGCATATTCGGTGACTCCGAGGTGCCGGGTATCGTGACTTACGTGAGTGAAGGCGTTGAAGCCATTTTCGGCTTGCCCATCGCGGCGATCATCGGCCGCTCCTGGGCAGACCCGATCCACTGGCTGCCGGAAGATATTACGCTAGCTAATGACAAGCTAAACTGGCTGATCGAGCAGGGACTTGAGTTTCAGCAGTTTGAAATGCGCTTCTACCATCCGCAACGTGGCTTGCGATCGCTGCAAGTGTCACAGCACCTTGTCCGGGACGAAGCCAATAATTTTATCGCCGTTGAGGGAATTGCTGAAGACATCACTCAGCGCAAGCAAACTGAAATCTCGCTCCAAAAAGCTCACCAGCAGCTAAACTCCCTGATCGACAATTCACCCCTCGCCGTTGTGCGCTGGGATCGGGATTTTCGGGTTGAATACTGGTCAAAGCAGGCCGAGGCAATGTTTGGCTGGCAAGCGGCAGACGTGATCGGCAAAACTCTGCATGAATGGCCGTTTGTGTTTGAGGGCGATCGTGCACTCGTCGATCAGACAGTTGCACAGCTCTCGGCGCGAACCAACAATACCTGCCGCAACCGTAACTACAACTCTGACGGTTCGCTTCTACAGTGTACCTGGTATAACTCCGCCCTGCTCGATTCCCGAGGTGATCTCATTGCGATCTTGTCACTGATCCAGGATGTCACTGCTGAGGAGCAAGCAAAATCAGAATTGCAAAGCGCTAAAGAAGCTGCGGAAGCTGCGACACAGGCAAAAAGCAATTTTCTGGCGACAATGAGTCACGAAATTCGCACACCGATGAATGGGGTGATTGGGATGTTGAATCTCCTACAAGGAACTCAGCTCAGCCAAGAGCAAAAATTGCAAGCAAATATTGCTCAATCCAGTGCAGAGTCACTCCTCAGAATCATCAATGACATCCTGGATTTCTCCAAAATTGAAGCCGGTAAGATTGACCTAGAGAAAACTGATTTTGACATCCACGAACTCCTGGCCACCTGCGTGAAAGTGATGGCGGTGAAAGCACAGGAAAAAGGCTTGGAGTTTGTGTTGGATCTCTGCGATGTTGAGCCAGTTATGGTCAATGGCGATCCGGGTCGCTTGCGTCAGATCCTCACCAATCTGACCAGCAATGCCATCAAGTTTACTGAACATGGAGAAATCACCATTCAATGTCGCTTGCAGAAGACCAACACGGGACTCATATTCGCGGCGGTGGTCAGCGATACGGGGATTGGTATTCCCTCAGAGCAGCAAGCAGATCTATTTGATGCCTTCCAGCAGTTAGACGCCAGCACGACTCGTAAGTATGGTGGGACGGGACTGGGACTCGCGATTGTCAAACAGCTTTGTGAGTTGATGGGGGGGGGTGTTCGCCTTGAAAGCGAACCGGGTCGTTGGAGTCGTTTTGAGTTCAGTATCGGCTTGCGTTCCAGTCGAGTAGAGGCTTTACCCACCCAGCCCTTACCTATGCTCAGAGTGCTCGTAGTAGATGACAATCTTGCGAGCCGTCAGGTTATATGCCGCCAGTTGCGACTGTGGGGTATGGAGGCGGTGGCGGCTCCGGATGCATCCTTAGCTTTTTTGATCTGTGCAGCGCGATCGCGGTCTTCGGAGCATGGAGAAGCGCGATCGCCCTTCGATCTCATCCTCATCGATGGGCAAATGTCGGGAGTCGATGGCGTCAAGCTCAGCCTGCAACTCCAGGCCGATGCGCGCTTCCGGGCCATGCCCCGGGTGCTACTGACACCGCTCAATCAACCCCAAGTCTGGCAAAATTGCTGTCAGCTTGGCTTCAGAGCCTACCTGACCCAACCGGTCATTCCGGCTGAACTGTGGGATGTCCTCGCCGCCATCACCCCGCAATCCGGTCAAGCTGAGCGTGACGGCTCTGACCCAGCACCCAGAGAGCTGCAACGATCGCCCTTGGAGCCAAGTCACCCCCTGACCGCGACCTCTGATACCTGGCCGGAATCAGTGCGTCTGCTATTGGTGGAAGATAATCAGGTGAATCAAATGGTGACCAGCGGTCTGCTGCAACGATTGGGCTTAGCCGTGGACATCGTAGTGAATGGTCTGGAATGCCTCCAAACCCTCCGCCAAGCGGCGATGACCCGGCCCTACACCTTGATTTTGATGGACTGTCTCATGCCCGAAATGGATGGCTACGAGGCGAGTCGCCAGATCCGAGCGGGAGCAGCGGGCGATCGCTATCAAACCATCCCGATCATCGCAATGACCGCCAATGCCAGACCTAGCGATCGCGAGCAGTGTCTGGCCGCGGGCATGAATGACTTTTTAGCCAAGCCAATTTCGCCGGCCACCCTCGCCCAGATGTTGCAGAAATGGCTCATCAACACCCCCAGTCACCCACAAGCTGAGCAAAATGATGCACCCGAGTTGCCAGTCTTTGACCGCGAAACCCTGCTCGCGCGCTTCAGTGGCTATGAGTCACTAGTGCAGCAGACTTGTGAATTCTTCGTCGCCGATTTTCCGCGTGAAATGCAGGGGCTACGACAAGCATTGGTTGCAGGCGACGCGACCGATGTGGAGTACAAAGCACACGGCATCAAGAGTGCGGCCGCCAATGTCTGTGGCGAAGCCATGCGAGCGGTGGCTGCGGAGCTAGAACAAGCGGCCAAAGCTGGCAACTTGGCGTTCGTTGAGCGTCGGCTCGCCGAGTTGGATGCCCAGTTTGAGTATTTGCAGGCCGCCATCGAGACCTGGTTAGCGCAGATCGCGTGATCCTCAATCCGGTATCTAGACTAGAACCCCAAAGGCCAAGCCTTCACCCAACCCTCTCCCAAGCGGGTAGATGGCTTCCGGCTCCCTTCTCCCGGGTTTGGGAGAAGGTCTGGGGATGAGGGAGACAATGCTTAGGTTCCGAGAACAGGATTTGGTCTGAGGGGTGCTTGAGCCAGCTTGCGATTCATAACCATGGTCGCTTGCACATCTCAGGCACTGCTATGACTTCCGCTCCGGCGGGAGGGCTAGCGACGACCCAGAGGCGTTGGCGAGTGGCGACTATTGTTTACCGACTTCAGCGAGTAGCCAACAATGGCTCCGCTTGTGACTGAGCTAGCATCAGTGTGGCGGGTTGACGACAATGGATCTCTGCTGAGTTGTTGGGGCTTTCGATCAGCTTCACCTTGTCTAGTTCTACGCCTAGTTCAGCAAGTGGCTGTTGGAGGAGCTGGGCAATGTGCAAGGCAATATTTTCAGCCGTAGGAACAACCTTGGCAAAGTAGGCAATGTCCTTATTCAGAAATGTGTGATCAAAGGGTTCGATCACTAGCTCGTTGACCAGGTTCTGGAAATCGGGCAGATCAACAATCATGCCAGTCCGTGGCTCGATCTCGCCGACGATAGTCACTTCCAAATGATAGTTATGCCCGTGACCGTTGGGGCGGGCGCACTTGCCATAAATCTCGGTATTCTCAGCGTCGCTGAGGTGGTCAAGGGCGAGCAGGTGGGCTGCACTGAAGTGGGTGCGAATAGTGAGAGCAGCTTGCATGGCATTTCCGGCGTAGTCAGCCCAGAGTCTAGGGTGTTCAAAGAGTTGAATATTGACGAGTGGCAAGTGGGGCGCAAGGCGCTGCCAAATGGCTTTGGCTATAAATTCGGTTGTCGGCAGGGTTTGCTCAAATTCCGGCCAGGCAGTGTTGAGGTAAGAAAAGTTCAAATCTTGCAGCACATACTGCCGAATTGCCCGCTTGACATCTGACAAATTGCGTACCATCCCGTACTCATCTAATTTGTCTAGTAGAGCAACGAAGAGGACGTAGTTGTGACCGTGACCGGGAAAGCGGGTGCAAACCCCAAAACGGGCTTGGTTCTCAGCATCGCTCAGTTCTGGTAACCAGTAGCGATGGCTGGCGGAGAATTCCGCGCGACGGTGGATAAGACATTGCATGGGGCGATCGCCAGTGGTTCTAGAGTCTATGAGCAATCAACCATTAAGCCTGGGCACAAGCTAGATCTAGAGAAGCAAGGGGCAGAGGCGCGCGCGCACGCCTCTGCGGGCAAGGCCCGATGAACCTTAAGCGGTCACCAGCTCTGCGGCGGGTGCAGGGCGCTTGCTGTTCCGAATCCCGGCAATTGCTGCGGCGTAGTCTGCGGCCTTGAAAACCGCAGAACCGGCCACGATCGCATTGGCACCAGCTTCCAGTACCTGCCAAGTATTGTTAGGCTTCAGACCACCATCGACTTCGATCCACGGATCCAGTCCACGCTCATCGCACATCTGGCGCAGCTTGGCAACCTTGCCCACCATCTCCGGGATGAAGCTTTGACCACCGAAGCCGGGGTTAACACTCATCAGCAGCACGAGATCGCAGAGCGGCAAGACATATTCAATCAGCTCGAGGGGCGTCGAAGGATTGAGCACCACCCCCGCTTTCTTGCCTAACTCGCGGATCTGACCCAAGGTACGGTGCAGGTGGGGCGACGCATTGTGCTCGGCGTGGACAGTAATCTGATCCGCGCCCGCTTTCGCGAAGTCTTCGACGTACTTCTCCGGCTCGACGATCATGAGGTGAACATCGAGGGGCTTCTGGGTGTGAGGGCGGATTGCCTTGACGATCAGGGGGCCGATGGTGATGTTGGGGACGAAGCGACCGTCCATGACATCGACGTGGATCCAGTCAGCACCGGCGGCATCGACGGCTTTGATCTCCTCACCGAGGCGGGCGAAATCAGCCGAGAGAATGGATGGTGCGACAACAATCGGTTTTTGGCTCATTGAATCGGTCTCCCTCGTCTATACAGGCGGCTGTTAATTTTGTAATTATCCTAACAAAATTAAGGAAATCTTAAAAGTCTGCGAGTCGATTAGCCGCCGCTGACCGGTGGAATCAAGACTACCTCATCGCCAGCTTGTAGGCGGGTTTCCGGCGGCACGAAGTTCAGGTTAATGCCAAAGCGTGTGACAGTCCGCCAGCGTTCGAGTTCAGGGCGATCGCGTAGCAATTGTTCGAGCACGTCAGCAGCGCAAGCCGTTTCTGCCAGCTCAAGACGGAGTTCTTCGGTTTGAAAGGCGTCTCGGTAGGCAGCAAAGAGTTTGACGGTGACGGAAATCATCGCGGTTGCTAGATAGTACCGCTGCTAGTTTAGCGTCCGGGGCGGGGCGATCGCGATTTTCCTCACTGATCCACGAGACGATTGGGAAGTTATGCTAATATCAATAATTGTGCAAATCTAACACGGCTCAGTAGCTCAGTTGGTTAGAGCAGGGGACTCATAAGCCTCGTGTCGGGTGTTCAAATCACCCCTGAGCCATTCATTCACTAGGTGTAGAGCTGAATACCCGACAGACTCTTCTGGGAGGAAGTTGGGTTGAGGCAACGCAAGCAAACACCAGCGAGCGTTTCGTTGGGTTACCCTAGCGCTCGCCCAACCTACGGGAGAATAGACTTTTCGGGATTTGTGTCAGGCAGCCAGCGACAAAGCTTGCGCCGTGGGAATGTCGAGTTGCCAATCTGGAATGCTCCCATCAGCTTAACCCTCAAAAACCCAGCTTTTGGGAGAAACTGGGTTTTTGCCGTCGAAGCTGCATTTGGTTAAGCCGTGCTACTCTAGCGGGCTTCCGTTCCCTGGTTGGGGTTGCCGGGTGTGTCTGTATCTTTGTCGCCGGGGGCTTCTGGCTGAGCACCATCCGCTGTATCAGAAGAGCGCGCCCCCTGACCGGTTCGGCGCGTCATCGGTTCGATCGGGGTATTCTTTTCATTCGGTGTGGTAGGCGTATTCTCGTTGCTTGCTTGTGCCATCGTGCTAATCCAAAATAGTATATTCTTCCTGTTCACTACTATGGGTTTATCCCACTTTAGCGTTGTCATTTCCCACTCCGAGAGAAGCCGCTGCGCGTCTACATCTCCGACTCTTTTTCCCGAACTGGGTTAAGGGAAGTTAGAAGTCTCTCTCCTAAGCTAGTACAAGACGGCGGAAATGAGATGCTTGACGAGTTGCTGGCCGACTGCGATCGCCCCGCAGAAATCATCGGTCAAAATGGCGAACGCAAGCAACCGAGCCAACGTTCATTCAAGGAGAGATCGAGTCTGTGCTTGTGCCCAAACACCAACAGTAGCTGGCGGGATTCGACGATCGGATTTTTATCCTTAGACCAACCCCTAGCGGTCATCAGCCAGCGGTGTGATCGACCAGGTGATCGCCAGTGGCTCCGTCCAGCCCGCGATGGTCAAGCTCAACTGGCGTTGGTGGGTCGTGACGGTGAGCACACCGCTGAAGTCGCTGTCAGGGCAGGCAAATTCTAAGTTCTCGCCGGTCGCCCGGATGCTAGCGCCATCAATCGTTACCCGCTGCTCGGCGGCATCGAGTCGCAGCGTCCGCTGGCTGAGGCGATCACGCAGCCAGACTTGCTGGGCATTGAGGAGGATCTTGATCTCCAGATGTCGCCAGTGCAACTGCCAGCCCTCTGGGGTGAGCGGCTGCAAGGCGACATCAGCGGGTAGACCGGCGATCGCGTCAGGAATGGGTGCCGGTTCCGGTGCAGTGGGTCGCGCCGGGGGGTGGGGAATTGCGGTGTCAATGCCGTCTAGATCAAGTTGCCAAGCCTGGGCTTTTTTCTGCACGATCGCCCGGCTCCGCAGCGCCCGTTTGATCGGCCCCTGGCGGCTGTAGCTTTGCGCCTGCTGTCGGCGGATGGCTAGCCAGCGTTGGCGGGCAAAGTCCGCGATCGCCGGGTCATCGTCCACATACTGCTCGTAGAAATTGAGCGTCTCGGTGCGCGCGCCCACCCGCTCGAAGGCGATGCCCATCTCCGGCACGCTCAGATAGTCCGACCAGCGCGCCTGGAATAACACGCATTCTTTCAGCCAGCGCTCGTAGCGGTGGCGTTGGTCGCGGTTGAGCTGGTCGGGGGTCAGCTCGCTGGTGGCGATCGCCCGCGCGAGCTGAAAGCTCAGCCCCTGAGCGAGCACTTCCGGCTGGGACAGCCGCTCGGCACTAGTTTCCAGAGCCACCAGCGCCGCTTCCCAGTCGCCTGTCCGCAGACTGTGCCGCACAAAGTCTCGCACCACCGTTTCGCCGCGTCCGTCAAGCTGCCAGATCGCCTCGAGGCAGGTCACGATTTCGCCAACATCTGCCAGCCAGGTATAAATTCGCAGTGCCTGCTCCCACTTCTGCTTTGCGACCAGCGCCGCCGCGACCGGTTCAAGCCAGGCCTGATCGCGCGGCCGTCCGGCCTGCTTCCAGGCCGTGACGATGCGCGTGTGCTGCCCCACCGCAAGCCAGTGCTGGAGTCCCTGCGGCAAACCGACTTGTTCGGCCTGCGCCAGGTGAAACTCCGGCAAGGTGGTGAGACCCGCCTGCCTCCACACGGCTACCGCCTGTCGATAGTTGCCAGCGGCATAGTAGCAGCGACCGATCAAGGCCATGCTCAGGTGTTGCGCTACCGATGGCTGCGTCAAGATGTCCCCCAACTGCTGCCATTGATTGGGTGCGGCGATCGCTGTTGCCGACTCCAGCAGCTTGGTCAGGCGCTGCTCGCAGGTTTGCAAAGCCGTTGACAACGCCCTGTCTACGTCAGCCCCTATCAGACTGACGTTGCTGAGTTGCTGGTTCAGCCACTGTCCAAAATGCCAAAGCGCTTTGAAGTCGTCGGCGGGCGCAGCCATGAAGGCGACGAGGGGTTGCAGGATTTCGCGATCGCCCAACGCGGCCGGGAGCGACTCGCCCTGTACAGCCGCCGCCTGCTCGTACCAGTGTGCCAGCTCTGGCCAGCAGCGACCGAGCCAGAAGCTATCCCAGGCGGCCGACCAATCCCCCAAGGCCAGGAAGCGGCGACCAGCAGCCGTATAGTCAGCGGCAAAGTGCAGCGCCCAGGCGTCGCAGCGGCTCGCCGCCGCCGGGTCATCCAGACGCTCGTAGGCCCCTTGCGCCCGCCGCAGCAGTTCCGGATCGCCGCTGTCGAGGCCCTCGCTGTAGAAGGCGCTGGCGAGAGTCGCTAAGTCATCGGCACTGATGCAAGCGGCACGGGCTTCGGGGTTCAGCAACTGCAAGCGTGCCTGCCATTGGTCGCGGCAGTCGGGTCGGAGCGTCTGGAGGTAACTGGCAACTTCAGCCGCATCGCAAGCGTGTTGCCAAAGCTGACGATCACCCGCCTCAGAATCAACGATGAACAGGCGTTCGGTGGCGCGAGTAGCGGCGACATAGAGCTTGTTGAAATAGTACTTGTGCTCCTCCAAGGGCGCATCGGTCTGCTGCCAAATCTGGGGGTGACAGGCTTCGCCAAATTTGTAGAGAACGACTTGTTTAAACTCCAGGCCTTTCGCCGCGATCGCGCTGAGCACATTCCAAGGGGGCTGATCTTGGCGATCCGTACCAGCGGGCAACAGCAGCGAGAGGATCGGGTCTTGGCGGGCATAGTCCAGCTCGCCGCCCTGGTCGCAGGGCACGATGATGATCGTGTCGCGCAGGTACAAGCGCAATTCGGCCGCGAAGATGTCGCGGCCGAGAATGAGAATCTGTGGCTCCTCGGGGCTAGTTTGTCGTGCCCGCTGCGGGGTCAGCTCAGATAAGTTGAAGAGGGCACTGCGCCAGAGCTGGATGAGATTCCCCAAGCCGACGATCGCTGGAGCCGAACGGTAGTTGCACTCTAGTTCCGCGAAATTCATCTCGACATTGAGGCTGCCGGTGGGTGAGAGAGCGGCGATCGCGTCGTTGTACACCGCTGCTTTCAGGCTCGCCCAGCGAAATCCCGTCGGATTCAGAGTCTGCAAAGGATCGCCCGCAAAGGCGAAGGGCAGGCTCTCGACATGCTGACCTTCGAGATCGCAGTCAGCAAATACAGAGAGCCGCACGATCAGTTGCAACTCCAGTCGTGTAAAGTCCTGCGCCTCGTCGCAGAAGATGGCAGTATAAGCGGGGCGGTAGCACTTGAGCTGCAAGACGCGACGGATCAGATCCTGATCGTCCCATTGCCCCTGCTCACGGCAATAACGCTGATACCACTTCCAGACTGTGGCGTGGATGTGGATGAAATCGTCCAGCGAGAGCGTCCGTTCCTTGCGGGGAATTTCCGCATAGTCCTCGGGGTCGAGGTGGGTATCACGCTCATCCAGGTGGTAGCCCTTGATGAAGGTGCGGATCGTCTGCCAGCAACGCTCCGGCGAGTCACTGGGCCAGGTGCGCTGGAGCAGTTGCCGGAAGCGGTGGAAGGAGACGTAGTCGGCGTCGTGGAAGCGCTCGCGCTCAGCCAGCGGCAGCAGCTCCCGCAAAAAGCGCCGAAAGGAGCGGAAAAACGGGCTGATGTCCGGTAAATCAGCCGGATGACCGCCACGCGCCAAAAAGCGATAGTGCGAGGCGAGCAGCGGCAGGGCACGCTCGCGGGCGACTTTCAGCAGGCGATCGCTGTAAGCAAGAAAGAGCGGGTGAGGCGGGGCTAAAGGCTCACGCTGGCGCTCGCGACAGACTTGCAGGTGGCGGTGACAGTAGTCGGCGAAGAGGTGAAAGAGCAGCGTCGATTTGCCACTGCCAGCCTGGCCATTGAGAAACAGCGGCAACGAGGGTTGGCTGGTCGAGACGGCGTGCAGGATCGATTCTTCTTCGGCTGAGAGTGCCAGATTCGCCCGCTCGGCTTTTTCGATCGCCAGCCAGTTGTTTTCATCGGCGAGGAAGTAGCTGGGATAGGCGCGACGGGCGATCGCCGTCAGCTCATCAAGGGGCGGCTCGGTCTGCCAGCCGCTGGGCTGCCCCTCGCCAAAGATCAGCGCACAGGTATGGACTAATTCAGCCGGCGCGGGCGGGGGGGTCAGGAAGGGCGCGAGTAAAAACAGAATCTGGCGGCTGGGGACATCGGCTGTCTGAAGACGGCTATACAAAATTGACAGGTCATCGGTGCTGTAGAGCCAGAGCTTGCTGCCGGTCACGGCGCTGCCCAAGGGGTGAGGCGCGTCGGCTAGGGTGGCGATCGCCCGATTCAGTGCCAGCCAGTACTGTTGCACCGCAGCGTCAGCAAACCGGGCAAGCCAGACCTCGCTCTCGTAGATCGTGACACCCTGAAAGTCCACCCGCAGGCTAGGACGTTCGAGCCAGGGCCGCAGGTTGGGACTCAGCGGACGCGGTGCGGGCGGCGGGTCAGTTTCGGCTTGCCGCTGTATGAGCCACTGCCGTAGGTGCGCCGGGTTGATCTGGCTATCGAGGCTGCTGTCAGCGTAGTCTTCGCGATCGCGCAGGAACTCTTCGTAGTTGCGATCGCCCCGCCGGAAAACCCCCAGCCAACACAAAACCGGCTCCTTACCAAGGCGCACAATCCGCGCAATCAGGCGCAGATTCCCTTCTTTGCGCTTCAGATAAGGATAAACGCGCTCAAATCGCGACAGCGCTTGCTCTAGCGACAGCGACTCGACTTCAGCACTCAGACGCTCGATTTGGCTCAGCAGTCCGTGGCGTTCGATCTGGGCGCGACAATCAGCCGCAAAGTAGACATACATAGCCGGACGTGCCGGTGTAGCCTCAAACACTTCGTCCTCCATTGTAAACGGGGGACTGGCGAGTTCAGGGACCTTCGCACACGGACGTGCTGTCGGCAAAGTGGTGATAATTGGACTAACGACTCAGCACTCAGCACGGATGACGCAGGCTAAGGCGGCACGACGACGGCAGCGACAAGCCGCCTCGCGACGGCGGCGACGGGTTCGCCAGCGGCGACAGGCGATCGCCGCCTTTTTTCTTGTCCTTGGCAGTTGGCTGGGGTGCTCGACGCTGACCAATTGGCACGCACCGCCCCGGCTGCTGAACTACGACCAACCCCTCACTAGCCTGGTGGCAACGCTGCCACTGGAGCCAAGCGTGACCGTGCTGCGGGTGGATAAATCAGACTACCGGCTGACGCTCTACCACGAACGGGAGCCGCTGAAGGCCTATCCGGTCGTCTTTGGCCCCGACCCCAAGCAGGACAAGCTCTACGATGGCGATGGGCGGACACCCGAGGGAGAATTCACGATTCGCGATCGCTACCTGCATCCCAACTGGTCGCGTTTCCTCTGGCTCAACTATCCGACGGAACAATCTCGCGCCAAACATCGACAAGCGAAACAAGCCGGGCTGATCCCCATCACCACCATCGTTGGCGGCGACATCGCCATCCATGGTGTTCCTGAAAACCGTGACGATTTAATCGAGCAGCGTAATAATTGGACACAGGGATCGATCGCATTGAAAAATCGTGACATTGAGGAGCTCTACCAAGCAGTTCAAATCGGTGCCACCGTGATCATCGTGCCTTGACTGCCCGGACAACGCTGGAAATTCTCTGTCTAGCGAGAAATCACGGAGTACCGGCGGTAGCCAAAATGACTCGCCACTCTCTGAGGTCTGTGGTATTCGCCCTACCGCTCGCCTGAACAGGGTCTTAAAATGAATGCAGGGGATCAGCTCAGGGTTGCAGCATTGGAGCACCATACCAAAAGATATTAGCGGGCAGGGATGAGTCGGCAAAGCGATTCGGTTCCCTGCGGCTGCAAGCTGGCGGTGGATTGTGCTGCCACCCGGCTGAGAGCTGCACAGACTACGTACTTTAGTTGCTTGCCGTTCGAGGTTGGGATGTCGGATCGCGCACTCAGTTTAAATCCAATCTTCTCGCCGACTCAGGTGCTCGGTCAGCTACAGAGCGGCCAAATGTTCTATGTTTTGGCGTCGCCGGGCAATGCCCTGATTCTCTGTCACCCACACCATGCAGAGATCGTTGGGCCAGATGCAGCAGTCGGCGGCACCCTTGACCTGGACTGTGCCCGGATTGTGCCGGTCGGCAAGGTAGCATTGACTTATCCAGAGTCGTTTGTGAAGCGCCGCGCAGCCTTTGTGATCCGCCACAAATGGATCAGCGCCACCCAGAAGGCGGTGGATTGTCCAGTGCCGCTGAAGCGGGCACGGGCGATCACGATCATGATTGCCAAGTATTGCGGCTGGATGGCGGTGCGCAACCTCGAAGATGAGGTTCTGGCGCAAATCGTCGGGGTGCTGCCCAGCACGATCGCCACGGCCCGGCGGGCAGTCTTGCAGGAGCTACGCGCCAAAGCGAAGCAGCAGCGACGCGCGCCGGTTGCGACCCCCTGCTAGGCAGCTTGGAGTCGCGCTGCCGCGTCGCTAGTACAAGAGGGCGGAAATGAGATGCCTATTCAAAATCCCCAGGATTCCCGGATTGCAGGCACTCAAAACCCAGAACTCAAAATTCCGCGTAGCGGTACTAGGAGGCATCCTAGAAATTATAAGCACAGTCAGGTGGGATGGCCAAGCTGGGTTAAAGTAGGGGAATGATGGCGTTTAGTGCTATTGTTTCTACGCTCAACTTTGCTGATGGCGACCATTCTGGTTACGGGAGCGGCTGGTTTTATTGGGTTCCACCTCAGCCAAGCTCTGTTGGCGCGCGGTGATCGTGTGGTGGGTTTGGACAATCTCAATCCCTACTACGATGTCTCACTCAAACAGGCCCGCTTAGAGCATTTAAAAACCAGTCAAAACTTTGAGTTTTATCATCTTGACTTGAGCGATCGCCTAGGGATTCACGACCTCTTTGCCCGCGAAACTTGTCAGTCAGTGGTGAATTTGGCGGCGCAGGCCGGGGTACGCTATTCGCTGACCAATCCTCACACTTACATCGATAGCAACCTCACCGGTTTCATCAATATTCTCGAAGGTTGTCGCCACCATCCGGTCGAGCATCTAGTCTTTGCATCTTCTAGCTCGGTCTACGGAGCCAATCGCAAAGTTCCCTTCTCGACCCGTGACAATGTGGATCATCCGGTCAGTCTCTACGCGGCGACGAAAAAGGCGAACGAACTGATGGCGCATAGCTACAGCCATCTCTATGATATTCCCAGCACGGGCTTGCGCTTCTTCACAGTTTACGGCCCTTGGGGACGGCCGGATATGGCACTCTTTCTATTCACGAAAGCGATTCTCGACGGTCGCCCCATTGATGTCTTCAATCACGGTAGGATGCAGCGCGATTTCACCTACATTGATGACGTTGTGGAAGGAGTGGTTCGCACCTTGGATCGCCCCCCGCAGCCCAAGGGACTCACCCAAGCTCGCTATTGCATCTACAACATTGGCAATAATCAACCAGTTGAACTACTGCATATGATTGAGGTCTTGGAAGCCTGCCTGGGTAAGACCGCTGAGAAGAATATGCTGCCAATGCAACCCGGTGATGTCCCGACGACTTATGCGGATGTCGATGACCTATTTCAAGACGTTGGCTTTCGGCCCGATACCCCGATAGAGGTCGGCGTCCAGCGCTTCGTGGACTGGTATCGCGACTATTACCAGGTGCGCGCCTAAAATTAGACAGTAAGCAGCCTGCTGAGGCGCGAGTGATCGCGTCTTTGTCGTCATCAGCCCCTTGCTCAACTCGCCTGCCCTGAAACCTACTGCCCCGCCCCCCCAACCGAGGGCGGTCTGAATTGTAAAGCCCTATGGAAATTGTCCTGACGCTAGCTGTAGTAGCCTTGGCACTCGTCGGTTTCATTACCGAAATCCTGCCCGCCGATATCATCGCGTTCATGGTCATGGTGACATTGATGGTATTGGGTTTGGTGACTCCAGAAGAAGGCATATCAGGCTTCGGCAACTCAGCAACCATTACCGTCATGGCGATGTTTGTCCTCAGCGCTGGCATCGCTCGCACCGGTGCGATCCAGATAGTCCGCGATGCGCTAATTCGCTGGGGTGGCAAGACTCCCACCCGCCAAACCTTAGTGATGGGGGGAATTGTCGGCCCGATTACCGCCTTCATCAACAATACTGCTGTCGTCGCAGTCTTCCTGCCGATTGTCGAGGAATGGTGTCAGCGCTGTGGTGTGCCGGCTTCAAAGCTGATGATCCCGCTGTCCTATGCCACGATTCTGGGCGGTCTGCTGACGACGATTGGCACGTCAACCAATGTCTTGGCGAGTGGGCTGTCGGCGCAGTTGGGCTATGGCGAGTTCCATTTGTTTCAATTCACCAAGCTCGGCATTGCCGTATTCTTGGCGGGCTTGGCATATTTGTCGTTAGTGGCTTCACGACAGTTGCCTGACCGCCAGAGCAGCAGTGATGACGGCGTACAGGGTTATGGCTTGCGGGACTATGTGAGTGAGGTGGCGATCGCCCCGCGCTCTAGTCTCATTGGTCAAACCCTGCAAGAAAGCGAAATTCAGCGCACCTTTGACCTCGATGTGCTCGAGCTGCTGCGCGACGGCAGCCGCTTTCCCCAGCCCCTCGGCGACAAAGTGTTGCAGGCTGGGGATATTTTGATTGTTCGTAGCGGGCGCGAGGAGTTGCTGCGGATCCGGGAAGAGCGGGGGCTAGATATTCTGCCGGAGGTGAAATTCCAAAACGAAGCGGTAGCGGCCCTCAGTTCAGGTGAGGAGAAGATTGGCGAAGTGTTGATTCTCTCCAACTCGCGCCTGATCGGCACGACGCTCAAAGACCTGCGCTTCCGGCAGCGCTACAACGTCACGGTATTGGCGATCCGGCGTGGTTCTGAGTTGGTGCGGGGCCGCCTGGGCAAGATCCCGCTGCGTTTTGGCGATCTGCTGCTCGTACAGGGTCCGAAGCAAAGTTTCATTGGTTTGCAAACCACCCGTGAGTTACTGGTGCTGGAGCAACGCAATATCGAAATGCTCCGAGCTGGTAAGGCGAGCGTGGCGATCGCGATTGGATTAGCGGTTGTCTTGCTCGCCGCCTTCAACATCCTGCCGATTTTAGTCGGAGCACTGGCGGGGGTCGTAGCGATGGTGCTCACCGGCTGTCTGAAACCGGGCGAGGTCTACGGTTCAATTCGCTGGGACATCATCTTTTTGCTGGCTGGTCTGATTCCGCTCGGCATCGCGATGGACAAGTCGGGGACGACGGCATGGCTGGCAGAGCAACTGGTCGCCTTGGGCAGTGATTTGTCGGGCTACTGGATTTTAGTGTTCTTCTTTGCGATCACGTCGCTGCTGACGGAAATTTTGTCTAACAATGCCTCGGTGGTTTTGATGTTGCCGGTGGCGGTGGAAGTGGCGAAAACGCTCGATCTTAACCCGTTTGCCTTCATGTATGCGGTTACCTTTGCAGCCTCGACCAGTTTCATGACGCCGATTGGCTATCAGACCAATACGATGGTCTACAGTCCCGGCGGTTACCGCTTTCTGGACTTTACCCGCGTTGGCGCACCGCTGAACCTGCTGATGATCGTGATCGTGCCGCCGTTGATCGTCTGGTTCTATGGGCTGTGAGCCAGGTCAGCGAATGCTGCGGCGCGATCGCCCTCAATCTGCATCCGGCTCGACCTGATCCCAGAGGCTGGCGAGGCGATCGCGCCAAGCGGCGAGGGTGCGATCGCGCTCCTCCGTCGTCTGTTCGAGTCCACCCAGCAAGCCTTCTTGGTAGAATCGGTCAAGATTTTGGAGGGTCATGGCTTGGGTTTGGCCTTGCTGCTTCGCGGCTTGGACGATCTGGCGTAGGCGGCGATCGCTCTGTTGCTGGAAGCCCCGCTCGAGGCCAGTCTCGTGGAGGTGCAAGAGACGGGCGATCGCGCGCTGAAAATCAGCCGCCGTCAGCGTCGGAAAGCTGTGTTGGTAAACCCCCCAGAGGACATCTTGGGCGATCGCATAGCGAGCCTCTTGGGTGAAATCAAAGTTTTCGGTCAGAAATTCGGTCAAGTAAGGCTGGGCAGCACTCAGAGGTACAAGTGGCAACAGCAGGCGCAGCCAAGACCCATCTTCCGACAGAATAACCAGCAATCGCCAAGCTGGAGCCTCAACCTGCCAGGTATCGGCACTCGGCTGTTGCACCACCGCCATCGGGAAGAGTGCCGTGAGCGTACTCGTGATTTCAGGGGGAGTCATAAACCCATGATAAAGCCCCGACAGAATTGCCGGGGCAGGGATGAATCGATCGCTCAGCGGCGTGGGCTGATTAGAGCCATTCCAACTGCGCTTCTGCCTTGGTATTGGTGTGACGCGATGGCGTTTCGCGCTCAAACTTCATGTGAACGGAGCGCATCTGTTCGCCATCGGCAGCAACTGCCATGATCGGGTAGTCGATCAAGCCATCCTGGAAAGACATCTGAAAACGGAATGTCCCGTCAGAATTGAGCTTAATCGGGCGACCGCCGACTGTGACCGTCGCATCTGGCTCAGTCGCCCCGTAGACGATCAGTTCAGCGTCCGCGACCAGCCAGAACTGGCGCGGTCGGATCGGGGGAGCCGAAGCCGAGAAGCCGACGCCCGACATCATGCCAATGCCGGACATTCCCAGCCAACCGATGCCGGACATTTGTGCCAAGCCCACGCCCGACATCATGCCGACACCGGACATCTGGGCAAAGCCGACACCGGACATCTGGGCAAAGCCGACACCGGACATCATGCCG
>JAAUTY010000079.1 GCA_012031265.1 Spirulinaceae cyanobacterium SM2_1_0 | reverse complement strand
GCGAAGTCAACGGTTAATTAAACCCGTGAAGTTCCAATTCAATTCGAGTTCTCCAGCGACGTGGAGAGGCCCACGACTAACGTCACACCCAAGAATGTCAATCGGAACGATCGGTTTCCAATCAATTGAGTTCTCCAGCGAGTGGAGAGGCATCACTATTAAAGCGCTTGCTACGCCTGGCGTCCAGCCGTCGATTCCGGAGGACAGGCAAAACGTCAGTACAGTGCGATCGCCGAGCGGTGTCAAAATAACTTCAAACCCTTGCCTGGAGACGCATCGGAGAGCAGAACGAAAGAATGGGGTTTTCAGCCATTTCCCTTGCTCGCCGCTATACCACCGTCGAACCTGGCGGCTCCGTCAGTGGCACCCCTCCCCAGACCACCACCTGACCCAGCGTATGTCCTGATAGCGGATAGATCCGCACATTGTCCGCCGCCAGATCCAGCCGCCGCTGCAACCGCTCTAGCAGCTCCCGATACTTCGCCGCCACCAGCACGCACTCAAATGCACTGTACTGCACCCGCCGCCCATACCCCTCCAGCAGCGCCGCCACCTTGCGCCGCCGTCGATCACAGGGGATGTCGTAGATCACGAGATAGAAGAGCAAAGCCAGCCGGAGGTTAGAGGACTGAATCTTGGCGGATGATCCCTAACTGCTCAAGGCATTGGATAGGGGTCATAGCCTGTCGCCGGTTGATAGACAAACTGCTGGTAGCGGCGCACTTGGCGACCGAGCAAGTCCCAGTGTGGTTGCCTGTCTGCCAGTGGTTCCTCCATGCGGCGCAACCATGTCTGTAAAAATGTCCGCCGCCCCCGGTCATTGAGAAAACAGCCGCCATCCCGCCACTCAAAATCTGCTCCTGGTTGTATCTGGCGCGTATTGATGAGGTAAAGCACTAGCGCGTCCACCAGCGGCGCACGAAACTCCTCGATCAAGTCGCTTGCTAGTGCTGCGTGTCGCTCGCTGCCTTGATGCAAGCAAGCCTGATAGGGGTCGAGTCCTTGTAGCTCCAACAATGCCAGCAGATGATTCCAGAGCACCTGATAGCCGAAGCTGAGCAGTGCGTTGACTTCATCTCCGGGCGGGCGGCGTCGCCGGAGGCGAAATGTAAAAGGACTGTCCGCTAGACAGATGCCGAGTGCGGCAAAATAGCTGGCTGCTCCAGCGCCCTCTAGCCCTAGCAACTGCTCCAGGGATGCGGCTGATCGTACCTGCTGGCTTAGGGCTGCCAGCCTGTCGAGGGCGGTGGTGAGTTGCTCACCGCCCAGCCGTCGCTGCTGGCGTTGTAGTAGGACGCGGCTGTTGTGCAGTTTGCCACGGACGAGGGCTTGGGCGACGGCGAAGCGATCGCCAAAACTCAGCTCTTGCTGGTAGCGCGCCAAGTGCCGGTAGCCGCGAGTGAGCGAGAGTGCTCGCCCGTAGCACCAGCCTAGGCGCGAGAGGTAGGCGATCGGGATGTCTCGCTGCAAGCAGGCGCGGACTGCTGGTGTCGTCAACTGTGACTGCCCAAAGATCAGCACTTGCTCCAGTAGCGGCAACTGCACCGTTGCCAATACCGTGTCTCGCTGCTTCACTAGCAGCGACTCCTGCGACAGTGATACCCAACAGCCTTGCTGTGAGACATAGAGGGCGGGCATCAATACCGCTCCCGGTGTGAAATATCGTCAGGGGCGCGATCGCGCCGCTCCAGCCGACTTCCGGCCCCCGACCGCAGCGACTCCGGTGCGCCCTGACCCCGCAGCAGCCAGCCCACGACTAGATCGCCTGCTAAACAGACTACGAATGTGGAAATTGCCACCGCTGCTGTATTAAAAATCACTGCTGCCAGACCCAGCGGCGCGATCAGCAGCAGCCACAAGGTCACAACACCATTCACTGCTGCCGCTGCCAAACTGCGAATCAGCACGGCTCGCCAAGAAAGATAGAGCATGGTTTAGGGTTCAGAATTCGCCGATATTGCAGATATGTTGCCAGCCTAAGCCACCACTCGGCGCGATCGCCTGCAAAAGCCCATAATCCACCCCAATCCTGCCAACCCTGCAAATATCCCTGCTAGACTAAATCCCAGGCTCCAAAGCGCTGTCTCAGAAAATATTGCCTTCCCGCCCGCAAATTTCTGACTGCTGACTTCTAATTTCTGACTTCCATTGCTCCCCCAACCGACCGAACGCCTCCTGCTGCTACTGCTGACCCTCCTCCACCAACCGGGTGTCGGCGGCCCCGAGCCGCTGGCCATCCGGGATAATTCTGACCAACATCACAGTGCCCTCGCCGCCCTGCGCGCCCAGATCCGCACCCTCGCTGCGGCGCGCCGCTGCGACTGGCCGCCTGCCTATCCCTCTACCGCCACTCTTCGCAAAGACATCCAGCTCCTGCGTCAGTGGGGCTTCCTCGAAGACCGGATGTATCGCTGGGGCTACTATCTCGGCACCGCTGTCCTCACCCGCCGCGAACTCCAGGTCGCGCTCAATGCCCTCGCTTCCCAAGCTAAATTCCAAGCTGATCCCCAAGTCCGCCAAATTTATAAACAACTCCAGTACCGCCTGCGCGGCTTCCACTTCGAGACTGAGGGGGACAGCTTCTACCCGGTGCGCGAGATCTACCAGCGTAGTATCGAATGGACTGACCCCGAGGAGATGGTGCAGCGCGGCGAAAACCGCCGCACTCTCTTTCACTGCATCGAGACTCTGGAAGTGGCGATCGCCCGGGGCCAGCCGATTGAGATTTTTCGCACCCGCGCCCCCTACGGCAACCAGCAGCTCGGTGCTCAAATCGCTTGGCCGCTGCAACTCCTCTACAGCGAAATCGCTTGGTATCTCCTGCTCGAGAACTGTGCCGATGGACATCTCGCTGTTGGTCGTGTCTCTCGCTACTGCGATCGCTGTCGGGTTCTCGATCCTGGCGGGCGCGGCCTCCCTGCCCAACAGGCTAGTCTCGATCGCGCCAATCGCCTGCTCGCGGCGGGCTGGGGTCTGTTTCTCGGCGAGCCGGAGGAACAACAAGCCGAACTCGCTGACCAGCTCCCTCTGACTGCGATCTGTGTTCGCTTTTATCCGCCGATCAGTACCTTCATCGCTGAGGGCGATCGCCGCCACCCGCGCTTGCGCCTGCGCCCCGGCCGCAAAGATCCCCAGACGCAGCAACCGGTTCACCTCGATTTCCACATTGAGCTACCGCCCCGCTCCCACCATGAATTCTTGCGCTGGTTGCAGCGCTACGGCGGGGATGTCGAGGTCATGGCTCCGGCTGAGCTGCGAGCAGAGCACAGAAAGCGGGCGATGGCGATCGCCCAGCGCTACAGGGTCTAAGTCCGGTATCTATACCCTGCCAGTCATGCAATGCTTGGGTTCCACTGCCAGGATTGAGTCTGAGGTGTCTCTTAGCTGCGGAAGAGACGACTGTACTGTCGGGCATGGGCGAGGCTCGCCAGACTTGTCCCCCAACTGCAACTGTCTAATTGGGTATCGGGTCTGGCGATCGCCGCTTGGGCTGCCGCTTGCAAAGGTGCGGCCAGTGCCAGCAAAATTTGTTGTCCCGCCGTCTGGCCTAGTGGCACTAGCTTCACACCCGCTGTCGTCAGATTCGCTGCCCAACTTTGCAGATATGCGAGCAGCGCGACTGCCGCCGGCCACTGCCAATGAGCGGCGGCTAGCCCGTAGGCGATCGCATAGTTGCAGGGTGTCCCCAACTGGGCTGCCGGTTCTGAGCAATCGGCATCGAGAGCAACCAAGAGTTTCAACAACGACTGACCCATCTGCCAGCTTTGCTGTCGTAGCTCACTGGTCTCGCGCGTGGCGGAGAGCCAATGATTCCAGGCGCTGAGCTGTGACCATTGGTGACGTTGAGCTGCTTGTTGAGCGCGATGGGCGATCGCCGCTTCTAGTTGGATCGCGCCCTGTGTCAACTCGGTCGCCAGCCAAGTTTGCAACTCGGCGGCGGTGGCGATCGCGCCCTGCTCGACCAGCATTTCCAGACCTTCTGAATAGCTGTAAGCGCCCACTGGCAAGGCGGGACTTGCCAGTTGCAAGAGCGCCAGCAGCGATGCGCTCGTCAGCGACCCGGAGGCCAATGGCTCGTTCATCAACATGATTTCTACCCCACTCGCTTCAGGCATGGCTGTGAGCCGACGCCTGAGACCCCGCATAAGCACCGGCTTCAGGGCAGAAGGGTGTGATCTCGGCGGTGACGTGCAGGCCGAGTTGCCGCAGCAGGGCTTCGAGCACGGGATCGGGGGCGAGACAGAGCGAGTCGGGGGTGATGGCGAGCGGGACGTGGCGGTTGCCGAGGTGATAGGCCGCGCGCAAGAGGTCATGGGGGGTCGTTGCGGTGACCCGCAACACTGGCTCAGGGCGCGCGACGATGCTGACCAGTTCGCCGCTCTCGGCTTGTAGGCAGTCTCCGGCTTGCAAGACAGTGCCGCGCGGCAGGCGGAGAACCACGGTTTGCCCGTCGGGCAGATTCAGGCGACAGCGCGATCGCTGGCGTTCGTCAGCACTCAGCGCTAGGGTCAGGTCAACTGGCGCTGTCACGGGTGCTGGTAGGCAGTGGTGCAGGGTCAGCATGGCTATTGCAGTTGGCGCATCGCCGCTTGTACCCGCTGGCGCAACTGCTCATCTGAACGCAGTTGCTGGGTGATCTGGTTAAAACGGGTCACCGTGAAGCCGCGATCGCGCACGATGCGCCGTGACTGGTTGCAGTAGCTGGAGGCGATTTGGCGGGCATTGCCGGGTAGCCCGCTGAAGCTGGCGGTTTGGTTGCAGACGATATTGGGCAGCTCGTTCCCCACGATGTCTTGGAGACGATTGTAGGCGCGCACGCGCTGCGGCTCCATCTCCAACAGTGCCTGGGCATAGCGGCGG
This sequence comes from Spirulinaceae cyanobacterium SM2_1_0, assembly GCA_012031265.1. GTDB lineage: Bacteria > Cyanobacteriota > Cyanobacteriia > Cyanobacteriales > Spirulinaceae > JAAUTY01. Next base: position 13,439 of record JAAUTY010000079.1, on the reverse strand, counting down.
ATTTCCTCGTCGCTGACGCCCTGAGCTTGGGCGGCGGTGTCGAAGTGAGCCGTGGGGGCGCGCCCCAAATCCGGGACGCCGCCGAGGATAATGCTGAGAGCAGTGAGAGCGGTGATGCTCAGCGATCGCCAAGTGAGAGATTGAATATGGTTACGCGACGGTAATAGCGTCAACATAGCGCTTTGCAAGATTTGACCAGAGTGAAAAATGATAACTTGGGTTCGCCATCCAGCAACAAGTGCAAAAAAACTTCAGCCAAATAGCGGATTCCCAATTATCTTGAACGCTATGACCCGATAGATGTTCCATTCGCTTCCATATTGTACTCAAACGCGCTGACCTGCCAACCGCCTTTATGATGAGCAAGGACGGAGGAATCCGGTGCTCAAAGAGCAGCGGCATTCAACAGGCGATGACTCGCATTGATCGCCGGTGCTCGCACCCACACCGTCCGGCGAGTCGCTCCGCCAAATTGCGGAGACTGTCCGCCGCGATCGCTCCGCCACTCGTCGCTCGCGAGTATTTTCTGAGCTTCGTCTACGATGAAAAACGACTGAATGGATCGCCGCTTGCCGCCGCTCGATCACTGTCTCGCAACCCATTTCATCCAGAACCATGACGAATTTTGTGCTACCGTCCACTTTCTTCTTGACCGTACTGTTGGCGATCGGTCTCTTCTTTTTCATTCGCGCCTCAACCAAAGACCGGATCGAGGAACTGGAGCTACTCAGCAAGCTGCCACAAACCTCCTTGCTTGAGCACTTGCAAACTTACTTCGACAGCCGCGCCTACAAGCTGGTCAAGACTGACTCGGCGACGAATCAAGTCACGTTTGAGGGGTATGTGCGACCGAGTTGGTTTCTGGCTATCTTTCTCAGTAGCCTTACGGCCTGTGGCTGCCTCTGTTTGGGTCTGGTCTTGACCTATGCTTATCCGGTTGCGGGCAACCTGCCGCTGGGTTTGATCCTGCTGTCACCTTTGGCAGGTTACTTCTACTGGCAGGGTGCGGGACGCACGGAGCAGGTCGTCCTGCGGGTTGAGGAGGTCGAGCAGGAGGGGGCTGAGCCGCAACAACGGGCGATCGCCATTGCCCATCGCGATGAGTTGGCGCAGTTGCGGCGATCGCTGGCAGGCATCGCGGCACCGCAGACTTAGGCGACGGCCGGTGCTGGGATTGGCCTAGCAATCACGACCCGCGAGATTGTAAAGTAATATTAACGTTCCTGCGGGGACGATCCATTTCTCTGCACCGTCGCTCGCCGAAAACTGTGAAAGCTCAACTCTCCCTGCCCCGCTCCACCGCACCCTTAGTGCGCCCCGCCCTGCTGCGGACACTCTGGCAAGACACCTTGACCATCTTCTGGGGGGACTGGCTGGATCTGCGCGTGCGGATCGCGCAGGTCGCGGCAACGGGGTTGATTTCGCCGCTGATCTATATCCTCGCCTTTGGACTCGGCCTCGGCAGCACCCTCGACCGGGCGATGACGCCGCCAGCGGGCGACAGCTACCTTGAGTTCATCCTGCCGGGAATGGTGGCGCTTTCGTCGATGACGATTAGTTTCGGCGGGACGACGTTTTCGATCTGCGGCGATCGCCTCTATAGCAAAACCTTTGAGGAGCTATTGCTGGTTCCCATCCATCCTCTCGCTCTGCATCTGGGTAAGATGCTCGCGGGGATTGTCCGGGGCTTGATGACGGCTGGCTCGGTACTGTTGGTCGCTATCCTATTTACCGGCAAAATCTGGAGCTTCCTGAATCCGCTCTTCTTGCTCGTGCTGGTGTTGAACTGTGCCGTGTTTGCTGGCTTGGGCGTGATTGCCGGCCTCGGCGTCAAGTCCCTAGAGAGCGTCGGACTCTATAACAATTTCCTGATCGTGCCCATGTCCTTCCTCGGCGGCACTTTCTTCGATCCGGCGGCGCTGCCGGTGGCGCTCAAGGGGATCGTTTACTGCCTGCCGCTGACTTACACCACAGTTGGTTTACGGGCAGCCGCCTACCAGCCCTTTGCTGAGTTTCCTTGGTTTGTCGTGCCGGTGTTGTTGGTGATCGCGATCGCCCTCTCCTTCCTCGGTGCGCGCCAGTTCGCTCGCCAGCAAGATTAGTCAGGTCTCACCAGCTCTCCAGGAGCGACGCGACAGGGCACTGCTTGGCTTCAACGCGCCGATTGTTGGGTCTCGCGCAAAATTTCCTCAAACACAGTCAGCGCTGTTGCCCAGACCCGGTAACCCTCTGGGTTGAGGTGGAGGCCGTCGGTGCTGAGTTCGAGACGGAGCGCCCCGTCGGCATCGGCGAAGAGTGAGTAGAGATCGAGGAAGAAAACCCGCTCGCGGCGCGCGATCGCCTCGATTTGCAAGTTCAAATTGCGGATGCGGAGATTGGGGTTGATGAGCAGGCGATCCCGTCCTTCCCAAGTCGCCTTCGCACCACTATGGGGCAGGATCGACTGCACAATAATTTTGGCATCGGGGTGCGATCGCTTCAGGCTCCGCACGATCAGCGTGTAATTCGCGAGCAGGGTCTCGTCGCTGACGCCATTCAGCACGTCGTTGATGCCGATCATGAGGTAAATCGTTTCTGGTTGCGTCGCGTCAATCAAGCGCAGGCGGCGCAGCAAGCCGTGTGAATTCTCGCCAGAAATCCCTTGGTTGAGCCAAGTTCGCCCCGAGGGTAACTGCTCATCGGTGAACCAGAGCGTGATCGAATCACCGAGCAAAATGCTGAGATTGACCGGTTGTTCGCTAGCCGCGATCAGCGCCTGCCGAGCCAGCAGATCGACCCATTGCTGATAGTTGAGTTTGCGGCGCTCGCTGCCGACCGCTACGCGCGGTGCAGCCTGAGCCACCGGCAACGTGGGCAGACGCGCGAAGTTAGCGAGGGCGATCTCAGCGGGTGGCAAGGGGCGATCGCGTTGTAGCAAGTAGGCGATCGCCAGCAGCAAGAGGCCATTGGCCAGCAGGGAGAAGCAGAGTGGATACGAGCGAGACTGGTGACGGAACGACACAAACAAACTCCCCAACCAAAGCAGCAATTTGAAAACCCACCTTTTGCCTTGGTGAATGCCGCTACACATTCTACGGTAAAAGGTGGGTCAGTCAGCGGACGAGCACTGGTTTGCTCGCCGCAGCGATCACTAGACTTCGGAACCGGCAACGTCACCGACAGTGCCAATCACAGCTGTATTGACCAAGGTGTCTGCTTCCTTGACAAACCCACTGTAGGCTTCCATGCCATGCTCACCGATGTCGAGGCCTTCGACCTCTTCTTCGACGCTGACGCGGATGCCCAGGGTCGCCTTGAGAATCAGCCAAACGATGCTGCTAAAGACAACGGTGAAGCCACCGATCGAGAGGATGCCGACAATCTGCGCGAGGATATTCGCGCCACCGAAGAAACCCACAGCGAGCGTGCCCCAAATGCCACAGACCAGGTGAACTGAGATCGCACCCACGGGGTCATCAATCTTGATGCTGTCGAAGAGGGAGACCGCAAAGACGACGATCACACCGGCGATCGCGCCCGTTAGGACGGCGAAGGGATAGGGAATCGCGTCGCAACCGGCCGTGATCCCCACCAGACCGGCGAGGATACCGTTGATGATCATCGACAGATCCGGCTTACCATCCTTGATCCAGGCGGTAATCGTCGCCGCCACACCACCGGCCGAAGCCGCCAGCGTCGTGGTGACAGCGATGTAGGTGACGTTCGGCGTCGCCGCCAGCTCCGAACCCGGGTTGAAGCCGTACCAGCCGATCCAGAGGATCAGGCAACCCAGGGTCGCGATCGACATATTGTGACCGGGGATGGCATTGATGCTGCCATCTTCGTTGTACTTACCGGTACGGGGGCCGAGGAAGGCAGCACCCATGAGTGCGGCCCAACCGCCGACCGAGTGAACGATCGTGGAACCGGCGAAGTCGTGGAAGCTCGCGCCTTCTTCACCACCGAAGGGCAGGCTACCCAACCAGCCACCGCCCCAGAACCAATGCCCGGTGATCGCATAGGAGATGCCGACGAGCAGGAAGCTAAAGATCAAGAAGTCAATAAACTTGATCCGCTCTGCCACTGCACCCGACACAATCGTCGCGGCAGTCGCCGCGAAAGCGACCTGGAACAGGAAGGAGATTGAAATCGGCAAGCCACCCGGGAAGGGATCGAGACCATAGGCACCGGGATCCTCACTGGCAAGGAAGAAGCCGCTAGTGCCGATGAAGCCACCCGCGTCAGCGCCGTACATGAAGGCGAAGCCGAAGGCCCAGTAGGCGATCACGGCGATCGCGAAGACGATCAGGTTTTTCGAGAGGATATTGACCGCATTTTTCTGGCGGCAGAAGCCGGTCTCGAGCATCCCGAAACCCGCATTCATGAAAATGACCAGCACGGCGCAGAAGAAGATGAACACCGTGTCGAGCACGCCCTTCACCACCTCTGGGTCGGTAAAGTCGTACTCCTCAAGGTCGAAGGCGTGCTGAGCCGAAGCAGCACCGCCCCAAACCATCACAATGATGGCAGCCAGAGGGATGCAAGCTAGCCAATAGGGAGAGAAATTGCGCAAAAGACGCTGCAACGGCGGCAGGAGCCCTTGGTGTCTAGCACTAGGGCGGGGCTGCGACCGTCTAGCGGTTGTTGATTTGGACATCATAAACGGAACTTTCCTGAACTAAGGGAACGCGGTCAGTCTCAACAGCGGTTGCAAGTCTAAACAAGAGCAGCCCAAATCCGGAGAAAAATAGACTACAAATTTGGGTTTGCATGACCCGCAACTTGCTGAAACCTCACAACTGCGCTTAAGTTTGCTCTGGATCTATACAATTACCCGACCGAGTTCACTAAAGTCTAGTCCTATAAGCAAAAGTTCAGTGACTAGCAGTTCGACCGGGAGGATTGTTGATAATGCAATCCCTGGAGAAAAACAATGATTCTGTCTGGCAACTAGCGGAAACGCTGTAACTTTAGTCACATTTTCTGCCCCCGCGTGTAAGTTCCTGCGCCTCGCTGACGCCGAAGTCTCGCCACCTCAGCCGCTATACTGTGGCCTGAAACCTTGGCACGGCCGCGTCCGAACAATTCGTCAGGGTGGGCGCTGCTCGCCCTCATTAACCTGCCAAAAGCACTGCCATGTCCCGCGTCGAGCACTATCTCAGTCAGTCGCCTCAGCCGAGTCTTCAGAGCTTGCGCCGCGCCGATCAGCTCTGGCAGGCACTGCGATCGCCCCCCGCCACCAATCCACCCCCCACCGTGATTGCCACAGCAAGCGAGCCGAGCGGGAGCAGCGACTTTGATCTCGCCATCTGCGGCGGCACCCTAGGGATCATGCTAGCCGCCGCTTGGCAGCAACGCGGCTGGCGCGTCGTCCTGGTCGAGCGCGGCCAGTTGCGCGGGCGCGACCAGGAGTGGAATGTGTCGCGCGCCGAGCTGTCGGTTTTGACGGAACTAGAATTGCTAGACGAGACGGAATTGGCGCAAGCCATTGCCACTGAGTACAATCCAGCGCGCATCAGCTTCCAGCCCGGCCGTGACTATTGGGTGGAAAATGTGCTCAATATCGGTGTTGACCCCGTTTATCTGCTAGCAACGCTGAAGCGAAAGTTTCTCGCCGCTGGCGGTCGGCTGCTCGAACAGACCGCCTTCCAAGCCGCCACGGTTCACCCCAATGGCGTTCAGATTTGTGCAGGCGAGCAGCGACTCACCGCTCGCTTGCTAGTCGATGCCATGGGTCATTTTTCCCCGATCGCGCGCCAGATGCGCCACGGGGCAAAGCCCGAGGGGGTTTGCTTAGTGGTCGGCAGTTGTGCCCAGGGCTACGCGCACAATGACAGCGGCGATTTACTGGTCTCCTTCACGCCCATCGCCCATCACTGCCAATATTTCTGGGAGGCGTTTCCGGCCCGTGACGGCCGCACGACCTACCTTTTCACCTATCTGGATGCCCAGCCGGAACGCTTCAGCCTCGAGTTTCTGATGGACGAGTACCTGCGCTTGCTGCCGGAATATCAGCAGATTGACCGCGATGCCTTGCAGTTCGAGCGATTCGTTTTCGGCCTGTTTCCCGCCTATCGGCAGAGTCCCCTGCGAGTGAGTTGCGATCGCCTGCTGCCCGTCGGCGATAGTGGCGGTGCCCAGTCTCCGGTCAGTTTCGGCGGCTTTGGCTCGATGCTGCGACACTTACAGCGCCTAGTTTTGGGTGTGGAAGAGGCACTGAGAGCGGATGCCCTGGAGCGGCGATCGCTCGCCCTACTCCAGCCCTACCAACCCAATATCTCCGTCACCTGGCTCTTCCAACGCGCCATGAGTGTCGGCCTGGAGCAAAACCCCGACCCGCAGCAGATCAATCAACTGCTGGATGCTGTTTTCGCCGTCATGGCCGACCTCGGTGATGAGGTTCTCCGCCCGTTTTTGCAAGACGTTGTGCAGTTTTCCGGCCTCGCCAAAACGCTACCGCGTGTGCCCCTGAAGTCAGTGCTGCCGATCGTGCCGCAGGTCGGGCTATCCGCACTCCTAGACTGGCTGCGACACTATGCCAATCTCGGTCTCTACACCGGCTTCGATGCGCTGGGCCAACACCTATCGCCGCTGGTGGTCGCGGCATCGCCACGCTGGAACTACCGCTATCACCGCTGGCTGGAGGCGTGGCGCTACGGAGCGGGGTTGGATGCTCAAATTTAGTGGGAGTGCTCAATCCACGTCTCGGCCTGGGCGCGGTGAATCGCTAAATACGCCTGACTGGTGCCGCCCATCGCCTGTGCAGTTTTCCTGAGAGGCGTTAACATTATTTAATAATGCCAAGCCTATAAACAGCGTCTATCTGTGCGATCGCCCAGCCACTTTCCACTTTTAACAAGTTGCGGATCGTCCGGCTCGTGACAGACGCTCACACTGATACGAGGAGTTCAAGCGTGTGAACAATAACAAAAACAAGAAATGGCGCAACGCCGGTTTGTACGTGTTGCTCGTCATTATGGTGCTAGCCCTCGGCTCAGCACTGCTCGACAACCCGCGCGAGAGTCGCGAGGTATGGAAGTACAGTGAACTCATTCGCCAAGTCGAAAGCGGCAGCGTCGAACGCATCCGGTTAACGGCGGATCGCTCCCAGGCAATTGTGCCAACGCCAGACGGCCGACAAGTCCTGGTCAACCTGCCCAACGATCCGCAACTCATCCAGATTCTGACGGGCAATGGCGTCGATATTGTCGTGCAGCCGCCGCAAGACGATAGCCTTTGGTTACGGATTCTCAGCAGCCTCTTTGTCCCGGCACTCTTACTGATTGGTCTTTTCTTCTTGCTGCGGCGGGCGTCGAGCGGCCCCGGCTCGCAGGCGATGAACTTTGGCAAGTCCAAAGCGCGCGTCCAGATGGAGCCGCAAACGCAGGTGACCTTCGGCGACGTGGCGGGCATTGAGCAAGCCAAGCTGGAACTCACCGAAGTAGTCGATTTTCTCAAAAATTCGGATCGCTTCACCGCCGTTGGTGCCAAGATTCCCAAGGGCGTGCTGCTCGTCGGCCCGCCCGGAACCGGTAAAACTCTGCTGGCGCGAGCCGTTGCAGGCGAAGCAGGCGTGCCATTTTTCAGCATCTCCGGCTCGGAGTTTGTAGAAATGTTTGTCGGCGTCGGTGCCTCCCGCGTCCGCGACCTATTTGAGCAAGCTAAGTCGAATGCGCCCTGCATCGTCTTCATTGACGAGATCGATGCCGTCGGTCGCAGCCGCGGTGCCGGTCTCGGCGGCGGCAACGATGAGCGCGAGCAGACCCTGAACCAGTTGCTGACGGAAATGGATGGCTTCGAGGGCAATACCGGCATCATCATCGTGGCGGCGACGAACCGTCCCGATGTTTTGGATGCGGCGCTGCTCCGTCCCGGCCGCTTTGACCGCCAGGTGGTGGTGGATCGCCCCGACTACGCCGGTCGTCGCGAGATTCTGCAAGTCCATGCACGGGGCAAAACCCTGTCTAAGGATGTCGATCTCGACAAGATTGCCCGCCGCACCCCTGGCTTCACGGGTGCGGATCTGTCGAATCTGCTCAATGAAGCCGCAATCCTGGCGGCACGTCGCAACTTGACCGAAATCTCGATGGATGAGGTCAACGACGCCATTGACCGTGTGCTCGCTGGCCCGGAGAAGAAAGATCGGGTGATGAGCGAGAAGCGCAAGCAACTGGTGGCTTACCACGAGGCGGGTCACGCGCTGGTCGGGGCGCTGATGCCGGACTATGACCCGGTGCAAAAGATCAGCATCATTCCCCGGGGACGGGCGGGTGGTTTGACCTGGTTCACCCCCAGCGAAGACCGCATGGATTCTGGGTTGTACTCCCGGGCTTATCTGCAAAACCAGATGGCGGTGGCGCTGGGCGGTCGCTTGGCTGAGGAGATCATTTTCGGCGACGAAGAAGTGACTACGGGCGCGGCGCAGGACTTGCAGCAAGTTGCCCGGGTGGCGCGGCAGATGGTGATGCGCTTTGGGATGAGTGATCGCCTTGGCCCTGTTGCCCTCGGCCGCCAGCAAGGCAATATCTTCCTGGGTCGCGAGATTGCTTCTGACCGCGATTTCTCCGAAGAGACCGCCTCAACGATTGATGATGAGGTTCGTCAGTTGGTGGATGCGGCCTACGACCGCGCTAAGTTGGTTCTAGTCAACAACCGCCATGTCCTGGATCAACTGGCTCGGATGCTGGTGGAGAAGGAGACCGTGGATGCGGAAGAGTTGCAAAACCTGCTGGATACTAATGAGGTAACGATGGCGGCGATCGCTTAGTTCCCCTCTCTATGACTCTCGATGTAAAGCAGCGCCTGCGGGTGCTGCTTTGCTGTAGACCGGTCTTTTCAGCGGCGGAAGGCGGTAAAGTGACCAAATTCAGCTAGGATAACGGGGTAAATCTCCCGCTTTGCCGACCTGAATCGCGATCGCTGCATCGCCAAGTCCATGAGAGCTTATCTACTGCTTGCTTCTTGCCTGCTGGGTTTCGGTAGCCTCCTCCTGCCTCCCGCTCCCACCATCGCCCAGACTCCCGACGGTCAGTGCCGTCAGGCTAACCGGCGCATGGAAATTTTCTCCGAGCCGACGGTGGGGCCCAACAGCCGCTTTGTCCGCACGCTGCAACCGGGCGAGCAAGTCGTCTTGGCGGGGTCGGCCAATAATGGCTGGATTCCTGTCCAGGTGCCCACCGTGGGCTTCGTGATTGCGCGTTACCTGACTGCTTGTGGTACCGCTGTCGTCCCGCCGACGCCACCGACTCGACCCGCGACCGCTTGTCGGCGAGCGACGTTAAACCTCGCGATTCGTCCGCGTCCCGTCGCTGGCACGGAACCGGTAGTCGGTGGGGTGGCGGAGGGTCAGACGGTGACGATTACGCAGACGACACAGCGCGACGCTGACGGTCGTATCTGGTTTGAAATTGTTGCTCCATCTCGTGGCTGGGTTTCTGGTGGGCGCGCCGGCACGGTTAACTTGACTTCCTGCTAGCGAGCGCCCTGACCCGTCTCGCTTAAACAACTTTGGCGCTGAACCCCATGGATGTGATTCCTGCCATTGATTTGCTCGCCGGCCAATGTGTGCGCCTCTATCAGGGAGACTACGCGCAGTCGGAAGTCTTTAGCAGTGAGCCAGCGACGGTCGCCCAGCAGTGGGTGTCTCAAGGAGCGGCACGTCTGCATGTTGTTGATCTAGACGGGGCGAAGCAGGGAGAAGCGGCTAATTTAGCGGCGATCGCCGCGATTGTGGCTGCGGTTGACGTGCCAGTGCAAGTTGGGGGGGGAGTGCGCGATCGCCAGAGTCTCCAGATGTTGTTCGACCTCGGCGTTGAGCGCGCAATCATCGGCACATTGGCAGTGGAGCAACCCGAATCTGCCGTCTCCTGGTGCCAGGAGTTTCCTGGCAAGGTGGCGATTGGCATCGATGCCCGCAACGGTCAAGTAGCCACACACGGCTGGCAGGAAACCTCAACTGTGCGCGCCACCGATCTCGCACAGCGCTTCGCCGCCAGCGGAGCCGCGGCGATTGTTTACACCGATATTCAGCGCGACGGTACACTCCAGGGACCCAACTTATCGGCCTTGCGCGAGCTAGCTAGCAGCGTCACTCTGCCGGTCATTGCTTCAGGCGGCGTCAGTTCGCTGACCGATCTGCTCAGCCTCCTAGCCCTCGCACCACTGGGGGTGAGCGGCGTCATCGTCGGTAAGGCACTCTACACCGGGCGCTTGAGCTTGACTGAAGCCCTGCAAGCGATTGGGCCGGGTCGCTGGCAGGATGTGCCACCGGGTTCTTCGACGCTGGCCTAACATTCGTCGCGATCGCCTTGTTGGGTGCTACCGATTGAGCCGCATTGAGCATGGGTCACTCAATCCGCTAGCGGCTGAGAAACCGGACAATATTGATGGCAATAATCCGTCGCATCGCTGGCACGGAGCGGGCGCGCCAGGTAATAGCCCTGGCCGAAACGACAGTCGAGGGCGCGGAGTTGTTCGGCTTGTACGGTTGATTCGATGCCTTCGGCGATCGCGTCGATGCCAAGATTGCGCGCCAGGGTCAAGATCGACTGAATGATGGCGCGACCGCTGCTGTCGGTAATCCGGCTCACAAAGCCGCGATCAATCTTGAGGCAGTCCACCGGGAAGTCTAGCAAGCGGCTCAGTGACGAAAAGCCGACGCCAAAATCGTCGATGCAGAGGGCAACCCCTAACGCTTTGACCTGGCGGAGGACGATCAAATTTTTCGCGGCGCTAGACAAAAAGCAGCTCTCGGTCAGCTCCAAATGCAGGCGATCACCCGGTAGCTCATACTCGGTGAGCAATGCCGCCAGCCGCTCGACAAAATCCGTCTGCTGCAACTGGAGCACGCTCAGATTCACATTCACAAACAGCGCCTTGGTGGGAAAAACCTGCTGCCATTCATGCAATTGCTGCACGGCGAGTTCGAGCACTTGCCAACCCAGCTCACTGATCAGACCCAATTCTTCCGCCAGTTCGACGAAATGACTCGGCAGCACGAGGCCGCGATGGGGATGCTGCCAGCGCACCAGCGCCTCGAAGCCGAGGGGCTGACCGTCCTGGAGATGAACAATCGGCTGATAGTGGAGACAGAACTCCCGGCGCGCAGTTGCCCAGCGCAGTTCGCTTTCCCACGCGAAGCGCTCCGGGTCAGCGGTCTCGACATCGGGGTTAAACAGGGCATATTGGACCGAGCTTTGGGAACGAGCACGCCACATCGCGATCGTCGCATCGCGGAGCACATCTGTAGCATTGGCATAACCCGTATAGCTGCAAGCAATGCCGACACTGGCGGTCGCAAAAACCTCGCGATTGTCAATCTGCACCGGGGCTTGCAGGCTTGCGAGCAGCGATCGCGCCAGTTCGGTCGCCTCGCCCGTCTCATTCAGACCCTCTTGGAGCACGGCGAACTCATCGCTCCCGACCCGCGCGATGAAATGATCGTGACCCACGCGGGCTCGCAGACGCTCGGCGACCGCTTCGAGGAGGCGATCGCCCGCCGCATAGCCAAGATTTTCATTGACGCGATGAAAGCGATCGAGGTCAAGCAGCAAGAGCGCGTAGCAATAATTCGGATAGAGATCGCTAAAGCGGACAGCCGCCTCGAGCCGCCGCAGCAGGCTCGCCCGGTTGGGCAGCCGCGTGAGTGTGTCATGAAAAGTGCTGTACTGTAAGCGTTCTTCTTGTTGCAGTAGCTGCACCTGAACAGCTTGCAGATCGCTCAGGACGTACTCTAGCTCGCTGGCGCGCTCTTCAACCTCGGTCTTCAGGCTCACGACCAGCTGATCGAGGAGTTGATTGCGGTCGGACAAGGTGCGCGTCAGCAGGCTGAGGCGCAGATGCAACTGGATGCGAGCCAGCACCTCTTCCTGGAAGAAAGGCTTGGCAATGTAATCTACGGCACCGACGGCAAAACCTTGCATTTTATCTGCCGGTTCAGCCAGCGCGGTCATGAAGATCACGGGAATGCTCTGAGTTTCCTCGCGCTCCTTGAGGCAGCGGCAGGTTTCAAAGCCATCCAGCCCCGGCATCATCACATCGAGCAAAATTAAATCTGGCTGGGCATACTGCACCCGCTTTAGGGCTTGCTCACCGGAGCGGGCGATCCGAATCTCATACCCAGCCGCGGCCAGCATATCGGAGAGCAGGCGCAAGTTCTCTGGGTTGTCGTCAACAACCAAGAGAGTCGCGGGAACCGGAGATGGGGCGGAGATGAGCATGGGACGACAGGCTGGCAACTGAGCTTGGACACAGAAAAGGTTCCAAAAATAAGTTTGGAGAGCGGGTGTCATCACCCCAAACCGCTCAGAGAATTCTGTCTGCTGCTGGCAGCAAGCGCTGGCTGTAGCTTCCGGAGGGAGGCTCGCACTGCGACGATTCCGCAGGCTAGCCCCAGAGGGAGCATCAAAGCAGTGAAAATCCTGAACTAGTTCTTTAGCGTTAGCTTAACCCAGATTGCTGACAGCCGCGCTGGGGTAATTGGCTTGGCGATCGCCCCGTCATTGGTCTAATCACAACCGACTACAGGGTCAGCGCCAATACGTTCGTCTCGATCAATTTTGCCAAATCTTGTAAGAAGGCAGCGGCGTCTGCACCGTAGATAATCCGGTGGTCGCAGGTCAGGTTGACCTGCATCTGGCGCTTGACCGCGAAGCTACCGTCGGCATTCGCTACCAGTTGCGGCCGCGATGCCCCGATCGCTAAGATGCCACCTTGGCCCGGCGGCAAAATCGCATCGAAGCGATCCACTCCAAACATTCCTAAGTTGGAAATGGTAAAGGTGCCGCTGTTGTACTCGTCGGGCTGCAACTGCTTACTGCGCGATCGCGCCACCAAATCCTGCCAATTGCGTGAGAGCGAGTAGATGTCGAGTTGCTCCGCGGCACGCAGCACAGGGGTGATCAAACCGCCATCAGGCATCGCCACCGCGACCGAAATATTAATTTGACCAGCATACCGGATACCCTCATCGCCATAGCTGGCATTGAGCAGCGGGTGCTTCTGTAATGTCAGCGCCACGGCTTTCGCAAGCAAGGCGGTCATCGTCACGCCCTTGGGCTTGATCTGCTTGTAGAGCTTGTCCAGAGCATCTGTGGTGATCGTATAGCCGACGCGGAAGTCCGGCACGGCGAGGCTGGCGACCATATTCCGGGCGACGGCCTTCTGCAAGGTATTGAATGGGACGAACTCGCCTGCCACAGGTGGCGTGGCAGCCGATACCGGTGCGGGGGCAGCCGCTAGGGCGGTTGCTTGAGGCCGAGTCGTCAGCGCGCGGCTCGGCGTCCGCCCCGCCGCCGCCTCAACATCCTCTGCCGTGATCCGGCCGTGGGGGCCGCTGCCTTGGAGCCGGGTCAGATCGACTTTGAGCGCTTTTGCTAACTTGCGGGCGCGTGGCGAAGCGACCACGCGACCGTTGCGGGCGCTGGCGGGGGTGCTGGGTGCGGCGGCAGGGGCCGGTCGGG
>JAAUTY010000145.1 GCA_012031265.1 Spirulinaceae cyanobacterium SM2_1_0 | reverse complement strand
GGGGCTAATGTTGGAGGGATTTCCAGCAATGGCGCGGTGACAGTGACGAACAGCACGATCAGCGGCAATTCGGCGGGCAACCAGATCGGCGGTATTAACGGCTTTAGCACGGTGACGGTGACGAACAGCACCGTTAGTGGCAATTCGGCGGGCAGTGATACCGGTGGGATTTTCAGCAATGGCGGCGGCACAATTCGCAATAGCACGATTACCAACAACGTGGCTGATGCTGATGGCAACGGTACGGGCGATGGCGGTGGGCTTCGGTCGTTCGGAACCTTTACCATCGAGAACAGCATCATCGCAGGCAATCGCGACCTCGGCGGCCAGGCCCCCGACCTCGGCGGCGACTTCGCAGGCAGCAGCTTCCAATTCAACCTGCTCGGCAGCACCGCAGGCGCAACCGGTCTGAGTTTAGGGGCGGGCAACATCATCACCGCCGCTCCCGGCCTGCTCCCCCTCGGCAACTACGGCGGCCCGACGCAAACCCACGCCCTCGCACCAACCAGCCCCGCGCTCGACAGCGGCAACAGCAGCCTCGCGGCTGGAGGCACAGATCAGCGGGGAACCGGCCGCATCCAAGGGGCAGCCGTGGATCGCGGCGCTTATGAATCCGCTGGCTTCAACCTCGAAATCCTCAACGGTGACACCCAAATCACCGCCACCAACACCCCCTTCCCGGAGCCGTTGCAAGTGCGCGTCACCGAAGCCGCCTTCAACATTGCCCTGCCCAGCGTGCCCGTCACCTTTACCCTGCCGACGATAGGCCCGTCCGCCTTTGCCGAAAACTTCACCGTCTTCACCGATGCGCAGGGCATCGCCAGCTTGGATTTACGCGCTAATGGACTGTCGGGGGATTATCTCGCCATTGCCAGCCTCAGCCCCGCAATCAACACCAGCTTCAACCTCGTCAACCTGCCCGTCAACTTCGCCCTACTCCAAACCGTTGATCGCGATTTGGTTGACCGGTCATTAGACCTTGACGCCACCTCAAACGAACTCTTCGAGGCCATCGAAGCCGGCCTCAGTGAACTATTCGCTGACCATCTCGGTACCGAGAGCCGTACTCTTTCCTTTAACGACGCCCAGCAAGCCCTACTCGCCGTCGAAGCCAAGACCGGCGTGTCCACCGCAATTATCTACGCCTTCTTCCGGCCGCCAGGGACGAGAGAACTCGCTCCCGGTCAGAGCATCCGTGACTTCGAGGAGGGGCTAACTGCCAACAGTCGTCAGTTGATTCAGTCCGCCCTACGCGAAGGCGAACCCACCGACGAGCTGGAATTGGTGCTAGTCACCGCACGCGGCAACCTGATTCAGCGGCGGGTGCCCCAAGCGACCCGTGAGCGCGTGATGGCGACGGTTTCGCAACTGCGGCGGCAGGCGACGGCGCGTTGGAGTGGTCGCTACATCCCCCCCGCCCAAGAACTCCACAGTTGGCTGCTCGCCCCCCTGGAAACCGAGTTGCAAGTGCGCGAAATCCAACACCTCGCCTTCATCGTTGATGCGGGCTTGCGGTCAATGCCCCTGGCAACCCTGCATGACGGCGATGGCTTCATCATCGAGCGCTACAGTGTCGGGCTGATGCCGAGTTTGTCACTAACGGACTTGGACTATCGCAGTCTAGACGGAGCGACGGTGCTGGCGATGGGGTCGGAAGATGTGAAAGACAGCGCAGCCGTGAATCTGTCACCCCTACCAGCGGTGCCCGTGGAAGTGGAGGCGATCGCCGACGACCTTTGGCCGGGTGAGGCGTTCCTGGATGCCGAATTCACGGTGCCGCAACTCAAGAGCAGCCGGATGGCTGAACCCTTCCGCATTGTCCATTTGGCGACGCACAGCGAGTTCCAGCCCGGTGTGCCGGAGAATTCCTACATTCAGTTCTGGGATGAGCGCTTGGGACTTGACCGCTTGCATGAGCTGGGGTTGGACCAGCCGCAGGTGGATCTGTTGGTGTTGAGTGCTTGTCGGACGGCGCTGGGCGATCGCCAAGCCGAACTCGGTTTCGCCGGCTTAGCCGTCGCTGCTGGCGTGAAAACGGCGCTGGGGAGCCTCTGGTATGTCAGCGATGAGGGGACGCTGGCGTTGATGAGCAGTTTTTATGACCAGTTGCCCGACTTCACCACCAAGGCGCAGGCGTTGCAGCAGGCGCAGTTGGCGATGCTGCGCGGTGAGGTGCGGGTGGTGGGCGATGAGTTGGTGACGCCGACGCAGCGTTGGCCGTTGCCGGCGGCGTTGCGGGGGCGGGGCGATCGCGATTTTACGCACCCTTACTTCTGGAGTTCGTTCACGCTGATTGGCAATCCTTGGTGAGCTTACCCCAGCGCTATTCCCAGAACACTGGGCAATCATACTGTTGCACCTTAGCATCTTGGCTAACCAACACAGCCTGCTCAACCTGGCTCTGAGCAATGAGCAAACGATCGAATGGGTCTTTGTGATGCCAGGGCAATCGCTCAAGGGCAAGAATGTGTTGGAGCGAAATGGCTAACATCTCAATGCCATTCACTTGTTGCTGGTGTACTACTTCCGCCAGACTGGCTCTCATCGACAACTTGCCCAATTGAATCTTGATCTGCAACTCCCACAAGCTGACCAAGCTTAGGAGCACAGTATTCTGAGGTTGCTGCAAATGATTGAGGGTCGCTTCAGGGATACGGGCGGGCTGACTGTCCCACCAGATGAATGCGTGCGTATCCAGTAACAATTTCACACTTCACCCAACCAAAAACTGTCAGGGAGCGGCTCATCAAAATCATCGCTGGCCGCGAAAGCATGGGGATGTAGACCAGGCTGTCTCTGGTTTGAGGGGGCGGCTGGCGGGGTTGGGTGTTCTTGACTGGTTAGGAATTGCAGAAACTCTGCCAAACGTCTTAGCTTGTCGGGGGGCAGATCTTCGAGTTGCTGAATAATCTGGGCACGCATTTCTGAAGCGGCGGTCATAGCGTGTAGAAATTTCTGTAGCTGTGACAAGTGAAACATAACTATGCTACACGCTGCGGCGATAAACCTGTTTGATCAGCAGGCGTTTTGGCAACAGGGCGATCGCACTTTCCAGCATCCCTACTATTGGGCGGGTTTCGCGACGATTGGCAATCCCTGGTCAGTTCACGATTTGCCTTGAGGTCGCAGAGAACACTGAGGGCGATCGCCCTACATCGGGAGTACACTGATGCTACCTGACCTCTCCGACGACCATGTCAATCTCAATTGCTCGCCACCTGTTGCCCCTAGCGTTGTTCACGGCTCTGCCTTACCCCGCGA
>JAAUTY010000144.1 GCA_012031265.1 Spirulinaceae cyanobacterium SM2_1_0 | reverse complement strand
CTGCAATCAAGTCTTCAGGACTCTGCGCGAGATTCAGCGGCGGAATCGAGTGCAGCGGCGATTGATAGGGAATGCTGCCGATCGCCGGACTCGGAGCGGGATTCGGCACGGTCTGCGAAAGGGTGCGTCCGCCAGGCGCCTCGCCATCGGCAAGCAAGACTTGTTCGTCCGTTGACAAGCTGGGCAATTGCCAAGTGAAAGTTTCCTCGCCAGTGGCTGGATCGCGTTCAACCGCCGTCTCTGCATTCAGCAGATCGCCGATCAGAAAGCCAAGATTCGTGATTGGGTTATCGCTGACTAAAGCTTCTGGTTCTAACGCTGGCAAGGTTGGGGATGGCTGTGCAATAACTGCTGCTGAGTTGGGAATAGAAATAATCTGCAAGCGGGCTTGGTCTTGGGTATAAGTGAACAGATATTCACCGGTAGGATTGATACTGCGTGCAGCCGCATCATCACCGCGCGTGATGGTTCCTACAGTGCCGTTAAGATCCGCGTCGCCAACAATGAAGGGGATCTCGCCGTTGCCGCCGTGACGAATGATAACTGTACCGCCACTCGCGGCACCAGCCACAGAAATGCTGGCAGTAGTTCCATTGCGATCGCCAAACGTCTCGACCGCACGAAAGTAACCAATAGCGTCTGGGTTGCTACTGGTTGTCACCTCAACATTGCCGCCACTCCCAACGTCGCTCTGGGCAGCAATGCTATTCACAATAGTGTTGCTGGCTTCTAAGCTCACGTTGCCGGCATCTGTTGTAGTCGATGAGGCATCGATTGCACCGGCTTGAATCGTGCCTGATAAGCTTTGCAAGACGATGCCACTCTCAGACAAGATGTCTTCTACCAGAAGATCCCCTTCAGTGGTGATGTCAACCGGTGCTACGGAGCTAAACGTTTCGCCTTCAACGGCAAGAGCAGTCAGTGGCTCACTGGAACCAACTGGGCGGTCAAATTCGACGGTGCCACCATTGCTTTCGAGGGTAAGCTGGTGCGCGCCATCTAGGGTGTCCTGAAACTGAATCGTGCCCGCTGCCAAAATCCTGACCGTGCTGTCGCCAGCTAGCTCCACGGGAGCCGCGAAGGTGATGCGGTTGCGGTTGGTCTCTAGTTCGCCTTGCCAGTTAACCAGACCATCGGCTTGCAGTTCAATGTAGCCGCCCGTTGTGGCAAAAGAACGGGCATTGACATTGCCTAGCAGCACTTCATCGGCTGCGTAGATGTCGATGTTGCCGCCGGTACCGCTTCCGGAGGCAGTAATCAGAGGGCCGGCAGTTGTATCAACTTGCGCGCCGCTGTCGATGCGAAGATTGCCGCTGTTGGCATTGAAGCCACTCAGGATCACGGTGCTGCCGATACCAGCCGTCGTAATATTCCCCAGCGCTTCCAGTGTCACGTCTCCGCCGGTAACGCCACCCACTGAGTTCGCGATCCCGGCGGTCGTGTCGATGCTGCCGCCGCTACTGCTCAACGTAATTGCTCCACCTTCTAACAGAGCATTCGTACGAATGTCGCTAGTGGTAATATCTCCGGCAGCTCCCAGCTCTACTGAACCGCCGTTTCCTAGTCCAGCGGAAGCATCAACCCCAGAATTTATCGCGATTGAACCACCATGGCTAATAACGGTGATATTACCGGCATTGGCATCACCTGAGACAAACACTGGTGTTGGCTCTTCGTTGACAACCGTGACGTTTTCTCCTGATCCGGCAAAGGTTGCAAGCTGCTCAACTTCGATATTGCCAGCAGCCTCGATGTAGATATCGCCGCCATTAGCCTCAAAGGCAATGTTTTCCTCATTAAAAGGGTAGGAATAACTGTGAATCCCTCGACCACCGATGAAAACATCCCCAGTTTGACTAAAGATGCTGACATTACCTGAATTAGACTCACCATCAAGTGTTGGAATTGGAATTGGTTCTGGTTCTGGTTCTGGCTCTGGTAGAGTTTCACCAGGTTCTGGCAGTACTACAATCTTACTATCTATTCCGGGGATGGCACCAATTTCTTCAAATGGCTCTCCTGAAAATGCTCGAATACCATCGACAATGTTGACATCTCCAAAAGCAGATATGTATACCTCTCCACCGTTAGCGTCTCCGCTGAATCCATGGATCCCTCCGGCAACATATATGAGATCGACGTCTATATTGCCTCCAGTGCTGATCAGAGATATACTGCCCGCACTTTCCTCAGCGGAGTAAAGCACGACATCTCCGAGCAATATATCCCTACCCGCCTCCAATATTAGTTCCAAATCTACTGAGGTCATTCCAACTGGAAAAAATTGGCCACCTGGATAGATTGGACCACGAAGCTTAGCGAGATCCTCAACGTCCCGTTGCAAAGTCAAGCTACCCCGAATATCTCGTTGTGCTTGCAAAATGACAGTTCCTGTCAAGTTTATAATCGCTGCTTCCGTGTGAAAAAATCAGTGAGTCCACCATCATCGAATAGGATGGACTGATCGACACCAGGAACTAGATCGCTGTTATTACCCGCACCAGAGCCAATAATAATGTCTCGCGGATCGAACAAAACCGTGCCACTGGAACCATTTGGGGCTGAGGTATCAACGCGACCATCAAACGCTAGCGATTCCTTGCCGGAAATTTCGACGAAGCCGCCATCGCCCGACGCGGCACCGCCGCGAGCGCTGAGATCGCCGTAGAAGGCTGTCACGTCATCGGCCCAGACAATCACCTCACCGCCATCGCCGACTACCTCAGCATTGGCTGAAATCTGCGAGTCGCGATCGACATAGGTGCGCGCCGCATTCGGCAGACTGCCATTGCCCTGAAAATTGCCGCCAATGCGGATATTGCCACCGCCCTGCTCGCCCGACGCATCCACCGCCGCAGCAACCAGACCGACAACTTCACCCAAAACCGCAATATCGCCACCCGTCGTACCGGCTGCGTCCAGAGCGCCCGAAACGATCGCCGTACCTGGCTCCGTCGGCAGCTTCAACCCCGCTGCATCCAAAGTCACTCCTTCCGGCGTCGCGCTGAGGCCCGTCGCTATCTGGTGATGTGCCGAGCCTGTCACCAGCGCCGGGATGTCGAGGGCGCTGAAGGGTTGCACATTGCCTGCCGCGTCGCGAGGCGGTAGCACCTCCAGGCTGAGCACCTGCCCCGGCAGCGAGAGCCGAATCCGCCCTGTCTCCGGCACCGCCTGCACCAAAATGCCGCCCGCCGGAGCCGCCAGACTGCCCGTATTGACCACGCTGCCACCTACCAGCATCAAGCGTTGCCTGCACCCACCGCCAGCTCGCCCGCATTGACGATCGCGCCCGGCGAGTC
>JAAUTY010000005.1 GCA_012031265.1 Spirulinaceae cyanobacterium SM2_1_0 | reverse complement strand
CGGTTGCGTCGGCCGAATACGAATGCTACTTTTCTAGTTGAGTTGCGTTTTGGGGTTCCAGAAAGTTGGTTGAGCGCCTGCGTCATGTTTTGGGGCTGTCCGGCGGTAAGGACAGCACGGCTTTGGCTGTCTTCATGAAGCGAAAGTATCCGGAGATTACCGAACGAATTGAGTTTTTCTTCTGTGACACCCACAAAGAACTTCCAGAGACCTATGAATACCTAGAAAGAATCAAGGCACGATTAGGAATCAAAATAGAGATTCTACAGGCAACAAGAGGGTTTGATCACTGGATGGAGGTCTATGGTCATGTACTTCCTTCACCAACAAAGAGATGGTGTACAGATTTTATGAAAATCAGGCCTCTAGAGAAATTCATAGGTAGTAGTGATGCGATTAGCTACATTGCGATTCGAGCTGATGAAGATCGTAATGGCTATATATCACGAAGGCCCAATATCAAGCCTGTATTTCCCTTTAAAGAGCATGGATTAGTGAAAGATGACATTTTCCGACTATTAGAGGAGAGCGGCATAGGATTACCGAAATATTACGAGTGGCGCAGTCGTTCTGGATGTTTTTTCTGTTTCTATCAGCGTAAGTATGAGTGGATCATGTTGTCCGAAAGACATCCGGATCTGTTCCAGAAGGCGCTCGATTATGAGAGAAGTGCTCAGGCGCGTGGGTATACCTGGGTGCAAGGAGAGAGTTTAACTGAGCTTCTGGCTCGGAAAGACGAAATTTTAGAAAATCACCGCACTGCTATGGAGAACAAGCAACTTGCAGAGGATAAAAGCAACAAACCTCTCGCTACTCTTCTCGAGGATGTTTTAAGTGAGGATGGAGATGATATGGACTTGCCTTGCTTAATGTGTCATGCCTAGTTTGCCTCGAAACTAATAGCGGTTCTATGCCGATCGAACTTTTATAAACTGAATTGGATGTTGCTGTATGCAAAAACCGAAACCGAAGATAAGTTTCCATGGAACTTTTGCGCTCAAAAAAGAGGACGTGCTCAAAGTGCTCAACGTTGCACTAGAAGAGGGCAATCTTGGTTCGCACGAGAACCTACAGCTTCGGACAGGTTTAGGCAACCAGAAAGTCAGTCCAATTCGTAGCTGGGCAACGCGCTCCGGGCTGATTTCAGGTGGACAACTCAGCCCTGAAGGCGAAATTATCTTGCGTCATGACCCTAATCTCAATTCTCTCGTTACTGATTGGCTGATGCACTTCCATATCAGCTTTGGGGACAAGGACTTTAGCGCTGGAAATAAAAAGCTGCCTACACCCCCAACTAATCCTGCTGAATGGGGCGGCTGGACTTGGTTTGTTTATAAGTTTGTCCCTCGTTATACTACTTTTACCTTGGAGGAACTTGGTCAAACTAGTACCGCTATTTTTGATGATAATCTCAGGAACTTAACTAAAAACTTCAAAATTCTCCTGCGAGCCTATACTGAACCCCATGCTTTAAAAGGTTGTCAATACATTACTATCAGCGGCGATCAATACTCTACGCAACACCCCGACCTCCCCAACCCACGCCTGATCGGCTACTGCCTCGCCAAACTCTGGCAGCGCGACTACCCCGGCCAAACCTCCCAACTCACCGAAACCATCCTCAACCAACCCTACGGCCTCGCCCCCGTCCTCGGCCTCTCCCCCAACCAACTCCAACCCCACCTCAACCAACTCGAAACCTACGGCATCATCAGCCAGCGCCGCGAAGTTTCCCCCTTTCAGATCATCCCCCGCTGGAGCGACCCCCTCGAGCTGCTCGACCAAGCCTACCAAGCCTAATTTTTGAACTGGTTTTGTCTGAACAACCCTTAACTCACTGTCCCTAGTCCCATGCCAAAGCTACAGCTAGGTTTTCACACGACATTCGCCCTCAAGAAAGAGGATGTGCGTAAAGTGCTGAATGCAGCATCTAGCGAAGTAGGGCTGAAAGACTCACCCGATAATTTGCTAGTGCGAACAGGGCTGGGGAATAGGAAAATTGGGCCGGTACAAAGCTGGGCTGCCCGCGCTGGTCTCATCGCCAACAAACGCCTCAGCCCCGAAGGCGAAATCGTCCTGCGTCACGATCCTTATCTTGACTCCCTCATCACCGACTGGCTGATGCACTTCTACCTCAGCTTCGGTAGCAACAGCCTCGCCCAGCCCCCCGACGATCCCGCCGACTGGGGCGGCTGGACCTGGTTCGTCTACGACTTCGCCCCCCGCCACACCGACTTCACCGCCGACCAACTCACCCAAGCTAGCAGCGACATTTTCGATGACAGCCCCAAACTGCTCGCCAAAAACTTCAAATATCTCCTGCGCGCCTACACCGAGCCCCAAGCCCTCAAAGGTTGCCAATACCTCACCTTCAGCGGCAACAGCTACTCCACCCAAAACCCCAGCCTCCCCAACCCATACCTGATCGGCTACTTCCTCGCCAAACTCTGGCAGCGCGACTACCCCGGCCAAACCTGCCAACTCACCGAAACCATCCTCAACCAACCCTACGGCATCGCCCCCATCCTCAGCCTATGGCCCGAACAAATCCAGCCCCACCTCAACGACCTCGAAACCCGCGGCCCGATCGCACAACTCAGCCGCGACTCGCCCAGCCAGATCGTCCCCCGCTGGAGCGACCCTCTCGAGCTGCTCGACCAAGCCTACCAAGCCTAAACCGTACCGGAGTCCCATAATGCTCCCTACCCCCCTGCCCGAACTCCACCGCGCCGAACCCGCCAACCAAATCCACCTGCTGCTCTGGGATGCGCCCCGCGACCTTGAGCTGAATAAGCTCGCCAGCTATGTCAATGGCGATCGCCTTAGCTACCGCGACGACCTCCTCCAGCGGCTCGACTCCGGCAGCAAATTCCTTAACCTCGATGCCTACCTCGATCGCGAACTCGCCGCCTTGAAAGCGATGTGCGATCGCACCACCCGTCCCCTGATCCTGCTCGAAGACTTCGACTGGCTGCTCACCTACCTGCGCGTCCGCCCCAGTGGTGGCAACCTCAAACTCCTCTGGAGCAACCTCCAGCAAACCCGCAAACTCCCCTGCCGCCTCTGGATCGTCCTGCCACCCGCCCTCGCCCCCAAAGACTGGCCCGCCCAGCGCCGCTTAGCATTCGCCTAAGCTGCCGCCGACCCCCGCCCAACCCTCACCCTACTCCAAATCACGGCTATGCTCCTCCGCGACCTGATCGAAGTCAACCAAAAAGGCATCCTCCGCAGCTCCGTCAACTTCTTGATGCTTGACGAGCCCGAGACCAACCGCGAACTCTGCGAAGGCTTCATCTTTAACTACATCCACGAAAAGCAGACTGACTCCACCGCTGGCATCCTCGACAGCCTGCGCCGCAGCTATCACAGCGTCACCAGCCCCAATGTCCACCTGATGATCCAGGGCTACGGCAAAGGCAAATCGCACTTCGCGATCGCCGTCGCCAACTACTTTGCTCAACCTGGCGACTCCCCCGAAGTCCAGGGTATCCTCCACCAGGTCGAGAGCGCCGTTGCCAGCCGCAATCCTGGTCTAGTCGAAGGCTTACGGGCCTATAGCGATCGCCAGCATCTGGTCATTTGTATCAGTGGCGATCGCGGCGGTGACCTCCGCAAAAACTTCCTGCAAGCCACCCTCCACGCTCTCGAGCAAGCCGGCGTCCCCGACGCCGCCGCCGTCAACATCTGCGAGCCGCCCCAGCAATACCTCACCAGCCTCAGCCCCGAGCAAGTCGCGCGCGCCAACACCTGGCTCGCGCAAAACAACGCCCCCGGCGGCGACCTCCCCGGTCTGCTCGAGCTGCTCCGCAACGCCGACACCAGCGCCATCCGCACCGTCCGCGACCTCTCCCGCGCATTCAACAACGGCTTCCCGATCGACTTCCAAGACAGCATCGATATTGAAAAAATCCTCACCGACCTAATCCACCAGCTCTGTCGCGGCGACGCTCCCCGCTTCCAGGGCATCCTCATCCTCTTCGACGAACTCAACTACTACCTACAAACCTGGATCGCCGACGAAGAAGCTGCGGGCGGCACTGCCCTACAAAACATCACCAACGTCTGCAAAAATAACCCCAGCAAAATTGCCCTGCTCAGCTTTACCCAGATCGATCCTGGCAAAAGAAGAGATGTCAGCGCTACCGCAGGCGATCGCTACGGCAAAATCACCTCGCGCCTCCAAGATTGCAAATACGAACCCGTTTCCAGCCTCGAACTCGTCCTCGACAGCCTGATCCGCGCCCAACCCGCCCCCTGGCCAGCCTTCCAGCAAAAATGGAGCGACACCCTCCGCGCCGAAGCCCGCAGCGCCTACGAATCGCACCTCAGGACCTATCGCGAACGCGGCTGGCCATTTGACCAATTCCACACCCATCTCGCCCTGGGTTGCTTCCCCTTACACCCCATCACCGCAGGCCTGCTCGCCAATCTCCCCTTGACGCAAGATCGCAGCGTCATCCAATTTCTCGGCAATCACCTCGTTCCCTTCCTCGATGAGGACATCGAAATCAATGGCAAGCTGAACTATTTCTATCCCGTCAAGCTCGTTAAGGCTTTTATCAAAATTCCCGATGACTCCATCCATCACCGCTCCTTCGCCCAACTAGAAAACGCCGATAATCCCGATGAGCTAACCGTTGCCCAAGCCCTTTTCCTCTACCACCACAGCGAAGGCAAGCTTGCCAAAAAGATACCCAAAACCACCAAGAAATCCTCGCCGCCCTCACCGGCCTCTCCCGCTCCCGCCTCGATGCTGCCCTCAAGAGCCTCGAGGAAAATCGCCAGATTATTTACTACCAAAAAGCAACGAAAACTTACGCTTTCTTCGAGGGCATCAATCCCAACGAACTCGAAAAAGCGATCGACGAGGAATTTAGCGAGTTAGTCAACCAGCCCGAGCCTAGCGACCTGTTCGAGCGCCTCGTGCAATACTGTCAGGGTCGCGTCAGTCAGTATCTCAAGAGCGAGCGCCTCGCCGCCGAACCCTTCATCAGCGAGCGGCAACTTGCCTATGACGATTGGCAATTTGAACAGCGTTTTTACAGCATTAGTGAGTTCCTGTCCAAACTGCAAAGCGATACTGAACTGAAATCCCTCGAGAGTCGCGGCCTGCTCGCCTATGTCCTCGCGACCGACCAAGCCGAACTGCAAGACTTGCGCCACAGCATTGAGGAAAAATTAGCCCACTCCCCCCTCAAAAATCATCTCGTCGCCGCCATTCCCACCGAAGAAGTCGGCCCCCTCGGCAACCTGCTCTGCAAGATCCAACTGCTTCAGAAAAAAGACCCGGGCGATCGCCGCCTCTGGGGCGAAGCCTACCAACAACTCCTCAAACGCTGGCGCGGCGAACTCGACACCACCCTCCAGCGCCTCGTCCAGCCAGAAAACTGCACCCACCACTGCCGCGTCCAAGCGAAAGTCCCCGCCCAAGAACAACACAACCCCGCCCGCTACATCAGCGCCCTCCTCACCGAACTCTACCCCTTCGTGCCCCCCGTCGGCGGTATGAGCCAGATGGGCTCCGGTCACAACACGGGTTCCAAGGTGACCGGTTTCATTGCCCGCCAACTCTTCGCGGGCGAACTCCCCACCCACAGCTTGCCCGATCGGTCGTACCAGACGATCCTCGATCAAGTCTTCTGCTCCACCTGGCGACTCTTCCACAAGACCTCCGACCGCTACCGCTTCCAGGAGCCCCAGCAAGAAGCAGTCCGCGACGCCTGGGCCGAACTCTCCCGCCTCGCTGACCTCAACGGCGAGGCAGAAAACCATCCCCCTCGCCAGACTCTGGCAGCGCCTCAGCAGCCCGCCCTACGGCTACAACGAATACACCTTCACCGTCCTGCTCGCCGCCTGGCTAGCCGATCGCCACCGCGAAGTCGCCCTCAAAGGCCCGCCCCAAATCAAATTCAGGCGCGGCGAAAAGGTTACGATCGCCACCCAAGCGCTCCCTGTATGGGCCAAAACCGACATCCTCGGCAAGCCCGTCGATTTCGTCCGCACCTGGATACTCGCGCACAAAGCCAGCCTGATCCGCCGCCAGCGCCCGGTTCTGCCGCCGTCGCCCCCGTTCCCGGCCAGCTTCCCCGAGGCCGAGGCCTACCACGACGCCCTCAACCGCTTCCTCGCCCGCGAACCCAGCGAGACCGAGACCTCCGAGCGGCTCGATGCCGAAGCCAATCGCGACGCGATCGCCGCCGAACTCAACAAAATCCGCCAGTGGTTCAAGCCAGTTGAAAAGGCCGAAGCCCTGCCCGATCCCGCGCCCCTCGCCAACTTGCTCGCCGTCTACCCCACCTTGCAGGCGCAACTGCCTCCGATCGAGATGCGCGCCGAGGTCGTCAGTGTGCGGCCGAGTCCGGAGCAGCGCGATCGCCAGACCACCGCCCAAACTAGTGTCCTCAACCGCATCCGCAACAGCATCGACCAACTCAGCGAGCGCAGCGACAGCCTCCCCGACCTCGATGCCTGCAATGCTTATCTCCGAGACTTGCAAGTTGCCCTTGAGCAAGTGACAGCCACCGCCAGCCTCCCCGACGACCTCGCCACCAGCCTCAACTACGCCCAACAAGTCGCCCAGCGCTGCCGCCAGGGCTTCCGCCAAGCTGAACAAATTGAGCAGGATCTAACCCAAATCCGTCAGGCCGCTCAACTCCCCAACTACTTCACCCAACAGGACTACGCCAAGGCCTGTCAGCAAATCGACCCCCTGAGCGCGAAAATCCCCGCCGACAGCCCGGCCGCCAGCGAAGTCCAAAAAATCCGCCAAGACCTCGATCTGAATCACCGCGAACTGCTCGATCAAGTCGATGCCTGGGAAAGCCAAGCGGATAGCGCGACCTCCACAGAACAAGCACTGGAATTGGTTAAGGTCATCACCACGCAGAGCCGGCGCTACACGGAGCCCAGCTATGGCGATCGCCTCAAACAGCTCCAAGCCAAACTCGACAAAACGATCGTTAACCCCACTGACGGCGATCGCGATCGCGAACCGCCGCCATCCGGCATCAACCCCTTCCTAGAAGTTCTCAATATCGCCCAACAAAAAATCCAGCGCATCCGCGATCTGCCCTTTGGGAAAATGCCGGAAATCTTCAAGGTTTATCAAGAACTTGCCGATCTAGACTTGCCTGAGACGGATAATACTGAACTTGCTAATTCTTATGGCGAGAAACTGCAAGCGAAACAGACCGAAGGGCGATCGCTGCTCGCCCAGCGCTTCGGGCAAATTTGCGATCGCACCGTCAGCAGCCTCAACGACTGCAACACCCAACAACAGCGCCTCAACTCGGCTCGCGACCTCGTCAACGACGACGATTTCGCTGACCTCCGCGACCAGCTCGAGCGCACCCTAGCGGATCTCGCGGCTCGTCGCGAGGAGATTGAGCGGCAAATCGAACAGGGCAAACGCGACGCCGCAGACAAGCAAACCATGCAGGCGATCCGCGCCTACAAAGCCAGCAAAAAGCTCAACACACTGCAACTCTGCGACGATGCCCTCGCCGACATCGAGCAGCGCCGCGCCCAGCTCCACAACCCCGACCCCTACCAAAAAGAAATCGCCGCCATCCAACAAGACCTCCAAACCAAAATCGCAGGCTACCAGCGGCAGTTGCAGGACTGGCGCGATCGCCTCGCTCAAGTCACCGCCCTCGACGCCCTCACCCAACTCCAACTCGACTACAACGGCAAAGCCTACATCTTCCAAGGCTCCAGCCAGCTCGAGGCCTACCAGACCCTCGGCGATCCGATTCGCCACCGCCTCGCCGACCTGAACACCCTCGCCGATCTCGCCACCCGCAGCCGCCAATGCCGCAGCATCGTCCAGTGTCAAGAGATCCGCGACTTGCTCGAGCAGGTGTCGTTGCACGACTGCGATCGCGGTCAAGCCGCCCTCGCCGAGATCCGCCAAAAACTCGCGGACACACAGCAAACCTTTGAGCAAGCACTGATCCAGTTCGAGCAAGAACTTGACCAAGTCAGCGACACCCGCAGCGCCAAAAACCTGCAAAAGAAACTCCTCAAGCGAGAGGATGTCTACAAGGATTCGCCACTCGCCGAGCGCTTCCAAACCCTGAGCGCAGACGCCGAGCGCGTCCTCGACCTCTACCAACTGCTCGACAGCACCGCACCAACCACGCTGGAAAAATGCCAGGAGTTGCGCGATCGCCTCACCCGCTGGCACAAAAATCTCCCCGACTGCTCCCCCGACCTCGAAGACATCTACACGGCCAAACTCAAAGAGATCGACACAACCAATCAGCAACTCTACGAGCAGAAGCGCCAAGCGGCTGATGCCTGGATCAAAACACTCGGTCAAGAAGCTTCTAGAATTTACCGCACCAGCAATGACCACGAGAAGCTGGCGATCGCCATCGAACTACTCAAAACAATTCACCAGCAGCAGAGCCAGCATCAAGACTATCTCACCACAGAACTGAGAGGCACCCTGGAGCGAGTGATCGATCTCTGCCAGGACGAACAAGCCAAAGACAAAGCCAGCCAAATTCGCCTACTGTTCCAACAACTGCACCGCGTCCAGCGCGAGGAGCTTTACACCGAACTCAAACAATACCTCGGCAAAACGACGGAGGTAGCCGATGGCTAAAGTACATCCTATTGCTAAACCTGAAAATGAAGCCGAGAGTGATGCCATTCTCTATTTAAAGGGCAACCTATCCGACGAGTTTGAGATTATCCATAACCTCGAAATCCGCCGCAACGAGCGCGAAGTCTTCGAGATTGATATGGTGATCATCGGCCCGCAATGCGTTTTTGTCGTTGATGTCAAAGGCACTCGCGGTCATGTCGAGGTGAGTGGCTCGCGCTGGTATCCCGATCGTCGCGAGCCTTTCCACTCGCCTGTTGCCAAACTCCGGGCGAACGCCAAAGCTCTGAGCAGCACGATCAGCGATCTCGATCGCACCCGCCCGCTCCACAAAGTCCATGTTCACCCTGCCGTGATGATGATGGCGGACGATGCCAGCTTGGATGACGCGCAGGGTCTCGATCGACCTTACGTGATCTACGCTCGCGATCGCTGCGCCGACCACTTCAACCGCCGCGATTTCATTCCCCAGGGCCGCCTCCAGGATATTCGTGAATTGAAGCCCCTCGTGCGGCGGGCGATCTGTGGCAAAGCGGCTCCTAAACGCAGCCCCTGTTATGGCGAGTGGCAGGTTATCAAAGAGCTGGATCGGAGCGATCGCTACACCGAATATCGCGCTCATCACAATGTTCTGGGCGCAGAAGCCAAGGTGCGTCTGCGTGTTTATCCCAGCAACCTCTACGCTAGTCCCGAAGAACAAGCTGCCGAGCGCCAGTTAATCGGCACGGCTTTTTTAGCCCTGCGAAAACTCCCCGAACACGCCAACATTCTCAACGTTACCCACTGTTTTCAATCACAATCAGAAGATAGTTGGATCATTGTCACGGATGACGTTTCTGCTCAATCACTGCGTCAATATGGGCGACAAAGCGGCCTCAAGCTTGATCGCAAGCGCCGCATTATTGAGGAGATTTTAGACGCCCTCCGCCATCTCCATCGTCACGACATTATTCACCGCAACCTTACTCCCGACACGATTCTTGTAGACGACAGCGGCCGCACGCTACTGACCAAATTCGACTATGCGCGCATCGGTCATCGCCAAGGGACGATCGCCGGTGAGATTGCGGCGTATCTTGAAGCCGACGCCATTTATCAAGCCCCCGAAGTCCACAACAATCCTGGTCGCGCCAGCCAAAAATCCGATCTGTTTGCAGCCGGTGCAATTTTCTATGAATTACTCGTCGGCAAACCGGCTTTTCGAGATGTTGAGGAGTTGGATGATTGTCATGCGATCTTTCCTAAGCCCGCTTCGGAAATTAACCCCAATCTCGCGGCAAGCTTCGATAGCTGGTTGCAAAAACTCTGCGCTCTGGAACCCGAAAATCGCCACGCTAGCGCCGACGAAGCCCTTCACAAACTCACGGAGTTTCTTGACGAGCAAAAGCGGCTCGACCTGAGGAACTTGCCAGTCGGTCATGTGATTGACGAAAACTACCGTGTTGAAGAACGATTGGGTCAGCCTGGTAGCTTTGCCGTTGCTTACAAAGTATTCAACGGACTCTACGACAAATCACAGGTGCTCAAGTTGGTCGTCAGTGATCGCTACTCAACTGTCGAGCGCCTCAAGCAAGAACTGAAACCGTTGCTTAAGGTCTCAAAACATCCTCACATTGTTGATTTTATCCATGCTGACCAACTGCGAGATGGCACGCCCTATCTGCTGTTAGAATTCATCGATGGAAAAACGGTTGATGCCGCGATCGCCGATGGCTCGCTCTCGATCGATGACAGCATCCGAATCGCCCAACAAACGGCCGCAGGTCTCGCCCACATTCACGACCACGGCATCTATCACCAGGACATCAAGCCCGAAAATTTATTTCTGACCGAACAAGGCGTCAAGATTATTGACTTTAATATCGCCATTTCTGACGATAGCGACTATGACGAAAGCGCCGGGACACGTCGCTATATGCCGCCAAAATTCAAGGTGCGCAACGCCAGCAAAAGCGGCAAAATCGATCGCGATCTCTACGCCCTTAGTCTGACAGTTTATGAATGCGTAACCGGCCGCTATCCCTTCGACGCGCCGGAACCACCCCGCAATCAACTCGCTCCTGATCCGCGCCAATTTGTTGAGAATCCTGACGAGTTGAGCGAGGCTCTGGTCGCGGTGATGCTCAAAGCGATCGCCCCCAAGCGCGCCGACCGCTTCGCCAATGCCGAGGCATTTCTCGATGCCCTGGAAGCGAGTCAGGCTCCGGCGATCGCCCCGGAACCGCAACCCGCACCCGTTCCCATCCTCGACATCGAGCCGAAGCCCGAGCCGCAACCCACACCCGTTGCCGAGCCCGAGCCTGAACCCACCCCCGAACCCGCACCCGTCCTCAACACCCAGCCCACACCGCAACCAGTCGTTAGCGCGCCCCCAACCCCTACCCGCGATCGCCAAGCATCCCGGCAAGACGATCGCACCAGCCTCTTCAGCTACCTCACCCACCAACCCCCTGCCAAACCCGACCCCGATCGCCCGATCGTCCTCGATCCTTCCGGCGTCTACCCGATCCCCAGCGGCTACATCGCCATTCGCAGCGAAGTCGAATTCCTCGAGAAGTTCGACCGCAGCAATTCCCCCTACTGGATTGCCGGCCAGCGTCCCTGCGAGTGGGCCGCGGCCTGGTTGCACGCGCGCAAACGCAGCGACTTCGAGACCCTAGAAGCACCTCGCGCCGCGATCGCCGACGACCTCGGCGACGACCTCATTCCCGACACCTGGAACGACGAGCAAATCCTCGCCCTCGCTAGCGCTCTCGCCCGCTACCCCGACCGCCCCGTCGCCCGTCTGCTCGCCGATCTCAGCGACAGCGATCCCGCTTTGTGGCTTGCCGAGCCGAGTCCTGAGCAGCTTGCTACTTGGCTGACCCTACAACTGCCCGAAGACGCTCGCCCCCTCGAACAGGCTTGGTACCGCCAGCACGCCCACCATCCACTCGTACCCTACTACCAGCCCGCGACCAAATTGGACACCCTGCGACGCTGGCTGGGCATCGCTGCGCCCCCTATCCCTGACCTCGGTTCCTACCCGCTGCCGGTTCCTGACTGCCTGAGTCAGGAATTTGACACCTACTGGCGCGATCGCTTCTACCGCACTGGTTTCAGCGATCTCGACCCACTCAACCTCGCCCAACTCCCTGGCGCTGACCGCATCGCCGCGCAAGCCTGCCAAGTTCTCCTGACCCGCCCGCAGTGGATCACCCGCGATCGCCAAACCAAACTGCGCGCCTACCTCAGCCCCGACCAAAAACGCGACCTCCAACGCCACCAAGCCCCGCCCCAGCCCGCGCCCCTCAGCCCCGACGCCGACCCCGACACCGCCCTCGCCTGGGCGACCCAGCAGTACCTCCCCTACCGCCGCTGGGAGATCGCCGTCCAGCAAGCACCGATGGACGAGCGACAGAGCGATCGCCTCGCCGAGAGCTTCGCTGACTGGCTGTTCCAAAACTATCCCGCCCTCACCCACGAGCCGGTTGATCGCTCCCGGCTCAACTACAGCGTCGGTAGTCTGGTGCGCGATCAGAGCCAATCACACCCCATTCTCTGGGTGGTTGTCGATGGCTTAGGCTGGCTCGACCACCAAGAATTGCTCGACCACCTCACGCAATCTGGTCAACTGCAACTCACCGACGATCTCGCCCCTCGCTTCAGCATCCTGCCGACCAAAACGGAGTATGCAAAATGGAGCCTCTACGCCCAACAATTGCCCAACCATTCCACCTGGACTGGTGATGTCGCGAAAGGGTTTGACTATCCCAAGGGTCGCCGCTATAGCGATCGCCAAGTTCGCCAACTCCACAAAGATTTAGCCTGCAAAAAATACGCAATCTATTGCTGGGATACAGTGGAATTGGACGAACTCTATCACAGTCATAATGATTGGCAAAGTTTGGATTTGGTGAAGCGATCGCACGTCCTCGAAGGCATTGTCAAAAGTATTGACCACTGCTTTAACCAGTATCCTGAACCCGAGCGCCTGCAAGTCATCATCGCCAGCGATCACGGTCAGATGCTGGGCAAAACACCGCAGATTAGCCCACCACCTGAGGCCCAGGAGTGCAAAGGTCGCATGATTCTCGGCTGCACCGAGGCACCGGGTTTCGTCTATCTCGATCCCCAACGTTTCGGCCTTCCCCACGACATCAGCGTCATCAAAGGCTGCGGCTACCTCAACGCCTACACCTACGCCACCGACCGTAGCGCCATCGGCCCCCACGGCGGTCTGTTTCCCGAAGAAGTCGTCGTCGGCGTCTCTGTCCTGAGTCGTCAGGTTCAGCGCCTGCCCGTCTTCATCACCGTCACCGGCACGGGCAAACCCCGAGCCAGGGGTGAACTCACCGTTACGATTAACAATACCAACCCCGTCGCTCTCAGCGATCTCGCGCTCCAGATTGAGGAACTGCCCGCCTTTAGAACCGGACAGCCGCTTGCCGACCGCATCCCGGCTCATCAATCTTGGTCAACAAAACTCTCCCTAGAACAATGCCCAGAACTTCCGATCGGACACGACAGCAAGCAACTGAGACTGAGCGGGCGACTGAGTTTTTGCTATCCCGGCGATCGCCCTGCCAAGACCGAACTCAGTGCAGAATCGGCCATAACCATCGAACAAATATTTAGCAGCGGCATTGAGAATCTGGATGACTTCCTCTAATTTCGCGGCTTCTGAAACTTACGATAGCGATCGCATCCGCCATGTCTTCGGAACGTTAGCAATCGACAAAACCCGCCTACCCTCCAGCGGTCTCAATGCTATCGGTGTTCCCAGCTTCGTCGCTGAGTGGCTGCTCGATAAAATCGTCCCCGGCTGCGGCCCACTGAACCACGACGAACTGACCAAAGTCAACAGCTTCGTGAGCAAAGCCCTACCGCGCAAAGATGATGGCAATGTCATTCTCTTTGATCTCACCCAGGGCGAAGTTCGTAAGCTCATTGCTCTGATGCAAGTGCGGGTGAAACTGAGTGCCAAAGGTGAGGCCATCCCCGACCCCAAAGCAAAAATTCCCGTCCTCAATTTTGACGATTGTGCGATTCCTACCGATCTGATTCAGCGCCATAAATCGCTCCTCCGCCAGGGAATCTGGGGCAAAATCAGCCTCTCCATGCTGCCCAGCGGCAAACTAGAAGTGATCGACTTTGATCCCTTTCAATGCTCGGTCATTGACCTGAACGACTATGCCCGCTGTCGCGCCCAATTCAGCCTAGAAGCCTGGCGCGATCTGCTGCTCTGTTCGATGGGCTTCAATCCCGACCACCCCGCTTACAGCAGCGAAGCGAAGTCCTGGGTTCTCGCCCGCTTGCTACCACTTGTCGAAGCCAATTATCACGTTGTCGAACTGGCCCCCAAAGGCACGGGCAAAAGCTTCATCTTTGAAAATATCAGCAACAAAGTTGCCGTGATCAGTGGCGGTAAAACGACACCGGCGCAACTTTTTATCAATGGCAAAACCAAAGAAGTCGGTCTACTCGGCCGTCACGATGTTGTTGTGCTCGATGAAGTCCAAAGTCTCACCTTCGACAACCCTGACGAAGTGATCGGCCCATTGAAAAACTACCTTGCAAACGGCCGTTACAACCGTGCTGGTTTCGCCGACATCAGCAGCGATTGCTCGCTGGTGATGCTGGCGAATATTGACTTAAATACCCATCTGCAACCGCGCTCCCCTGACAACCTCTTTGCCAACCTCCCCGATTTTCTCTCAGAAACGGCTTTCATCGACCGGCTGGCTGGCGTCATTCCCGGCTGGAAAATTCCCAAGTTTCAGCGCGAGATGATAGCTCATCAGGTCGGGCTAAAAATGGATTTTTTTGGCGAAGTTCTGCTTGCTCTCCGCCGTGACAACCGCTTCTATGCCTACGCTCAAACCCACAGTCAATTCAACCAGACTGCCAACATCCGCGACCAAAACGCCATCCTCAAATCCGCCGCCGGTTTCCTCAAACTGCTCTACCCACATCTCGAACTGACCCTCGCTGACTATCAACGCGACTGCCTCCAGCCCGCTGTCGAAATGCGGCAAGCGATTCGCAATTCGCTGTATCATCTCGATGAAGAGTTTAAGCCTCTCGGTGCCGAAATCCTTGTCGATGTTTGTTGAGCATAAAATTTCAGACTTAGTTGTTGTCCTCGCGTCACTCTGCTACAACAGCTCAATTCTGACACGGGGAAAGCGGTTCGCGTCATCTTGCTTGCCGCTCCAGACGACCAGACCCCACTAGTACCGCTACGCGGAATTTTGAGTTCTGAGTTTTGAGTGATGAGTGCAGACAGTACGGGCATCCTACGGATCTTGAATGGGCATCTCATTTCCGCCGCCTTGTACTAGCGGCTGAAGACACCGCGATCGCCCCAGATGCCGAGCCTCCAGCGACCAGCTCCCGACTCTCACGCCTCAAGCAAATCAAAATCTCGGCCCCCCCTGACTGCGCTGAAAATCTCGATGCCTCCCTCAACAGCAAGCCGTGACCCCTATCTACCTCGACTATCACGCCACCACCCCCACCGATCCCCGCGTTGCTGCGCGTGTCCAGGCAGCGATGACAGCTGAGTTTGGCAACGCCAGTAGTGTTGATCACGAGGTTGGCGATCGCGCCGCCACCGCGATCAAAACCGCCCGCCAACCGATCGCCACCCTGCTCCACTGCCGCCCCCGCGACATCCTTTTTACCGCTGGCGCGACCGAAAGCCTCAACCTCGCGATCCAGGGCAAAGTCAACCACCTCGCCAGTCAAGGCAAAATCGCCCGCGTTGCCTGTACCACCGTCGAGCACGACGCGGTTCTCGCCACCGGCCGCGCCCTCGCTCAGCAAGGCCGCATTGAACTGACCGAAATCCCCGTTAACAATCGCGCCCAGCTCGACCTTGGCGAAATCGAAACCCTTTGCGCCGCTGGTCTTGATCTCCTCTGCGTCATGGCGGCCAACAACGAAGTCGGCACCGTCTATCCGGTGCGCGAGATCGCCGCGATCGCCAACCGCCACGGCGTCGCCTACCTCTGCGACGCCGCCCAAGCCGTCGGGAAAATCCCGCTTGACTTTGACGGCTGGGGCGTTGCTTTGCTGGCCTGCTCCGCCCACAAGCTGTACGGCCCCCAGGGCGTCGGTGCCCTCATCGTCCGCCGCGACCAACAGCTCGCGCCCCTGTTCTATGGCGGCGGTCAGCAGCAGGGCTTGCGCCCCGGCACTCTCAATCTGCCCGGTATCGTGGGTCTCGGCGAAGCTTGTCGCTGGCGCTTGGCGGAGATGGCGCAGGACGAAGCGCGGATCGCTCAGCAGCGCGATCGCCTGCAAACTCTGCTCCAAGCACGCATCCCCGGCTTGCAAGTCAACGGCGATCGCGACCACTGCCTCGCGGGCAATCTGCACATTTCGATTCCCGACATCCCCAACAGCGCCGTCACCGCCCGCCTACGCCACCCGCTCGCCATCTCCACCGGCTCCGCCTGCGCTTCTGGTGTCGAAATGCCCTCCCACGTCCTGCGTGCCATGCACCTGCCCGACGCGACGATCGAAGGCGCACTGCGCCTCGGTCTTGGCAAATTTACCACCGACGCTGAGATCGACCGCGCCGCCGATCTGCTGGCGGCAGCCGTCAGCCAGATCCGCGCTGTGCTTCAATCTGCTTGAGGATGCGATGCCAGCTAGTCCCGACTCGATCCAACTGTGTCAGCATCTGACCCTCACCGATTTCTGCACCTGCACCCAGACCTACCAGCAGTTTTCAGCGCAGATCGATCCCTATCCCCGCAACTGGGATGAGTCGCTGGCGGCGATCCAAGTCCTCTGCTCAGTCTTGCTCGCGCCAATTATTGATCGCTACGGGGCCGACCAATTTCAACTCACCTATGGGTTTTGCTCCATGGATCTCAAGCGGTTTCTGAACCGCAAAGACCCGATCACCGGTCGCAAGTACGGGCGCGTCGATCCGAGTCGCGACCAGCACATGGCCGCGGAGAAGAATCGGAATGATCGGTACTTCTGCCTACGCGGCGGGGCGGCTTGTGACTTTTTGATCCGACAAACGCGGAGCGATCGCCTCGTCGATTGGATCTTAGCGACCCGCCTCCCCTTCGACTCGCTCTACTTCTACAGCCCCGAGCGTCCGATCCATCTCAGCTACGGCCCGCAACACAAGCGTGCGATTTGGACTTTTACAGACCGGGGTACGCCAACCCAGCGGGGACTCGATCGCTGGCGGCAGCTAGCTGGCGAGATTTGAGGCTTGGCGCGATCGCACCAGTGCCCGCTGCTGCTTGACTCGCTCCGGCTCCGCATCCTGCCGCCAGACGACGCGATGGCCTTTCAGCGCGGCGCAGTGCGTCTCGAGGCAGCGCAACCAGCCACTCTGACTGAAAATCGCGGGCAGATCGTCCAGCAAGCCCCAGTTGCGCTCCTGCTGGCTGAGCTTCGCGAACTTGGCGTAGAGCGGGTAGTCGGGGGCGATCGCCTGCTCCTTTTGGTGCAGCAGCGGCGGATCGTCGTGGTGGCAATAGTCGCGATAATGAACCTGCTGCTGGCGCAGGTCGATCCGCATACTCGAGCGCAGCGGCGGATGCGGCAAGCAGTCAAATCCTGGAAATTCGAGGTAAGTAATCTGCGGCTTGTTGGCGTGCAACTTCACCAATGTTGCCGTATCCGGACGACCAAACACCTGCGCGGCGCAACCTTCATACAGTCGCAGCAAGGGGTCAAGCTGATCGAGAATGCTGACGTGAACCCAGAGCGAATGGGGGCGCTGCTGACCGAGTGCGCTCTGACGGCAGCGTTCAGCAATGGCCTCCTGATTGCCCAGACTAGTCAAGAGCAAATCGGCGGCGATGGAAGCCTCGGGATATTGACCGAGCAGCGCCTTGATGTCTTTTTGGATAGGCGGAGCCAGATCGCGAAACTTGGGGCGGCGGTCGAAACGGCTCAGCGCCAGGTACACGAGCAGGTCATAACGGCGTTTTTCGGCGATCGCCTCCCACTCCTCGGCATCAGTCGCTTGCAGGACAACCTGGAAAGCGCGCTTGAGATTGCCAAATTCAGCACTGGCTGGCGCAAAGACTTCAGCGGCCAGCTCCTCCTTGGCGGGCAAGCGACCGCGTTCGGTGTAGAAGTCCATCAGCGGTGCGAGCAGCTCGCGATAATCCTCAAAGCGCTTGACACTGAGCCGCACGCGCGGCGTCGTGGCACGGGAGCGGAAACGGGAGGCGCGGAAGCTCTCAGCCCGCGCCGCGTCGCGGAAAACGACGTAGATACCAAGCGCCATCGGGATCGCATCGACCCCCAGGATTTGGTCGATGTAGGCCTTCAACTCCTCCTGGTCGTAGTATTTCTGAAATGTGTTGCGGCTGGTGATGATGCCGTCGCCGTAGGCGAGCAGGCCGTTTGCCCGGTCACTCACCAGAACCTGCGCGGCGACAATGAGCACTTCTGTAGCTAAATCCCACGCTTGCACCAAAGCCGCACGGCGCTCCGCCGGGTCTTCGATGACATTAATGACATAGCCGAGATTCACCACCTGCGCGGCTTGGTGGGGCGTGTCGGGCTGATAGTAGGGATCCCAGCCGCTGGTCTGGCAGCCGCGTTGTTGCAGCAACCGGGCGTCGCTGCCATGGCCGCAACCGTAGTCGAAAAATGTGGTTCCGGCAGGCAGCAAACCGGCTTCCAGTGCGAGCCGCGTCGGCTTCGAGAGGTCGGGACGGGCGATCGCGGCCTTGTGGCGCTCGATTGCCGGCTTGGCGGTAGTAGCAACCTGACGTAAAGGGCAGGCCAGCGCATGGTCATGCAGTTCCAAGCCGCGCGCGACTAAGCGCTGCTCCCAACTCAGTCGAGAACCGATGCGACGCGAGTCATTGAGCAAGCCCAACGCTTCTTGCTGACGACTCAGATGCTGGAAGTCGTGATAGCGCGGGTAGTCAGCACTGACGAAGGTTTCCTTGCGGTGGAGGACGGGGGGATTCGCGGTCTCGCTGTAGTCGCGGTAGCCGATCTCGCCCTGCTGCCAATCGATCTGAATGCTAGCTTGCAGAGCCGGATGGGGGTCAGCGTCGAAGTCAGGATAGGCGAGGTAGGACAACTGCGGCTTCGCGAAGCTGAATTTGACCAGGGTTGGCACAAACTGGGGATCGAGATACGGGCGAGCGAGGCGATCGCAGATTTGCAAAATCGGGTCAAGCTGGGCGATCGCGCTGATATGGACGTAGAGGGCGTCAGGCAAGCGTTTACCCACGGGACTGCGTTGGGCACAAGCCGCAACGTCAGACAGATGTGGAAGATTGAGGATCGTCGAATGGGAATCAGCCATGCTGAACGAACAGCCGCGTTTTTCCTAGGGTACTGCGATCGCGGCAGTCCGGGTATGCGTGGGCCAACTCGGCGCGATGGCTCGCGACCCGCCTGACGCTTCAGCATTGGCACAAAACAAGTCGGCAATGATGGCGGCGTCCATGTTCTAAAAGCCGCCTAAAAATCCCGCTCGCAGAAGCACCGGCAAGGGGCCGAGGCTGAGATAGACGGTGAGTGTCCAGATGGCGGCTAGTGTTTCTAAAATTCCGGCCGGTGAACGATCGGGGTGCTGCCAAAACCGCCAAGCGAGGCAACCGGCAATACTGACCAACAAAATCACGAGCGGCGCGACGAGGAGCAACGCGCGAATTTGGCTGGCAGCCCCTAGGGCCGCGATCGCCGCCAGCATCAATGCACCCATCCAAACCGCTACAGCACGACCCCGGCCCCAGCGAGCACTGTAGGTCTCGACCCCTGGCTCCTCAGCGGCGGGGGCACGAATCTTGCGGCCAAACTCGATCACCGCCCCACTGGCGGCGCTCGCCAGCAGAAACCAGAGACTGCCAGACGGCCGCGCATCGCCAGCAACCAACCAATCACAGGCCATACCGTAGAAGGCGATCAGCGGCACGATCGCCAAGTGGCTGAGCATATAGACCGCCAGATGCGCCTTTAGCCAGGCCGGCACGCCAAATTCAAGGCTCATCGCCGCCAGGTAAAGCCAGACCAGACTGAGGGCGATCGCCAATTGGACACCTAAGCTCAGCGACAGCAGCAGTTGCAGCACCAATGTCAGCACCCCCAGCCCGGCTAGTTCCCACCGCCGAATCAGGCCCCGAGGCAGCGGCCGGTAGGGCCGGTAGCGGCAGTCCTCTGCGTAGTCCTTGAACTCGTCGGCGATGCGGAGTTGCAGAAAGCTGCAAAAGATGACAGCGCAGGCAACTAGCAGACTCGCGGGTTGCGGTTGCGCCTGCCGCAACAGCGCTGAATGGCTCACGGCCGCGCTGCTAAAAACAGCAACCAGCAACCCATGCTTCAGCACCGGAAAGCGTT
Source organism: Spirulinaceae cyanobacterium SM2_1_0 (assembly GCA_012031265.1). Lineage (GTDB taxonomy): Bacteria > Cyanobacteriota > Cyanobacteriia > Cyanobacteriales > Spirulinaceae > JAAUTY01. Next base: position 106,511 of record JAAUTY010000005.1, on the reverse strand, counting down.
CGCGTTGGTAGATCCACCAGCGTTTTAGCCCAAGCATATCGAGTCAGTTTCAGATTGAAAATTCCGGGTTCAGGCGGAGTCCCCACCATGAGCGGCTGACTGGAGTCACCAGATACAAGGATTACGACTGATGTTGCAACCGGCAACCCACTGGACTACCGAAGTTGCGGAACCAAGGTCTGGCAGACAACCGCATTTTTGCCCGCGCGTTTGACCTGATACATGAGCGCATCAGCACGATTCACCAGTTCGTCGGCTGAGCAGTCTGATTGCCGGCAACTCACAGCCCCGATACTGAAGCTGATGACCGGAGCTTGGGTGTAGACGCACTTCTGGAGTTGAGTATGCAAGCGCTGCAATACCAGTAAGGCTTGCTCCTCGTCAGTGTCCACCAGCAGTATGGCAAACTCATCCCCGCCGAGACGCGCCACGTAGTCTGTGCATCGGAGTTGTTGCAGGAGTGTGTGAGCGATCACTTGCAGAAGCTGATCCCCCGCCGCATGACCTTGGTGATCATTGACCTGCTTGAAGTTATCCAAGTCCATGTAGGCAAGCGTCAAAGAATAATCCTGCCGACGTGCTCGCTGCAACTCGCTGGCGAGTATCTCCAGGAAGGAGCGACTATTGAGTAGATTGGTCAGTCCATCCCGCCGAGCCAGAAGATACTCTCGCTCATAGGATTGCCGCAGGGCAAAAAAGAGAAGACTGAAGATGGTGAAAGATGCCAGCCGCACCCCTGCATTCCAGTAAGGGAGCAGGCGAACAAAATCACGATCCACTTGGATATGGAGATCCGCGTTCAGCATGAACAGTGTACAGAGCAGAGCGGTCACCAGACCCTGCCACCAACCCAGAAACCAGCTCATCGTTGCGACGGGTAGCAAGTAGAAGATCGAAAAGACCAAGTCGATCCGAATCCTGCGATCCACTGCCCAAATGCTGAGGCAAAGCACAATACTGAGCACCCACAGCCACAGCGGTGAGAGACGATCTAAAAACTGGAAGATTCGCTGCTGCATGAAATTGCACTGGAGACAAGTGAACCAGCCAATACCCTGCACCCCAAAATCTCACAGAACCCCATGCGCCTGGAGGCAAGCCCGCAACTTGGTTTCTGCCTCGCTGAGCTGTGGCGTGTCGGTCAGTGCCAGCACCCGCTCGAGCTGGTCATTGCCCATTTCTGCCAAGGCTTGGTCGAGGCGCTCACGGCGGGTTTGGTCGCTCTTGATCGCCAGTTCCGCAGGCAGACAGTCGATGACGGCTTGCAGGCGATCGCTATCCGCCACTCGCTCCGCCTGCACGACGCCAGTAACCTGCGGCTGGATCGGAAAACCGGAGGAAGACGCGGGCGAACCCAATACCCAGAGGATGCCAATCAGCAGACCGCTCAATACCACGGCCATTAGCGCCAACAATGATTTGGTCGTCCGGCTCATCGCAATACCCCTCGTATTTCTCGCATTGAATGTTTTCTACCATGATGCCGGGTCAGCGGCGATCGCGGCTCGTTTCCCACCGCAATCCTACCGTTTGCGGCACCAGACCGGCCTCAAAGCCTCTCCCAAAGCGGATACACTGGCTCACGACTGGGTTTCCGATTGAAGCGGAGCAATTGCTGCAAGCGAGGACTGAATTTCTCGGCGGCGGCTGGCTCAAAACCGTAGCAGTTGTCCTCCAGCGGCTGCACAAATTTGGGCGTGTAGTTGCCCAGCAGCGAGACACGCGGCTGGCGGCTGCGATTCTCGGACGTGTCGTGCCAAGCGAGGCCGTGGGATAGCAGCACTGAACCAGCCGGGCCGGTAATTTGCTCAGCGTGGGCGGCGAATTTTTCTGGCTCCGGCGGACAACACCACTTCTGGCTCTCGGGGACAAAGTAGGGCGCGCCATTATCAGGAGTAAAGTCTTCCAGCAACCAAATCGCCTGAATTTCCAAAATCGGCTGCGCCGGAAACGGGGCGGGCATCGCCCAGTAGGGATAATCAACATGAATCCCCATGCGACCAGCACCAGGATGCAAAACGTGGGCCGAAAAACCGCCGAGAACAATATCGCGACCCAGAATCTGCTCGACAACCGCCAGCACCTGCGGCTGCACGACCAGCTCGGCAAACAGCGGGTCTTGGTAAATCAAACCGTAGAGCCGCTGGCGCTGGTCACGACTGGGCGATCGCGCCACCTGTTCGAGAATGTGCGATCGCGCCCGCTCTGCCTCTCGAGCGCTCAGCAGCCCAGGAATCAAGACATAACCGCGTCCAGCGGTCACTGCCGCCGCCTGTTCCATCGCTGTTACCACGCTGCTGCTCTATATTGAACTCTGCGTCTTCAGAATATCGTGAAATTTTTCAGCCGCCCCCGCAACCTACGGCACCGGGTTGGGGTAGCGAGCCTGAACGGCATTGATATCAGCCAATATCTCGTCCGTCAGCTCAATATCAACAGCGCTGAGGTTTTCCTGCAACTGCGGTAGACTCGTCGCCCCAACGATAACGCTACTGACAAACCAGCGCGATCGCGCAAAAGCCAGTGCGAGCTGCGCCAGTCGCAGATCATATTTACGGGCGACCTCCGCATAGGCTTGCACAGCCTCGGTCATATTCGGCTTCTGGTAGCGCGCCCCAAAACTCGAGAACTCGGTCAGCCGCGCCCCCACGGGCTGATTGCCACCGAGATATTTGCCGGTGAGCAGACCGAAGGCGAGGGAGCTATAGGTCAGCAGACCGACTTGGCAATGGTGGCAGGTTTCGGCGAGATGGATTTCAAAAACGCGATTGGTGAGGCTGTAGGCATTCTGAATCGAGACGATTTTGGGCAGGTTGAATTGCGCCGCTAGGCGGCAAAACTCGCTGACCCCCCAGGGCGTTTCATTGCTGAGGCCGATGTAGCAAATCTTCCCGGCTTGCACAAACTCGGCGAGGACTTCGAGCTGAGCCTGGATCGGTACACTCTCGCGTTCGTGCGCTGGGTCGTAGTCGGGAGCACCAAAGAGGGGCACATAGCGGTCGGGCCAGTGAATTTGATACAGGTCGATGTAGTCCGTTTGCAGACGGCGCAAGCTATCGTGGAGCGCACGTTCGAGGTTGGCGCGATCGAGGCGGCGGTTAGCGCCACGAATCCAGGGCATTCGTGGGGTGGGGCCGGTGATTTTGGTCGCGAGGATGAGGCGATCGCGCTCCTGTTCCGCCAGCCAAGCGCCGATGAATTCCTCGGTTTTGCCCTGAGTTTCAGCCCGTGCTGGAACCGGATACATCTCGGCGGTGTCGATGCAATTGATCCCCGCCGCCACAGCAAAATCCAATTGTGCCTTAGCATCTGCGAGCGAGTTTTGTTGCCCAAAGGTCATGGTGCCAAGGCTCAGTTCGGAGACTTCGAGGTCACTATCGCCGAGTTGTTGGTATCGCATTGTAGGGGTCTGGGGTTTTTGCTCTTCACCTTAGCGCGGTCAGATTGTTGCTGACTATCACGGTAGCGCTGATGGCTGTTTTGCCAATATTTCTTCACAACCTGGTGGCTAGCGATCGCCTCCTCCAGCTCCGCACCACCCTCAGCGCGTAAGCGCGCCTGCACGCGATCGCGCAACTGTGACACTCGCTTGCCATTTACCCGCCGCGTCGCCGCCCAATCTAGCATCGGCAGGGGATAGTGACTCTCCCGCCAATAGACCTGCTGCAACACCTCGTCCAAAGTAAAACCGCGCAGTTCGGGCAACCAGTCGTGAACAAACTGAAGATCCTCATCGCGATCGCGCAGATTTTTGGTCGGATTATAAATCCGCAAGTTGCCTGACATCGGGTTGGTAACCCCGGCTTGCATCTGCCATTGCCAGTGATCGATGGCAACATCCCCATCCACCAGGCAATTCATGTAGTGGCGCGCGCCGTGGTGCCAGGAGATGCCGCAGTTGATGGTCAAAAACGTCGCACACATCGCCCGCATCCGAAAGTTCAGCCAGCCCATCTGCTGAAGCTGGCGCATACTGGCATCTACCAATGGAAAACCGGTCAACCCTTGCTGCCAAGCGATAAACCAGTCCAGTTTCTGACCGTCGAGCGGTTCGGGGGTATAGAGTTCGTCAAATTCCGCGAAGCGATTTTGCTCACCCAACTCTGGATGATAGTGGAAGCGTTGCGTGAAGCTGTCATGCCAGCGCAGGCGATCGCGAAAGGCTTTGAGGGCAAAGGTGGCTTTGGGATTGTCTAAGGCTTGTGCCCGTGCTTTCGCCTGCTGGTAGACAGTGCGGCAGGAAATCGTGCCAAACATCAGGTGGGGCGATAGGTGTGAGGTCGCTCCCTGTTGGGCGAGCCAGGGCCGTGAGAGTTTCCAGTGGTAGCCCCAGAAACGCTGCTGGAGAAAGGAATCGAGCGTCGCGATCGCCTCCGGTTCGCCACCACAAAATAGAGTCTCCGAGTTGTTGAAAAACCGACTGTACTGCTGATACAGCTCAGCCAGGGTCAACTGGGGCAGGTTCAAGTCTAGGGCCGGGGTGTTGATGCGTTCAGGTGCCGGGTGACAGGGTTGGTGCTGGTAGTCGTAGTAGTCCCGATGCCAGGTTTCGCGGCGATCGCCCTGGGTTTGGATGAAGGTATTGAGACCTAGCTGAACGGGTAATTTCAGTTCCCGATAAAATTTCAGGATCGCACGATCCCGGTCGCGCCCATAGATCGCCTGCCCGTCGCGGTTGAAGTAGAGGGTGGGCGATCGCCCCTGGTCGCAGAGCTGGTGGGTTAAATCTTGCAGGATTTCCAGCGTATTCCCGTGAAAAATGTAAAGTTGACTGCCTCGCGATCGCAGGTTGGCATCCAACGCCGCCAGAGACTCAAAGAGAAAGCGCACCCGCGCCGCGCCGATTTCCGGATGTTGGTAAAACCAAGGATCGATGACAAAGCAGGGGAAAACCGGCTCAGCACCTTGGCAGGCGGCGGCGACACTTGCGTTGTCAGCGAGTCGGAGGTCACGCCGAAACCAGAGGATGTTCATTGTGTTGGCGATCGCCCAGCGATAAGATCCAGTTCTCACTCTGTATCTTAACGATGGTGAGCGATCGCATCCGGGTTCGCTTTAGAATCATCTCTGGATTATTCAGAATCATGTTCTAGCGAGAGCCTTGTTCATCAAGTGCTGGAATTTTCTGAGTCAAGGCGTGGGCAGGGTGCCATCAGAATTGCAAGCGACGCGCCAAGATCATGAGATCACGTTCTTGGCCGTCTAGCTCCGCAACTTGTGGCAAATAGCCCCGTTCGAGGAACTGGAATTGCTCAAACAACCGCAGACTCGCCGTATTGTGAGCAAAGATGAAGGCGAGGAGAGTTCGCAAACCCAGAGCAGGACTCTGGGCGATCGCGTGGGTGAGCAGAGCATGTCCAACCCCCTGCCGCTGCTGGTCGGTGGCAACGTAGAGGCTCACTTCAGCGGTAGCCCGATAGGCGGGTCGGCCGTAGAAGGCTTGGAGGCTGAGCCAGCCACTGGGTTGATGCTCAGCGGTCGTAGCCAGCCATAGAGGGTAGCGGTCAGGCTGATGGGTTGTGAACCAGGTGCGGCGGCTCTCAATGGTGATCGCTTCTGTGTCAGCCGTGGCGAGGCGTCCCGGAATCGCTTGGTTGTAAATCGCGACAATGGCCGCTAGGTCAGCTTCAGTCGCGTGGCGGATGAGCACGAGTACCGCTAGTCATCGCTGCCACTGTTGGTCAGGAGTGGCCGGACGGTCAGGAAGGCGATGCCAAAGGTGGTGAAGGCAATCAGGGTAATGGCAATGCCAATCAGCCAGCCGCTGACATCGCCACTGCTGGTCAGACCTCGGTTTGGGGAAGGGCTGGCGGGAATTTCACCGACGAGTGGTTCGGAGGGATGGTCGGGAAAAGGGTAGTCGGCTGAATTTTCCGGTGTACTAAATTCTGGTGCTGCTCTGAATGGTGTGGCTGGAGTTGGGTTGGAGCGAGTTTCTGCCCCCGGGGATGTGGGCTGACCGTAATCGTCGGATTCGGCATTAAGCCGCTGGAGATTGTTGAAAGCGATCGCCAGCTTGTCAGTTTCTTGCCGCAGGCGCTGGTTGCGGGATAAAAGCTGCTGATTTTGCTTTTTGAGGTCAGCAATTTCTGCACGGGCCGTTTGCAATTCAGCGGCAAGTTCGCGGTAGACGCTGATCGGAACCGCCGAACGTTGGTGGCCGTTTTGACTCGTCGAAGCGGCGGTTGAGTGAGTAGCGCGGGGGTTGGACATGGGCAGCGCGTTGGGCGATAGGAGCAATGTAGCTCAGATTGTTGTGGTTGCCACGGGGGTCGGCGGGTGAACCTGAATGGGTTAGGGCGTGAGCAGCGGGAAGAAATGCCCGACAGGGCCGCTGCCGCTGCCGATCGCGAGGCTGTGCTCGAGCGCTTGGGTGACGTAAAGCTTTGCTCTCTGAACTGCGGGGAACAAATCTGTGCCGAGAGCGAGGTTGGCCGCGATCGCCGCCGAGAGTGTGCAGCCGGTGCCGTGGGTGTGGGGCGTGTCGATGTAGGCCGTTTTTAGGATTTCGGGGCGATCGCCCGCGAACCAAACATCGACGCCGCACAGTTCACCACGCAGACCACCACCTTTGATGAGCACGGCAGGAACGCCTTGATCATAAATCGACCGAGCGGCCGCTTCCATATCAGCCAGGGTTGTGATTTCACGCTGGCTGAGGATCTGAGCTTCGTAGCGATTGGGGGTCACAACGGTAGCGAGGGGGAGCAGTTCGTCCCGGAGAGCAGCGATCGCCGTATCGTCGAGCAGTTGGGCACCCGTTCGTGAGACCATAACCGGATCGACGACCAATGGTTGTAGGCGGAGCTTTTTGACCTGCGTGGCGACCATTTGGGTAATCTCGCGATTCAGCAGCATCCCGGTCTTGACAGCTTGAACCCCGATGTCACTGGCGATCGCCTCGAGCTGAGCAGAGACCATCTCGGGCGAGAGTGCCACGACTTGACTCACGCCCAACGTATTCTGAGCCGTCACACAGGTCAAAGCGCTGGTGCCATGGACACGGTGGAAGGCAAATGTTCGCAGATCAGCCTGAATGCCAGCCCCACCACCGCTATCAGAACCTGCAATGGTGAGAGCGACAGCCGGAGTCATCATGCTCACAGGCAAACCGAGCAGCTAGCGACGCGGAAAGCGACGGCGCTGTAGAAACTCAGGAATGTCCAAGCCATTGTTCCCGCTATCCTTGAGAGCCGACTCATCGGCAGTGACTAGGGACTGAGTTCGCACTTGCGGCTGGGGAGCAGTGACTCGAGGCGCTGTGCTGGCCATCGTCGATCGCGGTACTGCCGTCGGGGTGGGAACATTCAGCGGCGGGCGGGATGGCTTGACGCTGGTACGTGTCGAGGTAGCGGGCGCTTTACCCGGCTCACCCGAAAAACCCGTGGCGATGACCGTGATTTGCACTTCACCCTGCATGGTTTCATCAATGACTGCGCCGAAGATGATGTTCGCGTTGGGATCGACCACCTCGTAGATGGTTTCAGCCGCCGTGTTCACTTCATGCAGGGTCAGATCGGAGCCACCGGTAATGTTGAAGACGATCCCCTTCGCGCCCTCGATCGAAGATTCAAGCAGCGGCGAGGAAATAGCAGAGGTCGCCGCTTCCCGAGCGCGAGACTTACCGGAGCCAGTACCAATGCCCATCAATGCAGAGCCAGCATCCGCCATGACTGCGCGCACGTCAGCAAAATCAACATTCACCAAGCCGGGGATGACGATGATATCCGAGATGCCTTGAACGCCCTGGCGAAGAATGTCATCCGCCACCATGAAAGCTTGCTGAACGGGCGTCTCGGGTGAGATGACGGAGAGGAGTTTGTTATTGGGAATCACGATCAAGGTGTCAACGCGACCCTGAAGCGCTGCGATTCCTTCCTCAGCCTGAGCGGCACGGCGACGCCCCTCAAAGGTGAAGGGACGGGTGACGATGCCAACAGTCAAGCAGCCCATCTCCTTAGCGATCTCAGCGACGACGGAGGAAGCACCGGTACCCGTGCCGCCGCCCATGCCGGATGTGATGAAAACAAGGTCTGTGTCTTCGAGAGCATGAGCGATCTCGTCGCGCGACTCTTCCGCTGCCTTTTGACCAATTGCCGGATTACCCCCAGCCCCAAGGCCGCGCGTCAGCTTCTGACCGAGCTGGATTCGCTTGGATGCAGTAGCCTGCTCAAGTGCTTGAGAGTCCGTATTGATTGACCAGAACTCAACGCCAGTCACATTACTGGCGATCATGCGATTGACGGCATTGCAACCACCGCCACCAACACCGATGACTTTAATTTTGGCGACGTTACCTGGCACGACGTGACTACTCCTAACCTCTTCTACCGGAAATGAACCCTGCTCGCGACGCGGTGACAGGGACAAAGCAGTGCTGCCGCTAGCCAGCTCGCCTTCAGCGAGCGTGGCTAGATTCGCCTGCTCAGCGGCACTGCTATAGGTATGCCCTAGTTTACTATCTTGTGTCATTTCTCAAAGGTGGCGGCAGGCAAATGCGGATGATTGAATGTTCGGCCTTCACTGCTTAGAACAACAATTGTGCCCTCAGCAGAACCAACAGCATTGGCAAATAACAATCGCGCAATCTCTAATCGATCAACCTAACTGTCTTTGCCTCACCAAACTTTAGCACGGTCTGCCAGAATCGCAAGCTGAACCGCAGAAATTGCCAGCACAGTTACTGACGCAACTGAATGGACGGAGACTGAGGAACTTTTAGGTCAATGTAGGCGATGCGATCGCTCTCGATATGGGTTGGTAGTTCGCGCATTTGGGCGAGGACTTCTAACTGTTCGGGGAACTGGTGGCGTGAATAAGCCCCCAAATGAACCAGACCCAGTTCGGTCTCGAGCAAGAGATTATTGGGATCGCGGAGATCGATTTCAAAAATTTCCAGCCGCGCTTGGCTGACGGCCTCATACAGATCAGCCCAATAATCGCGATAGGCCGCGTCCAAGCCAACAACCACGAGTTTGGGTGATTTGGCGCTGGCTTCGAGGGCAGCATAGTGTTCTCGCGGCAGCCAGACGCCCTGCTCATCTACTAGGCCAACAGTTGTCTGCTTGTGACCGGCCTCATCTGGCTCGCCCTCGATCAAGGCAACGGCAACCGGCTGACGCTCTTGGACGGTGATCGTCAGTCCAGGCGGCAAGAGCTTGCGAGTGACCGTTGCTTCAGCGATCGGCACGTTAGCCGCGATTTGCTCGCTCAGCACTTGGGGCTGGAGCTGGAACAAGCGCTGAGGATAGTCAATGGGGATCAAAGAGCGAATCGTGGCGGCATCCAGCAACTCGTTGCCTTCGATATCAATCTGGTCGGCATGGCGGATGGTCCAAGCCGGTCGTGTGCTGATCCAGATGGTGCTGCCAATGAGACTGCCCACGAGGAGCGATCGCCAAATCGCCTGCAAGATACGGAGTTGGCGACGGCGCTTGAGTTTTTGCCGCCGAGATTTCAGATCAGCCGGAGAGACCGAGGCAATGCTGGACATTGACGCTTCCTAATCGCGTTGCAAAGGGAGAGAAGTCCGGGTGGGACTGCCAGTTTGACCCGTCTGATTCGCTCAACATTCTGGAACCTGATGCGGCGAATTCCAGACGCTGCTAGGCATCAGGCAGATTTGGAGCGACAAATTACCCAGCATAATAGCCCAAGTTGCTGAGGTTTAGATCCAGTTGCCCCAGAAATCCGCCCGTTGCCCGATTCGCTCCCGGTTGGCATGAGGTCAAACGGCGGGAGCGAGCAGATAGGCTAGGACTGGCAGGTCATTCACGGAGCCGCCGGCCGCTCTACCGTGGCAATATTCCACTGTCCGGATTGCGAAGTTTGGAAGGCAATGCGGCGGCCGTCACCGCTGATCGTCGGTTGGCGGGCTGCTCCCCGGATGTTCGCCGTGAGCAGCTCCGAGCGCTGGGTCTGGCGATCATAGACGAGCACGTCCGGCTTGCCCCGCTCGCTGGAGACGTAGGCGATGTAACGACCATCGGCACTCAGAGCCGGTTGTTCCTGAGCCGAATTGCGCCGGTTGAGGTTGGGGAGTGGGATCAGACGACGGGCTTGCAGGTCAAATAAGTAGATGTCACGCCGCCCCTCGCGGTCGGAGGCAAAAGCGAGATAGCGTCCATCGCTGCTGTAGGCGGGATCTAGTTCTGGCGCACCGGTATTAAGGCCGCCGGTGAGTTCCTGAGGCGTGACCCAGAGGCCACGACACCCGCCGAGCAGCAGGATGCCAAGGATGACACTCAGAAGACCGGAGCGATTCACAGCAAGTTTGGCGAATTGATGAGCAGGCTGATGACGACAGCAGTTGGAACAAAGTGTAACCTCAGGCGTGGTCTTCCGTAGGTCTGGCTGCGATGCGAAGCGCGGCGACTGAGACTTGACAATTGGGTATTCGCGGGGGCATCAAGACCCGTGATCCGGCTACCTATTGAAGCTGCCTATCTCAGTCCCAGGCTTGATCAGCGCTGTTAAGGTTACAAAATCCAATTTTAAGTCAGTGATTGCTTGGTCAAAGCCTGTTGGTTGACCGGGGACAGCACTAGCCAAAACTAACTCACCCTCGGAAGTTGTTTGAGCGCCTACTTATGAAGTTGCGCTAGTCTTTTCTGAGCCTAGATGCTGATGGTCGCCACTTCTTCAGCCAACAACAGTGAGGCTGCTGTGAAGGGCAGCCTCTAGACACCTTGCTCCAGTGCTTTAGCAAAAACGACTAGGGTGGCTCAACGTGTTGACTTGCCATCCAATGCTAGCTCGTGCCTTAGCAGGCAGCCGCGACCAATGCTGTTATATCGCCATCTAGAGATAGTGAGTGGTCAGATCCCCTCGCGGTAGGGGGCGCTATGCCAATCTCACTGCTACCACTGTCGCCATCGATCCGTAAGCGCTCGCAGGGGATTGTATCCGAGAGGATCGCGCTCGCCATCATGCCGGAATGTATCTCTAAAAGCGCGTCTGGCAGAGCCTCGAAAACTAGACGCTGCCCTGGAAAAACGACTCTTTCAAAATACCAATTATCGATATTCGTAATCCGAGCAACCTGAATCTGGCTAGTAGCATTGACGTAGCAACAAAGAACGGGATTGCTAGCGCTACTGGGAACGGGATCAAAAATTTGAGCCATATCGTTATTAAGGCCCTCTGCTATCAGCGATTACTATTACGCCCAATAACTTAACACTGGCTGATCCCCGATGGCTGTAAATACGACTACCAATCCTATTTTTCTCAACTGTGACCCGGGTGGGCTGCTTAGGAATACGCGGGGAGGGCGATCGCGCTCCCCGGCGATGGCACGATGAAATATCTCAGCCTGACCGAGCTGCTGCGCGGTCACTGGGGCAAAATGCCCGGATTAGATTTGCCTACCCGCTGTGGTTCGCTGGGCGAGCGGCGAGTCACCCGCCCTGCCCCGGCCTAAATCAGCCAGGGGATCGCTTATTGGTTAAGTTTGAGGTTAAGATATGTGTATAAAAGTCATAATTTCTCAGAATTAGTGGACAGCCTCGATACTGGTGCTCAGTCGGGACAAAGGTTTGGGAATGCGTCCCAGCTGCGTTGCTGACTGCACATTGACCGTGCTGACGATGAGTCCCTAGCTTGTAATCCGTATTTAAAATTGGACTGATGACTGAGAAAATCCTTTACGTCCGCCTCCCCTGCAATCCCATTTTTCCGATCGGTGTCATTTACCTAGCCGATCACGTTCACAAGCTTTTTCCAGAGGTCGAGCAGCAAATCTTTGACCTGGGTACGGTGCCACCGCTGGAGTTCGGTGCGACGCTTGACCGGGCGATTGATGCCTACCAGCCGACGCTACTCGTTTTCTCTTGGCGAGACATCCAGATCTATGCGCCGGTTGGCGGTCGTGCTGGGAACCCCTTGCAGAATGCGTTTGAGCTGTACTATGCCAAAAACCCCCTGCGGCGCTTGCGGGGCGCGGTCGGTGGTCTAAAGGTGGCGTCGGCGTATTACGGCGAACTCTGGCGCAATCAGGGTTTGATTCGGCGCGGTCTCAAGCGTGCTCGCCGCTATTGCCCCCAGGCGCGGGTGGTGGTGGGCGGTGGCGCTGTGAGTGTCTTCTATGAGCAGATGGCGACGCTGCTGCCCCGGGGCACGATTGTATCGGTCGGTGAAGGCGAAGCACTGTTAGAAAAGCTGCTACGTCAGGACAGCCTGGAGCAGGAGCGCTGTTATATCGTCGGTGAAACGCTGCCGCGCGATCGCCTCATTCACGAAGCTCCCGCGCCGATTGAAAAAACAGCCTGCGACTACGACTATATTGAGCGAATTTGGCCGGCATTTAACTATTACCTTCAGGACGGCGATTTCTATATTGGCGTCCAGACCAAGCGGGGTTGCCCGCACAACTGCTGCTACTGCATTTACACTGTGGTCGAAGGCAAGCAAGTGCGGATCAATCCTGCTGATGAAGTCGTCAAGGAGATTGAGCAACTCTATCGGCGCGGGGCGCGCAATTTCTGGTTTACGGACGCGCAATTTATTCCAGCCCGCCGCTTTATTGACGATGTGATCGAGCTGCTGCAAAAAATTCTCGACGCTGGGCTGGATGACATCCACTGGGCGGCCTATATTCGCGCTGACAATCTAACTCCGGAACTCTGTGACCTCATGGTCAAGACCGGGATGAATTATTTTGAGATTGGGATCACGAGTGGCTCTCAGGAGCTAGTGCGTAAGATGCGGATGGGCTACAACCTCCGCACGGTGCTGCAAAACTGCCGCGACCTGAAGGCGTCTGGCTACAACGATTTGGTCTCGGTCAATTACTCGTTCAATGTGATCGACGAGACTGAGGCGACGATTCGGCAGACGATTGCCTATCACCGCGCTTTGGAAGCGATTTTTGGTGAGGATAAGGTTGAACCGGCAATCTTTTTTATCGGCTTGCAACCGCATACGCACTTGGAGGGTTATGCGCTGAAGAATGACATCCTCAAGGTCGGTTATAACCCGATGAGTGTCATGCCCTGGACGGCTCGTAAGTTGCTCTGGAACCCTGAGCCGCTAGGCTCTTTCTTTGGCGAGGTCTGCTTGCAGGCCTGGCAACAAGATCCTAATGATTTCGGGCGTGAAGTCATGCGGATTTTGGAAGCGCGTCTGGGTTGTGCGCCGCTTGAGGAGGCTCTCAATGCGCCGTTACCGGAGCGTACTGGTACGCTTCGCAAAGAGCTGGTCGCGCTTACCTGAACTCAACTTTGCACTCCACCGATTTCTACCTATGCTAGAAGGCTCGTTGCTCCAAAAATTAGTGGCTGCTCGCCGTTCGGTGCAGCGACCGCTGAATTTTGGCACCTATTACAAGAATACGCTGGTGGCGCTGTGCCATGCCCTAGAGGATTTTGTGCTGGAGACGGATAGCCAACCGCTGTTGGTCTCGGCATTTCAGCAGGGGCGTTGGTACGCGCAGGAGGCTGAACGCTACGCGGCGATCGCTGATTGCGCGGCTCAGGTTGCCGTGATGGCGACCCGTGATTCTGGCTTTGCCGACTTGCCGCAGACCGCGCACCGAGCCAATGTGTCTTTGGTCAGCATTGCGCCGGATGATCCACTGGCTCGAGAGTGGCATTTAATCATTCTTTCGCCGACCTACGCGGCGATGGTGTTGTGCCAGGAGCTGATGCCGGCTGACTATGGGCCGGCGGGTGAGCCAGACAATGATCTTGAGCGGAAGTTCTATGGCTTTTGGACATTTGAGCCGATGCTCGTCAAGGTGGCTATTGAGCTGGCGATCGCCCATATCGGCCAGTACGATCCCAAATTGCAACAGCAGTTGACGACGCGAGTCGCGATGATGCAAACGGAGTCAGATCACTGCCAGCGCGATGACCTGAATACAGTGGTGATGAAGGTGGTCAGCTACCTCCAGGCGACCCACCAGACGACAGAAGCGTTGACGGCTGCGCAAGCCCTTGACGATAATCTGGCTTCTAATGAACTCCAGGCGTTTCTCCGCATGGCGCAGTTGATCGACCAGGCTGATGCCCGTAATCCCTTGGCGGCGGCGGAGGTGGCTGCACTCGCAGAAGTGATGGGGCAACTACTGGATTTGCCAGCTTGGCAATTAAAACGGTTGCGATTGGCGGGTTTGTTGCATCGCTTGGCACCGTTGCAAGGGACGACGATAACTAGCGATCTCAAAGCACAGGCGCAGCGGCAGATCCTGGCTCAGCAAGGCCTTTTGCCCAAGACTTCTGTGATGCGGGCGATGCCTCGCCTACAGGCGATCACCAATATCATCACCCACCAGAGTGAGTGTTGGGATGGCAGCGGGCAGCCCGAGGGCTTGAGCTATGATGCGATTCCGCTGGAGTCGCGGATTCTCGCTTTGCTGGCCTATTTTCAACAGGCGATCGCCGAACACAAACAAGCCGGTAATGACGCGCCCTTCGCCACTGCTCTAGCCGTCTGCCAAGCCAAAGCCGGTTCGGCCTTCGACCCCAAGTTGGTCGAGGCGCTGGCGCTCTTGGTCATGGGCTTGCAGCAAGGCATGAGTCTGCCTACCGACCAGCCCAAAATTGCGGCGGGGATTTGGCTGCTTGATGAGCCAGAAGCGGTTTTTGCGGCGGCACGCGGCTAGTGACGGCGTTGCCAAATGCCGCTGCCATAGTAGGATCGGGGCGTAGCGGATTGTGGGTGAACTTCAGTTGCCGATGAGAACTATGGATGGAGAGCGGCGAGGATTTTGATGGATATTGCGGCAATCCGGTCTGGGACGCACAAGCAGTTGCCCGGAGTCGATCTTGAAGATGAGAACTTGGTGCAGGCTCAGCTCGAAAAAGCCAACCTAGCCGGTGCAACGCTGACGGGCAGCCAACTGCAAGCCGCGAATCTACGCGGGGCCTGTTTAGACGGGGCGAACTGCTTGGGGGCGACTTTGGTAGCGGCTGACCTGCGCGCCAGTTTTCTGGGCACAAATTTTTTGCGAGCCGACCTTAGCCGCAGCGACTTGCGCGGCAGCAATTTGCGGGGGGCTAACTTGATGGGTGCGAAGCTGACCCAAGCAACGCTGGCTGCGGCTTTACTGGGGGGAGCGAACTTAACTGGAGCAAATCTACAGGGTGCAGATTTACGCGGCGCAGATTTGCGCGGTAGTAATCTCAGCAGCACCAATCTCCGAGGCGCAATTTTGGCGCAGGCGGATTTGCAGGGGGCGAATCTGAGCGAGGCAAATCTTGAAGAGGCGGATCTGCGCGGCGCGAATTTAGCCGGGGCTGATTTGACCGGCGCTAATTTGCTCTGTGCGGAATTAACCGGGGTCAATTGGGCGGGAGCCGCTCTAGACCGAACCTGTGTTACTGGCACTGACCTAGCTCAGTCGTCTGCCCGCCTGCCCAAGGAAGATTGACCCCACGCTAACTATCCCAACGCAGCACCTCGGCAATCAGGTCAGCGAGCTTCACGGGGTCAAAGGGCTTCGCTAAGACAGCAGCGACGCCGAGCTTCGCATAGCCGCGCTGCTCGGTCGCCTGAACTTTTGCCGTGAGCAAAATGACTGGGATTGTCTGGGTTGCTGGATTTTGTTGCAGCCGCTGCCAGGTGGTCGGTCCATCCATATCCGGCATCATTACGTCCAGCAGGATCGCATCGGGCTGACAAGTGGCGGCAAGCTCAATGCCTTCTTGCCCGGAGGCGGCGGCGAGCACTTCCCAGCCGCGACCGATCTCGAGGCTTAGTTGGGCGACTTCACGAATATCTGCTTCATCATCGATGACTAGAATGCGCTTGGCTGCCATGTAATGCCGTTTTGCCTGAAGTCCGCGCTCTTCTTGGAGTTTGGCAGAGGCGGGACTGGCTGCTCACTAGGATAACCTCAATCCAACCAACCAAGGCAATGCGCGATTTGCTCACCTAAGCTTACCCCATCGCTGAGTGGCGAGATACAGCCAGCCAGACCAATGGCACGAGCGGCTTGCGATTCGGAGTAGTGTACGCGCTCGGCGATCGCCAGGGTTGGAACACCACAACGAGCCGCACGGTTCTGCAACGCTGCCAGGACGAGCTGTGCTTCCCAGTTCAGCCGCTCAATGCTAACCAAAATTGCTTGAACAAGCTGATTTTCAGCAATTTCAAGGCCGTCGCGGTAGTTATCCACGGCCATCACTTGCCAGTCAGTGGTCAACTCCAGACAGGTTTGCATCACTTCGCGAGCGTCGCGCTCTGGATCGATCAGCAAGATTCGCCGCTTCGCTAAGGGGCTGGTCTGGCTGGGACTGTGATCGTAGATGCAGTGAGCGGTAGAGGGGGGCAGCATGATACTACATCGTCAATGTTTTGCGAATACCGACCGAGAAAACAACGAGAGTCAGAGCGTTGCTAGCAACTGTAGGCACGATGTCGGCAAGCGAGGAGGGGGTAATCACCAAGATCTTGACCCTCAAATCCCGAAGTCACTGTTAAGACATGCAATTAAGATAGGGCTTAGTTGTGAAAAAGTTGTGAAGATCCCTCCCCAAATTTTGGGGACTTTGCTATTGACCGTAAGATCCCGGAGCTAAAGTTCAATCCCGCTCCACTGCTCAGTCAGGCTTGATGCGGGGGACATTAAAACCCAACAGGAGCTTGACAGACCACTAGAGCAAGCGTTGCAGCGTTGTGAGCAAAATTTCGCGGTTGAAGCTGTCCTTGGTGATGTAAGCATTGGCCCCTGCTTCGACGCCGCGCCGCTTGTCGGCATCAGCGGCGAGTGACGTCACCAAGATGATCGGCAGCTCGTTGTATTGCGGCTGCTGGCGGATGCGGCGGGTGAGTTCGAGGCCGTCGAGGTTGGGCATCTGGACATCGGAGATCACGGCGGCAAAAGGGCGCGTTGGCAGTTTTTTCAGACCATCGCGGCCATCCACAGCGGCGACAACCTCGTAACCGGCGGCTTCGAGAATGCGTTTTTCCTTCGTCCGAATGGCGATGGAGTCTTCGACAAGTAGGATGGCTTGCGGGCTTGTGGGTGTCGATGTAGCAATTTCCAATTCTGTAGTCGTTAATGCTGGTGACTGTGCCCCGGCTTGTCCCTGGCGCTGCAATGACCGGAGCAGATCAACCGGATTCAGAATCGTGCAAACCTCACCGGTGCCCAGAATCGTCGCCCCCGCGATATTGCGTACCCGCTTGAGCAGTTGGCTCTGTGGCTTGAGCATGACATCTTGCGTGTCGATCAGGGCGTCCACGAGCAGACCAAAGCTCGCCCCCCCCACGCGCAAGAGGATGCAAGGGCGGCGGTTGGTTGGGGGCAGTTCGCTGGTCTCAGCGGCGGGCAGCTCTAACAGTTCCGCGAGCACGGCGATGGAAACGGCTTGTCTGGCGATCGCGATCGTCTGACACCCTTCGAGGGTAAAAATTTCCGACCGCGCCACCAGCAAACTCGTCTGCACAAATTCCACTGGCAGCGCGAAGGTCTGGCCGCGCACCTCAACCAACAATACATTGGCGGTCGCCAGGGTGGTGCTGAGTTGAATGCGAAAGGTGGTTCCCTGACCCAGGGTCGATTCTACCTGGATCGACCCCTTGAGGCGGTCGATATTGTTCTGCACTACATCCAAGCCCACGCCGCGTCCCGACACGGTGGTTACGGTGGTTTGGGTCGAGAAACCGGGAAGAAAGATGAGGTTATAGATCTGGCTGGCGCTCATCGCCGCTAGCTCTTCGGCGCGATAGAGATTGCGAGCTTGGGCGGTCTGCTTGATTTTTTCCAGATCCAAGCCGCGCCCGTCGTCGCTGACGGCGATGATGATTGTGCTGGCCGTTTGGGAGCCGACGACTTTCACAGTGCCCTGGCGCGGTTTGCCTTGGCGCTCGCGATCGCCTGGAGACTCGATGCCGTGGTCAATGGCATTGCGGATCAGGTGCATCAGCGGGTCTTTGATTGCTTCGAGGATGCGCTTGTCGGCATTGGTGTCGCCGCCTTCGATGACCAGCTCGACCAATTTCGCCTCCGAGCGTGCCAGATCGCGAACCAAGCGGGGAAAAAGCTGGAAAACATTCGCCAGGGGCAGGAGGCGCAGGGTGCGGATGCGATCCTCTAAATTTCCGGCGATCGCTTCGAGCCGTGCCGAATTATCCGCCGTCGCGGTTCGCAATTGCTGTATAGCCGTGGTGAGACGCTCGGTGAGGGCGGCGCGATCGCTCCCCGCTTGCCATTCCTCCCAGAGAGCGGCTAGGTGCTCGATCTCCGTCGCGACGTGAGCCATGCGAATTTTCGTCACCGTCAGCTCACCCGCTTGGGTCATCAGGTCATCGAGGTGGGATGTGGCAACGCGGATCGTCTCGATGCGATAGGGTTCGCCGCTGGGTGGGGTGCGCGCCGGTGCGACTGTGCCCGCTGTTGCCGACACGATCTCGCCGCGATCGCCCGTCGCGACCGCGTTCGTTGGTACAGCCATCGCTGTCGTGACGGCTGGCGGAGCGGTTTCAGGAGCGGCGGTCTTGGCGGTGGTCTCTGGTTCTAGGGTTAGCTCAGCGGCCGTAATGGGATGCGGCGGGTTCGCCTCAGCCGCCTCGATTGGAGAAGATGCGGGGGGGGCGCTCGCTCCCATCAAATTCGCCAGCGCCCGGAAGGTATCAATGCTGCTTGGCTCGCCGGTCGTGGCTTCTTGTACCAGTTGGCGCATGGCATCGAAGCTTTGGTAGAGGCGATCGCTCAGTTCCGGGGTCAGAGTCAGCTCTTGGCGGGCGATCGCCTCCAAAAAATGCTCCACCTGATGCGACAGGGTTTCGATGCCCTTGACGCCGAGCATCCGCGCATCCCCTTTCAGGCTGTGGGCTTCCCGGAGCAAATCGGGCAGTAGCGCCAGAGCATCCGGCTGCTGCTCCAGCCGCAGCAACCCAGCCTCCAGATTTTGTAAATGCTCGGTGCTCGCGGTTTTGAACAGACTGCGTAGCTCAGCGTCTTCAATGAACATGGCGAACATGGCCTGTTGTCAATCAGCCGTCAACAATCATCAATTCAGCGGCAACCCGGTTGCCATCGCGTCTCTGGCAGCGCCGCCGCCGCCCGTCACACCATTTCTGTGAGGCTCGCCGTCGTTGACTGCAAGGCCTGGGTCCCCAATTTTGTTTGGCTGATACCCGAGGCCGTTTCTTTTGCCCCCTGGTTGATCGCATTCATCGCCTGAACCACTTGCTCAATGGCGGTGGTTTGCTGGCGAATGTTGAGGGAGATTTGTTGATTGTTGAGCACGACGTTGTTGATCGCATCCGCGACGCCCACAAAGGCTTCGGCCGTTTGTTGGGCGATCGCCGCGCCACTCTCGACGGTCTGTGTCCCCTCATCGGTGACCGCCACGGTGGACTCAATCGCCCGCTGGATGTCGCCGACCAGGTTACTGATTTTCTGAGCCGACTGCTTGCTTTGATCGGCCAGCTTGCGAATCTCGGCGGCAACGACCGAGAAGCCTTTGCCATGTTCACCAGCGCGCACCGCTTCCACAGCCGCATTGAGCGCCAGCATATTGGTTTGATTCGCCAGGTCAGACACCAGTTGTGAGATGCTGCCGATTTGATTGGTCTGCTCGCTGAGCGCGACGATTTGCGTGGCGATCGCGCTAACCTTGTCGCGCAAGTCGTTCATGCTCGTCAGGGTTTTGTCTACAGCGCGTGTGCCGCCATCGGCGAGGTCGAGGGCCTGCTGGGCGGCGCGGGCGGCCGCATCGGCCTGCTCCGAGGACTGCCGCGACGAGGCCCCCAGCTCGTCCATCGTCGTTGTGGTTTCATTCACCGAGGCGGCTTGTTGGCTAGCCGTGCGCTCCTGTTGCTCGATGGTGGCGGCAATCTGGTTGGTGGAGGTCGCGAGCGTGCTAGCCGTTGCATTCATGCGCCGGGTCACCGTGATCACGATCCACGCCCCGACGGTGATCGCAAAGCACAGCGAGATCAGCGCTGATCCCCAGACTGTGCGGCTGAGACTGGTCATGGCTGCCGCCGTTTCAGTGCTACCAAGGTCTACGATCACTTGCTCACGCTCGAAAAACTGCGTGATGAGATCCGCAAGATGTTCAATATGATCCCGCCCCTGTTCTGTTCCCCAAGCGGCAATCGCTCCCTCGCGATCGCCCCGTCGTGCCTGAGCGATCAGGCGCGAATCGGCCTCGTCCAGCTCGTCCACCTCGCCCAGAATTTCCGTAAAGGTTTGTTGCTGAGCGGGATCTTTCAGGAGCGCCACTAGATCGCTTTCCACCTGCTCGATCGTTTCCCGAGCGGTCTGATAGGAGTTTTCAGATACCGGACTAGGAGCGAGCAGATAGCCACGCGTCGCCCGCGACATGGTCTGCACATTGAACGCAAAGATGCTCATCGCCACCGTGGCCTGGTTTTGCTCCACAATCGTGTCAACATCCTCACGCACCAATCGCACCTGGCGGTAGACAAAGGCAGCCGAGAGGAAAGCCAGCGTGACTGGAATCGAGTAGCCGAGAATGATCCAATTACGCAAGCGCCAGGTTTGCTGGCGACCGGCGCGGTTGGACGACGACGCGATGTAAGCTTCGGAATGAGCAGTCTGGATGTCTTCGGGGGCTAGCATGGCGGGAAAGTCCTGGGGTTGGCGGGCAAAAAGGATGAGCGGTTTGGGGGCAACCGCACTTGAACTTGAGTTTAGAAAGAATCATCGACGACGAGGCTGTCCTGGCGCAGCAGTTGGGCGAGATCGAGTAGGCTCATCAGCGATCGCCATAGGGAGCCGCACCCTGAAGATAATCTTCGCTGCCAACATTGAGCGCGGTCGGGGGACTGCTAATCTGCGCTGGGTCGAGCCGCAAGACATCCAATACCTCATCGACTAAGATACCGACGATGAGATCATCGACTTGCACAATTCCCACCTTGAGGGTGGATGGGCGCGGGCGGAGTGGCAACTGTAACCAAGCGCTGATGTCGATCAGGGTGACGATCTCGCCGCGCAAGTTGGTATTGCCGACGATGTGGGGCGGGCAGCAGGGAACCGGGGCGATCGCGCGCAGCTCCGCAAACTCGCGCACCAGCCGCAGATCGATCGCAAACACCTCATCACCCCAACGCAGCACCGCCAGCGGTAAAAATCCCTGGCTATCCTGATCGGTGTGAACCGCGCGCAGGCTAGTGGCTCGACGTTGTAGAACCTCACGTTCGGCGGGCGTGGCCGACGGCCAAAAGCGGCGTGGCTCCGCAAGATCTGCCGCTGGACTGGTGGCGAGGTCGGGGGTAGCGACGAGGGCACGCTCCAGGCCCGCCGCCAGTTTCGCGAGGGCCGCGGCCGATAGAAGTATGATAATCTCGTCGTCGCTGCGGGCAACCCCTTGGCTGAAGCCATCAGCGGGGCGATCGCCAGCCGTCGCTTGCAGGGGTTGTTCAATCGTGGACGGGGCGATCACCCGGACATCGCGCACCTGATTGACAAGCAGACCCAACCGCTGTTGTTGCCAGTTGAGGACGACGATATTGTCCGTCAGGCAGTAGGGCAGCGGCTGATATCCCCAACTGAGATGTAAATCAATCACGGGCAATAGCGTCCCGCGCAGATTGACGACGCCGACCCAATCCAGCGGTGCCATCGCCAGGGGCGTCAGCTCCGGCAGCAGCAAGACTTCCTCAACCGCCAAACTGTCGATGCCATAAAGCGACGCCCCCAGATTGACCGTTAGGTAGGTGTCAGTAGCAGCGGTCAGTGGCGGAGGAGCGACAGAGTTCATAGACGTGCCTTCAACAGCCGGTCAGCTTTTGGGCTAGGGTTTGTTGGAGTTCAGCGACAGTCAAATCCATCCCCGATTCTAGCGCCTCGGTTGGCGATCGCGCGGCGAGCAATTGTTGAGCCGTGTGGTAAAGCTTGCTGGCGCGCTGGCGATCGCCCTCGCGTTCATAGAGCCAGCCGAGTTCGTAGTGGGCCCAGGCCGACTCCGGGGCGAGGTAGACGATTTTTTTCCAGACCGTCTTGGCGATCGCCGGTTGGTGGCGTTCTTCGGCGATCTGGGCGAGCAGATAGTAGGGAGCGAGTGCAAACGGTTGGATGTCTAGGGCTTGCTGGCAAAAGTGAGTCGCCTGGTCGTAGTCACCGGCATTGGCATGAATTTGCGCCAGCAGCTCGCAGGCAGCGAAAGTTTGGGGATGTTTTGCCAGGATCGCGGCCGCCCGTTCGGCCGCTTGCTGGTAGTCTTTGCTGGCGAAGGCGGTACGGGCGATCGCCAACTCACGCTTGAGATCCGGCACCGCGTCGGTTGGCATCGGCGTCGGTGATCGCAGCGGGCCGGCAGGCGGAGACAGCGGCGGCAAGGGCGGTGCTGTCTGAGCTGGGGTCGGCGAGCGCGGCGAGCGGCGTTGGTAGACCATCGACTCGGGCAAGGCACGACTCACGAAGCCGGTCAACTCCTGACCGTACAACTCGGCGTGGCCGGTCAGCAGGTAGCCGCCGGGACGGAGCGCCTGGGCGAAGTTCTCGAGGGCACGGGCGATCGCCTCGGGGCAAAAGTAGATGAACACATTGCGGCAGAGGATGACATCAAACGATTGCGGCTGCAATTGCGGCTGGCTCGCCAACGGCTGCACGAGATTGAAGGGATAAAAACTCACCCAGCGGCGAACGACGTCAGCAAGCTGGTACTGGTTGCCGCCAGTGGCTTGAAAATATTGCGCCTGGTAGTCAGCGGACAGGGTGCGAAACGACCAGTTGCCGTACTGAGCACGCCGCGCTTGGGCGAGAGCAGCGAGATTGATGTCAGTGCCGATGATCTGGCAGTCCCATTGCGTCAGCTCCGGCCAGAGACGCTGGAGCAAGATCGCCAACGAGTAGGGTTCTTCGCCCGTGGCGCAGCCCGCACTCCAGAGCCGCAACTGCCGCTGCGGACGCTGGCGAGTAATTAAGTCTGGCAGCAGGTGCTTTTCGAGAAGCTGAAACTGACCGCGATCGCGAAAAAAATAGCTCTCGGTATTACTCAAATGCTTGCTCAACCCCGACCACTCGCGATCGCTGGCAGGAGTAGCCGCCGCCAGCAGTTGCTCATAGGCGGCAAGCGAGGCGAGGCGTAGGGTGCGGCAGCGGCTTTGCAGGTGCCGTCCGAGCTGGGCACGATCCTGCTCACGGATATACAAGCCGGTGCGCTGGGCAATCAGGGTGGCGATCGCGGTCACGCGATCAAAGCGAGGAGAAAAAGGAGAGGGCATCGTCGCTGAGTGAGGCGGGCTTAGGCGGATTGCAGCACAGTCGGGATGGAGATGATAAATTCCGTCCCCTCGCCGGGCTGGGAATGGCACTCCAGGCAGCCGTGATGTTTTTCGACCACAATCTGGTAACTAATCGACAGACCCAAGCCCGTTCCCTTACCAACCGGCTTAGTCGTAAAGAAGGGATCGAAGATGTGAGAGAGCGTTGTGCTATCCATGCCAGAACCATTGTCCCGAATGCGAATTTGCGCCGTGCCGCTCGGCAGGGTGTCAGCAGGCGTTGCCACAGTCGGGATGAACGCGGTAGTGATGTTAATGGCATGCGGCTCGGGTGTGTTTTCGAGCGCGTCCGCCGCATTGCCGATGATGTTCATAAATACCTGGTTGAGCTGTCCAGCATAGCACTCCACCAGCGGCAGATCGCCATAGTTTTTGTAAACCTGCACTTCCGCTTGACCGGCCTTGGCTTTGAGGCGATTGTGCAGGATCAACAGGGTGCTATCGAGACCTTCATGAATGTCCACCGGCTTCATACCCGCCTGATCCAGGCGCGAGAAATTTCGCAACGAGATGACGATCTGGCGAATGCGCTCGGCCCCGATCTGCATCGACGCGAGCGTTTTGGGGAGATCTTCGAGAATGAAATCCAGATCAATTTCTGCGGTTAAAGCGGCGATTTCGGGTGACGGCTTGGGGTTGCCCTTTTGATAGAGACGGAGCAGTTGCAAGACTCCCTCGATGTATTCGCCCGTGTAGCTGAGGTTACCGGAAATGAAGTTGACCGGGTTGTTGATTTCGTGGGCAATGCCAGCGATCATCTGCCCGAGGCTAGACATTTTTTCGGTCTGGATGAGTTGCGATTGCGTTTGTTTCAGCTCTTCGAGTGCCCGTTGCAGTTGCTGGGTCTGCGTCTGGGCCGCGAGAGCGGTGGCATTTGTCTTGGCAAAGAGTTCTGCCTGGTCGATGGCGAGCGCTAGTTGATCGACGACCGCCTGCAACAGCTCCAGATCGCGTTCGTGCCAGCGGTAAGCGTGACCGCGATGGGCGCAGAAGATGGCACCGAGCTGTTCAGAGCGGGTTTTGAGGGGCAGGACGAGCAGTGCTTGGATGTCTAGCTCCTGGAGTAATGCCGACCAAGCGGACAATGGCTGGTGATCGCTCGCCTGTCGCGCCACTGCCAAGTCATCGCACCGCAGCAACTGCTGATTGACGATCGACTCGATCAGGGGTCTCAATTGGGTCGATGAATACTGACCCAAATCAAGCGCTGTGAGCGCCATGTCGCCTGCCTGATGGCTGACGGTGAGGCAGTGTTGATCGTTCTGGAACCAGCACCAGAGGTAGCCACACCAGTCCACTTGCAGCAGGGTACGAATTTCCCGCACGGCTGTACCCAAGATGGTGTTGAGATCGAGGGAGTTGCGGATCTGGTTGGCGAGCCGAAATAGGAGGGCTTCGCGGCGGGAGAGCAGGGCGGCGCGTGCCCAGGCCCGGTCGATGGCGATCGCTAGCGTATAGGCCACCGTGGCTAGGAGTTCATCGACCGGCGTTGCTAGTGGCGTTGCCAGCCAGACACCGAGAATGCCCAACAGGCGCTCTTCAAGCAAGAGCGGATAAGTCGCGAACCAGACGCCTGCCACCTCAAGCTGCGGCAATTCGAGAGCTTGGCAAAACTGGGTGGCAGCAGTCAGGGCGGCAGTCAGGGGGGAATTGTTGGCGATCGCCAGCGGCTGGCAGTTGGCCTGATGCTGCTGCACCGCCTGAGCGAGCAGCGGTTCGTCGGGACGGAGAACAGGCACGGTCAACAGATCGAGACGCGGAACAAGATTGGCGATCGCCGCCGCGGTCGCGAGTGCCGGCGTCAGGGTCGAGGTTTGCAATTCAAGCTGATCATTCTGGGCGTCGTAGAGCCAGATGGCGGTGGCGATCGCCCCTAGCCCTCGACAGAGCAGTTGACTGGACTGGTGTAATCCCTCGGTTGCTGCCGATTTCTGCGCCAGCGTACGGCTGATTTGCGCCTCAAGCTGTGCCAGTTGCGCGCGATCGCGCAGGGCGATCTCGAGCTGCCGCCGGGTTGAAATATCGCGCAGACAGATAGCCAGGACATCGTTGCCAGGCATCAGTTGTACCTCGTACCAGTTGCGGACTGGACTCAGATAGATCTCGAAACAGCTTGGAACCCGCTGCTGGCCGCCTTGGCGGAGACTTTGCTCGAAGTAGGAGTCGCGGAGGTGCGGAAAACTGTCCCAGATACAACGTCCGAGGAGTTGTTGGCGGGACTGCCCCCAGAACTCTTCGGCGGCTTGATTGAGCGCAACAAAACACCAAGCTGGATCAAGGGTAAAGAAGGCATCGGCAAGCCCATCGAGCAGCCGCATATCACTAACACTCACAACCATCCCAAATCCCTCTCGTTGCCTGAGCCATTTGGCTTGATGAGAAAAGACCGTTGGTGGTTACCGCCTGAGAGTCACTGAAGGTCAGCAGTTCGCCGACCTTCAGGCTTCACCCGATTGGTCTCTGGGCTGACTCGCAACGAACCCACTGCCCACCTCTTTAGCTAGGTTAACCTACTGAATCTTTACCCTTATGCCCTTCATTTTTTTCGCTGACAGATTTTCGGCAAAATCTCGACATCCTTGGCGAGTGGCAACGCTTTTTACGGCAAAATTCCACAAATTGTAGCAATATTGCGGTGATCGCGGCGCATCTCTGGAAAGCTCTCCCGCCAGCTAGCAGCACTACCGGTTGCCGATGATGGGTCGAGCGAGTCGTCACTGGAGCTGTTCCGGGTCAATCCCCAGGGCACGGAGGCGATCGAGAAGCATCGCCCGTTCAGCTTCAGCGCGGTCGGCGCGGGCGCGTTCCTGCTCAGCACGGGCACGTTCCTGCTCAGCGCGATCGCGCGCTTGGTTCCGTTCAGCGGCGAGTTCAACCGGGGTGAGAAAGCGATCGCCATTCGGCGCGTAAACCACCAGCGTCTCAGCGGTCAGCTCGAAGCGAATCCCCAGACGCGGACTCACCCAACCGAGCATATTGGCAATCTCAACCACCCTGCCGTCAACCCGGCGCGCGCCGGTCAACTGGTTGCGGTCGGGGTCATACTGGTAGTACTCCTCGATGCCGTAGCGAAAGTACCAGTCCCGCTTGTCAGCCATTTCGGGGCGGCTGTTGCTGGGAGAAAGCACTTCAAATACCACTTGCGGCGCGATGCCGTCTTCTTGCCACTGGCGATAGGAACCGCGATCGCCCTTCGGCCGCCCAAAGATCACCATCGCATCCGGAGCATGGCTGGTTTGGTTGTCGCCTTCCACGGGATACCAGAGCAGGTCACCGGCGACAAAGACATCGGCGCGATCCACAAAGAGAATCTCAAGATTCTCCTTGAGCGTGACAATCCAGCGGAATTGCCGGGTATTATCCGCCATCGGTTTGCCATCGCTGTCGGGGTAAAGGATCGTCTGGGAAGTTGGAACCATCGCCTTGGTGGAGAATGGGTTGACCCTATTTTAGGGCGATCACCCCTCGTATTTGCGGGCAGGGATCACCGAACGCCCTGAGCGTTGCTGGATTGGTTGCCTGAATTGGTCGGTTCGGGTCATGATGTGGGCCGGGTAGCGTCGCGATCGCGGGCTAAAACTGAGCATCCTCTATGGAAATCGACTGGGAATCCGCAATCTCAAAGCCTCATTTCGCCATATAAAAGCGCCGCCTTGCCGACAGCGCTTCAGTTGCGATTCTGAGTTTTCAGGCTACCGCTGGGGTTAGGAGGCCAGCGCAACCTCAACCTTTTCTTGAAGTTCACCGTTTTGATACATTTCAATCAAAATGTCGGAACCGCCGAGAAATTCGCCATCCAAATAAACTTGGGGAATCGTCGGCCACTCCGAGTACTCCTTGATCCCCTGGCGGACATCCATGTCCTCCAGAACATCGACCGTCGAGAACGGCACGCCGAGCGTGTTGAGGATCTGCACGACGTTGTTGGAGAAGCCGCATTGGGGCATGAGCTTGCTGCCCTTCATGAAGACGACGATTTTGTCTTGCTTGACGATGCTGTCAAGGCGCTCTTTTAGTTCTGGAGTCACGATTTTGAGTCCTCAAAAATAAACGACACGACAAGAAGAATTGGGCAACGCGACCGTTTCGGGCTATTGACCGGCCTGTTGCCAAGTTTGGGGGGTGTAGGTTTTCAGAGCGAGGGCATGGATCGCTTCCGAGTCCATCGCTTCGCGTAGGGCGCTATAGACGAGTTGGTGCTGCTTCACCTTCGGCTTGCCCTCAAAGGTCGCCGATACGACCGTCGCTTGTAGGTGGTCACCACCGCCTGTCAAGTCTTCGACTTTGACATCAGCGTCCGGAAGCTTTGCCCGAATCGCCGCCTCGACCCAATTCAAATCAACCATGAGTGCTCTCAATGTGCGATCGCAACAATAATTGCATCCCCCAATTGTACCGATAAGCTTGTTAGCCGCGCGGTGAAGTTCAATTCGTTTGGTAGCGGGGGTAGGGCGTCTGGACAAAACCCAGCTCAAAGAGCTGCTGATAGGCCTTGCGGCCGAGCGGCGAGGTCGGGTTTTGGGAGCGGACGATCTGAATCAGCAGCGGCACGGCTAGCTCCGACTGATCTTGGGCACGGTGAACGAGCGCCAGTTGGTAGGTAGCTTCGTCTCGTGACTCGGCCGTCCGCAGCGCACTGCGTCGCAGCGTCTCCGACAGGTTGCCATCGATACCCGAAAAGCTGCCTGCGAGTTCCTGATAGAAATTAGAGAGTTGGTTGAAGACTTGACGGGCTTCTTGGAGTTGTTCGAGGGCGCGTGTGTAGTCCTGAGCGCTGATCGCGTCGCCAGCGCGCGCCAGCAGGCGATCACCTCCCGCCTGACTGAGGAGCATATCGCTGCTCCCCCCAAAACCATTGGCCGGATCAACGTCGCTGATTGCTTGCAGCGGCGCTTCCACGAAGCCGATCTCGAACAGACGCTGGTAGGACTCGCGCCCCAGGTTCGTCGTCGGGTTCTGAGAGCGGACGATCTGGATCAGCAGCGGCACAGCGAGATCGGGCTGACTCTGGGCAATGTGAACCAGGGCGAGGTCATAGGTCGCCTGGTCGCGCAACTGAGCCGTCTCCAGCGCCGTGCGGCGTTGGTCGTCCGAGATGCGGTTGTCAATCCCAGAAAAGGTGCTCGACAGTTGCTGGTAAAAATTGGAGAGCTGATTGAAGACGCGGCGCGCCTCCTGGAGCTTCTGTTCAGCATTGGCATAATCTTGCACAGCGATCGCGCCATCGGCTTCGGTGAGCAGGCGCTGACCCCCCAGCAGACTGAGGATGCTCGAGTCGCGGGTCAGGGGTCGCGAAATCGACGGCTCTTCGTAGGTGGGCAGTTCAATTGGGTCGCCCTCAAACTCCTCAACCGGCACTTGGGCAGGCGATGCTGGGGCGAGCACACTGACGAGCAAGCCAGCCAGAACCATGAGGATACTGTAGCGACGAAGTGAGGCAACGTATAGCATGAGCGAACCAAGCGGTTAACCGCAGCACAACAACAGAATTCGTTAGCCATGTTACGAAATCATTACGGCATTTTAACACCTGGGCGCGAGCCGACTCGTGGAACAATTGGTGCAGGATTAAAGTTACTGGCCAGTGGGAGAGGGGATCGCCGGACATGAGCGCAGCGGGCATACCGGAAGAACGCATGGGTCTGTTGCTGCAACGCGGCGGCGAAGAATTGGTCTTGGTTAAGGTGGGCGATCGCTTCACGCTGCGCCTCGAACCGCCCGACGCTGCTTTCCCAGCGGCTATCCCGCACCAGCAGTATCAGCACTTGCCCCAAGTGAATTTGTGGGAAATCAGCATTGCGCCGGAGCAGTTGGATGTGGCCATGGCGACGGCCCGCCAGCAGACCAGCATTGCCTTTGCCAGCCACGTCTATCAGGTGCGCGCCAACCCAGAGACACTGGTTTACCTGACCGATGAGATCACGGTGCAATTCGCGCGCGACACCCCTGCCAGGGTGCGAGCGGAATTGACCGAGGCGCTGCATCTCGAGGAAACAGGGGCGATCGCCGGGTTAGCCGATGCCTACGTCTATCGGCTGACGGCAGCGGCACGCGAGAATCCGCTCAAGCTCGCCAACCGTCTGCTGGCCGCGTCAGCCGTTCAGCTTGCCGAGGCGAATGTGGTGATTCGCCAAGACTCGCTCTACCGACCCCAAGACGAGTTTTACCCGCAGCAGTGGTATCTGCACCACGACCGCAGCAGCGCCGAACTCGCCCCCGGCTCGCACATCGATGTCGAGCGCGCCTGGGACATCACGCGCGGCCAACGCTCGATCGTTGTCGCCATCACCGATGACGCCATCGATATCAACCACCCGGACTTCCAAGGCAAGGGCAAGCTGGTCGCGCCGCAGGACTTCAAAGGACGCGATTTCCTCCCCCTCCCCGACAGTGATCAAGAAAGCCACGGTACCGCCTGTGCGGGCGTGGCCGTGGCCGAAGAAAATGGTCAAGGCGTCGTCGGCGTCGCCCCCGGCTGCGCGCTGATGCCGATCCGCACCACGGGCTTTCTAGATGACCAAGCCGTCGAGCAGATCTTCGACTGGGCGGTGCAGAAAGGCGCGAGCGTCATCTCCTGTAGCTGGGGTGCTGCCGCCGTGCATTTTCCGCTCTCGCTGCGGCAGAGTGCGGCACTCAACCGCGCTGCGACCCAGGGGCGCAATGGCAAGGGTTGTGTCATCGTCTTTGCCGCTGGCAACGCCAATCGGCCCATCCAGGGCACGATCTACGAACAACAGTGGCCGCGCAACTTGCTCAATGGGCCGACGGATTGGCTCGCCGGTTTCGCACTCCATCCCGATGTCATCGCCGTGGCTGCTTGTACGAGCACAAGCAAAAAGTCGGCTTACAGCAATTGGGGCAACCAAATCTCGGTCTGTGCGCCGAGCAATAATGCGCCGCCGGGAATGTGGTTTCAACAGACCGGCTTCATTCCCACCGCCCCCGCTGTCCAGCAGTGGCTGCCGGGGCTGGGCATCTTTACCACCGACCAGTTGGGTGCGCTGGGCTATGAATCGGGCAATTTCACCCGCAACTTTGGTGGTACATCCAGCGCCTGTCCCGTGGTTGCTGGGGTGGCAGCGCTGGTGCTGTCGGTGAATCCGGATTTGACCGCGACCGAAGTGCGACAGATCTTGCAGCAGACGGCGGACAAAATTGTGGATCGCGATCGCGATCCCCAGCTCGGCTTGCAACTCGGCACCTACAACCAGAGTGGTCATTCGCAGTGGTTTGGCTACGGCAAGGTGAATGCTTACCAAGCTGTCAAGGCCGCACAGCAACAAGCGCAGACGGCGAGTCCGCAACCGACGCAGCGGCGGCGCGAAGAGCGGACTGTGGCGATCGCCATCCCCGACAACGACCCACGCGGCATCGCCAGCCCGATCGAAATAACCACGGCTGCGCCGCTGCGCGACCTCCAGGTGACCGTGATCGTCGAGCACACCTTTCTCGGCGATCTCGAAATCCGCCTGCGAGCACCGAATGGCGAAACCGCCCTACTGCAAAATCGTAGCCTCGGCACGCAGACGCACTTGACCGCTACCTACAACCTCACCACCACGCCCGTGCTGCGCCGCTGGCTCGGTCAGACCAGTGCTGGGCGCTGGCATCTCTGGCTGGTAGACTGTGCGCCGGGAGATACCGGGCGGCTGCGGCAGTGGACACTGGATCTCGGCATTTGACCCGGCCCAGGCGCTAGCGCTGGAATTCGCTGCCAGCAGGCGAAAGACTAGCCCTATAATTGAGTGCGAAATTACTCAGTGGCGACTCTGGCGATCGCAACCAGGAAGTAAAATGTCTCAATGGCTCCAGCGGCTTAAGAACTTTTCGCAACAGTACCTCAACTTCCAGCCGGACGAAGAGGGGATTGAGAGTGATCGCCCTGCAACAGAAGGGTTCGAGGCGGCGCAACCACTCACGGAGCGCGACTACGAGTTTCTCTTCTCACAACTCCTCGAAGGCGTGGCCCATGGCTGGTCGCCGGAGCGCGTGCAGCGCTTCTTTGTGGCGCTGGATGACCGCAGCAGCCCCCAGACTTGGCTGGCCTGGCTGCAACGCTACGGGGCAAAAGTTCTAGCTACGAACTCCCCCAGCGCCGATCTCGCCCAACGTCTGATCGCCTTTGGCGACCAGGTTCAGGAACTCCCCACCTGGCAGCCCCTCGGCGAAACAGCTCGCGGGATCGGCCGGATGCTGTTGGAGAGTGATCGCAGCGACAGTGACACCTGGGAAGCCAATGAGCCAGAACCCGCGCTGGGCCAACCGACGCCAGCCGCCACCCCGACGCCACTGCCTGCCGCCATAGCCACCCCACCGCCACCGCCACCAATCCCAGCGACACCGCCTGCTCCGAAGCCCGCTCCGCCAGAACCGCCCACACCCGCCTCCGAACCCGTTGCAGCGACGGCAACTAGCAGCAGCGACAAAACCATTTCCCTCGACGAGCTACTGGTGCGCTTGCAGCAGGACGACAATCTAGTCCAGCAAGTCGCGCAGCGCCTCGGACTGAGCACCCAAGAACCGCAAGCGATTATCCAGGAACTGGTGCGCCAGATCGAACAGCGGCAAACCAATGCGGCCCCGGCGAGTTCCAGCCCGGATGTTGCTGAGCAGGCCTTCAATCGCGGTGTCCAGCAATACGAGGCTGGTGACTTTGAAGGGGCGATCGCCAGTTGGGAGCAAGCGATCGAGCAGCGGCCGGACTACCACCAAGCCTGGGGCAATCGCGGCCTGGGGCTGAAAAATTTGGGTCGCTACGAGGAGGCGATCGCCAGCTACGACCGTGCCCTGGAGCTGAAGCCCGACTTTTTCAAAGCCTGGTACAATCGCGGCCTCGCCCTAGACGAACTGGAACGCCACGAAGAAGCGATCGCCAGTTACAACCAAGTGCTGGAGCTAAAGCCCGATTTTTACAAAGCTTGGTACAGTCGCGGCAACAGCCTGGATCGGGTTGGTTCCCGGGGTGAAGCCCTCGAGAGCTACGGCAAGGCGCTCGAACTGCAACCCAACTTTCATAAGGCCTGGCTGGGTCAAGCCGCGAGTCTGGAGCGAGCCGGTCGCTACGAGGCGGCGGCGGCCAGTTACGACAGTGCCCTGCAACTGCGACCCGATGATCTTGAAGCCTGGGCGCAGCGTGGTGCTTGCTTGTTGGCGGCTGGTCGAGCTAGTGAGGCGATCGCCGGTTACGAACGCGCCCTCTCCTTGCGCCCCAACGATCCCGCCCTGCTCTGGCAGCGCGGTCAGGCACGGGCGGCGGCCGGTGACTGGTCAGCGGCAATCGCTGATTATGACCAAGCCCTGAGCCTGAAACCGGATTTTGCCGCCGCCCTTTGCAGTCGCGGTACAGTGCTCGCCGCCCAAGGACAATTCGAGACGGCGATCGCCGCCTACGACCAGGCCCTCGCCCTACAGCCCAGCTCGGCCGCCGCCTGGCAACAACGCGGTGACGTGTTGGCTGCACAAGGCGACGCGACAGACGCCCTCGCTAGCTACGACAAAGCGATTCGCCTGCAACCCGACAATGTCGCCGCCTGGGCAGGGCGGGGTCAAGCACTGGCGACCTTGGCCCAGCCAGAAGCCGCCATCGGCAGCTACGACCGGGCACTGCAACTGCAAACTGATAATTGGCAACTTTGGGTGGGACGCAGCGCGGCGGCGCAACAGTCCACCCAGCCAGATCTGCTGATCACTTCGCTGAGTGCGATCGCTCTGAGCGAGCCGCTGCTGAACCAGCGGGGCTTTGCGGGGGAGATTGCTTGCCTAGAGCAGGGATTACAACATTTATCGGGCGATCGCGCGGCGGAAAATCGCGGTCGGCTCCTCTGGCAACTCGGCCGCAGCCGCTATCGCTATGGCCAAACCCAGGCTGATCCCGCCCCCAGTTGGCGACAGGCATTGAACCATTACCAGGAGGCGCTGGCCGCCCTGAAACCGGAGAGCCAGCCACTGGCCCACCTCGAAGTGCTTCAGGATCAACTGGCGGTTCACCTCAGCCTCGAGGAAGTTGAGGCCGCCCAGTCCCTCCAGCAGCAGGGCTTAGAACAGTTGCAAGCGTTACTCACTGAAAGCCAGTTGCCCGCTGAACGCCAGCGCCAAGTCGCCTTGACCTTGGCTCCCCTTTACCAGTTTGGCGTCGATATTGCCGTCCAGCTCGGCGAGTTTGGCGCGGCACTGGAGAATACCGTGCGGAGCAAAACCGTGACGCTCTCCTGGCTGCTCAACCAACCCCAATGGCGGCAGACCCTGCCGACCTGGGAGTCGATTCAGAAGCTCTGCCCGCCGGGAACCGCGATCGTCACCTGGCATCTCAGTCCAGCGGCATTGACCACGGTGCTCGTGCATCCCGGCGCATCAGAGCCGATCGTCCTCGGTCGCACCCCCAATGTGGTTTTGAATGTCGTGTTGAGTCCATCGCTGCGGGCGCGGGTCAATTCGGCGCGGCAGGATAGTGATGCCTCGCTGGATATTTTGCTGGAGTTGCTAGGACTGACCGGGGAAAACGAGGTCGCGGCCGCCCCGGCTCCAGCGGCTGAGGCGAACAGCATTGATGAGATCGCGGACGCGCGCGATCGCCGTCAGCGTCTCACCGCTTGGCTCGCACAGTGGCAGGCGCAACTGACCACCATGACCACGACGGCGAACTTGTTGCGCTGGTCGGACTTGCTGGCACAACTGGGCGAGATCCTCAACTTCGATGCCCTCAGCCGCGAACTGGTGCAGGGAGGCGTGGAAAAAGTGCTGCTCATGCCCCACCAAGAGTTGCGCGGCCTGCCCCTCCATGCCCTCTTCCCAGAAAATTTGACTGTCGCCTATCTTGGGGCGCTGCCCCTGGCACTGTCTAATCAAGCTTGGCTGCCAGAGCAAACGCCGACCGACTGGGCGGTGCGTCCGACGGGCACGTTGCCCGTTGCGGGCGATCGCTCACTCCTCAGCCTCGCGGGAGCCAGCCACATCGCCACGGCTGACCCGGAAAACACGCCGCCACCCGCCCCAGCCGGTGCCGACATTGAGGCCGCCGCCGTCTGTCAATACTGCGGCACGTTCACGCATCTGGCAGGCACCCAGGCTAGCGCCGCCGAAGTGAAAACCGCGTTTGCCGATGGTCACCACCTGCTGCACTACGTCGGCGCTTATGCCAATAACCCCGCCACCCCCCAGCAGTCGGCCTTGCAGCTCAATGAGCATGAGCGCCTCAGCGGTCGCGACTGGGACGATCTGCCCTGGGCTGACTACTACTTGGCGAGCTTCACGCTGCCCGCGACACCACTGGGTCAGCCCACCGCTGCCGATCATCCCGACTGGGCCACGCTCCTGCTCAGTCGCGGCGTCAGCTACGTGCTCAGTGCCCTGTGGACTCTGAATCCCGAAGCCCGCCTCATCCTCACGGTTGAGTTCTATCGGCGCTTCTTGGCCGGCACGCGACCGCCGCAAGCCTTGCAACAGACACAGCACTGGCTGCGGCGCGCCCAGCCCAGTGACTTGGCGCAGTGGTATCGCGAGCGAGCGGCTGAATTGACGGAGGCTCCCGGTCAGCTCGCGCCAGAATTCCAAGCGGCGGCTGAGCGCTGGCAGGCGGCTGTACTCCAGAGCACCGGTGAGGCTCCCTATGCTAATCCTTACTATTGGGCGGGTCTGGCGATCGCCGCGCGCAATCTCGACTGGCTGAGTTGAATTTCGCCAATTCACAAGATGCTCTCGCCCGTTCCCGTAGCAGAGTTATCAGATTCAATCGCAGAGCAGCGTTAACTTACATATACTGAGATTTGATACGTTACAGGTCAATTACTACTTGCTTAGCAGCGCTATGAGCGAATCGAATGCGATCGCGACCGAAGACAATCAACTGTCGCGAGCCGAACGGGTTAGCCAGCTTCAAAATCTGATCGACACGCTCCGAATTGCCGACGAAATTGCCAACCAAGGTTACCTGATCAGCAGCTCTGAATTGGCCGACCTCATGGATGTGAATGCGAGCGCGGTCACTAGCCGAGGGGATCATTGGTCGTGGCGCAACTGGGTCATTTCGCGGGTGCGTCGCGAAGGCAACCAGATCCTTTGGCAGCTCGAGCGGGTTGATCGCTAGTTGGAATTAGGGCGGCAGCCGTAATGGGTCACCCGGATCATCCTGACCATCTCGCCGCTAAAAACGGGTCGCAATGCGCTAGCATCAGCGTCAAGTTGTTTACTCCCTGCTCGTCTCTGAATCCCTATGCGTTGGCTGCGGTTTCTCACTCTGCTCGTCGCCGGTTTGCTGGTTGCCTTCTGTCTGTCCTGCACCAGAGCCGCACTTGACTCCGATTCCCCCGCCGCGACTGACCCTGCCGCGCCGCCTGCAACAGTGATCGCCCCCGACGAGGAAACGCCTGCCTCCCCCGCACCGCTGCCGCCCGAGACGCAACAGCTCGTGGCCAGTGTCGGCCCAGATGGTCTGTACAATCCGCCGCGCGGCGACGTGCGCCTAGCGGTCATCAGCGACCTCAATGCCGCCTACGGCTCCACCGACTACGACCCCGAAGTGGACAAGGCGATCGCCCTCCTGCCCTTCTGGCAACCGGACATGGTGGTCTGTAGTGGCGACATGGTGGCGGGACAGGATCTCAGCCTCGGTCTTGACCAAATCAAAGCCATGTGGGCCGCCTTCGATGAGCACGTCGGCACGCCACTCCGCCAAGCCCAGTTGCCCTACGGGTTCACCGTCGGCAACCACGACGCTTCCAGTGCCCTCGGCGTCAACAACAAATTCCTCTTCCAAAAAGAACGCGACCTCGCGGCTGAATACTGGCAAAATCCTGCCCACGACCCCGGCATCGAATTTGTGGATCGCTACGAGTTCCCCTTCTACTACAGCTTCAAGTACGGCGACATCTTCTTCCTCGCCTGGGACGGCTCCTCCAGCCACATCCCCGACGAGCAACTCGCCTGGGTGGAAAAAGCGCTCGCCAGTGACGCTGCCCAAAATGCCAAAATCCGTATTTTGCTCGGTCACCTGCCGCTCTATGCGGTTGCCGTCGGTCGCAACCAACCCGGCGATGTGATGGACAATGCCGACAAACTGCACGCCCTACTCGAACGCTACAACGTCCACACCTACATCAGTGGTCACCACCACGCCTACTATCCCGGCAAGAGCGGCAACCTGCAACTCTTGCACATGGGCATTATCGGCTCTGGTCCGCGCCCGCTCGTGGATAGTCAGTTGCCGCCCTGGAAAGCGATGACCGTGATCGACATCGATTTCGAGACACCAGAGCTGACCCGCTACACCACCTACGATATGCAGACGTTAGCCGAGATCAAGTACGAAGACCTGCCCCGCTTCCTGCTCGGTCACAACGGGCGCGTGCTGCGGCGCGATGTCGATCCCAACAGCCTGACCGCGAGTGAAAAGGCAACCTGCGAGCAGCGCCTCGGTGCTGCGAAATGCGCGGCGTGACTGTGACTTATGATTCCTCGACCCGATAACCAAACTCGGCAAGCTGCCGCCGCGACTGCCGCCACTGGGTTTCGACCTTGACGAAGAGTTCTAGGTAAACCTTGCCCGCGATCAACTTCTGGATTTGCTGGCGGGCAGCGCTGCCGATGGTCTTGAGCATTGCGCCCTGCTTGCCAATCAGGATGCCCTTTTGCGAAGCGCGCTCGACGGCGATCGCCGCCTGAACACGGGTGATCTCCGGCTGCTCCTCCACTCGCTCGATGGCGATCGCCACCGAATGCGGCACCTCCTGGCGCGTATGCAGCAAAATCTGCTCGCGGATCAGCTCACCCATGATGAAACGCTCTGGCTGGTCGGTAACCAGCTCCGGCGGGTAGTAGTAGGGACCGGGTTCGAGTTGGGCGATCGCTTGTGCCAATAATTCATCCAGTCCCTCACCCGTCAAAGCTGAGAACTTGCACTGTTCCCACTGACCCGCCTGACCCAGTTGTTGATAACTCGCATCCAGTGCCGCCACGTCTCCCGTCTGCCGATCTGCCTTATTCAAGCCTAGGATTACCGGCACTGGCGTTTTTGCCAGTAAATTGGCGATGAAGCGATCGCCCCCCCCCGCTGGCACACTGCTGTCAACCACGAACAGAACTAAATCAACCACATTGATCGCCAAGCGCGCATTTTGCACCAGTACCCGGCCCAGCTCATGGTGAGGCTTGTGGATACCGGGTGTATCCACGAAGATGACCTGCGCCGCCTCGGTGGTGAGAATGCCCCGCAGCCGATTGCGCGTCGTCTGAGCCACCGGCGAGACGATCGCGATCTTCTGTCCGACCAGGTAGTTCATCAACGTCGATTTACCGACATTCGGCCGCCCGACAATGGCGACAAAGCCCGATTTGAACCCCGGCGGTGCGGTGGGAATCAGGGGAATAGCAGGCGTTGGCGCAGAATCGGCGTCCATAGTTGGCAGATCGCAGTACGCTATCTATTGTGGCACGCGGCTCGATGGCGGTTGACGCGCGTGTTTGCCAGCTTGCCATTGGTAGCGAGGAGGTCAGTGTGGCCGTTGAGATTGAGCGCAAATTTTTAGTGAGCGGCGAGGGCTGGCGGGCTGGAGCCGTCGGCGTTTACTATTGCCAGGGCTATCTCAACCGTGACCCGGAGCGGACTGTGCGCGTGCGGATTGCGGGCGATCGCGCCTACCTGACGATCAAAAGCAAAGCGGTCGGGTTGAGCCGCTTGGAATTTGAATACGAGATTCCGGTGACCGACGCGCGAGAATTGCTGCAACTGGGCGATCGCCCGCCGCTGGAAAAGACCCGCTACCGTCTGCCGCAGGGCGCGATTGTCTGGGAAATTGACGAGTTTGCGGGCCGTAATCAAGGCCTAATCGTCGCCGAGGTCGAGCTAACCAGCACCACGCAAACATTTGAGTATCCCGACTGGCTCGGCCCAGAGGTGTCCCACGATCCGCGCTACACCAACGCCAGCCTCGTCGATTTTCCCTTCTCGCAATGGGAACAACAACTTTCAGGCGAT
Organism: Spirulinaceae cyanobacterium SM2_1_0; assembly: GCA_012031265.1. Taxonomy (GTDB): domain Bacteria; phylum Cyanobacteriota; class Cyanobacteriia; order Cyanobacteriales; family Spirulinaceae; genus JAAUTY01. Next base: position 68,338 of record JAAUTY010000005.1, on the reverse strand, counting down.
CCTGCCCACACTTAGGAATGGATGAGTTTTAAGTTCTTAGTTTTGAATTTTGAGTGGCAGAGCTGACTCAAAATTCAAGACTCAAAACTTGGAACTTAATCAAGGCTCACTCCGAGCAGATCAACCCTCAGCCGCTCAATCCTGCACATACTCCTGCCCGCTGAGCAGCGCCAGCTCCGCGCGCACAAACTCGCGACCGAGATAGAGGGCGTGGTCGTAGCGGGTCACCGGACAGGGATCGGCGGCTTCGGTAATTTTCATCCCCAACTCCTTGGCGGTGCGACCGGTGAAGAGAGTGGTATGGGTGCGTTGGACGCCACCACGCACACAGAGCGGCTCGCCAGTTTCGGGATCACAGGCCAGGCCTTTCTCGTTGATCGTGTTGCTGTAGTGCTTGGCGCAGATCAACCCTGCCTCGCGGTCGAGATAGATGATGAAGTACCCGGCCGGATCGAGGTCGATAAAGCGTTTGGAGAGTTGGTCATCCAGGGCAGCTAACTCAGCCGCCGTCACTTGACTGGTTTGCAAGGCGTTGTGGCTCCTGTCGTGGGGGAACTGGCGATCGCTCGTCAATCTCTCAGTGTAAAACAAGCCACGCGGCTTCTCCCCAGTAACCCACGCTCACGCGCTCGTTGCACGCCCCGAAAAATTGGGGCTTGACTCTCCAGTTGACTGGAGACTTCAAAATGGGGGCATTATAATTTGAGCGCTGCGACCATGCCCCTGCTGCTGACTGTCCCCGATTTGGCCTGTTCGGCCTGCGTTGCCAACGTCACTCAAGCCGTGCAAGCCGTTGATGCGAGCGCGCAGGTGACCGCTGACCCCAAAACCAAGCAGGTCAGCATCGTCAGTACTGCCGCAGTCGCGGCGATCGAGAGCGCGATCGCCCAAGCCGGTTACACCGTTGCCGAGCGGAGCCACTCATGAACCAGCAAACCTTGAAGCTGCGCGGCCTCAGTTGTGCGGCTTGTGTCAACAATGTCGAAGCAGCCCTGAAGGCGGTGCCGGGAGTCGCCGCCTGCCGCGTCAATTTCGGGGCGGAGCAAGCGGTTGTGACCTACGATGCTCAGAAAATTAGCGTCAGTGAAATGCAAGCAGCGGTTGCGGCCGCCGGTTACAGCGCGCAGCCGCTGCAAGACGACGTATTCGCGGCGGCTGACGCCGCCGAACAGCGGGAGCAACAGGCTGCCGAGCGCCAACTGCGGCGCAAAGTCGCGGTCAGCCTCACCCTCAGCGCCATTCTCGTCATTGGCTCGCTGCCGATGATGACTGGCTGGTCGCTGCCGCTGATCCCGATGTGGCTGCACCATCCCTGGCTACAGATGGGGTTGACCGCACCGATCATGGTTTGGGCGGGCGATCGCTTCTTCATCAACGCCTGGAAGTCGCTCCAGCGGCGCAGGGCGACGATGGATACGCTCGTGGCCGTCGGGACAGGCACGGCTTATCTCTACTCCCTCTTTCCGGCCTTCTATCCCCAATGGTTCACCGCGCAGGGCCTGCAGCCCGATGTGTATTTTGAAGCCGCGGCCGTGATCATTGCCCTGATCCTGCTGGGACGCTGGCTGGAAAACCGGGCGAAAAAACAAACCTCAGCAGCGATTCGCAAGCTAGTCGGCTTGCAGGCAAAAACGGCGCGCGTGCGCCGCGATGGTCAGACGCTGGATATTCCCATTGCTGAAGTGAGGGTCGGCGATGTCATCCTGGTGCGGCCGGGTGAGAAAGTGCCGGTAGATGGCGAGATCATCGCTGGAGAATCGACGCTGGACGAGGCGATGGTCACCGGCGAGAGCCTGCCGGTTCGCAAAGGTGCTGGCGATGAGGTCATCGGTGCGACCCTGAATAAAACCGGTCGCTTTGAATTCCGGGCAACGCGCGTCGGTCAGGACACGGTTTTGGCGCAGATCGTCAAGCTGGTGCAGCAGGCGCAGGGATCAAAAGCACCGATTCAGCGCTTGGCTGACCAGGTCGCGAGCTGGTTTGTGCCTGCCGTGATGGCGATCGCGCTCCTCACTTTCATCCTCTGGTTCGCCTTCACCGGCCAAATCACGCTGGCCGTGATCCCGACGGTCAGTGTGCTGATCATTGCTTGTCCTTGCTCGTTGGGACTAGCGACACCCACTTCGATCATGGTCGGGACTGGCAAGGGGGCGGAGTATGGCATTTTGATCAAAGGGGCGGACAGCCTGGAACTGGCGCACAAAATCCAAACACTCGTTCTGGACAAAACCGGCACGATCACCCAGGGTCAACCGACCGTGACCGACTACTTGACGGTGCAGGGAACGGCGGCGGGCAACGAACTCAGATTACTTGAACTCGCTGGCTCTCTGGAACAAAACTCAGAGCATCCCCTCGCCGAGGCGGTCGTGCAGTATGCACAGTCGCAGGCGGTGACGCTGCGGGAGGCTCGTGACTTCGAGGCGATCGCCGGGAGCGGTGTGCAAGGCTGGGTCATGGATCGTTGGGTACAGATCGGCACACCGCGCTGGCTGCATGAGTGCGGCATCGAGACCAGCAGCTTGCAGGCGGCGGGCGATCGCCTCGAAAGCGAGGGAAAAACCGTGATCTGGCTCGCTGCCGATGGGCAAGTGGCAGCGCTCATGGGCATCGCTGATGCCGTCAAGCCCACCTCAGCCGCCGCGATTCGGAACCTGAAACGGCTGGGCTTGCAGGTCGTGATGCTGACGGGGGATAATCCCCGCACAGCGGCAGCGATCGCTGCCGAGGTCGGCATTCCGCAGGTCTTTGCAGAAGTCCGCCCCGACCAAAAGGCGGCGCAGATCGCGACGCTGCAAGCGACCGGTCAATGTGTCGCCATGGTCGGCGACGGCATCAATGACGCGCCCGCGCTGGCGCAAGCCGATGTTGGCATTGCCATTGGCACCGGGACAGATGTGGCGATCGCCGCCAGCGACATTACTCTGATCTCCGGCGACTTACAGGGATTAGTCGCCGCGATTCAGCTCTCCCAGGCGACGATTCGCAATATTCGTCAAAACCTCTTTTTTGCCTTCATTTACAACGTCGCCAGCATCCCAATCGCGGCGGGAATCCTCTACCCGCTGCTCGGTTGGTTACTCAACCCGATGATCGCCGGAGCCGCGATGGCCTTTAGCTCTGTCTCCGTGGTCACCAATGCCCTGCGCCTACGCAATTTTCGCCCTCAGATTCGCGCCTAGAAGCGGCTGTCGGTTGCTGTTTGAGTTGCCGACGTTGAAGTTGCGGGACTTGAACGCGATGCTGCTGTTAGCGAACCTGAGTCCGTTTGTGGGGGTGACGGCGGCACACTGGCGAGCGCAGCGGACAATAGGACAGGTTGAGGAGTAGCAGCGGCGCAAGCGATTGAGGTTGCTCGCGAACTCTCCAGTCAAAGCTACAGTAGAGTCTAAACTGTTAATTTGTTCAGTTGACCCCGATTGGTCGGGGCTGCTTCGGTGATGGCACGCAATTCGATGCGAAACTTCCGCAATTACTACGAAATCCTGGAGGTCGAGACGGCCGCTAGTAGCGATGAGATCAAACGCGCCTTTCGCAAACTGGCACGGCGCTATCACCCCGATCTCAACCCTGGCGACAAAGCGGCGGAAGAAAAATTTAAAGACATTGGCGAAGCTTACGAAATCCTCTCGGATGACAGTCGGCGATCGCAATACGACCAATTTGCCCGTTTCTGGCAACAAAACGGCTTCGCGCGTCAGGCGGCAGCGCGTAAAACCGCCAGCCGCAACGGTCGCAATGGCAATGGCTTCGACTACGGCGAATACCGCGATTTCGATAGCTTTGTGGAACAACTGCTCAACCGTGAGCCGAGCACCCGCGTCGATGCCAAGGCTCCGGATGCCTACCGACCGGGCAACACCAAGACCGCCTACACAGTCGAGGCTCGCCCTCGCAGTACGGTCAAGCGCGATCGCCCCCCGGTTCGGAGCACGCCCCCACGTCCAGCCCGCCCACCCGAACCGCCGCGAGAACGTCCTCGCGATGTCGAAGCCCGCTTGAACTTGCCGCTGGAAAAAGCTTATAAAGGTGGCCGCGAGCGCATCCGACTCGAAGATGGGCGATCGCTCGAAGTCGATATGCCCCCCGGCACGCTGGCGGGACAAAAAATTCGTCTCAAGGGTCAAGGTCTCCACGGCGGCAATCTGTATTTGAAAATTGCCCTCGAACCGCACGAGTTTTTCAGCTTGCAGGGGTCAGACATTTTCTGTCGCGTGCCGCTGACTCCCAGTGAAGCCGTGCTAGGAGGGGCGATCGCCGTGCCCACGCTGGACGGCCTTGTGAAAATGAATGTGCCACCTGGAGTCCGCTCCGGTCAGCGCCTGCGCTTGGCGAATAAAGGCTATCCACGCGGTCAGAGTCAGCGTGGCGATCAGTTGGTGGAGTTGGCGGTGGTCATCCCCATCGAGCTGACCACCGAAGAGCGCGAGCTGTATGAAAAACTGCGCGCCACCGAACGCTTCAATCCGCGCCAGGATTGGCTGGTTGAGGATTGAGCGGTAGCAATTGCCCTTAGACATTGCCTTCATTGCCTCAGATTGGTCAACCCTCTCCTGCTTGCACTCACCCATGTCAGACCTCGACTCCTCGCCCCCAACTGCGGCGATCGCCACTCTAGAATCCCTACTCAGCGGCCCTGCTCCCGACCGAGCGACACTACAGGCGGCGATCGCCCAGCTCGAACGCCAGCGCCAACGGGGCACCGCCACCGACCTCGCCGGTTGTTGGTTGCTGATCTGGACGAGCGGCAATGGCCGGTTTCCGGCGCGTGTTGTGCAGTGCTTCACACCCGAGACCGGTCACTTCGAGAATCGGCTCGAAACCCCGCTGGGATGGCTCAGCGTCCGTAGCCAAGCCACCTACACCCCGCAGCAGCGACTCGAATTCGTCGCCAAGCAGGCTCGGGTCGAGTTGGGCGCGCTGCGTTTTGGGCTGCCGCTGGGGAGTTGGGCAAAAGGCTGGCTACAAACAACCTATCTAGACCGTGAATGGCATCTGGAGCGCGGCGATCGCGGCGGCCTCGCACTCTATCACCGGCTCTCAAATTGAAATGAGTGCAGATCGATGCAGTATTGGCCGCTTCAAGTACTGACCGGCTCTAGTTCGCCAGCGATGTAGGCCGAATTGAGGTGGCTGATTTGACCCTGGTAGGCGAGGGTCTGGTAGACCATCGCGGCGGCGTCAGCGCGGCTGGCATTTTCGCGGGGCTGAAGCTGGCGAGAATCGGGGTAGCTGACGACGATTCTGGCTTGGGTAGCAGCGGCGATCGCCCCTTCAGCATAGGCCGGGATGGCATCGCGATCGCGATACAGAGTCAGCGTTGCCAACTCAGCGGCGGGCAATTTCAGACCATTCGCCAGCGAGAGAATCAGGTGAACCCGCTTTAACTGTTGCTCAGGGTGAAAAGTGCCGTCGGGAAAGCCGGACAGATAGCCCGCTTGGTAGGCCTGGTCGATCGCTGCCGCCCCCCAAAAATCACTGGGCACATCCAGAAAGCGCGCCGGAGGACGCAGCGGAGCTGGGTTGAGTGCCTTCACAAGCAGCGCCGCATACTGGGCGCGATTGATTGGGGCGTCGGGCTGGAAGCTGCCGTCGGCAAAACCGCTGACGAGATTGGCGCTGGCGAGGCGGCGGATGAAGTCGTTGGCCCAATGCGCGGTCATGTCGCTGAAGCTGGGCAGGTAGCGATCAGGGCTGACGATGTAGGGCGAGGCTAGAGTAGGGGTGCGCTGGGTAGCGACGAGGGCTTGGTAGAGGAACGCGGTGATTTCGGCGCGGTTGATGTCGCGGTTGGGTTCGAGTTGATCCAGTTCGGGGTGATTCACCACTAGGCGGTGCTGAGTGGCGATCGCCACGGCATTCACGGCATAGCTGGGGATGGCGGCGCGATCGCGATAGAACAGCAGCAAGTCTGGCACACCGCCCGTCAGGCCCAGGCCGCCAATCAGCGAGGCGATCGCCTGCACGCGCGTCAAGTTGCGCTGGGGGCGAAAGGTCCCGTCACCGAAACCGGCAATGAAACCCATCGCCGCCGCTTTGGCGATCGCCGTCGCCCCCCAGAAGGACTCCGGCACATCGCTGAAGCTGCCGCGCGTACCGAGTTGGCGCGGCAGATCGAAGCTCTGCGCGATCAGAGCGGCATACTCAGCGCGTGTCAACGACCCTTCTGGCTGGAAGTTGCCATTGGGAAAGCCGCGAATCAGCCCCTGGCTGGCCAGCGCATTGATAAAATCTGCGGCCCAGTGACCATCGATGTCACGAAACTGAGTGGGGCCGAGGGCGGGCTGATCGACGATCACCGTCACCAGCTCGATCTCGCCCTGAGTCCGGGCGGGGTTGAGTTCGTTGCCCGCAACGACGAGCTTGAGGAGCGTCTCGTTGACCAATTCCACCCCGCGACCCTCCCGAAAAATATTCAGTGCCGGGTCTTGAGCACTGCCGAGGTCGGGTTGGGCGCGATCCTTCGCCAGTAGCCCATGTTTGTGGCTACCGGCGATTAAATTACGGCGCAGTACCGGCTTGGTCTCGCGGGATAGAAAGAAGCCGGTATCGTTATCGCGCAACTGATTGTCGATGCAGAGCGGCGCGGCGCGATCGCCACAGACAATGCCATAGCCATTGCGATCACAGTGACTCCGCCGCACTTCGCCCTTGGCATTGCGCCCAAAGAGAATGCCACTAGCGGCGTTGTCAACCACGCGACAGTCACGGATCAGCACCTTGGCATCACCGGTGACAAAGATGCCCGCGAGCTTGCACTGGCTGATCGTCAAGTGGGATAGCAGCGGTAACTGCGACTCGACCCAGACGCCGACGCCTTTGGTGACTGAGTTGCGAACCGTCAGACCGCGTAGTTGAGCACCATCGCTGGCGACGAGAGTGACATTCTGAGCTTGCAGCGTCGGACTTTGGTGAGTGCCGCTGCCTAAGAGCAGCACCGTTTTGCCATCGCCCGCCTCCGTCCCCATGACGATCACGCCAGCAGGGACGACGAGCGGAAATTGTTCGCCACTGGCGGCGTGGTAGGTTCCGGGTGCCAACTGGAGAGAGATGCCGGGGCGAGCTTGGGCGAGGGCGTGGGTCAGGGTTTTGAATGGCGCGCTGCGGCTGCCGACGCCACTGTCTGTCCCTCTGACGGGATCGATGTAGAAGGCAAGCATGGGTGAGCGTAGAACGAGGTTCAGCGCCAGCGTTGCGGCGATCACGGCGCATTGCCCCTCATCCTACACTGCGACGGGCATCTCATGGTCAAGGGCGGCGATCGCGGCTGGGACTGATGACCAGCTTACAATTTGAGCAGTGATCGCGACCAAGCCACCATTGCTCATGACAAAACCACTGCCGCGTTGGCGTAGCGCTACCTCGATTGGTTTTGGCTTCTGGTTATTCTTCCTATTCGCGCTGGTGTTGATGGGTCATAGCGTCTTCTTGGCGCTGACCTTAGGAGCACTGGGTGGTATTGCGGCAGGCTGGTCGATGTCCTGGTTAAACAACCCCGATCCGGAGCCGCCGCAGCACCGCTGGGGCAAGCACCGTCGGCTCGACCGGACGACCACGCACTCGGGCGTTCCTGGCATCGAGGCCGCGCAGCGCCAGCGGCGGATCCGTGAGCAGCGATCGCCCAAAGGTCGAATTAAGCTGCCATTTTCCAGGCTGTTCCGGCGCGGTCGGCGACGTTAGCGGGCCTAAAACACTTCACTCGCTAAGGCGACGGCGGTGTCTTCCTCATCCTCATCCCCCTCATCTCCTACTTCCATATCGACTAGGGCGAGTTCAGCCGCTGTGGGGGTCGCTAGCAGGGACTGCTCGCGGGGCAAGATGATCGCGAACTCGGTGAACTCGCCCGGTTTGGAATCGACATTCAATTCACCCTGATGCAGGGAAGCGATCGCCTCATAGGCCAGGGAAAGACTGAGACCCGTACTTTCGCCGCCGGTCTTCGTGGTGTAAAACGGCTCAAAAATTTTGTCTAGTTGATCAGCAGCGATGCCAACGCCGTTGTCATGGACGCGGATCGTGACGCGATCGCCAGTATTCTCAGTCGTCACCCGAACCTGGGGCTGATAGGTCGTGTCGCTGGCTTGCTGTTGGGCGATTACCGCATCAAAGGCATTATTCAAAATGCAGAGCAGGGATTTATCCAAGTCTTTGGCAATCACCTCAATCGAGCCAATCGCCGCGTCGTAATCAGAGTCGAACTGAACCCCCGCTGCATCGATTTGCTCCTCGCGGTTGTGATAGACCAACTGAAGCGCATTCTGGACGAGGACGTTCAAATCGACCGACTCCGGCGAACCGCGCTCCTCGCGGGCGTGCATCAGCATCCCATTGACGATGCGATCGATGCGCTGACCGTTCTGTTGGATCGCCGCCGTGCATTCGCGGAAATCGGTCAGCATAAACTGCACATCCGCAATCGCTGCCGTCGGTTCGGCATCGCCCTTCAGCTCTTCGTCCATTTCATCGACGAGTTCCACGGCGATTTGCGCAAAGTTGTTGACAAAATTCAACGGGTTGCGAATTTCGTGAGCGATGCCAGCCGTCAGCGAACCGAGGGAGGCGAGCTTTTCTTGGGCGATCAGTTGTTTCTGAGCCGCCTTGACTTGGGCGAGGGCGGTTTCGAGTTCCTCATTTTTGACCCGCAGTTCGTAAGTACGCTCCTCAACCCGAATCTCTAGGGTGTGAGCATAGTCTTCAAGTTCTTGATAAGACTGGCGTAGATGTTGAACCAGCAACCAGCCACTCTTGCCCAGGGCGGCGCTCCAGAGTGCCATCAGCGCCGGGACAGCGGGCAGCCACCAGTAACTGAGAAAGGCGAGGTAGACCCCCAACAGTAAACCACCGGTCGCGAGACTAGTGCCCAACGAGGCCCGACGCAGGGCCGCCCAGATATTTTTGGCGTGCCAGCTTGTCCCGATGAGCGCCCAAGCACCAATCCACAGCCATTCCAGGCCGCTGGGTAAAACTACCATGCGGCGGCGATCGCCCGTCGCGGCATCCACCAGCCCACTGACGATATTGGCGTGGATCTCAACGCCGCTCATGTTTTCCGGTTCGCCGATCACGCGGCTGGCGTAAGGAGCGATCTCAAAATCCTTGAGGCTGGTAGCGGTGGAGCCGATCATGACGATGCGATCGCGAAAATGATCCGGCTCAATATTCCCGTCGAGCACGTCCGACACCGACACCTTGTCAAAGGTGCCTTGGGAGCCGCGATAGTTGAGCATCATTTGGTAGCCGGCCGCATCTACGCGCACGTAGCCGCCATCATTGCGCTTCAGGGGATGAAAGACGGCCTCGCCCAATTCGATGCGCGTGGGATCATCGCCCTCGTTGTCAGGCGCGATGCCGAGGGTGTCAAGATAGATCATCGCTAGGCGAAAGCCGAAGCCAAGGACAATGTTGCTGTCGGGATCGCTGAGGTAGAGGAAGTTGCGGCGGACTTTGCCATCGGGATCGAGGGGCAGGTCATTGGCGCTGATTTGCCCCAGCTCCGCGAGCACGGGCGGCGGCGCGATGATGCCTTCATTGCCCGCGGCGTCGAATTCTTCTGCGTCAGGATTCTGACCCGCCACTTTGGTAATGCCGATCAGATTTGGCATTGAGCGCATCACCGCCACCAAGTCCGCATGTCCCGGTTCGACAGGCAGGTCGCGGTAGATGTCCAGACCGACCGCGATCGGTTCCTGGGCTTGAATGGTGCTCAGCAATTCCGCCATGACCGCATCGTTCAGTGGCCAGTTGTAGCGGCGGACATCGTTTTCGGTGATGCCGACGATGGCGATGCGTGGGTCAGAGGGTTGGGTCGGTCGGGCACGGACGAGCTGGTCGTAGGCGGCGAGTTCCAGCAGTTGCAGTAGACCCAGGACGCGGAGCAGCAGTACACCGCTGGTTGTGGCGAGCACCACGGCGGCACCCCGCCAGCGGGTGCGGGCGCGATCGCGGAACCAAGCGACAAGAGGGTGCGGCATAGAATTGGGCGGTGACCGGCTAGCCACCGCACTGGCATTGGTGTCAACGCGGCTTAACCTCAGTTTTAGCACGTGGCTGCGGGGCTTGCCCCCGCTACCAGGGGTTGCCGATCGCCGAGAACCCCGACCAGTAGTACGGGTGCTGGAAGGTCTCGATATTAATGGATTCTAGGTCGGCTGGCAGATCGACGCTACCGAAGTTGCCGACCACATGACCCGCTTCCACACGCAACTCACCCCGCAGCAGGGCGATTTGTGCCTGCCGCAAGGCTTCGGATTTGAGCGGCGTGCGGCTGAGTTGGTGGTAGAACTCGCTCATCAGCCCCAGCGTGCCGACATCATTGGCATACCAGAGACTGGCGATCGCCGTGTCCACCCCCGACTGCACCGCCAGACCCGCAAAGCCATATTCAGCCGTGGTATCACCGAGCGCCGTGCGACAAGCACTCAGCACCAGCAGCGCCAGTTCGGGATCACTCCAGTCCAGACCAGCCATCTGTTCAAACGCCAACGACTGCTCCCAGAACTGGATGAAGGAGCCACCCTGCTCGTCGGGCATGAATTCCGCATGAGTCGCCAAATGGACTACCGGCGCTTGCGTCTGCTGGCGTTGTGCTTTTAGATTCGCCACCGTGAAGCCGTCGTTGAGGATCGCCTTGCGTCCGGGCGACTGCTGAGCGATCGCCGCGAGTTCCGTTGGTACCGCTGGCAGGGGATTCAGGTACTGAAACTCAGACATCCCCATCGCCAGCACATCGGCATTACGCACGTCGGTGTAGTTGAGCTTCGCCAGCGACAGGCTAGGAATCACGCTGAAGCGGTAGCGTTCCAGCAGGAATTGCTCACCGTCATGGAGAACCGCGAGGGGGAGCGATCGCAACCCTTCATCCAAGCTGAACAGCAAGGTATCAACCCCCAGTCGCTGCAAATCGGCCTGGAGTGGTGCCATGATCCAGTCGTCGAGCTGCTGCGCCGAGGACAGATAGGAGGTCGTGCGGCGGCGGGTCGGATCAACCACTTCGTTTTGCAACTCGCGCACTTGGGCACGGACTTGCGCAGCCGTTGCGCCGGGGACACTGTATTGCATCGGCTCACCCGCCGTCGGCACCAAGATCAGCTCCAGTTGCTCAGCACGGGCGAAAACATAGATTGCGGCAGGACTCGTGCCCGTTTTCGCCGCCAACTGCTGCAAGCGGCGCTGAAACTCAGAGACTGACACCTCCGGCTGATCACCGCGACCGAGCTGCTCGGCAAAGGCATTGCTAAAGTGACCGTCCAGGGCTTGCGCCGCTACCCCGGCATCACCGCTATCGAGGGCTTGTTCGACCGAAGCGCGCGTGTTGGCCATTTCCAATCGGCCTTCGTTGCTGACCGTCACTGGCTCGCCGCCTTCGATCGGCGTGATCGGCTCCACGACCGGCGGCGGCGTCACGGGTGGTGGCTCAACTGGTGGCGGTGGCTCAACTGGTGGCGGTGGCTCAACTGGTGGCGGTGGCTCAACTGGCGGTGCTTTGACTGTGATCCCGTCCACGGTGACTGTATCGAAGCCGTTGAGCAAGCTATCGAATTCGCTACTGCTCAGGCCGATGTGATTGAGAATGTCAGCGAGGTCGGTACCGGGGCTGGGTGTGTAGGGTTCAATGTTCAGGCTGCCATTGCCGTTAAATGAGCTGCCATTCCAAATGGCAATATCGTCACTGATCAAGGTGACATTACCAGAATCCAAAACAGAGCCATCGTTGAACAAAATATAGCTTGGCCCTGTGAGGACGACATTATCCCCGGAAATCACACCGCCATCGTCAATATCAATCAAGAAATCGGATGACAGGTAAATATTGCTGCCGTTCAGCGTGCCCTCAACATCCACCTGTTGATTTTGGGCGTAGAAGTCGATCGTATTGGCGCTGACGGTGGCGGTATCGAAGATATTGATATAGTCACCGGCATTAAAATCCAACAGTTGCGCGCCGCTAATGTCGGCCCGAATGTCGATGGTTTGCCCCGCATTGATCGTGAATTGGCTGGCGGCATTGTTGAAGGCGATCGCCGCGTTAATATCCACATTCTGCCCATTGACAATCAAGTCAATGTAGCTGGGAAAGGTGACGGCTTCGCTGAAGGTGATTTGATGTGTTGCCTCTAGGGTCACCGTTCCTGACAGTGCTGCCAGCGTCGCGACGGAAATCTCGAAGGTCTGGCTAGGAGTACCGTCGCCGGCCAAGATTTGGTTATCGCCCAGATGGCTGTCATGCGTGCCGGTGTTGCCGATGATGATGTTGCGGGGATCGAGCAAGATGTCGCCGTCTGCCCCTAGTGGCGCGCTGACATCCACCAGACCGTTGAAGGCGAGCGATTCCTTGCCCGACACTTCCACAAAACCGCCATCACCGCCCAGCTCGCCGCCCCGGGCGCTGATGTCGCCGAAGAAACCGGTCACTTCATCCGCCCAGAGAATGACGCGACCGCCATCACCCACTTCTAGCGCGTCGGCACGCAATTGGCTGCCGCTGCTGACATAGGTGCGGCTAGCTGTCGGTAAACCTTCACTGCCCCGATACTCGCCGCCGATGCGGATGTTGCCGCCGCCCGTCAGACCGGAAGCCTCTAGCTCGGCCGCGAGCAGCGCCACCTTGTCACCGACTACGGCGATGTCGCCGCCGGTTCCGTCGGCATTGCTGACATCCAGACGACCGGCGATCGCTGCCGTCGCCTCTCCCAAGGGAACCGAGTGACCGCTAGCACTAAACTCGACCGTGTTTTCTGGGCTTGCAACCAGACCCATATCCCAGCCACTGCTCGTCAACAGTGCGGGGATGTCCTGCGGCGTGATCGGCAGCGGGCTACCATCGGTGGCGCGGGGTGGCTCGATCTCCAGACTCAGCAGGTGTCCGGGCTGCGAGAACTTGACACGGCTGCTGCCCGGTACGGCGCTGATGGTGATCTGACCGCCAGGGGCGCTCAATTCGCCGGTGTTGGCGATCTGGCCGCCGATCAGCGCTAAGTGCTGACCGGGATTGACGCTGAGATTGCCGGCATTCACAATCGCGCCTGCCGTCACGCCATCGAAGCCAAATTGGTTCGGCGTGCCGACGAGATTGTGATAGTCGTTGGTACCAAAGGCCTCGAGCCAAGCGCCGTTGCTAAAGCCGATCCCCGTCGCAGTTGTGGCGAAAAAGTCGCTGGGGACATTCAGGCTGGCATTGGGCCCAAAAACAATCCCGGCCGGATTCATCAGGTAGAGATTGGCATTTCCCCCCGAAAGCTGGATCAAGCCATTGATCATTGAGGGGTCGCCGCCGACCACGCGCCCCAGGATGTTTTGCAGGGCGGGCGTGGCGAGGAAGTTGGCGATTTGGTCAGCGCTGAGGCCGAATTGTTGAAAGCTGTGAAACAAATTCGCGCCGTCGCCCGAGAGCGTGCCGCCGAGGATGTCGAAGCGATCGCCATTCGGAATCACGACGGTTCCCGTGCCATCCCCGGCGGGGATGATCGGTTGGGCTTGGAGCGGGCGATCGCCCAGTCCAGCGGCGAGGAGACCAAAACCGGCGAGGCCGAGGTGCCAAGGCTTGAGAGTTGGGGGCGAAGTCTGACTCACGGCGCAGTTTTCGTTGGAGACGAAGGGTGGCTATCCCTCAGCTATTCAAGCGATCAGGCTAGGCCAACCGGAAACTGGCCCAAAATTTTTTTCCTTCGCTTGCCATTCACTGATTTCCGGAAAAATACGGATGTCACCCAGGTAAATTTACGCAGCCATGTCACGACGACTGTGCTGCTTCCCTTTTGCGCGAGCGGCTAACATGGATGCAATTCTGGTCTCGTTGGGGTTGTCCCGATGGAACGTGATCGCTTCTTGGTTTTTGGCCTCGGCAGTCTTGGTCAACATTGCACCGTAGCGTTGAGCGAATTTGGGGCGCGAGTGATCGGCATTGAGCAGTCGCCGCCTGTGGATTGGGAGATACCACAAGTCCGTGAGCTGTTGGAAGACCTGATTATCGGTGACTGTTGCCAAGACGCGGTACTCCAGCGTGCCCAGGTGCAACAATGCCGTGCGGCGCTGATCGTCACCAGCAGCGAGCAGGTCAACGCTGAAACCGCCCTCGCCGTCCGGCAACTCAATCCGCAAGCTCGCCTCGTGATCCGCTCTAGTCAGACCAATCTCAACCAATTACTCAGCGAGCAACTGGGCAACTTTATTGCCTTTGATCCCACGGAGTTGCCAGCGGCGGCCTTTGCGATCGCCGCCCTGGGTACGGAAACGCTGGGGTTCTTCAACCTCGACGGGCAGTGGTTGCGCGTGGTCAAACAATCGTTGCCCCCCGAACATCACTGGTGCAACTTTCGGCGCATCAGTGAACTCGACAGCCGCAATCGCCGCCTCCTCGCCCACTACCCGCCCAGCGAGCACGCACCCCAGAGCTTTCATGTCTGGGAACCCGACGCGATCGCTCAGGTGGGCGACACCCTGGTTTATCTGGAAACAGCGGAGCGCTTTCTCAATGCCCAGTCCCGCGCTGCCCGCGATCGCCGCAACGGGAATTTCCTGGCTTGGTCAACCTGGCAACGGCGGCTGCGCTGGAGGAACTTGCGGCGATTGCTCAGGCAATTTTGGCAACTGAGCTGGCAACAACAGGTGCAGCGGGTGGCCTTGATTTGCGCCGTCATTACCGTATTTTTACTGATTGCAGGAACCATCCTGTTTCACCGCTACTACCCCGATACTACCTGGCTCAGTGCCTTCTACGCCACGGCGATTTTGCTCCTCGGTGGCTATGCGGATCTGTTTGGGGATTTTGGGGCGATCGCCGACATCCCCGCTTGGCTGCAATTTTTCGCCCTCACACTCACCGTCGCCGGTACCGCTTTTGTCGGTGTTCTCTACGCCCTACTCACCCAAGCCCTACTCTCCTCCCGCTTCCAGTTTTCCAAGCGCCGCCTGCCACTGCCCACCAGCGACCATGTGGTGATCATCGGCTTCGGGCGCGTCGGGCAGCGCGTTGCCCTGCTGCTGCAAGAGTTCCAGCAATCGCTCACGGCGATCGCCCTCAACCCCGACTTCGACCTGAATCTGTTTCCGCAAGTGCCGCTGCTGCGCGGCACAAAAGCCATCTTGCAAGATTTGCTCACCAAGGCGAATGTCCGCGCCGCCAAGAGTGTGGTGGTGGCGACCGATGACGAGATTTTGAATCTCGAAGTGGGTTTAGTGGCCCGCGCCGTCAATCCCCATGCACCGCTGGCGATCCGCACCTACGGTCAGCGCCTCAGCAACCATTTGACTAAGCTCTTTCCCCATGACCAAGTGCTCTGTACCTATGCCGTCATGGGTGAAGCCTTTGCCGGGGCGGCCTTCGGGGAAAATATCCTCAGCCTCTTCCGTCTCCACAACCAGACGATTCTGGTCACCGAGTATCAAATCGAAGCCGATGATACCTTGCAGGGGCTGCTGCTGAGTGATGTCGCTTATGGGTATGGCGTCGTGCCAATTTTGCACCAGGCCGTAGGCGAGTCGAGTCGCCTGATGCCGGGGGATGACATTCGCTTGCACGCCGGCGATCGCCTCGTCGTGTTGGCAAATATTGAAGGTCTGCGCCGTGTCGAAGTCGGCAGCCTCGCCCCCCGCCGCTGGCTGGTGCGACTCGAGGCAGCACGCCACAGTTCGGCGAGTTTCACGGGGGGTAACCTCGTGGCACGGGTGGCGGGTTGCTCGCTGGGTGAGGCGCGGGAGCTGATGGAGCACTTGCCCGCGACGCTGCGATCGCCCCTCTACCGCCACCAGGCGCAACGCCTCGTCCGCGAGTTGCTCAAAGCGCAGGTGACAGCCTCGGTGCTGGCGAGCGAATCAACGCCGATTGTTTGAGCGGCCGCCTTCGCTCGCTAGGCTCGCCGGTGCCAACATACCCTTGCCAAGACGTCCAACTCTGCGTTCAACCCATTGCCGGTCGCTCGTCAAGCCCCCGCCGCCGCGCTTGATCTGGGAGAATGTCTCAGACCCCCCGCGGCCTTATCCCCAACATTTATTCCCTCAACCCCCTTGCCCGTGACTATCAAACGCCTGCTTTTGATTGCCCTCACTGTATTAGCGGTTGGGCGGATTGTCTTGGCGCTGACTGCGAGTTTTTCGGAACCCCAAGCCCAGGCACAATTGGAGCTATACCAAACCAACTTGGTGCTGCGGGCGCTGGATTGGCAACCGCCGGCTGACGAGGGCTGGAATTGGCAGGATGTGCGCCAAACGCTATTGGGCGCGGAACCATACGCCCAAGCTGAGATGCAGTATGCCGAGGCGCGTGAGCAGGTGCAGGCGGAGCAGCAACAACTCACTGAGCAACTGGCGGTAGTGAGCGATCGCTCGCTCTCCGGTCAACCCGTCACCGATTTACAACCGTCGCCTGCCCCTCTTCAACTCTTGCAAGCGCAACTGCAACGCCTCGATCGCCGCGAAGCCCAGCTCGGCCTCGAACTCGGCATTTTGCAAGCGGTGCAGGCGGAGACGAGCGCCGCACAGAATACTTGGCAGCAGATCAAGGCGGGTGGGGTCACCGAAGCGCTAGCGGCGACGGCCTCAGTGTTACAAGCGCTCTGGCAGGAGCCGCCACAGGTGACGGAGCGCGCCGAGTCGGCGATCGAGGCAAATCTGAGCGGCTGGTTTCGCGATCGTGCCCGCCAGCGCCTCTATGTCGCCCAAGCTCAGTCTGCCGAGCTAGCAGCACTCGAGACGCGCCAGCAGAGCGAGGCGCAACGGGCGTTTGTGAAGCTGGTCACGATCGGCGCGGTGCCATTGGTCGGCGGGGTGCTGGGTGTGGGTTTGGCGATCGCCCTCCTGGTGCAACTCGCTCTCAGGGGCAAAACGGCGGTGCTGGCGACCCAGGCTCAGACTGGCTGGACAGTGCCTTGGGATGGCGAGATCGCTTGGCAAGTGATCATTGTCGGCTTCTGTTTTTGGGGACAGTTTGTGCTGCCGCTGCTACTACCGCTGGCAGTGTCTGCCCTCGGCATCTCGCTCGTGGAAGCAAGCCTGCGGGTGCGAGCCACCTACATTCTCGTCAGCTACTTGTGCTTGGCGCTGGGGGCGCTGGGGGTGCTCTATCTCTCGATTCGTGCTTATCTGCCGCTCCCTGCCGACTGGTTTCGCCCGCGCTGGCTGAGTCGTTGGCCGCTCTGGGGGGTGGGCGGCTATTTGGTCGCGATCCCGCTGGTGTTGCTGGTGTCACTGCTCAACCAACAAATTTGGCAGGGCAAAGGGGGCAGCAATCCGCTCATCTTTTTAGCGCTACAAGCGGATGATGCCGTGGCGTTGGCGATCTTTTTCGGCACGGCGGCGATCGCCGCGCCGATTTTTGAAGAGATCATCTTTCGCGGCTTTCTCTTGCCGTCACTGACCCGCTATCTGTCGGTCACCAAGGCTATTCTCCTCAGCAGCTTGATCTTTGCGATCGCCCATCTCAGTCTCTCAGAGGTGCTGCCGCTGATGACTCTGGGGATGATTTTGGGAGTGGTGTACACGCGATCGCGCAGCCTCCTCGCCTCAGTGCTGCTGCATAGTCTTTGGAACAGCGGCACGCTGATTAGCCTCTTTGTGCTGGGCAGCAGTTAACTTGCCCACTAAGCTTTCAAGACTCGCCACTGGGTAATAGGAGCCATTGCCTTCCAGCCGAGAAACTGGCCGACTGGCTCCGCCCGTTGCACGGCTAGGCGGGTCAGGCTGCCGCCAAACTGTTGCTGCTGGGTGAACAAGAATTGTTCGCCTTCCACGGTGACGGCATTTGCCACTAGGCGATCGCCCCCCCGGAGTGCCTGCCAGCAAGCGGTGAATACCCCCGGCCTCGTCAAGCCGCCGCCGATGAAAATAGCGTTGGGTTGCGGCAAATTTTGCAGCGCCGCTGGTGCCGCCCCGGCGATGATTTCGAGATGGGGCACGCCCAGTGCGTTGGCATTGTCGGCAATATATTGTTGGCGCTCGGGGTGACGTTCGATGGCGATCGCCCGGCAGCGGCGATCACTTCGCAGCCATTCGATGCTGATCGAGCCACAACCGGCCCCGACATCCCAGAGCAATTCCCCGGGCACGGGCGCGAGGGCCGACAGCGTGACTGCCCGGATGTCCCGCTTGGTCAACTGTCCGTCGTGGTGATAGACCGGATCGGGGAGTCCCGGCAAGCGCGAGTAGGGGGTCGCAAAGGATTGCTGACGGGTTCCACAATCGGTATCTGGAAGGCAGGCGATCGCCAACAAATTCAAATCAGCCAGATCGTCAATATGCCAACTTGCAGCAATCCCTTGAATCAGGCGCTCCTGCGGCCCGCCCAAATGTTCGAGGACTGTGATTTTGCTGGCACCAAACCCTGCTGCGACTAGGAGCTGAGCAACAGTCGCCGGAGTTGTGCGATCGGCACTGAGGGCGAGAATCTGAGCACCGGGATAGAGCAGTGCTCGCAATAAAGCGGGTGAGCGACCACAGAGGCTGAGGGTCTCCACCGTGGCGAGCGACCAGCCCAAGCAGGCACAGGCGAAGCTAAAAGCCGAGGGTGCAGGAACAATGGTGCGCTCGGCGTCGGGAACGCGGCGCGCCAGTAGGACGCCGACGCCATACCACATAGGATCGCCGCTGGCGAGGACACAGACGGCCTGCCCGCGTCGTTGCACGATTTGCTCAATGGAGTCGGTGATCGGGGTCGTCCAGAGTCGCTTTTCGCGGCGATCGCCGGCCGGAAGCATCGCTAAGTGACGCCGACCGCCAACCACGATCTCGGCGTTGGCGAGGAGCGATCGCCCCACCGGACTCAAACCAGTTAGCCCCGTTTCGCCAATCCCGACAATCGCCAACCACTTTTGCATTTCACAATTTCTTAACTATCTTGCCGTTGAAATCAGCGGCATCTTTGCAGCTTCTCGCTATGCTAGGCTATACAAAATTGATATTGGGAAAGTCCGGTGTGATCCCGGCACTGTGCCGCAACTGTGATTTGATTTTAGCAACCGGTGGTTGGCGCTCTCGACAGAATTTGTGGCTCGAATTTTTTGCGCCCATTCAACCGGCTAGCCTAAAAATCTTGAGTCAGAATGCCAGTTTCAAGTGCTCTCCTTGAGGGCGTATTTCTATCAACTCTCTGCGTTGCACAGAGAAGGATTGACCTGTGGTCTCGCTGACTAAACCCCACCGCTGTCCGGGTCTGTTCTATGTCACCCCAGCGCCTGATGGCTACCTGCTGCGCATACGGACGCCGGGTGGTCTGTTGACGGCGCAGCAGGCGGCGGCGATCACCGCCGCCGCGCAGCAATGGCAGTGTGAAATACTCCAGGTTACTAATCGCGCCAATCTTCAGTTGCGCGCCCTGCCTACTGCGCCGACGGCCGAAGTATTGCAGGACTTGCAAGCAGCCGGACTCGCCGCCCAAAATCCTCAGATCGATCGCCTCCGCAATCTGATGACTAGTCCGACCGCCGGCATCGATCCCCAGGAAGTCATCGACACCCGTCCGCTGCTCAGAGCGCTAGACGCTTGTCTCCAGGCTCAGCCGGACTGGGCTGGACTGCCCTCAAAATTTAGTATTGGCATTGACGGTGGCGGTCGGGTTGGCATTGGCGATCGCTCAGCCATTCCCTGGGAACATCGCTACAACGACATTCAACTCACCGCCGCGACGCCATTGACCCCCGCTGATGACCCGGATCCAGGGCGATCGCCCACTGTCATCTTTCACCTCGCCTTTGCGATCAACAAGCAATTTGTGGCGGCGGGTGTTGGGGTGGCGGCGGACGCTGTTTTGTCAGCGCTCTCAGCCTTGGTCGCCGTTTACCACGACTATGCCCAGACTGACCCGTATTCGCCGCCGCGTTTGCGGGATCTTCTGCAAGACTGGGGAATCGACCGCTATCTACACCGTGTCAATGAATGGGCCGGGCGATCGCTCTGGCAAACCCAGCCTCTCCTCCCATCACCGCCTACACAGCCCTATGCCCACCTGGGGATTCAACCACAGCGACAAGCAGGCCGGGTTTATGTCGGCATCCACTTAATGCTCGGCCGCTTAACGGTGGCACAACTCCTCTGCCTGAGCACATTGGCAAAGAGCTTTGGCAGTGGTCAGCTCCGGCTCACCCCCTGGCAAACGATCATCCTGCCTGACATTCCTGAACGCCACCTGGATGACCTCCGGCTCAATCTGGCGGAACTCGGTCTGCCACTCACTGAGAATCGAGTCAGTGCCGGGATCACGGCCTGTGCCGGTCAACCCGGCTGCCCAGCCTCTGCTACCCAAACTCAGGCGCACGCGATCGCCCTGACACGCCACCTCGAACGCCATCTGGAATCAGCCATCCCCCTCAACATTCACTTCAGCGGCTGCCGCAAGTCCTGCGCCCAACCCAGTCCAGCCGAAATCATGCTCCTCGGCACAACGCTGGTTCGGAACGGTCAAACCCTCGAAGCCTATCACCTCTACACCGGTCAGGCCGATGGTGGGTGGCAGCCCCTCCTCGACGCGGCGATTCCGGCGGCGGAGCTGCCGCTGCGACTGGAGCGATTACTTCGCTGGTACCAAGCGCAACGACACCATCCCGCCGAGTCCCTGGGCGAGTTTTTGCAGCGCCAGCCCAGTGAACCGGTGGCGCAACTTTTTCGGGTACAGTGCCTTGGGTCGAGCACCGCGATCGCGAATTGAATGAACATGATCGATTACCTTCGCGACGGCACCGCCATCTACCGCCAATCCTTTGCCACCATCCGCGCCGAAGCTGACTTGACGGCACTGCCTCCTGACCTAGCTCATGTCGCCGTGCGGCTGATCCACGCCTGCGGCATGGTGGATATTGTCCAAGATTTAGCGGCTTCACCCCAGGCGGTGACTGTGGGCCGACAAGCACTCGCGGCGGGCGCACCCATTTTCTGCGATGCCGAGATGGTCGCCCGAGGCATCACCCGCCAGCGCCTGCCAGCCCATAACGAAGTGATCTGTACGCTGAATGCGCCAGAAGTCTCTCCCCTCGCCCAGCGCCTCCAAAACACCCGCTCAGCCGCCGCGATTGAGCTGTGGTTGCCGCATTTGGCGGGCGCGGTCGTTGCGATCGGCAATGCGCCCACCGCGCTGTTTCATCTGCTCGAACAGCTAGCGGCAGGTGCCCCAAAACCAGCCTTGATTTTGGGGTTTCCGGTCGGTTTTGTCGGTGCGGTAGAATCGAAGGCCGCGCTGGCGGCGCGTCAGGGTGATATTCCCTTCATCACCTTACACGGGCGGCGTGGTGGCAGTGCGATCGCCGCCGCCGCTGTCAATGCCCTAGCAAGAGAAAACGAACTATGACCGCATCCCCCATCGCCCCCCCTCGTCGGCCGCCTCTACGGCCTGGGCATCGGCCCCGGTGACCCCGAATTACTGACCCTCAAGGCGCACCGGATCTTGACCACGGTTCCGGTGATCGCCTACCCCACACTCGAAAATGGCAAAGCGTTGGCGCGCTCGATCGTCGCTGACTTCATCCGCCCCGAGCAGATCGAGATCCCGATGCCGCTGCCCTTCAGTGTGCAGCGTTCCTCGCAGCCCTACTACGACCTCGGCGCTGAAAAAATTGCTCGCCATTTGAGCGCCGGTCGCGATGTTGCCGTGCTCTGCGAAGGCGAACCGATGCTGTATGGAACCTTCATGTACATTTTTCAGCGCCTCGCCGCCCGCTTTCCGACGGAAGTGGTTCCCGGTATTTCCTCGACTCTGGCAAGTGCCGCCATGCTCGGGGTGCCGATCACCTTCCGTCATGATGTTTTGACCATCATTCCCGCCACGCTGACGGCGGAGACTCTGCGCGATCGCCTCGCCAGCGCCGATGCGGCGGTGATTATTAAACTCGGTCGCCACTTTGCGAAAGTGCGCGCCATTCTCGATGAACTGAACCTCCTCCACCGTGCCCGGTACATCGAACGAGCGACACAAGTGAACCAACGGATCGTGGCGATCGCCGACCTCGACCCAGCCGAGGTTCCCTACTGGTCGCTGATCCTCATTCCCAGCCAAACCCAGCCCCAGTAGATTGGCGCTCGGCAGCCCATCTGCTGAGGATTGAACCACCACTGACGGAGTCTGCCGCCGTGACTGCGCCCTCATTGACCCTCAACCCAAGCGGCAAACTCGCCATTGTCGGCATTGGCCCCGGCTCGCTCGCCTGGATGTCGCCGGAAGTGCAGACCATTTTGCAAACCGCCACCGATTGGGTGGGCTATCAAACCTACCTCGATCTCGTCGAACCGCTGCGAGCCGCGACCACCCAGCGGCACGTTTCTGATAATCGCGTCGAACTGGAGCGAGCACGCGCCGCCCTCGACCTAGCCGCGATTGGGCGCACGGTTGCCTTGATCTCGTCCGGCGATCCCGGCATCTATGCGATGGCAGCGGCGGTGTTTGAGGTGCTGGAGCGGGAGGCGTCACCCGTTTGGGCCGCCGTCACTATTCAAGTGTGTCCCGGAATTTCGGCAATGCAAGCGGCGGCGGCGCTGGTCGGTGCGCCCTTAGGACATGATTTTTGTGCAATTTCGCTGTCGGACATTCTCAAGCCCTGGACGGCGATCGCCGCTCGGATCGAAGCAGCCGCTAGAGCAGATTTTGTAATCGCCTTCTACAATCCCGTTTCTAAACAACGCACCTGGCAACTCGAACAGGCCCAGGCGATTTTGCGGCAATGGCGATCGCCCCAGACGCCGGTAGTGTTGGCGCGCAACCTCGGCCGCACCGGACAAACGGTGACTGTCAAAACTCTGGGCGAGTTGGTGAGCACCGACGCCGATATGCGAACTGTCGTGTTGGTCGGCTCCAGCCAAACGCGCATCGTGCAACAATCCCACGACCGACAGTGGGTCTACACTCCCCGTTTCTACCCAAGCTAACGCGCGAGTCGCAGCAAGGGACTCAGAGCACACGCCGGCCCAGGGGCACGGGGCGATCGGGTTGGAGCAGGGCGACTTCACCCGCCTCCAGAACGACCCCCAGCACCAAGACCTCAGACATGAAATCGGCGATTTGGCGGGGTGGGAAGTTGGTGACAGCGACGATCTGCTGTCCGACTAGGGCATCTCGCTCGTAGAGCTGCGTGATCTGGGCGCTGGACTGCTTGATGCCGAGCGGGCCGAAATCGATCCAGAGCTTGTAAGCCGGTTTGCGTGCCTTGGGGAAGTCGGCGACCCGCACGATACAGCCGGTATGGATCTCCACTTGCTCGAAGTCGGCGTAGGTAATCTCAGTCATCAGGGCGATCGCGTCGGGGCTGCGGCTTATTTTAGGGCGATCGCCGCCGCTCTCAGCAAGTCGGCTTAAGTGCATTGATCGCCATTTTTGTCAACCTCCATCTCGCGCAGGCGCAATGCGGGGTTTTTGCGGAGTGCGGTCGGCAAAGGGCTTCATCCGAGGTTTATAAACCGGGCGGCTAGTTTAAAAAAGCTGCAAAGACCTCCGTGATTGCTGAGATAACCTGAGTTCTTTATTCCTTCAGGTTTCAGCTTCGAGAGGCAACCTCCCTCATAAACACGCAAGGAAAATGGGTCAGAGTGAAGAATAGATCGCTAAGTTCAGAGATGACTCGGAATCATGAGTTTGAGCGATTTCGGTTTATAAATTGAGGCTTTACCGAAAAGCGCTTCACTATCAAGACTTGATTAAATCAAGCTTCTGGTTCTCGGCAATCGCCAATCCCTTGCCTAAGCTATTAAGTAAGGAACGGGAAAGCAGGACGACACACGGAATCTTCACCAACTCCCTCGCTAGACAACCATTCGGAGCTGAGAGAATGAGCAATAAACTACTGAAAGGATTCATGGCGACCGCGATCGCGACGGCTGCGGTATTGACCGGCAGCGCGGCTGAAGCCCAAGTCACGGAGGAGAAGTACGACGCCCAATACGAGGGCACTCCCAGCGATCTGCTGCGCCTAGACTACGAAGACTGGAAAACCTTTAATGCCGTCATCAACACTGAGCGGAATGGCTTAAATGTTGACGAACTGCCGGAAGTTGACCTCGGTGCACTGCGCTGGGCGGGCGGCGTCCAAGATGTCGAAGTCTACTTCATCAACGAAGGCGCAGGCTACCGCAATCAACTGTTCTATTCCACCGATAGCGGCGAAAACAAGGAAATCATCTTCGACGACGTTTCCTCGCCACTGAGCATCCTCAAGAACGGCAACGGCCCCTTGGCACTGGGTCAGGGCGTGAGCCTCGGTAACTTTGAAGGCAACACCTTCATTGACTTCTTCCTGAAGTCGAATGGTAAGAATGGTGGCGAAACCTTCTTGGGCTTCGATGCGGCTGAGAACCCCAGCGGCCTCCAGCATATCCTTGGCTACAACTTCGGCGAGTACGTCCTGTTGGCGTTTGAAGACATCATCAATGGCGGCGACAAGGACTACAACGACACCGTGTTTGTGGTCAAGGGTGTCACCGACGAGCCTGAGAGCGTGCCCGAACCGGCGGCGGTTCTGAGCCTGCTGGGTGTGGGTGCTGCGATGATCCTGCGCCGCCGCTAAGCGCAACCTTCTCACAACCTCGTTAGACGACTTTAACTGAAGAACTGCTGTCAAAGACTCGCCCGGAGACTGGGCGGGTCTTTTCTTTAGCGGGGCTTGCTACGATTATATAGATGATATGGCGGTGCTCAGTACGCCATTTGTGCGGTTCCCCGCTGACGGCGTGAGTCGCAGCGCCAGATTGTGTTCCAATGGCTTACTGTCTCAACCCGCGCTGTCCGCAACCCGAAAACGACGACCAAAATCGCTTCTGCATCCAGTGTGGGTCGCAGTTGTTGTTGGGCGATCGCTATCGTGCGCTCAAACCCATCGGCCAGGAAGGGCGAGGACGCACCTTTCTCGCCGTCAACCAGGCGGTGGTGGATCAGCCGCGTTGCATCCTCAAGCAGGTGACGCTGCGGGGTAGCGATCGCCCGCGTGCCCTCGCCGAATTTCGCCGCGACGCCGGTAAGTTGCAGTTGCTCGGTCAGCACGCCAATATTCCAGAACTTCTGGCCTACATTGAAAGTGACAACCACATCCACAATTTCTCGCCCATCTTGGTTCAGGAGCTGATCGAAGGGGAGGATCTGGAGAATGCGGATGGTGATGAAAACGCGATCATCCAACTGCTCAACGAAGTCTTACCGATCCTCCACTTCATCCATGAGCATGAGGTGATTCATCGCGATATCAATCCCCAAAATCTCATCCGCACTGTTCAAGACCAGCTCTTTCTCGTCGATTTCAGCACCCTGAAAGTCACCACCAAAACGGCTTTGGCGCGCACTGGCACAGTTGTGGGTTCTGCTGCCTATGCTGCCCCCGAGCAACTACGCGGTAAAGCCGTGGCGACCAGCGACCTCTATAGCTTGGCAGTAGTCTGCATTCACCTCTTGACGCGGTTGCACCCTTTCGATCTCTACAGCAGTCTGGAGGGGGTCTGGGTTTGGGAAGATTACCTGACCACCACGATCGGCGATCGCCTTGCGCACATCTTGAACCAAATGCTGGCGGAGGCGGTGCGCGATCGCTATCCCAGTGCTGCCGCAGTCTACGCCGAGTTGAACGCTGGGAAAACCCTGCAAGTTGGCAAACCCAATCCGACATCCCGCCTAGAAACACTGATCCCCGGCTGGCACTGTACCGCCACCCTGACCGGACATACCAGCACGGTGCAGGCGATCGCCTTTCATCCCCAGCAACCCTATCTCGCCAGTGCCAGCGCCGACCGCACCGCCAAAGTCTGGCAACTCGCCCCACCGAAGCTGATGCGGACGCTCAGCGGTCACCGCAGCATTGTCACGGTTTTGCTCGCACACCCCAATGGTCAATGGTTGCTGACCGGCAGTTGGGACTACACAATTCGGCTCTGGGAAGGCAAGGCAGAACTGGCAAAGCTCGAAGCGCATTCGGGCTGGGTGCAGTCGCTCGCCCTGGCTCCAGATGGCAAGCTGCTGGCGAGCGGCAGCGCCGACCGCTCGATCGTGTTCTGGGATCTGGAGACGCAGGCCGCCATTGTTTCCTTGACCGAGCACGAGGGTACAGTCAGTAGCTTGGTGATTGACCCCAGCGGGCAGTGGCTGGCGAGTGGCAGCG
Source organism: Spirulinaceae cyanobacterium SM2_1_0 (assembly GCA_012031265.1). Lineage (GTDB taxonomy): Bacteria > Cyanobacteriota > Cyanobacteriia > Cyanobacteriales > Spirulinaceae > JAAUTY01. The sequence continues at coordinate 42,290 of JAAUTY010000005.1, read as the reverse complement.
CGGACAAGACGGTCTTATTGTGGAATCTGCCCCGTCAGCGGGTCGTGCGCCGCTTGACCACTCATGAAGGCACGGTAACGGCTTTAGCCTTCAGTCCCAGCGGCAAGATCCTCTTCAGCGCCAGCGAGGACAGCTCGATCTGTGTCTGGGATCTGGCGGGCGATCGCCTCTTGCAACGGCTGGATGCCCATCTCGGCGGGGTTCAGGCGATCGCTGTCAGCCAGCGGGGCAATTTGCTGGTGAGCAGTGGTGTCGATCAAACGGTGAAGCTCTGGCATCCCGGCAGCGGTCAATTGCTGGCGACGCTCACCGAGCACGAGGGCGAGGTCGGAGCAGTGGCGATCAGCCCCGACGGACAAACCATCGCCAGCGGCTCCCAGGACAAGACGATTAAACTTTGGCAGTTCCAGTGACGGAATCGCCGCGTGATAAAGGCGATCGCGGCTGAAGGCGTGCTCGCGGCCTGCCAACCGGCAGTCGCCCCGCCAAACTCAAAGTTGCCAGAACAGCGGCATCAACAGCCGACCGACCAGCCGCCCCGACCAAGGGCGATCGCGCCACTGCGACCGTTCGATCTCCTGGCTACGACTGAAACCGATCTGGAAAAAGTGCTCGAAGTCGTTGAGAATTGGCGGCCGAGTGATCGCCAGATTCAGCTCATCATTTTGGAAAAAACTGCGAGGATCGAAGTTGGCGCTGCCGAAACAGAGCCAGTCATCATCGACGAGCATCGCCTTGGCGTGCATCATGCTGGGCTGATATTCATAAATTTGGATTCCCTGCGCCAGTAATTCGCCATAAAACTCGCGCGCAACCGAGCGGACGAACGGCTTGTCGCAGCGCGCCCCCATGGTCAGAATCTTCACCTCCACGCCCCGCTGGCACGCTTCAGCGAGTAGGCGACGTGTATTCGGCACCGGCAAAAAATAGGGACTCGACAACCACAGACGGCGGCGAGCTGCCTGAATGAACGACTCGTAGGTGGCACGGATCGTCGAATCGCGATGGTTCGGGGCTTCACCGGCAGCAACCAGGAGATTGGCGATCGCGGGCGGGTCAGTCGTCGGTCGGAAGTCGGCAAGATCGACAGAACTACCTGCATCCAGCCAGTGTTGCAAAAAGAGGCCACTGAGCCGCGTCACCGCTGACCCCCGCAGCGCCACCTCGTAATCCCACCAAGCTGCCCCTTCCGCTTTGCCATCCCAGAGATCAGACACCCCGGCACCGCCAACCAAGGCTACCTGATGGTCAATCAGCAGCAGTTTACGATGGTTGCGGCGCAGGTAGTGGGCGGGGTCACGCCAGTTCCAGCCATTGAAAAAACGCACCGCCACACCGCTGGCTCGCAGCCGCCGCCAGTAGGTCGCTGAGAGGTTGCGGGCACCATAGCTGTCAGCGAGCACTTGCACGGTACAGCCCGCCTGCGCTCGATCACAGAGGGCCGTAGCGAAACGCTCGGCGCGATCGCCCGGGGTCATAATAAAAGTCTCAAACTGAATGATCAGTTGTGCGCGAGCGATCGCAGCCAGCCGCGCCCCAAAAATCGCCTCAGCCTCAACCCAAAAGCCGGTAACCTCACCCGACAGTGCGTTGGCATCAGTGAGGCTGGCGATCGCCAGCGCAAATGACTCACTGGCAAGTGGTGGGAGATTGTGGACGTGGTAGCTGGAGGGTGATCGCCAGTAACCCTGCCAGTACAGCGTCAGCAACAACCACAGCAGTAGACCCAGAATGATTGCCACGAGCATGGCGAGATTCACTGCTGAGATTCAGCAGACGATTGGGAGGAGTTGGGTGACCTTTAGCGGTATCGCCATAGGAAAAATGGGCTTTTGATACTGCTGGTGAGAAATTCCCACTGGCAGGCGGCAGCAACATCGGTTTCGAGGCGATCACGATGACACAGGTAAAAACGCAGCGCCTTCTGCACATCATTGAGCAGATACAAACCCCAAAATAGCGGTCGCTGCCAAGCAGGCAGACGCACCATGCGGATGCGGTGTCGCGCTAGCCCCGTCCCCCGCACCACATTCAGTAAATAAGAACGGGTGAGACGGGATTGGGGTAACTGATGCCGTAATTGCATCGTGGCGTTATGCCAGATTTCCCAACCGCCATTCTGAATATAGGTCAGTGCTTCGAGGTCTTCGCTGGCAAGCTGCCAGTCACCGACACGGCCGCAGAGTGATAATTCTGGCGGCACACAGGCCTGCCAAGCGGCGCGGCGCACGACCAACCCCGCTCCTGGTGGCAGCAGCCGAGCGGCACGGGTGTAGAGAAAGGATGTAGCTGGTAAGCGCTCGTTGACGGATAAAAAACAGGCAATCTGAGCAAAATAAGTCGGCGGCTCGCTCTCAAAGGCTGGGAGTACCCTGCCTCCAAACGCGCCCACCTGCGGACAGGCCTGGGTGAATTGATACGCCGCCACAACCCAGTCAGGTTGCGGCAGATTGTCGTCGTCTACAAACGCCACCCATTCACTCGTCGCGGTCTCGATCGCCCGCTGCCGCGCAAACGCTAATCCCTGACGTGGCTCCTGGCAATAGTGCAGTGGCACGGGATAGTCGGGGTCAGCTTGAAAGCTTTGGATGATCTGGGCGGTGCGATCGCGGCTATTATTATCAACAACCAAAACGCCCCAAGACATCACTGGCCGGTCATCTGCCGTTCTGTGGTCATAACAAGCCTGTAAGCAGCGCAACACGGCTGGCAGGCGCGCCTCACCATTGTAGGTACAGATCGCGATGGTGAGATCCCACCGTGGCCTGTGCCCGGAAAGTTGGGCATCAGAGTGGGTCAGTGTCAGTGGCGGTTGCTCTTGGCAGTTGCTTGACGTCATGAGGCTAGGCATTGCGGATATTTCCCTGCTCAGTCTCAACAAGAGTCAGCTAGGGTGGGCTTGGGTCAATAATCTAGGATGTAGAGCGCGTCTAAAGGCCGGTTGCAAACCGCCGTATTCATGAACCTCTCTCGTTGATTTTACGGATTGGAGGTTGGGTTTGGGTACTCGGGTCAGGCAAACTTTAAAGCTTCTTTAAACGTCTGGCGCAGAAAATTCACAAATCAGTGGCGCGATCGCGCGGTGACTCGGCCTCATCACAACACGGAACAAAGCCGCCACGGGCTACGACTCAATCACTGGTTCACCGCCAACCCATGGCGATAACCCAAGATTGACCGCGACGGTGCGGGCGGCATCGCCGCCGCTAGGCAAACATGAGACAATTTGCCAGGTGATTGTACGGAGGCCGGTCAGTTGCCCCTGTGATCACGACTTTGTGATCGCCAATGCTTTGCCTAACCCCAGGAGAGACTGCATGAAACACCTACTACCGCTAAGCTGTGCTGCATTCACTGGCGTTGCTGCCTCGCTATTGGTCAGTGTGGGCCTTGCCCGCGCCTCGATCTTTGGTCAGCAAGAAGTGGTACAGACCGACTTTGCGGCGATCGCCACCCCCTTTGGCAATAACCAGTACAACCTCCTCGTCGTCGAGCAAATCCCCGGCCGACAGCAATGCTGGAGCGAAAGCGGCAGTAACCCGGTCATCATCAACCCGTTACTGCTCAGCTTCGACTTCACCGGCAGTTGCCGCCGCAGCGTAGACAGCAACGGCTACTCCGTCCGCATCAATGGACAAGACTTCGGCCTCGATTACCTACTGCGGGTGAGCCAGCGCGGCAGCGATCTCTTACTCCTCGCCACCCCACGCATCGGCAGCAGCAACCAACTGCCAGAACTCACCATCGGTCGAACCAACGGGGTCACGGGCGGCTATGTCAAGATTCTGCTCCAACCTGGCTGGCGTTTCACGAAGCGCACCTATCAGGGGCAAACCCTGGGTCACGTCTACCTGACCTTTGAAGGCGATCTGGGAAGTACGCCACAACCCAGCCCCACTCCCAGTCCATCGCCCAGCCCCAGCCCCACCCCAACGCCGAGTCCCAGCCCCACCCCAGCGTTCCCAGGACATCACCAACGACATCTATCGCAATGAAATCACCGCCGCTGTCGCCGCCGGGTTCATCACTGGGTTTGAAGATCGCACCTTCCGACCGCTGACGCCGCTGACACGCGAGCAGTTGGTGTCAATGATTTTGGATGCCGTCGGCACGGTTCCCAATCTCAATCCCAACGCGCCCGCACAGGTCAGTACAGCACCGTTTCCGGACGTGGCGGCGAATCGCTGGAGTGCGCCCAAAATCCAATGGGCGCGGTCGAGTGGCATCGTCACCGGTTATCCCGAGGGCGACTTCCGGCCGACCCAGGCTGTGACCCGCGCGGAGCTGATGGTGGTGATGAAGAAGACGGCGGAATATGTGCGATCGCAACGCAACCTCGCGCCCACCTTGACGCAAAAGAACACGCCCACCAACTTCTCCGACACCGCCACCCACTGGGCGAATACCCTGATCCGCGAAATGTCCGGCTACTGCAATGTCGCCTCGCCGGTCAATGAAATCGGCAGCCAGTTTGCGCCTAATGCTGCGGCGCTCCGCAACTATGCCGCCGCCGCAACACTGCGGATGGTGAACTGTGTCAAGGCTGACCTCTAGAGCGCCAGTACAGAAACCCGGTTTCTCATCTGAAGAAGCGCCAAACCGCGTCCACCCGCCCACGCAGAAGCTGGGTTTCTACGAGTGCTGAACCGATTCTCTAGCGGGATGACTGAGGGATGCGCTGTGATCGCTAACCCAGGTTTGGGGCCGGTGATCGCCGCGAGATTCTCGGTCTTGTGAGGCTCTGTCCGTGGGTTAAATTTGAAGTGGACAAGCGAACGTGAGGCAAGAGTTCATGAGCGAACTGGTCAGAATGACGATCCAGTATATCGACGGCACCAGCCAGACGTTTGAATGGCAGGCGGCGGAACAAGCGGAAACCGTCAACATGGCGAGCCGACTACAGCACACACTGCACGAGGAATATATCCTGCTGGAGATGGGCGACAAGCTGACCATCATTCCTAAGCAGAATATCAAAACGATTGAGATCAATGCGGTACCGCCGAAGTTGCCCCCCTCCGCCGTTCATGGTGTGCGGTTGGTGGAATAATTGTTGCAGCCCTAGGCCTGAGCCGTGATCGCCCCGATTGCGCGGGTCGTTTCCGATTTCTTCACGCTCCTCATGACTCTCGTTGTTTACGGTATTCCCAACTGCGGTACGTGTAAAAAAGCCTTCGCCTGGCTGGAAGCGCAAGACATCGAGTACGAATTTGTCAATACCAAGGAACAGCCGCCGGAGCTGGCGGCGATCGCCACCTGGATCGCCGCTCTCGGCATCAAATCGATGCGGAATACCTCCGGTCAGGCCTATCGCGCCCTCGGCGAAGAACGGAATAGTTGGAGCGACGAGCAGTGGGCAGAGGTCTTTGCCAACGAGCCGATGCTGCTGAAGCGACCGCTATTTATCAAAGATGGCAAAGCCGTCTTGGTGGGCTTCCGCGCCTCCGAGGCTGTGAAGCTGGAGAAACTAGCCACTTAGGAGTTGACCCATTCTCAAAGTTACCTATGCCATGCCTCCGGCCAGAACCCTAACCATCAGGGGGTGCTGGTGGTTGATGGCTGGGCTGGTGACGCTGGGAATCGCGTTCCTGGTTTGGAGTCTGAGCGTCCGACCCAGTTTTGCCGCGAGCCAGGGTAGCCTAGAACCGTTGACGGTGGAATTACTCGCCGAGCGTCGCGCCGCACTCCAGACTGTCTCTGGGATGCCGACTCTGGCGCTGGATCACCTGCGGATTGATCTGACCGATGCGGGGGAAATGCGCGATCGCTTCTACTCGGAGTTACGCGCTGAGCTAGAAGGGAGTCCTCAGCCGCTGGCTTTGGACTTAAGCTATTCAGCCATCCAGGGCGAACTGGATCTGACGCGCCTCGCCCAGCGTGCGCCTCTAGCCGAGGCAGCCCTGACCTCACTGCTGACGCCGCCCGAGCGCGATCACCTGCCTGCCGACCTCGACCGCCTGCGACCACAAGCCACACCGACAGAAGGCTTCGGCGCAATCAAGCTCCTGCGTTGCGCCCTCAAGCTACACAACACCCAGCTTCTCGGAGGGTTGCGTGCTGACGAGCTGGTACTGTTGCAACCCGTGCAGGCTGCTGGGGCGATCGCCCACGGCCCTGTGACCGGAAAACAAGCCTACTTCGCCCGTCCCAACCAGTGGTCAAGCGCCAACTTCAGCCGAACCGTGAACTTTGCCGACAGCCGCTTTGCTGACGCTGTGCGCTTTGACGACAGCCATTTCCAAGCTGCTGCTGACTGGAGCGGCACCACCTTTGAGCAGGGCGGTGATTTCAGTGGCAGCCAGTTTGACGACCTGGGCAACTGGCAGCACTCAGCCTGGCAAGCACCGGCCAACTTCTCCCAGACCCACTGGCACGACCGCGCGCTGTTTAGCAAGAGCCGCTTTCTCGCTGCCCTCAATCTCGAAGGCGCAACGTTTGAGAAAGTTGCCGCCTTGCGCTCAGCGCGCTTCAATGCTCCCGTGCAACTGAGCGAAGTGAATTTATTGAGTCAAATCGATTTCAGTGAAGCTGTCTTTGCCGCCGGGGCGGTGATTCACATCGATAGCCTCGCCTTCGACTCTGACCAAGCCCGCCTCCTCGGTGATAAAGGCCGGATTGGTGCCGTCATCACCGTGGCGGGACTCGAAGGCAACGAGAATGTTTTACGCAACGCCATTCGCAACTTCCGTCGCCTCGAGCAAATTGCCGATGCCAATCGCCTCGAATACAAAATGCAACGGCTCCGGCTACGGCAACTCAGCAACACGATTGCGGGCACTCCCCTCGATTGGCGTTTTCTCTGGCGACGGGGGCCAACACTCTTGCACTGGGCGGGGTTGAGTGTGTTGCTGCTGGTGAGCAACTATGGCACGAGTGTTGGCCTGGTGCTGAGCAGCGGGGGCGTTGCCTTGACTGGTTTTAGCCTCTGGGCTTGGACGCTGGATCGCTGGCGACGCCCGCCCAGCCAGATCCGGCCGCAACCGGGTGAAATGGTCTGGATGCTGGGGAGTGCTGCTGTGTTGCTCTTGTTCAGCCTCAGCGCGATCGCCCGCGTCTCCGAACAACCGCTGACGGTGTTGCTTTGCCTGAGTTTGCTGATTTTGCCGATCCCGCTGGCGATCACCAGCTACTTCTACCAGCGTGGCAGCGATCGCGACCAGCGCGACGAGCCGTACTTTCTCGAAAACGGCGGCGAACGGCAGTTGGGGATCGCGATCATCCGCCTGCCCGTGGTGCCCAAATATCCGTTTTTCGCGATCGCTACACCCCACTGCCCTGGGGAAAACGCTGGAATTGGCTCAATTATTACGGCTTTGGTTTGAACGTGTTTCTAAAAATTAGTTTCAATGATCTGCGTCTGCGCGATGAGCGCCTGCCAGGGAGTGTGAGTGCGATCGCCTGGTACCAATGGAGTCTGGGGCTGATCTATATTGTTTTGCTGCTCTGGACGCTCTCACGCACGATTCCGGGTCTCAATCTGTTGATCTACCTCAGCTAAAAATTACAGCCGTCGGCCTGCTCGCACAAGCACACCGACGGCTGTAATTCTCTCGGAACTTGGCATTCAACCCTTAACGCAGACTACCTGGCGCAGCGTGGCGACAATCTCAACAAGATCGGCTTGCTGGCTCATGACCGCCTCAATGGACTTATAAGCGCCGGGAATCTCGTCGATGACGCCGGGATCCTTGCGGCATTCGATGCCAGCGGTTTGCTGCACCAAGTCATCGACTGAGAAGCGCTTTTTGGCTTGCGATCGCGACATCTGCCGTCCCGCCCCATGCGAGCAACTACAGAAGCTATCAGCACTGCCCTTGCCCTTAACGATGAATGACTTCGCCCCCATCGAGCCAGGGATGATGCCGTAGTCCTCGCTTCGCGCCCGCACCGCACCCTTGCGCGTCACGTAGACCTCAGTGCCAAAATGCACCTCCTGCTCGGCATAGTTGTGGTGACAGTTGACCGTTAGCTGGGGCTGCGTCGGCTTACCCCCTGCCAGATGTTGCTCAATGACCCGCCGAAAGCGTACCAGCATCACCTCACGGTTGGCGCGGGCATAGTCCTGTGCCCACTGCAAGTCATGCCAGTAAGCTGCGAACTCCGGCGTCCCGGCTACAAAGTAAGCCAAATCGGGGTCAGGTAAGCGCTGATCCATCAGCTTCATCAGACCCTTGGCGGTGTTGATGTGGCATTGAGCTAGCCGGTTGCCGATGTGGCGTGAGCCAGAGTGCAACATCAGCCACACTTGGTCGTTGGTGTCTAGGCATACTTCCAGGAAGTGGTTGCCACCACCCAGCGAGCCAAGCTGCTTCATCGCTTTGCCTTGCACATCCTGCACACCACGATGCAAGTGCTGGAAGTCTCGCCAGCCCTGCCAGTTGGCGGCAGTCTTGCTGACCTCCTTGTTTTGCTCGAAGCCGACCGGGATCGCAGCCTCAATATCCTGACGGATCGCCTTCAGTTTGCCGTCGAGCTGGTGGGCATGAAAGGGCAACTGAACAGCCGCCATGCCGCAGCCAATATCAACACCAACGGCGGCTGGCATCACCGCTTCCTTGGTCGCAATCACCGAGCCGACCAGTGCGCCCTTGCCGAGATGCACATCCGGCATCAGCGCCACGTGCTTGAACACGAAGGGCAGCGAGGCGACATTTTTTGCCATTTGGATTTCCGCCGAGCCGAGCGGATGGCCCGCCCAGGACAAAACTGGCGCGGGCGTTTTGACGTTCAGTGCTTCGTAGGTCATGAGGACGCCTCTCGTTATGCTACATACATAATACAAGCTGTCACTTCACTTGTCCACCGCCCCAGCCCCAAAAAATCGGGAGGGAGGCGATCGCTCACCTCCCTCCACAATCTTTGCTGCCGATGCAAACTTAAATTGATGCAGACTCAAACCGAGTGCGACGCGATCGCCTTAACGCGCCACCTTTCCTGCTGCGGTGCTCGTCGCTTCGTAGGCACGCTCCAGGCGCATGACCCGCTTCGCCTGCGCAGTCAGAGCATTGGTGTCAAGCCAGTTGGCAATCAGGGCGTCTACCGAAAACAAGCCCGCACCATTCACTACAAAGAATAGGAAGCAAGCAGCGTAGATCGCCGAGAGTTCTAGGTAAGGAATGCTAAAACCCGCCACCTTGACATGGTGATACATGGCGACGCACATGGTACTGAACAGACCGAGCGCGGCAGGGCGAGTCAAGAGACCGAGAGCGATCAGCGGTGCGCCCAACAACTCGGTGAAGGCAGCGACATAGCTGAAGAAGATCGGGAAGGGCAAACCGATGACTTCCACATAGGCCTGGGCGAAGCTCTCGATGTTGCTGAGCTTGTCGAGGCCGTTGTGGATCATCATGGCACCGATGACGACGCGCAGAACAGCCCAAGCCGTCTGCGAAACAATGCTGGCGCTGATATTGGGCTTGAAGATGGGAGTCAATTTGGCAAGGTTCAACATAATTGCAGTTGGAAATAGCGATGATTTGCAATGCTTATATAAATTTATGTTAACGAAAACCATTAAGAAATGCTAATCCAATGAGAGCGCCGGGGCCGGGGATGGGTTTTGTGACGATGGGGCGATCGCCGCTCTGAGCCAAAAACCTGCCCGCCCAAAAAAAGATTGGGGCAAACGATGCTTGCCCCAACCTGTGATGCTGTCACCCCGCTCAGATGCCCCGCCGTCAATCGGTCGTAGCCGCTTGCTGGTGAACCGGAATCGAGATGACAAACTCAGCGCCTTGCCCCAGCTCGGAAGTACAAGTCAATTTGCCGCCGTGGCGCTCGGTGATGATCTGGTAGCTGATCGACATCCCGAGACCAGTTCCTTTGCCCGTCGCCTTAGTGGTGAAGAAAGGATCGAAAAGGCGATCGCGCACCGTCTCACTAATTCCCGGCCCATTATCCCGGATGCGAACCGTCAGCCAACTCGGCTGTTCCTCAGCCGTCGTGATCCAGATTTGGCTGGGATTTTCCTTCTTCTCAGCAGTGGTCCGCTGCTCATCCCGCTCCTCCAGCGCATCGATCGCATTCGCCAAGATGTTCATAAACACCTGGTTGAGCTGGCTGGGATAGCATTCAGCATCGGATAGCGATCCGTAGTCCTTGATGACCGCAATCTCAGGCCGATCCGACTTCGCTTTGAGGCGATTTTGCAGAATCAGCAACGTGCTATCGATCCCCTCATGGACATTGGCCTGCTTGCAGTCCGCCTCGTCCAGACGCGAGAAGGTTCGCAGCGACGTAACGATCTCGCGGATGCGTTGCGCGCCGATTTTCATCGAGTCGAGCAGGCGCGGGAAGTCGGTCATCACAAATTCGAGATCGATGTCTTCTGCTATTTCCTGTAAGTCCTCCGGCGGCTCGGGGTACTGCTCTTGGTAAGCACCAACAATTTCTAGCAAGTTCTCGGTGTACTCGCGGGTGTGAACGAGGTTGCCGTAGATAAAGTTGACAGGATTATTGATCTCATGCGCAATGCCCGCTACCAATTGACCGAGGCTGGACATTTTCTCGCTCTGAACCAAATGACCCTGAGTCGCCCGCAGCTCATACAAGGTATTCTCCAACTCGCGCTTCTGCTGCTGGAGTTGCAACTCGGCTTCCTGACGCTCAGTGATGTCTCGCGCAGCGGCATAGATCAGATCGCCGTATGGAGAAGAGCGCCACTCAATATAACGATAGCTGCCATCTTTATGGCGATAGCGGTTGACGAAGCTCACCACAGTCTTCTGTTCAGCCAAAATACTGACCGCCGCTAGCGTTGATTCTAGATCGTCAGGGTGGACAAAATCCAAGAAGACGGCATTACTCAACTCATCAATGGAGTAGCCCAGTACGTCTTCCCAGGCGCGATTGAGGCGCAAGAAATGACCGCTAGTATCAGCAATGCAGAGTAGATCCAGCGCCAGTATGAAGAAGCTTTCCAACTCTTCTTTCGCTGCCCGCAACTCCGCTTCGGCTTGCTTGCGATCGCGAATGTCGCGCGTGACGGTCGCGAAACAAAGCAGCTCATTCGTCTCCGGATTCGTCACGGTAAAGAGATTCTTCTCCACCTCCATTGTCTCTCCGGTCTCAAAGTGATGGAGATGGGATTCGCCCTGCCAAGTCCCGGTTTCGATTACGGTTGCTAGGACTTCACGCTCAAACGTTGGTGCATATTCAGCCGGGACAAAGTCCAGCATCGTGTGCTCTTTTATGTCAGCCTCGCGAGGCAAACCCACTAAACGACGACCGGCAGGATTGAGATACTGAGCGCGACCTTCTAAGTCAGCAATGCCGATAAAGTCACTACTGTTTTCGACCAGTGCCGCCAATTTGCGCTGGGTTTCCTGGGCTTGCTTACGCTCGGTGATGTCCTGAGCAATACCGACAATACCCGTGATTTCGTCGGCTTCATTTCGCAAAGCAGCAATGGTCACGAGCGCCGGGAAACGGCTGCCATCCTTGCGGATCAACGTCCACTCGCATTCGTCTCGCTGACCGCGCCGAGCGTTCGCGAAGAAAGTCTCAAGACCGGGTTCGATCTCAATCCCCAACTTGGCACTGAGTTCAGCAGTACGCTGAACAAGCTCAGCCGGATCATGGACTAGCGCTGGACTCGCCTGTCCGACCACTTCAGTCGCTCTGTAGCCGGTCATCCGTTCAGCCGCTGCATTGAAGCTGCGAATGATGCCTCCAGTGTCAACGGACATGATCATGTAATCGATGCCATTGAAGAGCGCCTCCTGAAGTGACAGAGTCGCTTGCAACTGGGCTTCAGCTCGCTGACGCTCGGTGATGTCGGTGGAGATGCCACAGACGGCATAGGGCTGACCATTTTCGTCTAGGAGGGGGAATTTAGATGACACGTAAGTATGCAGTCCGTCCTCGCGGGAAGTAACTTCCTCTAGGGCAACCACCTTATTTTCGGTCAGGACTTCTTGGTCACTGATTTGGAAGGTGTCGGCAACTTCTTGAGGAAATAGCTCGTGATGGGAGCGCCCAATAATCTCGGCTTGAGTCAGATGTAGAAGCTGCTCAAACTGACGGTTGACTAATATGAAGCGCCCTTCTGGATCTTTGACATAGATCACGGCTGGCGCATTGTCCAAAATTGCCTGTAGCTGAGCGGTAGTACGCTCAATCTCTGCCGTGCGTTCGGCGACGCGGGCTTCGAGTTGTTTGCGATCATTAATATCTGTGAAGTAAATAAACAACTCGCCATGAACTGGATAAGCCCGCACCTCAAACCAGACATCAAGAGGCGGATAGTATTCCTCAAAAACAACTGGTTCAGATTGTTCGACCGCATGGTGATACTGCTCGTAGAAAACCGAGCCTATGGCCTCAGGAAAGAGCGTCCAAATATTTTGCCCCATCAACTCAGGTTTGGGTTTTCCCAGCAGTCGCTCAGTGCGATGGTTGGCATAGGTAAAGCGCCAGTCCCGATCTAAGGCAAAAAAAGCATCGCCGGTTCCTTCGATAATCGTGGCGATCCGCTCATTCGTCACTTGCAGGCGCTCAGCGGTCTGTCGGTAGGAGGTAATGTCCAAGATCCAGCCATCCCAAACGATTGCGTCATCGGGGAGCCGTTCGGGACGCGATTCGGCCTTGAACCACTTGACGGTTCCGTCGGGGAGTAACAAGCGCCCTTCCCAGTACCAGGGTTCTAGGGTGGCGGCTGAATGCGTGATGGAGGCTTGGAAGCGATCGCTCTCCTCGGGATGAATCAAGTCGATGAAGCGAGAGACATCCTGCAAGATCGCCTCTGGCTCCAGTCCGGTCAGCGCCCGACAACCCAGTGAGATGTAGGGGAACCACACAGAACCATTGGGCTCGAGGCGGAATTGGTAAAGTGTCCCCATGCCATTGTCAGCGAGGCGCTGGAAACGGCGTGCCGACTCGAGGGTGAGTGTGGGGACTGCCTGAGGCGGGGAGGACTGGCGATCATGAACTGATGCGATCGCCAATCGCGCTTCACAAGCTTGTAGATTTTGGCGTAGTGCCGCCAACTCCTGTTGCAGCGTGTCGTAGGCGATCACGTCGAGCGTCACAGTGGATTCGGGCATGGTGGAGAAAGGTCAACTCAGTAGTCAATGGGTTGTCAGCACGCCACAGCAGACAAGAGACACGAATCTTGTGGCACGCCTTCTGGCTTAAGTGTAGGCAGGCAATCGTGAAAAACTTGTGAATGTCGGCTAAGTTTGCGCTTACTTTTGAGCGGGTTTGCGGGAGTCGCCCAATACGATTGGCTCGCCTGCGCTGCCGGGCGATCGCGGCGATCACCCCGGAATTTTTATAAAGGTTTTACGTTGCTCATGCTCTCGCGGTCACGATCGGCGCTAGGTTGAGGGTTAGCAAGCATTCAGCTTGCATTTCTTCTACGAGCCACCACTATGCGAGTCTTTCATCCGCGTCCCGCCAGCGAAACCCGTTCTGAAACCAGCACGCGCGATCGCATTTTGGCGTCTGCCTTGCGTCTCTTTGCCCGTCAGGGTTATGAAGCGACGACGACTCGTGATCTGGCGGCGGGTGCGGGGGTGGCGGAGGGCACGCTCTTCCGGCATTTTAAAAACAAGAAGGAGATCCTCGTCGAAGTCGCCACCAAGGGCTGGGTCGAAATCTTGACCGATCTGCTCACTGAGCTGAGCGAAATGGGCAGCTACAAGGCCGTGGCGCAGGTGATGCGGCGACGGATGCTGCGAATGCAAGAAAACCATGACCTGATGCGTGTCTGTTTCATGGAGGCGCAGTTTCATCCCGACTTGCGCGATCGCATTCAGCTTGAAGTCATCGACAAGATGACCGACGTCGCCGAAGCTTTCTTTCAGACCGCCATGGAGCGCGGCGTTTATCGCCGCACCAATCCGAAAATTGTGGCACAAGTTTTTCTGGGGATGTTCGCGGTTGCTGGCTTCTCCGACCGCACGATCATTGAGCCGGGAGCCTCGCCGCGCGCCATGCAGGAGATGGCCGAGGGCATCGCCGACATCTTCCTCAACGGCGTGCTCGCCAAGTAGCAGCCTCATTCATCCCGCTGGCGCACTGAAGGCTACGCCAGCATCAGGACAGCTCGCGTCAATCGATCGCGATCGACTGTGGCCCGCCATTGTGGCTATTGTCCGTCGGCGGCGGCGAACCGGTCGGCGTGATCCCCTGTTGGCTCAGCCAATTTTTGAGGGGGTCTTCCTCCAGACTGAGCTTGAATGCGCCTGCGAAAAATCCCCCCACGAAGGCAATCGGCTGCTGGAGAAACTCTTGACTGAGGGGTTGTAGTTCGCTGAGAAACATAGTTAAAATTCCTGACGAAGGCCGACTTCACGTTTTGTAACAACACATTGCTGTTGAGGATTTTAACGCGCGATCGCCCCGGCGTGCCAATCACTGGCGCAGTAATCACCCCGGAGAGGGCGCGCATTATGCAAAAATAGTGGGGCACTGAACGTCGCCACTGAGCTGCTAGTTCACGATCTGCTTCCAACATAGAGCGAAAGCTGCGAGCGGCGTGGTAGGGAAATAGAAAGGTTTATGAAAGTTGGCGATCGCGTCCGCGTCAAGCAGTCGGTCGTGGTATACCACCACCCGGAACATAAAAAGCAGCCATTTGATATTAAAGGCTTAGAAGGGGAAATTGCCGCTGTGGTCACCGAATGGCAAGGTCGGCCCGTCAGCGCCAACTTGCCCCTGCAAGTGCAATTTCCAGGCAAATTCCGTGCTCATCTGCGCGAAGACGAGTTGGAAGTGATTGCATCGCCCTAAGCCCGAACCGACCCTAGTGTTCAGCAACGCACCAGCTCATCATTGCCGCCACCGGACAAACCAACGAAATAGGTTCCAATCCCCCTGCATTGCTGTCACCTCGCGGCGATGCTCAGCGGCCGTCGCGGCGTACCAGTCGCAGTGAGCCTGATGTCGCTGACGATACTCGCACTCAGTACGGAAGTCGAGTGCCAACTGATAGGTGACGAAAACGTCGGCAGCCGGGGGGGGAGTCGGGACAAACTGGCGCAGTTCTTCTCGCACAACGGATGGCCTATAGATTAGCTCGCGATCGCCGGGCAGCGTTGCTGATCGATAGTACTCATTCAGCTCAATCGGCACAACCTCGGAGATGCGACCGGTCACACTAAATCCGGCATCTATACCCCGAAATCAAACCCCTCACCCAGCCCTCTCCCAGGCTGGGCGCTGGATGAGGGATACAATCCTTAGGGCTCCGAGAACAGGATTTGGTGTCACATCAAAATCTCGAAGACGCGACCGGCCGCGTCTCTGCTGCCAATTGACCATCAGATGCCATCTCCAGATTCAGCAACCCTGTTATTTACCAACTGTACTCACCCAGTTGCTGGATCAGCTTGGCGACCAAACCTGTCCAGCCCGTTTGGTGGCTCGCCCCGATCCCCGCACCGAGATCGCCGTGGAAGTATTCGTAAAACAGAATGTAATTGTGCCACTGAGGATCGGCTTGAAATTTTTGGTTGCCGCCGTAGACGGGGCGTTGACCCCTGGCATCATTGAGAAAGATACGGGTTAGCCGCTGGGATAGCTCGATCGCCACTTCCCAGAGTGTCAGCCACTGACCCGAACCGGTGGGGCATTCCACCTTAAAGTCATCGCCGAGGTAGTGATGAAACTTCTGTAGCGATTCGATGAGGAGATAATTCACCGGCAGCCAAATCGGGCCGCGCCAGTTGGAGTTGCCGCCGAATAAGCCACTGCTGGACTCGGCCGGTTCGTAGTCCACCCGATGCTCCCGACCCTCGACATAGAAGCTATAGGGGTTGTCAGCGTGGTAACGCGACAGGGCACGAATGCCGTGGGCGCTCAAAAACTCATTTTCATCCAGCAAGCGGGCGAGGACGCGGCGGAAGCGATCTTCGGGGACGAAGCGATCGCGCGTCGCATAACACAGCGCCAACAAGCGACGCGCTTGTTCGCCCGTGGTTTCCATACAGGCGATATTGCGCTTCAGCTCCGGGCGATTGGCGATGAACCACTCGATCCGTGTTTTGAAGCCCGGCAGCTTTTCCAACAGCTCCGGCTCAATGGTCGTAACCGCAAAGAGGGGGATTAGTCCCACCATCGAGCGTACTTTCAGGCGCGTGCGTTGCCCATTGGGAAAGTGCAGCACATCGTAGAAAAAGCCATCTTCCTCGTCCCAGAGTTGCGTGCGCTCCTCACCGATATGAGTCATCGCATCAGCGATGTAGACGAAGTGCTCAAAAAACTTGGTCGCCATGTCTTCATAGACCAGGTTTTCTTGGGCGAGTTCGAGCGCGATCGTCAGCATATTCAGGCAGTACATCGCCATCCAACTGGTGCCATCGGCTTGCTCAATGTGACCGCCCGTCGGCAGTTCCGAGCTGCGATCAAAAACGCCAATATTATCGAGACCTAGAAAGCCGCCTTCAAAGACATTGTTTCCCTCCGCATCTTTGCGATTCACCCACCAAGTAAAGTTGAGTAAGAGCTTTTGGAAAACCCGCTCGAGGAAGGCGCGATCGCCCTTCCCGCGCAACTTCTGCTCGATCTTATAAACCCGCCATGCCCCCCAGGCATGAACTGGCGGATTGACATCCCCAAATTTCCATTCGTAGGCCGGGATTTGCCCGTTGGGGTGCATATACCACTCCCGGGTCATGATGTCGATTTGGTACTTGGCAAACTCCGGATCAATGAGCGCGATCGGCAAGCAGTGAAAAGCCAGATCCCAGGCGGCAAACCAGGGATATTCCCATTTATCCGGCATTGAGAGGATGTCCACACTCTCCAGATGAATCCAGGAGCGATTGCGAACCTGGGCGCGCTCGGGAGGCGGCGTGGGCATGGTTTCATCGCCGTGCAGCCAAGTGGTCACATCGTAGTAGTAGTACTGCTTGCTCCAGAGCAGTCCGGCAAAGGCTTGCCGCTGGACATTGCGGCGATCATCACTGATTCCTTTTGGGGCGATCGCGTAGTAAAACTCATCGGCTTCACGTTTACGATCATTGAAAACGCGCTCAAAATCGCTACCAAAAGGATTGCTCGCCGGGTTGAAGGTATCGGTCAAACGCAGGTAGATGGTTTTCGTCGCACCGGGCGGAACATCAAAGTGATAGTGGGCGGCGACTTTCGTTCCCTGCTGCTGGGGATTAACTGCGTCAACGCGACCACTGATCAGGTAATCATTGATGCCATCTTTGACGTAGGGGCTGGCATTGGGTGAGCCGAATAAGCGCTCGGAATTGGTCTCATTTTCTGTAAACAATAAGGGCGTGCTATGGTTACTATCCGCCCGACAATAGAGCCAGCGCCGTCCCAATTCACTATGTTCAATTTCAATGGTACTGAACTGATAGTCGGCTTTAATTTGCTTGAGCGTCGGTTTTTTTGCCTTCACAAACCATGACCAAGTGTTGCGGAACCAGAGCGTGGGCAGCAGGTGTAAATTGGCGGTTTCGGGGCCGCGATTTGCCACCTCAATTTTGATCAAGATGTCATCGGTATCAGCTTTGGCATATTCTACGAAAACATCGAAGTAGCGGTTTTCGTCAAAGATCCCGGTATTTAGCAGCTCAAATTCCATGCCGCTACGACCGCGCTGGCGATTCTCCTCGATCAGCCAAGTGTAGGGGAATTCGGCTTGGGGATATTTGTAGAGAAACTTCATGTAGGAATGCGTTGGCGTGCTGTCGAGGTAGAAGTAATATTCCTTGACATCTTCGCCGTGGTTGCCTTCGTTGCCGGTGAGGCCGTAGAGGCGTTCTTTGAGTATCGGATCGCAGCCGTTCCAGAGGGCGATCGCAAAACAAAGCTGCTGTTGGCTGTCCGAGATGCCGCCGATGCCGTCTTCGCCCCAGCGGTAGGCCCGCGATCGCGCCTGATCGTGCGAGAAATAGTCCCAAGCCGAGCCATCGGCGCTATAGTCTTCGCGCACTGTGCCCCACTGGCGATCGCTGAGGTAGGGACCCCATTTTTTCCAGGCTCCAACCGGGGGGTGGCGGTCGGCTTCGAGGCGTTGCTGTTCGTGGTTCATGGAATCACAACAAGGGGGTGAATAAACAGGACACGAAACTCATCTCAATCAAACAGCCATCCGAATCGTGTTGCCACAGTTAGCTGATACCGTTGGGCAAATTCAGGGACTGTGGTCGGCTGTTGCGGCTGGTCGCAGACAGTGACCAGGGATTGCTGGTTGTAGACGAAGACCATTTCTCCATAGGGATCGATGAGCCATTCGTTTCGGGTTGCGTTAAGAAGGCATCGAGACTCTGAGGCGGGATGCTGACCTATACCATGCGGAATGTCTCCAACAGAATCGCCGCTCGAGCTGAGTTTAGCGGATTGTCTGCCAGACGCGCAGCACCTCGGCCACAGTCCAGGCCTGGGCAAAGGCACCGCGCGGCTGGTAGGGTGGGTTGCCGTCGAAGATTTCGCTCAGCGTTCCCAGGCCAGCGGCACGCAAGTGGTGTTGCATGGGTGCGAGGAAGCTGCGAGCGCGGGCGGCGTCGCCGTAGACCTGCCAGTGGGCTTGGGCAAAATGGCCGAGTAGCCAACCCCAGACCGTGCCTTGGTGATAAGCGCCATCGCGCCGGCGGCGATCGCCCCCATAGATGCCGATGTAATCGGGATGCTCCGGGGCGAGCGATCGCAAGCCGTGCGAGGTCAGCAGCGTGCGCGCGACGGTATCGACGACACTTTTTTGCTCCGGCGGCAAGAGCAGAGGCAGAGCATTGTTGCCGCCAGCGAGGGCCGGCAGCGAGACGGCAAAAATCTGGTTCGGGCGCAGGCTGGCATCATCCCCATCTGGGCCGTCGAGGAGGTCGTAGCAATAGTGGCGATCGCGCTGCCAAAAGCGTTTGAAGCCGACCGCTGCTTGCTGGGCCAACTGTTCATATTCAGCGCTCGGCTCACCGAGTTGCTGGGCAAACTGCACCATCAAGGTCAAGGCGTGATACCAGAGGGCATTCACCTCCACCGGTTTGCCGATGCGAGGCGTCACCACCCAGTCATCCACCTTGGCATCCATCCAGGTGAGCTGCACGCCCGGTTCACCGGCATGGAGCAGACCATCGCTGGGATCGCGCTGAATCTGGTAGCGAGTACCGCGACAGTGCCAGTCGATGACGGCTTGTAGCTTTGGAAATAGCTCGCGCAACAGTGTCTGGTCTTGGCTGGTGGCGACATAGGCACGGACGGCTTCAAAGTACCAGAGGATGGCATCGACGGTGTTGTATTGCGGCTCGGTCTTGCCGTCGGGGAAGAGGTTGGGCAACATCCCCTGGTCGAGGTAGCGCGCAAAGGTCTGCAAAATCGTCCGGGCTAACTCCGGGCGGCCGGTCGCGAGGGTGAGACCGGGGAGGGCGATCATAGTGTCACGCCCCCAATCCCCAAACCAGGGATAACCGGCAATCACGGTCTTGCCGACCGTGCCATCGGGCAGGGTGCGATCGACGATGAACTGGTCAGCAGCTAACACCAGTTGTCCCAGCCAAGCGGGCTGCTCGACGGTTGATGGCTGGCTGGCTTGCCAGCGATCGCGCAGTTTCTGCTCATAATGGCGACGCTCAGCGAGGGCCGCCACACCATCAAGATCCGGGGATTTTTCGGTACTGGCGACCACCGTGAGGCAATCCCCCGGCTGTAGCCGCACATCGAGGCTGGCGGCATGAAAGTGGTCATCGCGATCACTCAGCCCGCGATAGCGCTCGACGGCTAAGTCGAAGTTGTAGTACCAGTCGCCGACGATTTCCCACCAGGCGTCGCTGGCGTCATTGGCGTCATGACTGGCAATATCAGCGAGCAGGTAGAACGGCGTCGCCCCGGCAAAAGCTTGCACACAAAGACCGCGCTCGATCAGATCCACCGCCATTGTCCAGTCGCCGCCTTGGGTAGTTTGGTGGCGATCGCGATAGTTCACCAATGCCTTCAGCGACAGATCCAGCGGGCTGCTGGCGCGGGCAAGAGTGTAGTGGATATAGGTGGTGTTGTAGCCGGGAGCGAGCCAGAGGCGCTTTTCGAGCTGGACATCGGCAAAAGCATAAGTCCAGGTGGGGATCGTACCCTCGAGCCGGAAGTGCTCGATCTCGCGATAGCCCTGCGGGGCGATCGCCGCGCCGCGCCAACGGTTCGTGGCTAGCGGGTGGTATTCGCCCCGATAGCGTGCCAAGCCATCGAGTTTCGCGAGCAGCAGCGTTTGACCGGCGGGTGGCTCCAGCGCGGCTAGGAGTAAACCGTGATAACAGCGCGTCAGCAGCCCTGCCACGGTTCCGGCTGCGAAGCCGCCAATGCCGTTAGTCACCAGCCACTCGCGCTGTTCAGCAGCGGGCAAGTGACCGCAAATCTCACGTCCGAACTCAATCATGGGAAGTCCCGGTTGCAGCTAATACAAGACGGCGGCAATGAAATGCCTATTCAAAATCCCCAGGATACCCGGATTGTTGGTACTCAGGGCGGGTTGGAAACGTTTCAATTTTTACGCCTTTTGTGACTATGCCGGGATTGTGGGCATTCAGGGCGGGTTGGAAACCCGCCCCTACGGCATATTTCATTTTTGGGGCAAAAAATCCAGGCTTGGTATCAAAACTCATCACTCCTACGGCACAGACGCCGCCAACACCCTAAATCCCTCTCCCAAGCTGGGAGAAGGGGTTGGGGGATGTAGACGCGCAGCGGCTGCTCGCAGAGTGGGAAACCGTAACGCCAAAGTTGGGATGCACCCAACTCACCACTCAAAACCCCCCTTCAAAACTCCCCCTTCAAACTCATCACTCAAAACTCCCTCTTCAAACTCATCACTCAAAACTCATCACTCAAAACTCCCTCTTCAAAACTCCCCCTTCAAACTCATCACTCCGCATAGCGGTACTAACCACCGGATTCAAAACCAGGGTAGAGAGTCATGCCGCCATCGACGAAGAGGGTTTCGCCTTGAACGTAGTCGGAGTCGTCGGAGGCGAGCCAGACAGCGGCTTTGCCAATATCTTCGGGGACACCAATACGCTTGTAGGGGATGAGTTTGAGCAAGGCTTCCAGGGCTTCGGGGGTTTCCCAGGCGTCGCGATTGATCGGCGTCTGAATCGCACCGGGCGCAATGCTGTTGATGCGGATTTTTTGTGGCGCGAGTTCTTGCGCCATGCTTTTCATCAGCAGGCTTACCCCTCCCTTTGACGCCGCATAGTTGCAATGACCCGCCCAAGGAATGACCTCATGCACCGAACTCATGCAAATGATTTTGCCGACGGCACAAGAGCGCTCCGGAACCAGGCCCCGACGCAGAAACTCTTTGACCGCCTCGCGGGCACAGAGGAATTGACCGGTGAGATTGACGCCGATGACGAGATTCCAGTCGGCGAGGCTCATGTCTACGAGGTTGAAGTCGCGTTGCAAGCCCGCATTATTCACCAGAATATCAATGGTGCCGAAGGCCTCACAGAACTGGCTAAACATCCGCTGCACTTGGTCTTCTTGGCTGACATCGGCCTGGATGGCGATCGCTTCACCCCCTGCGGCTCGGATGTCAGCGACGACCACTTCAGCCTCATCAGCGCTACGGGAGTAGTTGACGCCAACCTTCGCACCCGCCGCAGCGAGGCTCTGAGCCACGGCAGTGCCAATGCCGGAACTAGAACCGGTCACCAGCGCTGCCTGTCCTTGCAGACTTGGCATAGTAATATTCCTGACTGAAAACTGACGCTGGTATCGTAACGGATCGTCTACCGCCCTTTGGTGGAAGAAATTGTAAAGGGCAGACCTAGGGCGCATTCCCAAGCGATGCCAAGATCCATTCAGAGACAGGGTTTCATGTCTCTGATTCTCTCAAGTGCCAAGCCACTGAATCCCAATGCTGGCTCGGAATCTACTGGTCTTGTTGTTTCAAAATCGCTTTGAGAAACCGGAAAACCCCGTCAATATCTTGAGAGTCCCATTTGAAACCCACAGGATTCTCGTGTTGCAGGCACTCTGTTCGCGAAGCGTCCCGGAGGGAATCACTCAAAACTCAGCACTTAGAACTCCGCGCAGCGGGACTAGGGGGCGATCGCCTGCTCCGTCAACCCATCCAGCGCGCCAGCAATATTCTCAATGACTTGCGCCCCGCAGCCATCGAGGCCATGTCGCTCGCTGAGGTAGCGCGGATCGTTGTACACGATCTGTACGCCCTGTTCGTTTTGAAGAATCAGCAGCTTCTGCGGTAGGTCAATGCCGATGCGCTGCTGGCACTGCATGAGCGGCGTTCCGGCCCTGGGGTTACCGAAGATGACGACACGCGTCGGGGGCAGCTCTAAATCAGCATTCGCGGCATTCTGGGCATGATCGACAGTGGCAAAAACGTTCAGCCCGTTGGCTTCGAGCACTTGGATGAAGCGGCGCTCGGTTTCGGCGACACTATGGGGACTGGATTTGATGATGAGACCCGTGGTGGTGATGGTTTGGGCGATCGCGGCCCTCGGAGACAGGACGTGACTCAGCGAGAATCCCAGTCCGAAGGATAAGCCCAATGCGATCAGACTCACTTGACGCATATTCAAAACCTGAAGATGAGTATCAACAGCTTAGCGCTGTGGCTCTGCTTCGGTAATGGGCGGGTGGGGACTGGATGCGGAGAGGGCGATCGCCACCACCCAAAATTTCTGAGCAGGAAGCAAGGTTGGGTTGGGTGTATCCCAACTTTGGCGTTGCAGTTGCCCACTCTGCAAGCAGCCGCTGCGCGTCTACATCCCCCGACCCCTTCGCCCCGTTTGGGAAGAGGCGCTCCCAGCTTGGGAGATGGATTGAGAGTTAGGGCCGAGCTAAGCAGTAAAAACTCCCGCGTGAAATTTCGTTCATCCCGGAGGGCTTGCAAACCGACATGGCAACCGCTGCTGAGTTTAAAATGGAATGTTAGTCACGATTCAACGGTATTCAGGAGTGATCGCCATGGAACTAACTGATCTTAAACGCGAGCTAGATACCTTGTCGCAGCGCCTGGGTAAAACCCAGGAGTATCTTTGACCCACCTGCTCTCCAAGCCAAGATCCAAGACCTAGAGACAGTAGCTGCTCAGCCCGATTTTTGGGACGACCAGGGCGCTGCACAGCAGACGCTACGGGAGCTGAGCGATCTCAAGGCGATGCTGACTCAGTACGGCGAGTGGCGGCAGTCTTGGGACGATAGCCAGGCGATCGCCGAACTCCTGGAACTAGAAGCCGACGATGGATTATTGGCAGAGGCAGACACTAATTTAACCCGCCTCACCCAAGAACTCGATCGCTGGGAACTGCGCCAGCTCCTGTCCGGTGACTACGATACGGAAGGAGCGGTGCTGACGATCAATGCCGGTGCGGGGGGCACGGATGCCCAAGACTGGGCGCAGATGCTGCTGCGAATGTATACGCGCTGGGCTGAGCGCCAGGGTTACAAGGTTTCGCTGACGGAATTGTCGGAGGGGGATGAAGCCGGGTTGAAGTCGGCGACGCTGGAAATTGACGGTCGTTATGCCTTCGGCTATTTAAAATCCGAGAAGGGCACGCATCGCTTGGTGCGGATCTCGCCGTTCAATGCCAATGGCAAACGCCAAACGAGTTTTGCGGGCGTGGAGGTGATGCCCGCGCTCGATCTTGGCCGGATCGACCTCGAGATCCCCGACAGCGACCTAGAGATTACCACCTCACGCTCAGGCGGCAAGGGCGGTCAGAATGTGAACAAGGTGGAGACGGCGGTGCGGGTGGTTCACGTGCCAACCGGTTTAGCGGTGCGTTGTACCCAGGAGCGATCGCAACTGCAAAATAAGGAGAAAGCTCTCGCCTTGTTGAAGGCTAAGTTGCTGGTCATCGCCCGTGAGCAACGGGCGCAGGCGGTTGCCGAAATTCGCGGCGATATTGTTGAAGCAGCTTGGGGGAATCAAATTCGCAACTATGTCTTTCACCCGTATCAAATGGTGAAAGACCTACGGACAGAGCGTGAAACGACCGCGATCGCCGATGTCATGGACGGCGAGATTGATCCCTTTATCGAGGCCTATCTGCGCCAAGAAACGCATTTGGGGTAAGGCGCAGGCCAACAAGTGCTGCGCTACAATGTAACGGTCTTCTAGGTGATTCTGATGGCGGCACCTCAATACACCGAACAGCGCGATCGCCTCGTCACGGCGGAACCGGTCGAGGTTCCGATTCCCGATGTCGAGTCGGTCACTATCGAAGATGATACTCCCGTGGACAGTATTTTTTCAGAAAAACAGCAGCGCCTGCTGACAACTTGCCTCTACAGCTCACCATCACTCGCCCGCCCTTTCATTGCGGTGGCAAATGTCGGCTTATTTTTCACCGCTGGTCAACCCGCGATTGTCCCCGATGTGATGCTCAGCCTCGGTATCGCCGCCCCTGGCGACTGGAGCCAAAAAGTAAACCGCTCCTACTTTGTCTGGAATTTGGGCAAGCCGCCGGATATCGTCATCGAGATCGTCTCGAACAAAGTCGGCAATGAGCTGGGCAGCAAGCTGGATGACTACGCACGCGGTCGTATCGCCTACTATGTGGTCTTCGATCCCTTGCAATATCTCGGTGAACCGATGCTGCGGATCTACCGGCTCGTGGGCACACAATATCAAGCCATCGCTGAGCAGTGGTTCGAGGATTGCCAAATCGGCCTGACCCTCTGGTCAGGGCAGTTCGAGGATCAGACCTGGGACACTTGGCTGCGCTGGTGCGATGGGGCGGGCAATGTGTTGTTGACTGGTGACGAGCGCGCAGAACAGGAGCGCCAGCGGGCAGAACAAGAGCGCCAGCGCGCAGAACAGGAGCGCCAGCGCGCAGAACAGGAGCGCCAGCGGTCGGAGCGGTTAATGGCGATGCTGCGCGATCGCGGCATCGATCCCGAGACCTTGATGTGAGTGATCCTGAGCGCGTGGCGGCCGCGTCTGACTTCGACCGCAAGCTGATGCAACGCTGCCTGGTATTAGCCCGACAGGCACTGGGTCAGACCGCGCCCAATCCCCTCGTGGGCTGCGTGATCGCCCAAGGTGAGACGATTGTGGGCGAGGGAGTGCATCCAGGGGCCGGTCAACCCCATGCTGAAGTATTTGCCTTGCAAGCAGCAGGCGATCGCGCTCGCGGTGCCACCCTTTATGTCAATCTCGAACCCTGTTGCCACTACGGGCGCACCCCCCCCTGTACGGATGCCATTCTCGCCTCAGGAGTGACCCGTGTTGTCATCGGCAGCATCGATCCTGACCCGCGCGTCGCAGGCAAAGGGGTTGAGCAACTGCGAGCCGCTGGTCTAGACGTGGTAGTCGGCGTCGCGGCAGAGGCCTGCCAGCAGCTCAATGAAGCCTTTAGCCATCGCATCCGCTATCAACGCCCCTTCGGTTTGCTGAAATATGCGATGACGCTGGACGGAAAAATTGCCGCTTCGACGGGTCATAGCGCCTGGGTGACTGGCGAGAAGTCGCGGCGGCTCGTTCATGAACAGCGGGCGGCGGCTGATGCTGTCATCATCGGTGGCAACACCGTGCGCCGCGACAACCCCCGTCTGACGACCCATGGTGTGGGCGATCATAATCCACTACGCGTAGTCATGAGCCGCAAGCTCGATCTGCCGGTGACCGCTAATCTTTGGCATACGGATGCAGTACCCACTTTGGTTTTCACCGGTACTGGGGCAAATCCGCCCTTACAACGGTTGCTTGAGCAGCGCGGCGTGGAGGTGGTCGGTCTCCCCCAACTGTCCCCCGCCGCCGTGATGGCCGCGCTCTACGAACGCGGCTTCATGCAGGTGATGTGGGAGTGTGGCGGCTTGTTAGCAGCCCGGGCGATCGCCGATGGTGCCGTACAAAAAATCATGGCCTTTGTTGCCCCCAAAATCATCGGCGGCTTGTCCGCACCAACACCGATTGGCGATCTGGGTCTCGCTAGGATGACGGAAGCCCTGCAATTGGAGCGCGTCAGTTACCGCCTGGTGGAGCCAGATTTTTTGGTGGAAGGCTATTTACCTACGGATGATCGTCCAAAATGGGATTGAGGGACTTTCCCCTTGAGGCAACGAAACCCAACTCCCGCTAGTGTTTGGTTAGGTGACGCGATCGCCAACCCAACCGATGCAGACGTTAAGATGTAAGACATTCTCAAATTTCAACGGCCCACGACGATGACCGCCCCCCGCACCTATCACATCACCACCTTCGGCTGTCAAATGAACAAAGCCGACTCCGAGCGCATGGCTGGCATCTTGGACGCGCTTGGGCTTGAGGCTTGCGAGGACGCCAACCAAGCCGATGTGGTGCTCTACAACACCTGCACCATCCGCGACAATGCCGAGCAGAAGGTCTACTCCTACTTGGGGCGGCAGGCGAAGCGGAAACACCAGCAACCGGATCTGACCCTGATTGTGGCTGGTTGTGTCGCCCAGCAGGAAGGCGAGCAACTGCTGCGGCGGGTGCCTGAGCTGGATTTAGTCATGGGGCCGCAGCACGCCAACCGCCTTGGCGACCTGCTCGAACAAGTTCTTGACGGGAACCAAGTCGTTGCGACGGAACCCATTCACATCGTCGAAGACATCACCAAGCCGCGCCGCGATAGTGCCGTCTGTGCTTGGGTGAATGTCATCTATGGTTGCAACGAGCGTTGTACCTACTGCGTCGTCCCCGGTGTGCGCGGTCAGGAACAATCCCGCCCCCCCGATGCGATCCGCGCCGAGCTGGTCGAACTCGGTCGCCAGGGTTATCGGGAAGTGACGCTCCTGGGTCAAAATATCGATGCCTACGGTCGCGATCTGCCGGGTAGCCGGTCAGATGGTCGCCATAGCCATACCTTCACTGACCTGCTCTATGCGGTTCACGATGTACCGGGGATCGAACGGTTGCGCTTCGCGACTAGCCATCCGCGCTACTTTACCGAGCGCTTGATTCGGGCCTGTGCCGAGCTGCCCAAGGTTTGCGAGCATTTCCACATCCCGTTTCAGTCCGGCGACAATGCAATTTTGAAAGCGATGGCGCGAGGCTATACCCATGAGAAATACCGCCGCATCATTGCCAAAATCCGGGAGCTGATGCCGCAAGCGGCGATCAGCGCCGATGCCATTGTCGGCTTCCCCGGTGAAACCGAAGCCCAGTTTGAGAACACGCTGCGCCTCGTTGAGGACATCGGCTTCGACCAGCTCAATACCGCCGCCTACTCGCCTCGCCCTGGCACGCCCGCCGCGCGCTGGGAAAACCAGGTCAGTGAGGACGTGAAGCGCGATCGCCTCCAGCGCTTGAACCGATTAGTGGAAGTGAAAGCGGCAGAGCGATCGCAGCGCTACCTGGGCAACATTGAGGAAATCCTGGTCGAAGGCGAGAACCCGAAAAATCCCGCTCAAGTCATGGGTCGCACGCGCGGCAATCGTCTCACCTTCTTCGACGGCGACTGCGCGCGATTGCGGGGTCAAGTCGTGCCGGTCAAGATCACCCAAGTCCGTGCCTTTAGCCTGACGGGTGAGGGTGTGACTGGCGCGATCGCCCAACCACCGCTGCAACCCATTGCCTCGCCGTGACCGCCCTCACCCTGATCATCGGCAACAAAAACTACTCGTCTTGGTCGCTACGACCCTGGCTCGCCATGCGCCAAGTGGGTCTCGAATTCACCGAGAATCGCGTCCCGCTCGATCTGCCGACGACGCGCGCCGCGATTCTGGAGCACTCTCCCACTGGGCGCGTACCTGCTTTGCGCGATGGGGCGGTACAGATTTGGGAATCGCTGGCGATCTGCGAATACATTGCTGAAACCTACGCACCGTCGCTCTGGCCGACGGAGCCGCGCCCCCGGGCGATCGCCCGCGCCGTCAGTGCCGAGATGCACGCCGGTTTCGCCGACCTACGGGCGAATATGCCGCTGGACTGCCGTAGCCGCTATCCGAGGCAGGGCCGCACCCCTGCCACTCTGCAAGACATCGAGCGCGTCTTGGCACTCTGGCAACAGTGCCGCCAGGAATTTGGTCAAGACGGGCCGTTTCTATTTGGTCAATTCAGCATTGCTGATGCCATGTATGCGCCCGTCGTGTCACGGTTCGTCACCTATGAGGTCGAGCTGCCGGCGATCGCCCGCACCTATACCGAGACCCTCTGGCAGCTCCCGGCAATGCAGGATTGGTTGCACGCGGCTGAGCAGGAGACTGAGGTTCTGAGCCTCCACTGAATGGCTTGAATTCCTTGCAGCGTCATGGTTCTAGCCCGTCAGCGGCAGATAGGGCAAAGTGCTAAACTGAGAGAAAGAATGTTTTTAACATAGTGGGGTTGCGAGCGTGAATCTGCGATCGCTCAACTTTCTTAATGGCCTCGGCCGCGACGCTCGACATTTTGCCATCATCGGCCTCGGACGCTTCGGACGTGCGGTTGCTTCAGCGCTGCACAGCATGGGTTGTGAAGTGTTGGGCACTGATATCAATGAGAAGCTCGTGGCTCAAGCCCTGACTGACAAAATTGCCTCCCATGCCATCCAACTAGATTCCACCGAGCCAACAGCACTGAAGGAAGCAGGAATCTTTGAGTTTGATACAGTCATCGTGGCGATCGGCAACTACGTGCAAGAAAGCATTATCACCACGCTCAACCTCAAAGAAGCGGGGGTTAAAACTGTGATCGCTAAAGCCTCTTCGGAGATCCACGGCAAGCTGCTCGATCGCGTCGGCGCGGATCAAGTCGTTTTTCCCGAATACGAGGCCGGTTGTGCGCTCGCCCACACCTTGACAAAACCCGCCATTCTCGACCGCTTCGATCTTGACCCTGACCACAGCATTGTTGAGATCTTGATCCCGGCTGAATTTGATGGCAAAACGATCGCTGAGCTAGAGCTGCGCCGCTGCTATGGGCTGACGATTTTGGCGGTGTCTGAAAACGATCAGAAATTCGAGATCAACCCTTTCCCCAACCGCCGCCTCCGCAAAGGCATGGCAATGGTCGTGATTGGTTCTAATAAGGATATTAAACGGCTGCCGATTTAGTCCCGAGAGGCGGAAGGTGGAAGTTAGAATGCCTTGAATTTTAAGGCTTTCAGCCGATTCAATGGTGCGCTTATTTCCGCAATGAGATGCCCATTTAAAATCCACAGGTTCCCGATATTGTAGGGACTCAGAACTCAGAATTCAAAACTCCGCGCAGCGGTACTAGAAACCCATCAGTACTGCTGTTGGCAGGGGCACTTGCTGACGCCAAGCCCGAATCCCGCCTTTTAGAACCCGGTAATCTTGACCGGTGGCTAAGCCTGCTTGCTGGAGGGCGTGGTAGGCCCGAAACGAGCGCGGGCCGGTTTGGCAGTAGATGACCAAGGTTGCGTTGGGGTTGGCATTGGCGAGTTCGCCGATCTGTTTGAGACCAAAACTGGCTTCGATGTCCGTAATCGGAATCAGGATGCTGTCGGTGATGTGATCTTCTGCGTATTCTTCGGGCGATCGCACATCAATGAAAATCACTAACTCGCCCAACTCCCCCTGCTGAATTTGGGTAGCCGTGACTTGGGGGGTACGGAGGCTCAGGATAGCGCTAGGAAGGTGCATGGTACCGGTGAGTTGGTCAGTGGCAATTGCCGCGATCGCTCCGAGACTCAGACAGGCGATCGCACCCAGCAAAACAAGGCGGTGAGTCGGCAAACGGTTAAGGGCGGGCATGGCGCTGATGGCGAGTGAAAGGATAAATCAACTGTTGCCAGTAAGCTTGGGGCACTGACTCCGGAATGCCATAGAGGCGGGGGCGACGACGGGGTAGATAGAAGCTGCCGAACAAGCGATCCACCAGTGAACATTGCGCTGCCAGATTCTTGTTATGGGCCTGGGCTTCATCAGCGTGGTGCCAGTGGTGAAATTCGGGGGTCACCAGCAGCCAATTGAACCAACCAAAACGCCAGCGCAGATTGGCGTGGATAAAGAAGGCGATCGCCGACGAAAACAGCGCATACAATCCCAGTGTCTCGACACTGAAACCGAGCAGAAAAATTGGCACGAGCTGAAATGTTTTCGTAAACACCTGGTCAACGGGATGTACCCGCACCGTGCTCAACCAGTCCAACTGCTCGCTACTGTGGTGAACGGCATGAAAGCGCCACAGCCAAGGAACATGGTGCAGCAGCCAATGTGCCCAGTAATAGCCCAGCTCAGCGAAAAAGACGACGGCCGGTAGCTGCAACGCGACCGGTTGCGCGGCGACCCAAGCCTGCAAGCCCGGACTCACAGCCCACTTCAACACCGACAGCGCCAGCAGCGCCGGGATGGCGATCGCCGCCCCTTGACCAATCAGATTGCCCGTCGCGTAGTAAATCGCGTCAGTCGTCCAACCGCGCCGAAAGAGCCGCTGACGATGCAGCCCACAGCGCCGCTCGATGGTGGCGAACAGGGCAAAAAGGAGCAGAAAACCAAGCAATGCTTTTGCAAACATGGCGATCAGCAGCTGATGGGAAATGTACTAACAGGCAACAGCAGAAAGGCAATGGCAACCAGCACCAGCCAAACCAGAACCAAGTGATAACCCACGAGGGCGAGACTCAGCACCATGATGCCCGCTAAGCGTCCCCAGCGCGCTTGCGGCGGGCGGGCGGGCGAGCGACAGCAGGCGGTTGCGCGACAGCTCGGGGCTGGGTCTCGAAAATGAGGCTCTGGTCTGACATTTTCATGATGATTCAGTCCAAATAGAAGTGCTCAGAAGCATGAGCCGGGGTGTCACCGGGCTAAGCCTCTCTCTGCCGCAACGGTCAGAGTTTGAACGGAGTCTACGGGGGCGATCGCCAACATTCCCGCAAGGGCACAATGGGACTGGCACTTGCAAAACTGACCCAGCCTCCTGATAGATTTGACGGGATACCGCCCCGAGGATCATCCCCTGCTCAGCTACTCTCTCGGTCTGAACCATACTTATCGTTCTGGGGGGGCGAGTCATGCAAGCTGACACGGCTCGACGATCAGCTCCCCTCCGCGTCAGGGGTCTGATGCGAAGGATTTCGGGGAGGGGTGCAATAGAACCTGTCCTGGGGTTTTGCGGTGTTCGGCTTAGGCTCTTCTTAACTTCTCCACAGTAAAATATTGCAGAGATTGAGTATAAGTATTTCTACCCGTCGCTGCTGAATCCTTGAGGGTGATCGTTCTCGCAATGTTTGCCCCGTTGCGTTCTCTATATCATGACCACTGCTCCCCATTGCACGGGTCGCCCCCAACGCTACCTCTCGCTACAAGTCCTCCTGATCGTGCCCTTTGTGCTCCAGATCGCGGCGGCAGTGAGTCTTGTGGGCTGGCTCTCGATTCGTAATAGTCAGCAAGCGATCAATGACCTCGCCTTTCAGCTCAAGCGCGAAGTCGCGCAACAGGTCGAGAGTGAAGTGACGCCATTTTTAGATCTGCCCTTTGCGATTAATGAGTCCACGGTACGGGCGATCGCGCGCGAAAATCTCGATCTGGGAACGGTGCGATCGCTCGAGGCGCTGCTCTGGGATCAGTTGCGAGTCTATGACGGTATCACAGGCGTCGGTTTTGGGAGCGAGCGCAATGGCAATGTCATCGCCGTTGTCACGCCTCACCCGGAGTCAGCGAGTTCGCGCCGCCGCTACTTTATCGAATATGCTGATGCTGCAACCAATGGCGATTTCTTCAGCTACGAAGTCGATCGCCAGCGCCGCGTCCTCAATCAAACGCTGCGCGTTCCCGATCTCGACATTCGCCAGCGCCCCTGGTATCAGGCCGCCAAAGCAGCGGGCAAGCCAATCTGGAGCGACATCTATCTGTCGATCAGCCAAGGCTCTCGGGATTCCCTAGCGCTCACCGCCGCTCACCCGGTGTACGACGAAGCGGGCAACCTGGACGGCATTGTGACGGTGATCCTCAACTTGCGAGCGGTCAGCCGCTTCCTGAGTCAGCTCGAATTCAGCCCCTCGGGTGAAGCTTTCATCATCGATCGCTCTGGCGCGCTGGTGGGTAGCTCTGATGGTCTTGATCCAGTAGCGGTGGTTGCTGGGGAGAAGGGGCGTCTCCAGGCTAGTGACAGCCGTACCCCGCTGATCCGCGCTGCCGCTCGCCACCTCGAAACCCAGTTCGAGACGCTGGAGAACTCGACCCGACCACGAAGCTTGGCATTCGTCGCCGACGGGCAGCGCAACTTTCTGTATGTACAGCCGCTCGCAGATGAGCGCGGCCTCGACTGGCTGATTGTTACGGTTGTGCCGGAGGCGGACTTTCTCAGTCAGATCGCGGCAAACCGCCGCTTGACGATCGCGCTCTGTTTGCTGGCGGCTTCGGTCGCAACTGGGGTAGGCGTTTTGACTGCGCGCCGTTTGGCGCAGCCGCTTCGACGCCTCCAAGATACCGCCCAGGCGATCGCTGCTGGCGATCTCGCGCGTCGTGCTCGTCCTTCAAAGTTGGTGGTGGAATTAGCGGTGCTTGCGCATTCGTTCAATCAGATGACGAGCCAGCTTCAGGAATCCTTTGCGGCGATCGCCGCGGCCAATACTGACCTCGAACAGCGGGTGGCCGACCGCACCCTAGAGCTAGAAGCGGCTCGCCAAATCGCCGAAACCGCCAATCATGCCAAGAGTGAATTCGTCGCCAATATGAGCCACGAACTCCGCACGCCGCTGAATAGCATCCTCGGCTATGCACATATCCTGCAACGCACACGCGACCTCAACAGCCAGCGCGGCGCGATCCAAGTGATCCAGGACGCGGGTTCACATCTCCTGAACTTGATTAATGACATTCTCGACCTTTCCAAAATCGAGGCGCGCAAGCTGGAACTGTATCCCACTGACTGCCACTTGCCGACGCTCCTGATGAGTGTGATTGATATTGCGCGTGTCCGAGCCGATGTCAAGCATCTGACCTTGGACTATGAGCTGCCTGCTGATTTACCCACTGCCATCTATGCCGATGCACAACGGCTACGACAGGTGCTGCTCAATCTGCTCAACAATGCGATTAAATTTACGGCGAGCGGCCGGGTTCGTTTTCGTGTGGCTGTTTTGTCGCCGCACTGTGAGTCGGACGAACCTGACGCTGTTACGTTGGAGTTTGTCGTGCAGGATACGGGCATCGGCATGACGGCGGCTCAGATTGAGAAAATTTTTCAGCCCTTTGTGCAGGTGGGTGACCAGCAGCAGCAGGCAGAAGGCACCGGTCTCGGTCTGACGATCAGCCGCCAGATCGTGGAGCTGATGGGCGGTCAGTTGGTGGTCACGAGTGAGCTAGGGGTCGGCAGCACCTTCAGCTTCGTGGTGACGTCGCCGCTAGCGACGACTCATGCATGGGAGCGCGTGCAGTATCTAGAAGGCTCGGTTGTTGGCTATGAGGGCGATCGCCGCACGCTCCTGGTTGTCGATGATGAGCCGGTCAATCGCGGCTTTTTGGTCGAGCTGCTGACCCCCCTCGGCTTCCGGGTGGTGGAGGCGAGTCATGGACAGGAGGCGATCGCTCGTCTCGAGGCTCGACCCCGCGAGTCAGCGATTGATCTCATCCTCGCGGATCTGCGGATGCCAGTCC
Organism: Spirulinaceae cyanobacterium SM2_1_0; assembly: GCA_012031265.1. Classification (GTDB taxonomy): domain Bacteria; phylum Cyanobacteriota; class Cyanobacteriia; order Cyanobacteriales; family Spirulinaceae; genus JAAUTY01. Next base: position 8,873 of record JAAUTY010000005.1, on the reverse strand, counting down.
TCGATGGGTACGGGTTCGCTCGCTGGCTGCGGCAGTCGGCTGATCAGGACATACCGGCGATCGCCATCAGTGCCAGCGCCTCTGCTAGGGATGTGGGCCGGAGTTTGGCGGCGGGCTACAACGAGTTTTTGCCGAAGCCGGTTGACACTGACCGTCTGCTCGACTGCCTGCAACGCTATCTTGACCTCGAGTGGCACTACGATGGATGCGCCGCCGAACTTAGCCCCGCCACTGGCCCGCTGATGAAGCCACCACCGGAGGAGTTGGCAGCGGTGGATCAGGCGCTGCGAGTCGGGGACTACCGCTGTCTGCGCGAGGAAGCCGAGCGACTCCAACAGCAGCCAGAATATGCCCAATTTGCGGAGCGGCTCATGCAGCTCGTGGTCAAGTTCGATGAAAGGGCGATCGCAGAGTTGCTGGCTACCGCATCTGATATCTAGAGCCTACAGCTCCCAGCCCAAATGCCCCGCAATCTCTTCGGCGAGATGCACCGTGTCAAATGGCTTGGCAATGTGAGCTGCGAAAGGGATGTTGACAACATCGGCCTGGTAGTTCGCGCCGTCTTGGGCGGTGAGCAGCACGACCGGGATGTGTGCCGTGGCTGCGTCGGCTTGCAGTTTTTGAAAGGTCGTGACGCCGTCCATCTCCGGCATCATCAGGTCGAGGACAATGGCGTCGGGAGAATGCGATCGCGCCATTTCGATCCCGGCCTGCCCCGAATCCGCCCCCAGGATCTTCCAACTGGTCATAATTTCCAAGGTCATGCAGATGACTTCTCGCAAGCGATACTCGTCATCCACGATCAAAACACAACGCTGAGTCATCCTGAGCCTACCCCTTCACAGATGCTTAATAGAATTCTATACTTTTGTCTGGAGAATGGGTAGGTGTGTGCCGGCCAATTGCTCAGCGTTCAGTTGATTTGCCGACCATGGCGCTAAATGGCTGGAATTGGCGCATTTAGGCCAGGAAATCGCCCCTGTGCTCCCTGATTCCCTAATTGTCAGCCGCGTGGCGATTTGGAGTCGCCCAGGCATCATGATTGCTCGGGTGATCGCCATCGCTTCCAAATTGGTCTGACCGCGTAGCAGATCCATGATCTCAGCCGCATAGCTTTGGAATTGGCTCTGACGCTTGAGGCGATCGTCGCGATGAGAAAGTCGAGGACAAAGACGGGCTGGGGAGCATCCCAGTTTGGAAATTTAGCGTTCCTACAGAACAGGCTCCGCCAACACCCTGAATCCCTCTCCCAAGCTGGAAGAGGGACCTCTAGCTCCCCTGCGCCCAGCTTGGGAGCAGGGGTTGGGGGATGTAGACGCGCAGCGGCTGCTCGCAGAGTGGGGAACCGTAACGCCAAAGTGGGATACACCCACGGGCTGCGCATCGCCGAGCGTATTGACATCGCAAATCTTTAGGGAATTGGACATCAGTGCCCTCCGCTCAACGACAAATTGACCCTCATTGTCACTGGCGTTGAACAAAAAGACAAAATTTCGATTTGCAACTTGCTTTCGATCCACAACTTGCTTTCGATCCACGCAATGGCGCAAAATCCAGCCCATTCTGCCAAGATACTGGCTCAAAGTCTTGAAAAACAAGGCTTTGCCAGCGGGTTGGGGAACGGGTAGTATCTTGGGATACACCCTGCTGAGGGCTACTGCAATTGAAATAAATTGTCAATAAATCGGGGAGTGTCTACAATAAAAATCAGCATGCAACTACTCCCTTGCTTACCCCGGGCGACCCCGGTCGCTACTCATGGAGTCCCCCTTGCGTTTCCTTCGTCCTCTCGCACTCAAGCGCGGCAGTCTTGTAGTCGGGACTGCTCTCGCTGTCGGTCTTTCCCTATCCTTCACTGCTGCTGCCTGGATCTATCGCTGGGAGCGCTCCGGCCGCGCCGAACAATTTGAGCGCCAAGCCAATGCCCTGCAAGCCGCCCTCCAAAATCGACTCGACCGCTCGGTACAGGCTTCGCGATCGCTCGCCGGACTCTACAGCATTGAAACTAACCTCAGCCGTGAGCAATTCGAGCGCTTCACCAGTCAAGTGCTCCGTGACGCCGATGTCCTCGCGGGTGCAGGCTTCGCCCAGCGTTTCACCGCCGCTGATGTGTCAGCCGTAGACACGGCCTGGCTACTGAGTGAGGATGGCGATCGGCAGACCCTTGTGCCTGAAAGCGATGGCGAATATTTCCTGACCACCCAGTTTGTGCCGGAGCGGGTCGCTGAGGGAGAATTGGGATTCGACCATGGGAGTGATTGGCAGCGACAGGCGGCGATCGCCAAGGCCCGTGACATCGGCATTCTGGCGGCGACCGACCGCGTCCAGTTGACCGACGGCGAGACCAACGGCTTCCTCCTCTATGTCCCGGTCTATCGCTCGCTTGAGGTAACTTCACTCGCCGAACGTCAGCAAGCATTGACTGGTGTCGCCTACACCGTTCTGCCCAGCCAAACCCTGATTCGCCAGGCCGTCCGCGAGACCAATAGCGGCGCACTCCGCATCTATCTCTACCAACTCCCGCTTGACTACCTCGATTCTGCCCTCTCCAAGGATCTCGATTCCCTGCAAGCGGAACTCCTGACCCGCTATGCCCGCGATACCTTTTCTGACCAATCGCCACCAATCGCCGCCAAGGCTTCCGTCTGCCCCTTCGACCGCCAGCACCTCGCCTGTCTACGGAGTTTGAACTGGGTTGATGGTGAATGGTCGATTTTAGTGTTGCCCGATGCGAGTTTTGGCGATCGCCCCTGGCGAGCCGCCAGTGCTTTAGCCATCGGTACCCTCAGCACCATTCTGTTGAGCCTTTACCTCGCCAACAGCCTCAGACATCGCCACCAGCAGGCTGAATTGGTCAAGGCGCTGACCCAGTCATCCATACAGCTCAAAAGCCAGAAAGAACAGGCTGAACAAACGCTGAAACAGCTCATGCAAACCCAATCACGCCTTGTTCATGCCGAGAAGATGTCGGGTCTAGGTCAACTCGTCGCCGGGATTGCCCACGAAATTAATAATCCCGTCAGTTTCATCTATGGCAATACTGGCTATGCTTTGGAATACAGTCGGAGCCTGATCCAGCTTCTCCGACTCTATCAAGAATTCTTCCCAGCAGCCATCCCGGAAATTGAGAAATATTCTGAAGACATCGAGCTTGATTTCTTGATTGAAGACTTCCCCAAAATCATCGACTCCATGCGCATGGGAGCGAGCCGCATTCAAGAATTGGTCGTATCGATGCGAAATTTCTCACGTCTGGATGAAGTTGATTTGAAACAAACTGATCTGCATGAAGGCTTGGAGAGCACCCTGACGATTTTGAGACACCGCCTCAAAGCTACCGGCAACCAACCTGAGATTTTAGTGGTTAAAAAATATGGCTTATTACCCCTCGTTGATTGTGCAGCCGGTCAACTAAATCAGGTATTCATGAACTTATTGAGCAATAGCATTGATGCTTTGCGGGATGACGAACGCAACCCACAAGCAGGCTGGCAACCTCAGATTCAGATCATCACTGAGGTGCTCAATGCCGAGCAGGTCAGCATTACGATTGGTGATAATGGCGTCGGTATCTCCGAGAAAATTTTGTCGAAGATTTTTGAGCCATTTTTTACCACTAAACCAACGGGTCAGGGAACAGGTTTGGGATTATCGATTAGCTATCAGATCGTGACTGAATTCCACAACGGGCAGTTGCAGTGTGACTCCGTGCGCGGGCGAGGCACATGGTTCAAAATTGTGCTGCCAATCAGGAACATCAAGGCGGGCATGAGTGATGCAGCGAGGGATGCCTCTAGAAAACTGACCGCCACAGCATAGCATTCAGCTCTCAGACTAAACCCGTTTCATGAATCCTGACAATCACCACATTGGGAGGGTGTGAAATTATTTCCTACCGCGTTTTTCCTGTTTGGGATCAATGGTAATCTGGCGGCGACTCTGTTTTGGCTCGCAGTCTCTGGCGGGAAGTCTATTTGTGACTCGTTTGCTGACTGGGGTCACGACTCTGCACGCTCAGGGTCGCTCGGTGCTTGATTTCTTGATTCTGGCTCCTCGCTCTGAAGCCCCCTCTTTACTATCCCCTGAATAGTTACGATTTGCTGAAGCTATCGGCATAACACCTCTCAGCAAGCATACCATGCGGAAAAGGCTATGGCTAAACACCTCTATAAGGGTAATCATCACGACCTGAATCGGCATAACACTCAAAATTGGGTAGATAGCCCGATAAAATTCTGTATGACACCCCCATTTGCAGTTATGCCGATAATATTCAGCATAACTGCCCCCAGAGGATGTGATATGCAACTTTGATTCTGGCTAACTACCCTGCTGCAGGGGGTTAGACGGAATCCAGGTAGGGGAGTCAGCATAAGCAGTAGTTATGCCGCTAAATCTTGAGTGAGACAGTAGCCTAAAAGTTATTTGTGAGTGTTCATAGTCCAAGCAATTGCAGTTTTGTAGTATCGTGTAGTGCGATCGACAGAGTTTACAGATTCTTGCGCGATCGTCTATGGAGTCATCAGCCCAAATGTTGACAAACGAACAAATTGAACAGTTCATTACCAACGGGTATGTTCAGGTCGAGCAGGCATTTCCTCGTGAGCTTGCAGATCGAGGTCGCAAGATTTTTTGGGCTGACACTGAGTGCGACCCCGATGATTGCTCAACCTGGAATAAGCCTGTAATTCGGACTCCGGATCACAGTGAACCAATGTTTGTACAAGCAGCGAACACGCGGAAATTGCGTACTGCCTTCGATCAGCTTGTGGGTAAGGGGCGATGGCAACCAAGGTTTAGTTCAGGATATTGCATTGTGCGCTTTCCAATTAATGAAGACTCCGGCGACACAGGTTGGCACATTGACTCAAGCTTCCCAGGCGAAGACTCAGACCCGAATGATTATTCAACATGGCGCATCAATATCCATTCCCGCGATCGCGCCTTGTCGATGTTGTTCTTGTTTTCGGATGTGGATGAGCAGAATGCACCGACCCGGATTCGAGTTGGTTCACATTTAGAGGTAGCACGAATCCTCGCCCCTGCTGAAGAAGAAGGGTTAACGGATTTTGATGTCAGTGTCACGGTGAACTGCCCCAAAGTGCTTGCAACTGGGGAAGCGGGAACCGTTTACCTCTGCCATCCCTTTCTAGTTCATGCAGCCCAAATTAATCGAGGCTCTCAACCTCGATTCATGACACAGCCACCGCTTTATCCAATTGGAGCATTTGAGGGTGCAAGCAAGGCAACGTCTCCGATTGAGTGTATCGGGAAGGAAGCATCTTCCATACCCATTGAAGAGGCTGTTTGCAGAGCTTTGAAAAGGGAGCATCCCAGTTCGGCAATGAGTAAAAATACTCAAGAACGAATGCAGAGAAAGCAGTGAGAATAGTCAGGACAAACCAAAGAGAGGTAACTGAGATGCGAGAATTAGCGCCCGAAGACCAAGCCAAGCTAGAAGAACATATCCAAGCGGTCGCCCAAATACTGTACGACCACACCGAAGCCGAGAACTGCAAGACTTCGAGAGTATCGAAGTCGAGGTGAGAGAGCAAATCCTGCAAACGGTCAGCCCACGAATTGGGGAATTTTTTTTGCCGCAGGAGGTAAGCGAAGAGGTGGAAAGCAAAGGCGGTTGAAGAGCGTGCTGGGTCAAATCAGCGTGAGTCAAAAGCAGGGGAAGCGTTTGGGGTTAGCCGCGAAATGCCGCCTCAGTCCCGTCCTGCAAAAATGTGGTTTACGTCTGTGCGCCCAGAGTTCATACGAGCAAGCCGCCGAGAACTCTCAGGTGATTTTAGGACTCCCAGTGGGTTCAAGTGTCTTGCATCGCCTGGTGCAAGGAGCAGAGCTACCCGAAGCCGCGAGCGAAGAGCCCGCCGTCGCCGCGAGTATTGATGGCGGCAAGATCCGCATCCGTTCTGAGGCGGGCAGCGGTGAATAGCGCGATTACAAAGCGGTCAGTCTGCACGACAAGGGCGGCGCCGCATTTTTCCAAGCCCCGCAAGACCTACAGACCTGGAGTGAACAGCAAAAGCTTAGCCCCATCTTTACCCTAGTGGGCGATGGACACCCGGGTGTCTGGAAGACTGCCGCGCCTTTCGTGGACGGCAAGTCGCTGTGCGCCGTAAGGTCTTGGATTGGTATCACCTGGTTGAGAATCTCGATAAGGTGGGTGGGTCACTCAAACGCTTAGCACGAGCTAAAGCTTGGCTTTGGCAGGGGCAGGTCTCGCTGGCACTGGCGGAATTTGCGGGCTTGAAGCGTCTGCAAGTTCAACGCTTCCAGAATTATTTACTTACCCATCGTCATCGCATTCCCAACTATGCTCACTATCAACGCTTCGGTCTGCCGATTGGGTCTGGCGCGGTGGAGTCCACCATCAAGCAGATTGCGGCTCGGGTCAAGCTGCCGGGGGCACTTTGGCAGCGGGAAAATGTCCCTCAAATTCTTCGCCTCCGCTGCGCTTATCTCAACCAGGCTCCTTGTCTGAGTATTTCTGCTTAGTTCCAATCTGGGATGCTCCCTTTGAAAATCGCAGCAGCTACGGCAGCGGCAATTACAACTGCTTTTGGTGAAGCATATATCGCTGCATTGGATATGTTATTTGTTCAAAACAATGGTGAGCCACCTACATCTGAAGAAGTTGCAGAGGCATTCAAAGCCAAGTATCTACAACTTGCTGGCGGTAGATGAGCTAGAGAAGTTTATGTGCAGGTTAAAATTTGAGGGGTATAGTCTCGACGTTTTTCTATCTATAGGTAAACCCTATGCAAGTTACCCTTAACCTTGACGAAGCCCTTATTAATGAAGCGCTCCAACTAACAAAGCTGACTACTCAGGAGGAGTTACTGAATTTAGCACTAAGAGAGCTTGTAAGATCGCGTCGTAAGAAAAACCTTCTCGACCTAGCAGGACAAATTCAGTTTGCCCCAGATTTTGACCACAAAGCCTTGCGCGAAACTCGTCATGCTGCTGATTGATACATCTGTTTGGATCAGCGTCTTTCGAGATCGTAGTGGTCAAGTCCGGCAACAACTTGAAATTCTGGCTGCTAACCGGGAAGTTCTACTCACCCGCTTTACTCAGCTTGAGTTGCTACAAGGTAGCCTAAACGAGCAAGAGTGGGCTCTCCTCTCTACTTATCTTGAAACACAGGACTACATTGAACTCATGCCTTCTTCGTGGCAAGAGGCTGCACGTATCTATTACGAGTTGCGCCGCCAAGGACTCACCGTTCGTAGCCCAATCGATTGCTGTATTGCTCAAGCAGCACTGGAAAACAATTTGCTTCTGATTCACAACGATCGTGACTTCGAGACGATTGCTCAAGTACGATCTCTCCAGCACTTTTGTTTTCAGCCTTGAATCTTCTAATCCTGCTTGAATGCTATCTGTGGGGTAAGCCAGCTAACACTGCGTTGGTGCGGACAGTACAGAGGTTATCGGTGGGTGTTCGAGGTTATCCGCCGCCGCACAACTTCACCGTTAGATCGCTTTACATCTTGCTTGGGGTGGTAATCCGAGATCTTGGTGAGGCTACATAAATTTGTATCTTCTAATACAATCGGGTGTAAGGTTGAGCAAATTCTGATTTTTAGTACGTATGGGTACTAATTCGGGCAATCTATAACAGGTGATTCGGCTTGCTTCCATGACATACCTACTATTTCTCCTATCTATCGGATTAGCTACTGCGCTTGCTTTAGTGGTCAAGCGATTGCAACAGCGAAAGAATGACTATGCAATAGCTCAGGAGAAGTTGAAAGAAGCAGATAAGCGATTACAGGAAGCCGATCGGGAATATGGAGGATTCATCTCCAGGGAAGATACTGCCAAAGAACTAGACACGAAAATTACTGTTCTGACGGATCGGCTCAAGCAACTCGATAAGCAGGCACAAGTAGAGGAGCAGGAACTATCTGCGAAGATTTCAGTACTCAGAGCAAAGCTTCAAGGACTAGATATCAAGAGCAGGAGGAACAGCGCATTATTCGTGAACAGATGCGCGAAGAAGAGAAAGCATTACGCGAACTTGAAAAAGCCAGAGGCTCTCCAGGATCCAAGGTGGTTTAGTATACTGAGATACAGAGATAGGGGGTAACGATGAATACGCATCTGGACGCTTTGCTGAACCTTCCTTGGGTCACCGTTGAGACCTGTAGCACCCAAGAGCAAGCCATTGATCTGCGGCTAGAGGTACTCAAAGATACCTGTGAATGTCCGCACTGTAGCCAGACAAGTCGAGAAGTCAACCAAGTACGTTATCGAACCGTCCGCGATCTCAGTATAGCTGGGCGTGCCAGCTACTTGGAAATTCCGAGCCGACAATTCTACTGTCAGGGCTGCCAAAAGTATTTCACCGAGAACTTAGGTTTTGTCGAACCGCGACGTGCTTATACCCAGCGGTATGAAGAAGACATTTATCAACGAGTACAGCAATCGAGCCTGACGCAAGTCGGCTGTGAGGAGGGTCTGACATTTGACGCTGTTGAGGGAATATTTAAGCATCAGTGCTCAAAAAAAAAAGAACTAAAGCCCGCCAAAAAGCTAAGTATCGATGAGTTCAGTCATCGTAAAGGTCGAGGAAAATTTGCGACTGTCGTCAGTGATATAGAAGCAGGCGAGTTGGTCGAAGTCATGGACACACACGAACAGGATGCCATCATCGAAACGCTGAGCAAGCTACCGTTAGAGTGGCGTCAAGCCGTGGAAGAGGTCAGTGTAGATATGTGGGGAGGATTTCCAAAAGTGATTCAAGAGGTTTTCCCTAATGCCCAGGTTGTCATTGACCGTTTTCACGTCATGAAAGCAGTCATGGAAGATTTAGACCGCGTACGGCGACAGAGCAAGAAGCCGAAGCAGAAGATTAAAGG
>JAAUTY010000143.1 GCA_012031265.1 Spirulinaceae cyanobacterium SM2_1_0 | reverse complement strand
CCGCCGGCCCCTGCAAAGCCGACATCCACTACATGCTCTCGCCCACCGAGCGCCTGCCGGATGTCAAGCGGCTGATTGCCCAACACGGCTACTTCGTCATCCACGCCCCCCGGCAGATCGGCAAAACTACCGCCATGCTCGCTCTCGCCCAGGAACTCACGGCTAGCGGTGATTACACAGCTGTAATGGTCTCTGCTGAAGTCGGGAGTGGTTATCCCAATGATTCGGGTCAAGCCGAAACCGCCATTCTCCGGGACTGGTACGATACCTCCACCTTTAGATTACCGCCAGCGCTGCATCCACCGGAGCACCCTCGCACTAACAGTGGCGGACAGATTGGTACCTTTTTGAAGCATTGGGCACAAAGCTCGCCGCGCCCGCTGGTCGTTTTCATTGACGAAATCGACGCCTTACGAGACGACACCCTGATCGCCGTCTTGCGACAGTTCCGAGACGGCTATCCCAATCGCCCGAATGGTTTTCCGCAATCCCTAGCCCTCGTCGGCTTACGCGATGTGCGTGACTACAAAGTTGCAGCCGGCGGCAGTCAGCGTTTGGGCACGACGAGTCCATTCAATATCAAGGTCAAATCTTTGACCATGCGGAACTTCACAGCGGCTGAAGTCGCGCAACTCTACCAGCAACATACCGATTTAACCGGGCAGATTTTTGCCCCAGCAGTATTACAACAAGCCTTTGAACTCAGCCAAGGTCAGCCCTGGCTGGTGAATGCGCTGGCGAAAGAAATGGTTGAGGAGCTAGTGCCAGATATTACCCAACCACTAACGCTTGCAGACTTAGATCAAGCGAAGGAAAACCTAATCGAGCGCAACGATACTCACCTTGACAGTCTAGCTGAACGCCTCAAAGAAGAGCGCATTCGCGCCATCATCGAACCCATGCTAGCGGGGCAAGATTTAGGCGAGATTCCCGCCGATGACCGCCAATTCGCCATCGACCTCGGCCTTGTCTGCCGCCATCCTGCTGGCGGCCTGGCGATCGCCAACCCGATCTACCGTGAAGTCCTACCGCGAATGCTGGCAGGCGGCCCCCGCGATGCCTTGCCGCTGATCGCCCCAACTTGGCTGAACGAAGCAGGCAAGCTGATCCCCGAAGCGCTGCTCGAAGCATTTCTCAAGTTCTGGCGACAGCACGGGCAGCCTTTACTCAAGAGTGCGTCCTATCACGAGATCGCGCCGCATCTGGTGTTGATGGCTTTTCTACATCGCGTCGTGAATGGCGGCGGCACCTTGGAGCGAGAATATGCCATTGCCTCCCGCCGCATGGACTTATGTTTGCGTTACGGCGAAGTGACGATCGGGATTGAATTAAAAGTGTGGCGGGATGGGCGACCTGACCCGCTGCCGGAAGGGTTGGAGCAACTGGACGCTTATCTCGCGGGGCTGAGTCTCGATTGGGGCTGGCTGATCATCTTCGACCGACGGGAAGGCCTGCCCGACATCGCCGAGCGGACGACGACCGAGGCGGCTGAAACGGCGAGTGGGCGGCGGATTACCGTCATTCGTGGTTAGCACCTGACCCCCTGACCCTGGCTAGCAACCGGGACAATAACCCTAGCCTGAATCATTCATCGAGCGCTGGAAGCCCGACCGCTAGGACAATCCCCAAAAAAACATTGTTCTTTGCGTCGATCGCCAAACCAACTGTTTTGAGAGGCTCTCAGGGATTTCCCCAAATCATCGTGAATAATCCAGGCTATCCTAGCGACGAGGCTTCGAGCGATCGATAAATTAGCCCAGCTAATCGAACCGCACTCCAGAAGATACCATCATGTCGCCAACTCCCCGTCCGCTCACCTCCGCAATCACCCTCGCTCTGACACTGAGCCTGCCGCATCTCGCTCATGCCGCGCTCATCCCGGAACTCCAGACCCAAGCCGCCTCCCTCGACCAACCGCCGCGCTCGCGGCTGGCTAACAGCACCCCCCTCAACCAATTTACCCAAGCTGATGAGCCAGAGGATCTCAACCCATTAAACCTAGAAGCCCGCATCGGCGTCAGCCTCGACAGCGGGCCGGGAGTCGGCTACGGCAGCACCTACGGCAGCTTCTACGCCTTTGTGCCCTTCTCGCAAACCCCTGAGCAGCGCACCTTCTTCGGCGAAGGGCGCGTGAATCTCTTGGCGCAGGGCGAAGTCGGCAGCAACATCCGCCTCGGCTACCGGCAACACTTACCAGAATCTGACCTGGTAGTCGGTGGTCACCTCGGCTATGACCTGCGGAATACCGAGTTTAGCGAGACCTTTCACCAAATCGGACTGGGTGCTGAAGTCATGGGTCAACGCTGGGAAGCGCGACTCAATGGCTACTTGCCCATCGGCGACACGCGGCGACAAGTTGCCTTTGCGGATAGCGGCACGCTGATTTCCAACTTGCAGTTCCGAGGCAATAATCTGTTCTTTGACCGCTTCCGGCAGCAGACCCAAACCTTTGAAGCGGCGGCAGCAGGACTGGATCTCGAAGGCGGTTACCAGCTCGCCGACTGGGAGAGCGGCAGCCTCTACGGCTATCTGGGAACCTACTACCTCAATGTCCCTAGCGAGGGCGGCTATCTCGGCGTGCGGGGTCGCTTGCTGGCAGAGCTGAGTGAGGTGTTGAGTGCGGGTGTGGCGGTTTCAACCGACGGTAACTTTGGCACCAACTTCACCCTGCAGCTGGCCGCGACCTTCGGGGGGCGACCGGTACGCCAGCAGGGGGAGACGCCAGCAGAGTCCGTGGTGGCGCGGTTGGGGCAGCCGGTGCAGCGACGCGAGATGATCGCCATCGACCGACAGCAGGAGAATACCATCGAGCAGGCGCAAGCTGAGATTGCTCGCAATCCGGCGACGGGGCAGCCATGGCGGTTTCTGCATGTGACGGATGGGGCAGCGGGCAATGGCACGTTTGAGAGTCCGTTTGGGGAGGTGACCGATGCCGTGGCGGTGGCGCAGACGGCGGGGAATGATGTGGTCTATGTGGATGCTGGTGACCGGTCGGGGATGGATGGCTTTGCGATCCCGGACAATGTGCAGGTGCTCTCGACGGGAGTGACGCAGTTCCTAGATTTGGTTGATGTCGGCAATCGGCAATTGCCGGGGTCGGGAACCGGGACGCTGCCGCTGCTGGATGGAACGCTGGTGCCTGCTCCTCTTGCTGGCTCCGCGATGGTCAGCATGAACGATAACTCACGGCTATCGGGGTTTGAGATTCGGACGGGGGGGACCTTGGAGTTCGGGATCTTTGCAGGGAATGTCAGTCGTTTCAACATTGACCGCAATACGATCTCGACCACAGGAATCAATACTTTTGGCATTTTGGCCTTCGCTAACGCCGGCACGCTCAACGACGCGACGATTTCTGGCAATACGATCT
>JAAUTY010000078.1 GCA_012031265.1 Spirulinaceae cyanobacterium SM2_1_0 | reverse complement strand
GCAACAGGCAACAGGACTAAAAGATGCTTTAACTAAAGCAGACAATATTTGGAATGATGTCAAAAATATGCCTCAGTTCAGCGAATCGAAGCAGTTTAAAGCTGGACAAATTAATGAGGTTGGCGGGGAGCTTGCCGAGTCCGTGAAAAGGATCAATAGTTCGATTGAGTTTGCAGAAGGGTACATTAACACCATCGAAGACTTTGAAAACAAAGGCATGAATATCTTGTACTACAACAATGCTTTTTATCGTCCTAAGCAAAGCACTCTGGCTTCCGAGTAGGATAAGCATTGTAGTTCCCATTATTATTGAACCTTGTGGCTTAACATTTGTTGAACTGAGTGTGGGTCGTATCTGAACCCAATTCACCACATCGGCAACCATGGCACAAATCACCATTGAAATCCCCGATGAACTCGCACAACGCCTCACCCCGCTACAAGCCCAATTGCCGCAACTTTTAGAGCTTGGTTTACAAAAATTCCAAACGCAGCAGCGACAGGCCGATTGCCTAGACGAGCAAGCAATCGTAGCTCGACTGGCGAGTCAACCTAGCCCCGAACAAATCCTTGCCATTCGCCCCTCACCAGAATTTCAGGCCCGCGTCAGCGAGCTTCTTGCTCAAAGTAAAGCAGGCACCCTTCCTGCCCGAGGCGAAGCTGAACTCGAGCGTTATCTGACCATTGAGCATCTCGTGCGACTGGCGAAAATTCACGCCCTAGCACAACTGCAACCGCAATCGTGAGTACCTACGTCCCCGCCGCTCTGCGACGCCAGGTGATCGAGCGTGCTAGCAGTTGCTGCGAATATTGCCGTTTTCCCCAAACAGTCAGCCTGCTTGCCTTCGAGATTGAGCACATCATTTCTGAAAAACACGGCGGGCTAACGTCCTTGGATAACCCGGCCTTAGCCTGTCCATATTGCAACCGTGCTAAGGGCACGGACTTGGGATCGATTGACCCGAAAACTCAACGACTTACGCCCTTCTTCAATCCGAGAACACAAACTTGGCATGACCACTTCACGCTGACAGACGCCGTAATTACGCCACTCACCGCCGAGGGTCGTGTGACTGTGTTGATCCTGCAATTCAATATCCTCGACCGACTTCAGGAACGGGAACAGCTTTTGAGAGCTGGACTGTACCCCGGACGTAACTGACCTCAAACTGACTGAAGGCAACGCAGAAAGAACTAGAAGCCGCCAAGCGAGAGCTAGCGCTGGCCCAGTCCGATCGCTTGCTCGCGGCCGCCGAGTCGGTCGGCGACCTAAAGCTGGGCGAAGGCGCAGTGGTGCTCGGCTCTGTACCGGCGGAGGGCAAGGTGAGTCTGGTGGCGGCCTTCAGTCCGACGGTCATCAAAGAGAAGCAGCTCCAGGCGGGCAAGTTCATCGGCGGCATCGCCAAGCTCTGCGGCGGCGGCGGCGGCGGTCGCCCGAATCTGGCGCAGGCCGGCGGCCGCGAGCCGGAGAAGCTACCAGAAGCCCTAGCGGCGGCGAAGGAGCAGCTACTAAAAACATTGAAGTGATGGTAACCTCGCCTTGCTGCTGGAGGCGATCTAGGCCTGCGCACCCGTGAGGTGCTGCAAAATCGTGTCCAGTTTGCGGCTGTTTTGGGTGATGCCTTGCCGCAATTCAGTCATCTCGTTCTCCATGCGCTCGAAAGCTTCGCCGATCCAGCCTTCGGGATCGACTACGGCAGCGAGTTTCTGGTAGCCGTTTTCCAGTTTGTGAATGCGCCGTTCTAGGGCGGCTAGTTTGCGATAAATGGCATTGAGGTCAGCGGGGTCAGCCATGCTCTCTACCATTGCGCTGTCAAGGTATCCTACCATAGCCGATCTAAAGGGGTGCATCCCACTTCGGCGTTACGGTTCCCCACTCTGCGAGCAGCCGCTGCGCGTCTACATCCCCCCGCCCCTTTTCCCCAAAAAGGGAGAAGGGGAGCCGGATTCAAAGTCCCGTGAGTGAGGTGGTGAAGAGCCTGGGGGTCGATTGCCAAGGGCACCTGGAGGGCTGCCATGTGCTAGCCATTAGTGATAGTAGCGAAATCAATCGCCAAGCCCATCAAGGGCGCTTGCAGCCGGAGGGGGTTGGCGTCGTGGGGAACAACCAAGACGTGGGCTTTTTCATCCATCCCACCCTGGTGGTCGAGAGTGAGACGGGTCTACCGCTGGGATTGAGCACTGTTCAGGTGTGGCATCGTCCGGCAGAGCGTCCAAGTAAAGCCGAGCGCCACTACAAACGCCAGCCGATAGAAGAAAAAGAGTCGTACAAGTGGATTAAGTCCGCTCAGGGTAGTGAGGCGGTGTTTGAAGCAGGGGGTGTGACTCAGGTGACCTACATTGGCGACAGCGAGTCAGACATCCATGAACCGTGGTTCCAGATGCCGCAGACGCATCGCCCCCTGCTGGTGCGGGCCTGTCGTGACCGCTTGCTCAGCGACTGTGAAGCCTCGTTGTTTGCACACCTCGCCCTCAACCCGTGCTGGGAACATACACGATTGACCTGCTGGCTGACCCACGGGTCCACCGAGAAGCCCGGTCGGCGACGCTGAGTGTACGAGTCACCCCAGTCCACCTCAAACGACCGGCTCGCTTAGGTGAGGACTATCCGACTGAGGTGCGGGTGTATGCCGTCGAAGCGGTGGAACTCAATCCCCCGGATGATGTTGAGGCTGTCCACTGGCGATTGCTCACCACCCATGCGGTGCTGACCTATGAGCAAGCCTTGTCCATTATTCAGTGGTATCGGTGGCGCTGGCACATTGAGCAACTCTTTGCCATTCTCAAGCAGCGAGGGCTCGACAGCCGTACAAGACTATAGCCTCAGTCGCTCATGATTCACCGGCTCGATACGAAGTAGATGTTCGCCTTGTCTACCTTACCCGCGTACTTTTTTACTGGATTACCCAAGGCGGGTCTCAGTTGAGCTAGAGTTTGGGTGTGGGCCCACCTTGGCTGTTTTGCATTCAAACCAGTAATTGCCATCCCGGTTAGAGTTGTGCTGAACTTCAGTATTGGAAAAATCGCGCGTCTAAGCACCCGCTTCAAAGAGGATTTGCTCAATCCCCTGCTAGAACCGCTCTTTTCAAAGTGGCGACGTGGAAACATTGCGATGTTTCATATTGGACGTAGTGGCAGTACAGTACTAGGTAATTTGCTCGATCAGGATACAAATATTCGTTGGGATGGTGAGCTTTGTCCAGACATATTTCAAGCTCTCGACTGCACTGAAGAGCGACGGTTAGCTCTGCATGAACTAAAGCCTTTGCTAGGGCGAACAACCGATTTGCTTGATCGAATTAGGCATGGTCAGCGACGCGCAGGAACAAGATTTTATGGTGTTGAGTTGAAGTTTTTCCACTTGTATGCTTTTGATTTGGGGCTGTCCGAGTGTATCGAGAGGTTATCGGGTTTGGGTTTCGATCACTTCATCATTCTGGAGCGTAGAAACTATTTAAGAAAAATTGTGTCAAGTGTTGTCGCCAAAGAAACAGGGATGTACCACGTCAAGCATGGTTGTAAGTCAAAGCTCAACAGAATATCCCTAAATGTTGAACAGGTTTCAGTAGATCGACAAACAATGCCACTGCTTGAATTTTTGGTTTCTTATCAGGAATGCTTCCGCCAGTTGGAACAGCTTCTGAAGAACCGCAAGTATCTTAAACTCACTTATGAAGAGGATATCCTAGTCAATCCGAAGGTTGCCTATGGCAAGGTCTGTTCCTTCTTGGGTATTGAGGGAAATCCAGTAGAAGTTAACTTGTCTAAAACGAACCCATATCCTCTGTCTGACGTTATTGAAAACTTTGATGATGTTTCTAAACATTTAGAAGAAACATCTTTTAAATGGATGCTTCACGATGATTGAATTTGAAAGCATTGATGCTTGCTGAGTCTCAATTGCCCGGAAGGCTTTTCGATTGGTTCGTGCTTTTAATAATCGCTAGCGTTACTAATGGAGTTGCAATGACCCTTCCTAACTTCCTACTGATCGGCGCACCCAAAGCGGGTACAACCGCACTCCATGAATATCTCAAGCAGCATCCTGAGATTTACATGAGTCCGGTGAAAGAGCCAAACTTCTTCGCGTTTGAGGGCAAGCAGCCTGATTTTTGTGGGCCGCGTGATGAGCGGGCTTGGACGAATCAAGGCTCGATCGTCAATCGTTCTGACTATGAAGCACTCTTTGCAGATGCGGGGGACGCGATCGCCCGAGGCGAGTCATCTACGCTATATCTTTATGTTCCGGAAACACCCCAACGGATCCATTACTACACTCCTGACATCAAACTGATTGCCATCCTCCGCCATCCTGTCGATCGGGCTTTTTCCAATTATCTACACTTACGACGGGATGGACGTGAGTGGCTGGAGGACTTCGAGGCGGCCTTGCTCAAGAGCGAAGAGCGGGCGAAGCAATACTGGTCACCGGCTTGGCACTACTATCAGGTCAGCCTCTACAGCGAACAAGTGCAACGCTACCAGCAGCTTTTTCCCAGTGAGCGCTTCAAAATCTATCTCTACGAAGATTGGAAGGATAATCCCGATCATTTTCTCCGCGATGTCTGCCAGTTCTTGGGTGTGGATGATCGTTTTCGACCTGATATGTCAGTCAAGCACAATACCTCGCCCCATGTTTTCAAGAATAATATGTTGGTCGATTTGCTGCTCCGAGACAATCCCTTGAAAACCTTGGCGCGTACTCTTCTTCCCGCCTCAATTCGCAAACCGCTCTCTACCCAAATTTTTCGCCGCAATATGAGTCAGCCACCCCGGCTATCTCCGGAATTGCGTCAGAAGCTTATTCCCTATTTTCAAGATGACATTTTACGCTTGCAAGATTTAATCGGGCGTGATTTATCGGCTTGGTTGGGTTAGTTCAGCGATCGCGAGAATGGGTAGTGGCGGTCGGTCGAGGCGGGGCGATCGCAATATCGACAAGCTGCCCGCTTTTTCAGCCGCTGGCTGCGCTATGAGCTAGGAGTGATCAAGCGGCGATCGCACCTAATCGGCATCACCGCCAGCAAAATTTTGCTCGGTAATCTGTTGCTGCCGCAATGGCTCAATCGTTGGCGGCGGCAGACGAGCAAGCGTGAACAAGGGGGGGTTAGAGCTTGTTCAAGTTCAAGCCAGCGTCTTTCGCGGCTGCCTGTAGGCCTTTTTTCTGAATGGTTTTGATGGCTTTGGTGGAAAGACGTAGGCGTACCCAGCGATTGCCCTCTGGCCACCAGATGCGCTTCCATTGCAAATTGGCTTGCTGTAACTTCTTGGTGCGGCGGTGTGAGTGGGACACCGCGTAGGCGTTGTTGGCTTTTTTACCAGTGAGCTGGCATTTGCGGGACATAGGTTTCCTTAAAAAAATTTCAACGTTGAGTCTGGCGTCCTTCGCCGCGATCTCTCATCTTAATACGAACCCACCGGCTTGCCAAATGTGCTTGGGGATGAACGAGATGGATGAGCGGGGTACGGGTCGCCGCGATCGCCAGCCAAACCAAGTACCGATATAGTGAAGCCGGAAGACTGCACGGGTGAGGTGCGCTTGGTTCACCGTTTAAAAATTCCTTGGCAACGTTTCCAGTCAGCTCCGATCTGGCTGCGGCTGCTGGGTTTTCTGGCGGTGCTGGCTGGGTTGTGGCTGCCGCTCGCCCTGCCGCTCTACCTCTGGCTGCGGGCCGACGCCAATGCGACGACGATCGCTGTCATGGGGGTGCTGTTCCTCAATTTTCTGGTGCTGGTGCGGGTGTGGGGGCGGCGGGTTTATGGGCGATCGCGCCCCTATGTGGCCTACGGTCTGACTCGCTCAGTCGCGAATCTGGGCGATGCGCTGACTGGGCTGATCCTCGGACTCGTTCTGCCATTTGCACTCTTTGCGAGCCTCAGCTTGCTGGGTTGGCTGCAATGGCAGACGCCGCCCGCAAATTTGTGGCACGTCACCCTTGCAGGTTCGCTCACGGGTCTTGGGGTTGGTCTGGCTGAGGAACTGGTCTTTCGGGGCTGGCTGCTAGATGAGCTGGAACGGGACTATCGACCGGCGATCGCCCTCTGGGTCAATGCCCTGATTTTTGCCATTCTCCACTTCATCAAACCGCTGGCGGAAGTTTGGCGAACCCTGCCGCAGTTTCCCGGCTTAGTGCTGCTGGCTCTGAGCCTGATCTGGGGTAAGCGGGCACGGGGCGATCGCCTGGGGTTCCCCATCGGTCTGCACAGCGGCCTCGTCTGGGGTTACTACATCATCAATGTGGGTGATCTGATCGCGCCGACTGAGCGTGTCTCCCCCTGGCTCACGGGCGTCGATGGCAATCCCCTCGCGGGCGGCGGTGGCCTGCTTTTTCTAGCGATCTTGGCGTTCTGGTTGCGTCGCCAGGCGCAGCGACAGCAGATCGACGCTAACAAACCGCCATTTGACGACAGTTCCAGGCGGGGACGATAGTGGTGAGGATAGCGCCAGTAAAGCGATGACGGATGACTGACCCAGAAGCGATGTGGGCGCGCCACCATGCCGAGTGGCGCGATCCTGCTCAGATCACCTCTCAGTGGCAGGAGGCGGCTGAGACGGATACCAAGCTGCTACAGCACCGCACGCGCGGGCCTTGGTGGGACATTTTGCAGCAGTGTGGGGTCGTGCTGCTGGTGACGCGGGAATACGAGCATCTGGTCATGGCACTGCACGCTAGCGAGGGCAGCCCCAGGTGAGCTATCTGCGCCTGCCCCACCCGTCGGGGTTGACGGTGGATCGGGAGCGCGGCTGTGTTCACATTGCCAGCACCCGCAATCCCAATCAGGTTTACGATTTTGTTCCCGCGACTGGCCTGCTGGATCGTCAGGATGTGAAGCTGGCGGCGCGGGGCGATCGCCCGCTCGTCCCGGCGCGCAGTCGCTTTTTTCCTGGCTGTCTGTATATGCACGATCTGGCGCTGATCGGCGGCGAACTGCACACTAATGCGGTCGGGCACAATGCGATCGCCCGCCTCCATGATGACGGCCGCTGCGAGCGAGTTTGGCATCCGCGTTGTATTGAGCAGGATGGTCGGCCAGAATTTGGTCTCAACTACCTGCAACTGAACTCGATCGCGGCGGGGGCGGATCTGGCGCACTCTTATTTCTCGGCCTCCACGGATCAGCTCTCGGCACGCCGGCCGGGTCACCGCAACTTCCTGGTTGATGGGCGCGGCGTCATCTTCTCGGGTGAAACGCGAGAAGTCGTGGCGCGCGGGCTGACACGGCCGCACTCGGCGCGCTGGCACGCCGGGAAAATCTGGGTGGACAACAGCGGCTATGGCGAACTGGCGGTGATGACTGACGGGCGGTGCGAGGCGATCGCCCGGCTACCCGGCTGGACACGCGGCCTCTGCTTCGTCGGTGACTTGGCTTTCGTTGGCACGTCGCGCGTCATTCCCCGTTTTCGACAATATGCACCGGGGCTAGAGGTTAGCCGCAGCGAGTGCGGCTTGCACGCGGTTGAGGTATGTTCCGGTAAGGTGCTCGCCAGCCTCATCTGGCCCAATGGCAACCAAATTTTTGCCCTGGATTGGCTGAGTCCGGAACTGACGACGGGCTTTCCCTTCACGGTGGGCCGCGCCCGTGCCCGTGCCCAAGAGAAGCAGTTTTTTTATGCCTTTACGACCCCGCTGACGGAGAATCTGATTTGAGAGCACCGCTGCCTGGACAAAGTACTTTGGTGAGATCAGCGCATGGTGAATTTCGGTTGGAATGGGGCCTCGATTATTGGGGCCGTCTACTGTTTGCTAGTGTTGGGTTACAGCATTCTGGGGATTACGGTTGCGGTCGGACAATTTGCCAATAACCGACCTGAACAAGGTCTGCGCTACCTGCTGCAAGTCGCTTTTTTCGGCATTATCTTCTTCGTGACTGGGGGAATTTTGATCTTCAATGGCTGGCGGCTTGACCCGATTTTGCAGCTTTCCCACTTTTTGCTACTGCTGGTAGTCGTTTATCTAGCAGCGGTCGATTTGCTGATGGGCTTCCTCAACCAGCAGCGCTAGTATCGCTGCGCGGAGTTCTGGGTTTTGAGCTTTGAGTTCTGAGTGTCTGCAACACGGGAATCCTGGGGATTTTGAATGGGCATCTTATTTCCGCCGTCTTGTACTAACGAGATGGGTTGAGTGCGATCGCCCATCGCTGGTCATCGCGAACGGGTGCCTCCCACTTTGGCGTTATAGTTGCCCACTCTGCGAGCAGCCGCTGCGCGTCTACATCCCCCGGCCCCTTCTCCCAAGCGAGCTACTGTGTATACACAAGTCCTGAAACCCTTGCCGTTAGCGGGTTTTACTTTTTTGGTTTCGCCCCTACTTTTACAGCAGGCTTCAGGAGTCCGAAGGCCTCGTCCAGTCTGACTTTTACTGAGTTAGGTAGACCGCAGTTCGGTCAGGAAGGATCTCAAGTTATGTGTACACGGTAGCCCAAGCGAGGAAGGGGACTTAGGGTGTTGGCGGAGCCTGTTCCGTAGGAACGTAGGGCTGCTAATCTGGGATGCTCCCATCGCGAACCGGTGCGGAATGCGTCTAGAAAATTGCCAGCTAGAGGTGTAGGCTAAACTGTCGTTGGGCTTATCTGAGTAAATTTTAAAAATGTAACGACGGTGGCATAGTGAAAACAGATCCCGTCCTGCACTTCTTCTGCGGAAAAATGGCATCAGGAAAAACAACGTTGTCGAAAAAGCTGGTATCAGACCATACTTGCATTCTGATTAGTGAAGATATCTGGTTGTCGAAGTTGTACCCAGAAGAGATTAGTACCTTTGACGATTATTTGAGATATTCATCACGCTTAAAATCTATAATATCGAGGCATGTGCAAGACATTCTTGCCCAGAAGATATCAGTTATTTTAGATTTTCCAGGGAATGTTCCTTCTCAGCGACAGTGGTTTCGTTCAACATTTGAAGCAGCTAAAGTGAATCATGCGGATAATTGGTGATCGCAATCTAAATCGTTGTGCCGAGTGACAAAATGAGGCTTTTACCGGCTGCCAACTGGATGCTGTACACATACTCCGATCATCCAAGCTGTCCAGCATTGGTGTAGATGCTGCGTCGTGCTTGCTCACATCACTGATCGGTGCGGGTTAGCCAGTGAAATCGAATCGCTGCGATCGCTGCTCGCTCTGAATCTCGATGGCAAATGACTCGCCGCACTCGGCATTGAACTCATACTGCAACCCGCGATCGCCCGCCGCCACGGTCAGTTCGCGAAACACTTTGCCCGTTGCTGTCAACACCCGCAGCCGCAGCTCCGGCGGGAGTACTGCCGTCGCCGTCAATGGGAAGAGATGCAGGCGCAGCTCCAGGCGATCGCCCGCTCCTGGTTCAACCATCAAACAGAGTGCCAAGGGTGGCTCCCCCTCCAGCACCCGCGCCCGTTGTACCGTCGCGCGCCGCCAGGCCAAGCCCGGCGTCGGCGGTGTCAGGATCTCGCTGACTGCCTGCCAACCCTCAGCAAATATGCCAGCCAGCCATTGCTGAAGCTGAATTGGAGCGGGAGTCGGCGCTGGGCTGAGGCAGGTGAGTAAATTCTCCAACGGCTGCAACTCGTTCAGGGGCACCGCCGCGCGATCGCCCAGGCGCTCAGCGGGCAAAAATCCCAGTAACTGCGCCGTTTGCAGCGACTCTGCAAACTGAACGGCGACATAGCCCAGGCGATCATCCTGCACCTCCGGCGGCAGTCGCAATATTGCCTCAGCCACCCGCAGCGGCCGACACTCCAGCCGCCCAACGCCAGGGATGGTTAAATCGGCGACATCAAAAAGCGCCTGATGGACAGGCTGTGCGCTCTCGCTCGACTGGCGCTGGCTGGCGATCGCCAGCCAGCGCAAATAACGCTGCACCGCCCAGGTGGCGAGGGAGTTGAGATAGACCTGCAAGCCGCGCTCTGGCGTGGCTTGTTGTGCAGCTTGGGTCTTGGCCGCCTCCCGCGCGGCCACACTCAAGGGCACGACAATACTTTCAACGGACGGCGGCTTCATCCCAGCCCCCTGGCAATCTGCACCACGACTTGCGCCTCCAACGTTCATAGTTCTCTCTCTGCCAACGCCCCCAGATTTTAAGGGTCGAGGCGGCACTCACGCGGCGAGCGACAAAAATTCCTCCGGTCGCAGGCTAGCCGACCGGCGATCGCCGCTTACAATCAAGGACGTTCTTCTACAATCGAGACCGTTCCTGCCGTCAAGGCTAACCTATGTACGTTTCTCGAACCGAGCTAATCGCGGGTCTGGCGGCTGGCCGCGTTGCCAGTTTTCCCACCGACACCGTGCCCGCGCTGGCTGCACGACCAGACCAAGGAGCTGCCATTTTTGTCGCTAAGGAGCGATCGCCTGACAAGCCCCTGATCCTCATGGGCGCGAGCTGGGCTGACCTCTCGCCCTACGTGACAGGTGACGAGTCCGAGCGCGCGCACTGGCAAGCCCTGACCCAAGCGCATTGGCCAGGGGCACTGACGCTCGTTCTTCCCGCTTCCGAGCAGGTGCCAACAGTCATGCACCCCAAAGATCCCACGACGATCGGCGTGCGCGTCCCCGACCTGGCGATCGCCCGCGAGATCCTCGTCGAAACCGGCCCGCTAGCAACGACCAGCGCCAACCGCTCGGGGGAGCCGCCGCTGGAAACCTTGATGGCGATCGCCAACGCCTTTCCCGATGTCCTCGTCCTCTCCGACCTCGTCGCCCCGATCGCCTGCATCCACGGCAGCAGCCTCCCCTCGACGGTAGCCAAGTGGACCGCAGACGGCTGGCAGATTTTGCGTCAGGGCAGTGTGCAGCTCAGCCTGAAGCCGTGAGGGAGCAGCCAGACTAAGGCGCGCCAAAGTGAGCCGGATAGACGAAGGCAAACGCCGTCGCGCTGGGAATTTCGCTGCCGTCCAATTCCTCCACGCGTACCGTCGCCAAGTCCTCATCCCAAACTGCGCGCACCGAGCGGCCGTCGAACTCGACTACCTGCTCGCCCAACTGCTGGAGTTCCTGGTGGGCAAACTGCTGGCTCGCCCCCGAAAAGCGGTTATGCGGCGTCGCCGCGTCAGCCGCCCAAATGTAGCTGACGATCGCCTTCGGATGCAGTTCGCGTTGTGCCTGGTTGCGCGCCGGAAACACCAGTTCCTCGCTGGTGTAATAGTTGCCGTAGGGATAGCGCAAGTAGTTGCGGCGATGCCCCGTATCCGTTGCCAGGATCTGGCTGTCCGGATGCTGCGCCAACCAGCGACTGAGGGTCGTTTTCACGGCTGGTTGCCGCGCCAGCGACTCATTCACCTCAGCGCCAACCACGCCCAAGCCCCAGGGTTGCGAGTAGAGTGTGTCGTCGCGGCGGTCGTACATCACCAGGCAACTGTGGTAAAGCTTGCCCGACACCCCAAAGGTCGTATCGCCGCGCTCAAAAGCAATCACTGTGTCGCACAGCGGGCAATAGGTCACCGCCAGATTGACGCCTCCGACCGTATCGTTGACGATCTCGTGCCAGTTCAGAATCCCCAGCGGATAGGCCTTCGCTTCCCCATTGACCACGATGCCAATCACCAGCTCGTCGTCTGCAAACGGGGTCGTCACCGCCGTATCGAATTGCGGCGCATCGATGCTGGGAATGCCATCCTTGGGCGGGCCACCATTGAGCAATTGCGTGAGATCGATGCGCGTCGCCTGTTCAGGGTTAATCTCCTGTCGGCGAAGATCTGCCAGTTCCTGACTTTGATCGCTGAGCCGACTGGTCCAGTGAAAATAACGCAATTTGAAATCGTCCCAGCCACCGGCGCGCGCCACCAGAGCCGCGAGGCTCGCGCTGAGGGCGAGGAGGGTGGCGATCGCCAGTTTTGCAGTTTCATGTCGCACACCAGGGAATACCTTTCAGGCTTAGCATCTCGAGTTTGCCTGAACTGCTCCTGAAGTCAAGCTGAGAACCGCCTGAGTGCTGTTACGGAATCAGGAGATACAGACCTTGTCAATCAATTCTCCCGTCTCTAGATCATAATCCTCGCGATTGTTCTCGTAGTGAAATGCTAATTGCTGTGCTTGTGCAGCAAGAATGTGGCGACGCACAATCAGGGGGATCTGCAAAAAGGCGCGATGGTCTCCACAGATCAAGGAGTGTAAGGCTGCTGTCAGAATCGCATCCGGATTCGCATAGCGGTCACGATCCAACCGTGCTTGCAGCAGGAATGCTTGTTCAGCATTCAGCGTTAACTGCATATTGCTCATCGCGAACTGTAATGAGTCTGCGGTTGCTTACTAAAGACTCACGTGGGTGCGCCGTGATGACTGAAACTGACTCTTGGTTTTCCGGATTCGCCCCCAAGACAGCGCAGGGAGAGGAGGGATTGGCCGCCCGGTACGGCTGTTGTACGCCAGCCGTTGCCGGAATTGTGGAAAACCCACGAACTTTTCCACAGTTTTTCCACAGGACTGATTGCCGGCAGAGCGATCGCCGTCCGCCCGTCGCATCCGCCGATTAGAATAAACTGACAAGTCACGTCCTGGCTCGCGATCTCGGTGATTCGCTGCCGCCTAACCTATCCTTCCAGCCTTGTAGGTTCTGTCGTATGTGCCGCAACTTCAATGCGTTCCTCAGCCCGATTAAAATTGAGCACCTGTTTTTTGAACGCGATGTGAGCAGCGGCCGCTACCGACCCCGCGCCTGCGAGGTGATCCAGGCTGACCTCCAGGATCGCATCACTTACGCTACAGATTTGGCCGAGGACTGCTCGAAAAAGAGTACCAAAGCGGGTTATGACGCTGCTGGCATGGCGATCGGCGTGATCGCCATGGCCCCGATCTTTGACCAGCTCGACCCATATCGCCAGTCCGCCGAGGGCCTGACCGCCGCCGAACTGGCGCAACTCACCGCTGAACTGCGCGCCGCTGCCCTCACTACCGTCAAGCTCGCCCGCGATGGCGGCGACCTGTTAAAAATCTGGGATGACTTGCTCGCCCGCGTGGACTTGCAGAGCACCGACTTCATCGTCAACTGGGAAACTCACGTCCGCCAGGCCTCCCAGGGCGATATGTACTCCCAGAGCAACGCCCATCCCCACCAGGAAAACCTGGTGGCGACGCAACTGCGGCTCTATCGGCTCAGTCAAGCGGGTGAAATTTACTTTGAAACGCGCGATCGCGGCCCCGCCGCCAGCTACTTCTCCGACACCCACAACGGCGACATCAACGACGCCGCCCGCTACAAGCGCTTTCTCAGCTACGAAGGCTTTCAATTCGCCTCCAACTCAGATTCCTGCGTCGAACCGGCTCTGAAGCGCTTCCTCTACGAACACCTCGCCGCCGATGCCCTGGTCGGCGCGCTGCATCGCCTCGCCTACACCGATCCCGACTACCTCAACAATGACCAAGCCTGTGCGGACGGCAGCGGCAGGGTCAGCGACTACGACTTGGGAACCGATTTCGCCCACAAGCCGTTGCTTGCCAAGCAAAATGGCAGAATGATTGCCTTTTGTCACGCCAACGGCCGCCCGATCCGCGAGTTGGTGCAGCGCGGCTTCTTGCGCGACGACGAACAGTCAACCGCCGCCGAAAAAATTGCGGAACTGTTGACTCTAGCTGCTAATCTGACGGCCGCCCAAGCGCAGTTGCCGACGATCGCCGCCGCCTTGGTGGCGCGCATTCTTGAATATTCCAATCCTAAAAATAAATTCACCTTCCAGTCCTTTACACCCCTGGGTGAACTGCCGGACGGTCTCCTCAGCGGTGGTACCTACAATATGGTGCGCGGTGGCACTGAGCGCGGCGGCGAAGAAGGCGGCGAACTGATCTTCTATGTGCCCAAGCCTTACGACCTCCGCAACTACAATCGCAGCGCCTTTCTCTCGGCTTCGGAGGAAAACGCGCTCAAGGAGCAGGTGCTGCTGCTAAAACCAGAAGCCGTGGCTCAGGGTCGCTTCGAGGCGGCCGATCGCGTCGCGCGCGAAATCAATTTCCTCACAGATCTACACGCCACCGCCTATGTCACCGAGGGCGTCGCCCCGATCTTTGATGTCCGGCCTGGTGAGATTGTTGAGGTGGCGGCAGACGGCCGCGCACGCCTGTTCAACATCTATCGCGGCAACGAAATTTTCCTGGTCGGCATTGAAGCCCAGAAGCAGGCGGATGCTTACCGCCATCTCGATATTCGGCGCGAGCGCCTCGCGCCGCTGAAGGTCTTCAGGATCGAATACCGCGATCGCCAGCAGAACCCCATCCCCTGCCCCTACAACAAATATGGCGAGGAAATCATCGCCATCCAACCGCTGGCGCTGCGGAAAAACACGGAAAAACTCTTCGTCCAGCAGCCCGACGGTCGGGTGGCACTGCGAACCGGGGCAACCGGCATCGGCCTGACGATGGGAACCGAACATGAGGAACTCCGCCACCACTGCATCCGTGAGCTGAATCAAATCGTCACTGGTGCAGCCGGGACTTCATTCCTGGTCAATACGATCGCGGGCAACCTGGCGCGGAAGCTAGGTCTGAACATGCTACCGATTTTGAATTTGGACGGCTTCACTGGCTCCGATACGATCCCACCCTCGACGAGCAGCCGCACGCTCTTCATCGCCAACTCCAACTCGGGCGGCACCTCGGACACGATCAAGCTCACCCATGAACTGGCGAGTTTACCCGCTGCGATCGCCCGTATCGAGACCTCCCTCACCCGCCGCGATCCCAACCTGCCGATCACCATCGTCGATCGCGCTCGCCTCGACGAACTGCACCAGCAAGTCCGACCGGACACGCTCCGCGCTGATCTGCCGCCGCACCTGCAAGCCTACATCGCCCAACATACGCCCTGGATCTATGCGATCACCAACATCGAAGCCAGTGTCCTCGGCAACATCGGCCGCGGCCTCGATGCCACGATTCATCCAGCGGCCGGGGCGGGGATCACCAACCTGCCCGAGGAGGAATGTGTTGGCTCGACCTTCGCGGCGATGGCGTCATTGCAGTGGCAACTGGCGCTGCACACTTACATTGGCAGTGTGCGCGAGGACATTTCTGCTGCCTATGCTGAGCAAATCTATGCTGAGCTGGCGCGCTTGCCGGATGTGGTGGAGCAGATCGTCAGCGATCGCCGCCTGATCGCTGAGATCGAGCAAATGTGTGACGAGCTGGTCGGCGGCAATTTCGACTTCGTGTATACCGGCTATCTCGACGGTGTGCCCGAAGAGCAGGCTCACAAAGCCGCCGAAATGATCCAGGAGATGTTTGCCGGTTGGCATTTCTTCCAATTCCAACACGGCAAGTATGCCCATATGAAGCGCCGCACGCGCTACACCTTGGGATCAATCCTGGGACACAATGCACCACCGCCGAGTTGGCCGTTTTTCAATGCCCGCGCGATTAAATCGGCGAGCGAGATCGGGCCGCGCGTCGCGACTTCCTTTTTCATCGCCCACGAGAGCGATCGCGAGCGCCTGCAAGCGATCCCCGACTATGCACCCGACTTCATCTTCACCTATCCCGCTGACAGCATCGTCCTCTACCCCTTCCAGGTGATTGTTGTCAGCCACCTCATCTCCTACTTCTGGGGTCTGAAGAAAAAACAGATCGCCCAGACGATCGAAGCCTGGAATCAGCCCTTTGTCGAGACGTTGCTCAAGCTACCGGCTGAGGCGGCGGAAATGCCTGAGCTGCTGCGATCGCCCGTCGAGGCCCATGCTCGCCACGTCCTGCAAGCGTTTCTCGACTTCGCCAACCGCAGCCATGCCTTTGACCGCATGGAAGGCCGACGCCGCGAGGCACTGCTCAATGCCCTCGTCTTGCTCGCAGGCGAGTCCCCCCAACACGAACTGACTTATCAGGCGGGGGGCAGCCTCCGCAGCCCCGCGACGGAGCTAAAACTGGAGTTTAGCCGTCGCGCCGCCGCCCCGGCTGATCCCAGCGTCTATCTCAGCATTCTCAAAGACCTTGCCCTCGAACTCAGCAATACTGAGCAAGCGCGCTTACTCGCCAATCATTTCCTGGTGGACGAAGCGGGCGCGACACTCCCAGAACAGGTGGAAGTGCCACGACCACACGGGCGATCGCGCACAATGTACGAGAGCGACTACCTCGCCGAGTACGAGGGGTTGGGAACCTTCTACGATGTCGAGCCGGTTCACCCTCCGAAAATCGCCAAAGCCAAGAAGGGCTGGCTGTAAGTTCGCTGACCCCAGCAATCTGGTGTGAATTTTGCCAACAGAGCCAGCTTCCTGGCATGAGGCAATCGGCCTCCCCCTTGCCAAGGGGGACTGAGCGGAATCGTTCAGCCGCTGTCCGCTTTTTTCAGGTGTGTGGATAATCCACTTCCTGGAGCACTCCATAAATCCCAGGGGCACCGCGATTAATCACCTGATTGCGAAAACTGGCTAGGACATGACCGGCTTTTCTCAGTAAAACTTGAATTGTTCGA
The DNA here is from genome assembly GCA_012031265.1 of Spirulinaceae cyanobacterium SM2_1_0. Taxonomy (GTDB): domain Bacteria; phylum Cyanobacteriota; class Cyanobacteriia; order Cyanobacteriales; family Spirulinaceae; genus JAAUTY01. The sequence continues at coordinate 2,947 of JAAUTY010000078.1, read as the reverse complement.
GGTGCCCCCAGGCTGATGCCCAGGGAGATACTGGGTTTCAGCCCCCGGCTGAGACACGGATCTTCCCGGTCTTGCGGTTGTCCCGCTCTGCTAGTTCGCGGCGGATGTTGGCACCCCAGCGAGGGCCGCCAGCAAGCACGCTATAATGAGCGCCAAGCACCGCGCTCTGCTGCGACCCCCTGACGCCAAGCATGATTGCCATCTATCCCGGCAGCTTCGACCCCATCACCCTGGGGCATCTCGACATCATTAAACGGGGAAGCCGCCTATTTGAAGGTGTGATCGTCGCTGTGCTGTGCAATCCGAGCAAGCAGCCCTTGTTTGATGTGGAGGCACGAACAGCCCAGATTCGGGCTTGTACAGGCCACTTGAGTAATATCAAAGTTGATAGCTTCTTGGGTCTGACGGTAGACTACGCGCGCCTACACCACGCGCAGGCTCTACTGCGTGGCTTGCGGGTGCTCTCGGACTTCGAGAAAGAGTTGCAGATGGCCCACACCAACAAAACTTTGATGGAAGAGCTAGAAACAGTGTTTCTTGCGACTTCCAACGAGTATAGTTTTTTAAGCAGCAGCGTGGTGAAAGAAATTGCTCGCTTTGGCGGGCCCATCGACCACCTCGTCCCCGAGAATGTTGCGCGAGAGATCTACCGATGCTACAGCAAGACACCGCCAACAGCGATCACGAACCCGAAGCCCTCAGCACTGGTGACCCCGCCGCACAAGGTCGAGCCGTAAGTTTCGACGTGCAGGCGGAACTGAATCGCCTCGAGGAGCTGATCCTCGACCGGCCGCGCATTCCCTTTACCCGCCGCACCATCGTAGACGAGGAGCAACTCCTTGATCAGCTTGACCTCGTGCGGATCAATCTGCCCCGCGCTTTTGAAGAGGCACTGACCTTATTGCGCCAGCGCGACGAACTCCTGCTCCAAGCCGAGGACTACGCTCGCGAGATCGTCGAAGCCGCTCAACAACAGGCGGTGCAGTTGGTCGATGAAATGGGCATTATTCGCCAGGCTGAAGTCGAGGCGGCACAGTTGCGTCAGCAAGTGCAGCAGGACTGCGAAGAGCTACAACGACGGACGCTCAACGATATTGAACAGATGCGTCTGCAAGCGGTGCAGGACATTGAGCAAATGCGCCAACTGGCGCTCGGCGAGTGTGAGGACATCCAAGAAGGGGCGGATGAATATGCGGACGCGGTTTTGTCCCGGATCGAACTACAACTCGGCGAGATGATGCGCGTAATCCGCAATGGGCGATCACAACTCCGCAGCGGTGGGCAGGTCAGTGCGGCTGACGCCAATGCGCTGCCTTGATCGCTCTGTCTCGCGTTCTGAATGCTGCTTGCGGCTGATCTCTATGCCCCAGACTCGCCCTCGCCCCCCGCATATTCTCGCTCACTCGGATGCCTGTGCTACCCTTGCGATCACTGATATTGTGGCGGTGCTCTCCGATACGCTGCCCGGCCGCCTGCCCAGTGAACTGTTTAGTTGCACCGCCGACTGGCCGCCCGCCATTCCGGTTGCTCATCCGCGAGTTGTGATGACCCCCAGGCCGAAAGCATTGCCAGAACCAGAGGGCGTGCCAGCATCGACCGACGCGCTGCAATCACCCCAGCCCGTCGTAGCTTCGAGCCTGCCCCTGACGCCGCCAGTTCCCGAACAGGCTGATCTCGGTGAACTGACGCTCCCCACTCCCAGCAGCAACCTGCGTCGCCTGGAAGCCCTCAGCCAAGAACTCTGGGAACTGCGGCTGGTCTGCCTATCGGACGGCGATTACCACGGTCAACAACTGCAACACCTGCGCCGCCGCTGGGCTTGGCTACTGGTGGGCTGTGTTGCGGCGATCGCCACGGCGACGACGGCCCTTATCTGGACCGGCTGGCGGTTGCAGTCGGCACAGGTCGAACTGACACGCTACGCGATCACGCTCGAAACCCAGCAGCAGCGCCTCGAACAACTGGAACAGGAACGACTGATGCAACTCGAAGCTGAACTGCGATCGCTCCAGACCGAGTTGCCCGAGAGTCTGCCCAACCAGCTTGCCACCCAGAAGCAAGAAGTCGCTGACCTCCAGCGCGATGTGCAGAGCCTGGAGGCGAATCTGGCAAACCATCGTGATGCGATCGCCGCCCTCCTCGATGCACTGCAAAATCGTTCTACCCCAGCCGAGCGCCGTTAGAGGGTAAGCGATCTCGCTTGAATTCTGAACCAATGACGCGAGGACGACTCACCATAAATGCTGAAATCAAGCTGCAAGCCGCCTCTCGATCTGACAGCGACTACCAATGCTGGTTAGATCAGACCGTGGCACAGCTCCGGGAAAAGGATTTTAGCCATCTTGACTTGGACAATTTGATTGAGGAAATTGAGGGCTTAGGTAGAAGTGAAAAGCGCGAAATCTCAAGCGATCTGATGCGACTTTGTGAGCATCTTCTGAAGATAAAATATTGGGAATTTGAACGAGCTGATTACTTTAGAATCTGGGATCGGGAGATTGTCAATTTTCGCTTGCAAATTCAGGAGCAATTAGCTATAAGTCTGAGCTTAAGCCCCTGCTTAAAGGATAATTCCCAAAAACAATACCAGAACGGTCGGAAACTTTTTATCAAAGCCAGTCACCTCGATGCCAGTCTTATTTCCAAAGAACCTGAATTCACGCTAGAACAGGCATTAGATGAGGCTCTCCTGGATCTGCGATGATAAGCACAAGTTTTCAGTGCTGAAAGGGAGCATCCCAGTTTGGAAACCCTACGTTTCTACGAAACAGGCTCCGCCAACACCCTAAATCCCTCTCCCAAGCTGGGAGAGGGACTTCTAGCTCCCCTTCTCCCAGCTTGGGCTACCGTGTACACATAACTTGAGATCCTTCCTGACCGAACTGCGGTCTACCTAACTCAGTAAAAGTCAGACTGGACGAGGCCTTCGGACTCCTGAAGCCTGCTG
>JAAUTY010000027.1 GCA_012031265.1 Spirulinaceae cyanobacterium SM2_1_0 | reverse complement strand
GTGACCGCCGCTACCGGCGGCAACGGTAGCGGCGGCCTAGCGGTGCTAGAACTCGCGCCGCCCCCGGCTCCCACGGCGCTCTCGCCCCAGCGTCTGACGTTGGCCGAGACATTGGATAATGTCAGCTACCGCATCATTGGCTTGGGCTTTCCGCTGCTGACGATCGGCATCATCGCGGGTGCGGTCTGGGCCAACGAAGCTTGGGGATCGTACTGGAGCTGGGATCCCAAGGAAACTTGGGCGCTGATCACCTGGCTGGTCTTCGCGGCCTACCTGCACGCCCGCTTGACCCGTGGCTGGCAGGGTCGGCGTCCTGCCATTCTAGCCACCCTGGGTTTTGCCGTGGTCTGGGTCTGCTATCTGGGTGTTAATCTCTTGGGCAAAGGCTTGCATTCTTACGGGTGGTTCTTCTGAAGACGGGCGGCGGATTTTTCTCTGTCGGAAGCGATCGCGGCTAAACTGTACCAGGGTGCGACTAAACTGAATGGCGAAGTGTTGCTAGCAGCCGATTAAACAGGCAAACTAATGACACAACAAAACCTGTAATGAAAGGGGTGAATGAGGCGTGGATAAGCAATTCGAGCCGCTAGCAAGTGGTGAAGTTTTGTCCGTCGATCGCTCGGTGCAATTATTGCTCGGACAGACAACATTTCGGGCTAGCGAGCTTGCAGCGGCGCTGAAGGCGGCTGTCCTGGCAAAAACGGATGGCTCATCCGCCCAAGCGGATTGGTTCAGCGACGGTGGGGTTGCTTGCGAAGCGCTGCGATTCGGTGCGCACGGTTGGCAGCGCGGCCGCGTTCGCATCCAGCTTGAGTTTCACCCCGACAGCGACGACTTCCAGCCCGATGCTCGCACGGCAGCCCCACCCCGACCGGTGATCACCCCACCCCCGGTGACTACCGGCCAACCCGCGAGCGACGACAGCGACGATCTGTTTGAACCCGTGGCAATACCAGAGGCAGCGGCCGAATTTCCGGCTGACGACGATGACCTCACCTTTGAAGCTGAGGTGGCTGACACCGAGATCACAGCCGAGGATGTTGACGATGTTTTTGAGGCAGCCCCGCCGCCGGCCTTCGACCTCGCCGATGACAGCGACGATGAACTCGAAGGCGCTTTTGCAGACGGAGACGCTGATGTTGATGACATATTTGCAGATGCCCCTGCCCCCGACCTCGACAGCGATGACGAGGATTTAGCGCTCGATGATGAGGACGAGCCGCTCGCCTTCGGCGCTGAAAACGATTTCCTGACGGACGCCCCGAAAGCCACTGCCGAGACTGAAGACGATATCTTTTCCGAAGACACCGCCGAAGCGGAAGATGACATCTTCACGGCGGCCGCGGATGAGGATGATCCGTTCGGTACAACCGAGGCGGAAGACGATATTTTTGCCAGTGACGACACTGCCGAGGCGGAGGGCGATATTTTCGTCGCCGATGTCGCCAGCGACGATCCCTTCAGTGAGGTGGCGACGGAGGCTGATGATGACCCCTTCTTGATGCCAGCCGCTGAAGAGACTGACGATGACCCCTTCGGAGCGACGGACGAGGACGCGGAGGGCGATATTTTTGCCGCTGCTGAGGACGGAGAGGATGACGATCTGTTCGCTGAACCGGCTGCGGTTGCCGTGAGTGAGGATGAGTCGGCGGCGGAAGACGATATTTTTGGCGGGGCGGCTGAGGCTGATGATGAGCTGATGCTCGACAGTGATGCTGACCTCTTCGGGGAGCCTGTCGGTGAAGCAGCCGCTGATAGCGACGCCGACGACATCTTTGGTACCGGCGAAGACATTGACTTCGATCTCGGCGATGACCTCGACTTGGAGGCTGACGAGATCTCGCTGACTGACGATGCCAATGCCACCAACGGCAAAGAGGATGAGGATGTCTTTGAAGACATTTGGCAGGATATTGACGGGGAGCCGCCGGGCTGATTGCTCTGGGAAGAGAGCATGGCTGCTGCTTGGACGCCGCTACACGCTCGCTTGCACACCACGCTGCGCCAGCGATCGCTCCTTCCCCCTGGCACGACCCTGCTGATCGCCGTCTCCGGCGGCCAAGATTCACTTTGCCTGCTGCGCTTGCTCCTGGATTTGCAGCCAAAGTGGCGTTGGCAACTCGCCGTTGGCCACTGTGACCATGGCTGGGCGATCGATGTTGGCCTCGCCGCCCGTCTGGCGGCGATGATTGACACCTGGCAACTACCGTTCTACCTCGCCCGCAGCCCGACCCCGCTGCCGGAAACCGAGGCGGCGGCGCGGCAGTGGCGTTATACGGCGCTCAGCGATCTGGCCCAACAAGCTGGGGCGACGCGCGTGGTGACGGCGCATACCTTGAGCGATCGCGCCGAAACGCTCCTCTACAATCTGATACGCGGGGCAGGAGCGGATGGTTTGCAGGCTCTGGCTTGGGAGCGATCGCTGGCTCCCGGTCTCACCCTGGTTCGCCCGCTGCTAGAAGTTGCCCGCATTGAAACCGGCACATTCTGCCAGCAACAGGCGCTGCCCATTCAAATCGATCCGGCCAACTCGCAACTGCGCTACGCCCGCAATCGCTTGCGCCAACAGGTGTTGCCGCTGCTCCGCGCCGAGTTCAACCCCCAGGTCGAAGTTGCCCTGGCGCAAACGGCGGAATTGCTGACAGCGGAGGTGGATTATCTCAAGGCTCAGGCGATTACTTTGTTGCAAGCCAGCTTAGCCGCCGATGGTTGCGGTTTGCATCGACCCACTTTGCGGCAGGCACCACTTGCTTTGCAACGTCGCGCCCTCCGCCAGTTTTGGCAACAGCAGTTGGCGATCGCCCCCAGCTTTCAGCACCTTGAAGCCCTGACGCAACTGCTGGACGCGCCCAACCGCAGCCGCACCCACAGTCTGCCCACCGGCGCTTGGCTAGAAGTGGAGGGCGATTGGCTGCGTTGGCACGCTGGAACTTGACAGTTTTGTATTATTTTTTGTAGCATTTGTGTAAGGCTTGTGGGAACCACAAGTTAAAATTCAATCCACCTAGGGAGATGAGCAATGGCAAGCGTCAAAGTCTTAGCGATTGTCGAACAACTCAAAACCCTAACCCTGGCGGAAACCACAGAACTGATCACCCTGATCGAGACCACGTTTGGCGTCAATGTTGCGCCCCTGCAACTGAAACTTCAGCCCCCAGCCAACCCACTGACGGCAGACTTAACTTCTAAAACCTTTGCCGTCGTGCTCGAGGCGGTGCCGACCAATAAGCAGGCGGCAGCTCTCCAAATCGTCTGGCACGCCAGCGGCAGCAGCCTCAAGCAGGCGAAAACGCTGGTGCAGTCACTGCCGAGCACCATCCAAGCGGCAGTCACTTTTGAAGAAGCGCGCACACTGAAGCATCGGCTCGAAAGCTTTGGGGCGAAGGTGACGCTGCAAGCGGCTGGCTAGAGCGCCGCAACTCAGCTCCGGCTGGCGGTCGGCGCTGAATTACGCGCTCAATTGCCCTTGTTGCTTGAGTTCGGCGTAGGCGGCATAGACGCCCTTGACGTTGTACCAATTGAGAAAAATGCGGGCGATTTCCAGCGCCAATTGTGGCTTGCCGCGTTGAATCAGCCATTGCAGCAGGGGAGCAAGCGATCGCTCATTCAACCGTCCCCCCAAGGACAGTAATCCCCACAGCAGCCGGTGCAGCCAAGTCATTTGGATCATCATGCGGACATTCCAGGTAGGGTGTTTTTGGTAAAACAGCACCCCCATGCGACCGCGCTGAATTTCCTTGTCAATGAGGTTGGGAATGTCGGCAAGCTGAAAAGGCGGATGCCAGTGGTAGCCGACCGCTTGTGGGCACTTGATCAGCGTCAGACCCAGTTTTTTTAAGCGCACGCCCAGCTCCAAATCCTCCCAGCCGTAGAGCTGGAAGCCGGTGTCGAAAAGGCCCGCTGCGAGCAACCAGTGACGGGCGATCGCCACATTCCCCGTCGCAAAATAAGCGGCTGAAAAATCGGTCAGCTTGTATGGCTCAGCGGTGGGATGGTCAAAATTGCAGGTATTGATCACCGCGCCGTAGGTGAAGAGGCGATCGCTCCCCAACCGCTGTTCGCCGGTGACCAGTGCCGTCGCGTGCGCTTGTAAAAAGCTCGGCGTCACCACCAGGTCACTGTCGATAAAAATGATCGTGTCACCGCGCGCCTGCTCCACACCGAGGTTACGCGCCGCCGCCGGGCCGCAATGGTCTTGCTCGTAGGTGACGACGTGGGGAAACTCGGCGGCGTGCGCTCGCAACCAGTCGAGCGTGCCGTCAGTAGAGCCATCATCAACGACGACGATCTCGTAGCGGGCGATCGCCGTGTCCGCCGCCAGTTCCTGTGCCTCCAGGGCGCGCAAACATTTCGTCAAAATCGGCAATCGATTGTAAGTGGGAATGACCACACTGAGAGTTAGCGTCATGGGTCAACGGCTGGCTCGATGATCGATTAGCAGTACACCTTGCCACGCAGCAAGCAGTTTGCATCGAGACGGAGACGAGTACACGTAGACAGCCATAAGCGTCCTCTTCAAAATCCACAAGCTGCCCAGATTGCAGACAATCATCACGCGAAACTCATCACTCAAAACTCACCACTCTGCGTAGCAGTACTAGCTTACCGCCCTCTCAACGCTACCACCTCGGCAAGACGATTCTCGAAATAGCGCTCCTGGTGATCAAGGGCGCGGGCCAGTTCGAGACCGGCCGCAAAGGCGGCTTCGGCCTGCCGATAGTCTTGCAGTTCGAGATAAATTTCGCCCATGCGGTCGTAGCCTCGCATCAGACCATAGGCATTCTGGGCGGTCTGGGCGGCTTTCAATTGTTCTTCGTAAACTTGCAGCGCCGCCTCGAGTTGGTCGGAGCGGTAGTAGAGTTCGGCGAGTTGCGTGAGGGCGTCGCTGGCGTAGGCATATTGTTGCTGTGCCCAAGCAACGCTGAAAGCCTGCTGATAGCTCTGGCGGGCGGCTTCTAGTTCTTCGAGCTGGGCGTACTGATCGCCGATGGTGATGTACAGATTGGTCAGCTCCGGCCAACGCTCCTTGAGCAGGTATTGCTCGGCGAGTTGTTGCTGTGTGGCGATCGCCGCCGCCCACTGCTCGCTTTCGCTGAACAGATAGACGAGTTGTTCGAGATAATAGGTCTCACTGGCGGCATCAAATTCATCCCGGGCGATCGCCACTAGCTCCTCGTAAAGCACCGCCGCTTCGGCGTAACGAAACCAAGCGGTTTGCAACTGGGCTAGCGTGTTGAGGGTACGGGCGAGTTGCGGGCGATCGCCGCTCGCCCGTACTTGCGCCAGCACCCGCTCGTACATCGCCACCGCGCGATTTTGCAGCCGAATTTTGGTGTAAGCCTCAGCCAGAGCGGTAAACAGAGGCGGTTCCAGCGCCTCGTCCTCAACCGCCGTCGTCTCGATTTCCTCCAAGCGGGCGGCAATGCGTTGCAAATCAGCACTGAGGCTGTTTTCCCAGGCGATCTCGCCGACGCGCCCCAGGGCAATCGTTTCCGCCAGCGGGCCGAGGTAGCGGCGCAGGCGCAGCTCGCGATACCAGATTTCCAGTGCAGTCTCCGGATCGCCGTCCGCAAAGGCCGCCGCCGCCGCAGTGGCTAGCCTAGCCAGTTCTGCCTCGAACTCGCGACGCTGGCGCGGGCTGAAGTCTTGGTTGAGAATCGTGGTTCCCTTGGGCACCAGTGGGTCGGGTTCCTCCGGCAGTTCGAGCGGGTCGATTGTCAGATCTTCATCGTCGTCGGCCCGCGCGACCGTTGCCCCGATGCTGAGCAGCAATAAGCTGGTGGCGAGGGCGATCGCCAGTCCGCGTTGCCAGATTCTGACCGGTTTCATCATCACCATGAGTTCGTTGTCCTGGTTGGGGGCGATCGCCAATGCTGTTTCAATCCAATCCGTAAGCTTCCGCATGGGCTGCCGTTGCAGCTTGATTGGCCGCTTCGATATAGCGATCCAGGTCGCAAGCGTATTCACCCGCACAATTATAGGAGCCAATTTCTAGGACGTAGAGCGCGCCACCACTTTCACAAATATCCAGACAATAAAGCGGGTCAGGAACCCAATCAACGTATCGCCGCTGGTGCCCAAGATTGAGCGCAATCCTTGTTTGTAGTCGTACCGGCTCAGGTCGAAGGTTCCCGCCCGAAAGGTTTTCATATTGCTGTTTGGTCGGATGAAGTGTTCGCCCGAGGACTGAAAGTAGTCGAGGATTTTGTGACGACGGCGAAATAGCTCATTGTACTAGTACAAGACGGCGGAAATGAGATGCCCATTCAGGAGCCGTAGGATGCCTGTATTGTCTGCACTCATCACTCAAAACTCAAAACTCCGCGTAGCGGTACTAGTACAAGACGGCGGAAATGAGAGACCTATTCAAAATCCCCAGAATTCCCGTATTGCCAGTACTTAGAACTCAAAATTCAGAACTCCGCGCAGCCGTACTAGTCGCGCAGGGCGCGTCGCGCCTTGCCAATCCAACGCGCTGCCAGGATGCCGCCAATAAAACCAAACAGATGCCCTTGCCAGGAAATTCCCGGTCCCTGCGGGAATACGCCCCAGATCACGCCGCCGTAGAGCGAGAAGACCAAAATCGACATCAGAATCGAGGTGACATTGCGCTCGAAGTAGCCGCGTAGCAGCAAAAAGCCGAGGTAGCCAAAAACCAGGCTGCTCGCCCCAATGTGGATCGAACCGGGCGCGCCAAACAGCCAAGTGCCAATCCCGGCGATGAGCATGGTGATGCCGGTGACAATGAAGAAGTCTTGAGTGGCTTGCAACATCACGAGCCAGCCCAAGACGACAAAGGGCACGGTGTTGGCAATCAGATGACCGAAGCCACCGTGGAGAAAAGGGGCGAAGAGAATGCCTTGGACGCCGCTGGGACGCCAGGATTGAATGCCAAAGTTGTCCAGCCCGTCGCGAATGAGATTTTGAAAGACCAGCTGATCGGCGATTTCCAGTCCCCAGAAGATGGCGACAAAGGCACCGAGAATCGTGGCTTGGAGTCTTAGTTCGCTCGCAATCGAGCGATTGTCAGGACTTTGCATGGCTAGCGTCGCGTGTGAGGTGCGAGGTCTGTTTCCACGTTAGCAGTTCGCCAGGAGTTGCTGCGGAAATCTTGAGCAGTGGCGAACACGGTCGGCGTAGTATGGGACTGGTTGGCGACTACGGCAAAACCGGGTGGTTTGCTTGGGGGGCTGACTGGCGATCGCGCTGGCGACTGGCGAGGCAATGTTATGACTTACTGGCTGATCAAGTCGGAACCGGATGTCTACAGCATTCAAGATTTGCAAGCCGAGCAACGGGCGATTTGGGATGGCGTCCGTAACTACCAGGCACGCAACTTTCTGCGCCGGATGCAACCCGGTGATCTCGCTTTTTTTTACCACTCCAATACTAAACCACCGGGCATTGTTGGCTTGGCGCGGGTCGTGCAGACCAATGTTGTCGATCCGACGCAGTTTGACCGCGATAATAAATATTACGACCCTAAATCAACGCCGGAGTCGCCGCGCTGGCAGACGGTTGAGGTTGAGTTCGTGGAGGCATTTCCGCGCTTGATCGCGATCGCCGAGCTGCGGGAAAAATTCAGTCCTGAGGAATTTCTGCTCGTACGACGGGGCAATCGTCTCTCGGTGATGCCCGTAGCTGTGTCGGTCAGCGAGCAAATTCTGGCGATGCGAGCCGCGTCAGAATCGTGATGCATAGACGAGTAGATTGGCTTCCTCCTTGCTCCTGCTCCAGGGATAGCCACTGCCGGATGACAGAGAGTGACTGTGCTACTCTTGCAAGCCGAGAGGTTCTGGAGCTGATGTCTCGGCGGGCGGGCGATCGCCCGCCCACCACTTCGGCAACAGCAGCCCCGAATTTGCCTGGTAGGCCGCAAACTCCGGGTAGCGCGCCAGAGAGCGATCTTTCTTGAGCATATTGGGCACAAAGATGAGGGCGGTGAAGCCACCCAAAATCACAAACGGCAGCCAGTGCTGGGCTAAAAGGGCGAAGCCGCAATAGATCAAAATTTCGCCCAAATAGTTGGTATTGCGGCAGCGGGCGAAGAAGCCTTCGGTAATGAGTCCTGAGCGGTACTTGAGCGTGAAGTACTTCTGGGCATCGCTGCCGTAGTGCAAGAAGACGCCGAGGATATTGATGGCGATCGCCACCGCCATCAGCGGCGCGGCTGGTTCAACCCGCTGGCTAATCAGGATCAATGGTGCAACCCAGTACAAACCCACAGTGAGAAATCCGACAATACTGGTTGTCCAAGATGCGGGTTCTTCCCATTGTTTGTCCGGGTAGATTTGGTCTTTGAGCAGCCACAAGAGGCCGTAGGTACTGTGGAGTGAGAGATAGATCCAAGCCGCTGGTGTGAAGTTTTGATAGGCGACCATCAGCCCCAGAACAACTGGAAAGGTGAGGGCTTTATGGAGATTGATAAAATGCTTTAGCTTCACGGGTGCAGCGATCTCAGCATAAGTTTGCAGATTTGAACACTATAACGCGGAGGGCTTCGGCTTCGTGCCGACCCCGACCGGCTGGTTCAAGATGCCGCAAGCCGGGCGCGTGGTGCTGGAAGATGGCGTCGATGTCGGCTGCAACAGTACCATTGACCGGCCGGCCATGGGTGAAACGCGCCTCCAGCGACAGGCAAAGCTCGACAACCTCGTCGTCGGGGCAGGCTGTGCGCTGGCGGCACAAGTCGGTCTGGCGGGTCAGGTGGAGATCGGCGATCGCGTCATCCTCGCCGGTCAGGTCGGTGTCGCCAACCAGGTCAAGGTCGGTGACGGGGCGATCGCCACCGCCAAGTCCAGTCTGCATAAGGATGTCGCGCCCGGCGAGATCGTCTCCGGCTATCCAGCCGTAGCGAATAAACTCTGGCTCAAGAATGCGGCGGTTTACAATCGCCTGCCGGAGATGTATAGGTTATTTCAACACTGGCAACGCCGCGATACCGCCACCTAAGTTTTCACCAGGTCAGCGGGCGATCGCGGCGGAGCCTTACTGGGGAAAAAGCAGTAATGAAATTCAGCGAATTGCTCGCGCGGCTCGAGCTGTCAGCGGACACGCACAGCTTCGGCTCTCAGTCGGATGGCGATCCGGAGCTGACCGGCGTGGCGGCGGTGCAGTCCGCGACCGCTGGCACGCTCAGCTATATCGAGGGGGCAAAATTTGCCGCGCATCTGCAAGACACCCAGGCGAGCGCGCTGATCCTGCCGTTGGCTGACGAGCTGCAAGCACAGGCGAGCGATCGCGGTCTCGCTTGGCTCGCCACAGAGCAACCGCGCTTGCAGTTTGCCCGGGCGATCCGGCTGTTTTATCGACCCTTTCAGCCCGCCCCCGAGATTCATCCCTCGGCGGTGATTGACCCCAGCGCGGTGATTGGGAAGGATGTGTATGTCGGTCCGCACGCCGTCATTCAAGCGGGGGTGAAGGTGGGCGATCGCGCCTGCATCCAGGCGAATGTGACGATTTATCCCGAGGTCGAGATTGGCGAGAATACGCTGCTGCACGCCAACTGCACGATTCACGAGCGAACCCAGATTGGTGCCGACTGTGTGATTCACAGTGGCGCGGTCATCGGTGGCGAAGGCTTCGGGTTTGTGCCGACGCCGACGGGTTATTTCAAAATTGAGCAGTCTGGCTATGTGGTTCTGGAAACGGGTGTGGAAGTGGGCAGCAACAGCACCATTGACCGACCCACCGTCGGCGAAACGCGCGTCGGTCGCGGCGTGAAAATCGATAACCTCGTGCAGATTGGTCACGGCAGCACGATCGGCGCTAACACGGTGATGGCCGCGCAAGTGGGGATGGCGGGCGGCGTCAAGGTCGGCCGCAATGTCGTGTTGGCGGGTCAGGTGGGCATTGCCAACCAGGCGGAGATCGGGGATGGCGCGATCGCCACCGCCAAAGCTGGTGTCCACAACGACATCGCCCCCGGTGCGATCGTCACTGGCATTCCCGCTTTGCCCCACGCCTTATTTCTCAAGGCCAGCGCTGTCTACCGCCGCCTACCGGAGATTTACCAAACCGTCCGCCAGCTCAAGAAGGCGATCCGGTAATTTAAACCCGCCCCCGCCAAAGGTTGCCGGGGTTCGCGCTGCCGATTTGTAGGATCAATCGCTGGGCTCGCCGGTCAGCAGTTGCGCGACGGTGATTCGCAATTCTGGGAAATGGGGCAGAGCGATCGCGCCCGTCGTCAAAATCTCCACCTGCTGGTAATCCCCGGCTTGCGGCTCGCGGTAATCGTAAACTTGGCGATTTTGCAGATCCACCAGCCAGTAAGCGGGAATGCTCGCCTGAGCATAGAGTTTTCGCTTCACGTCGCGGTCTTTGCTGAGGCTGGTGTTGGTGTACTCGATCAGCCAGAAGATGTCGTCCGGTTGGGGGTGCTGCTGGCGGTAGCGTGCCCGCTGTGGCTGCACAATCGCGAGATCGGGCTGTGGCTCTGAGTTTAGTGTAGGCAGCGTGATCGGTTTGCCATCGCGGATCAGGGCGCGATCGCCGAGCAATTGGCGGAGGCGATCGACGGTATCGGTACTGAGTTGGGCGTGTTCCGGCCCTTCCGGCGGCATTTCGACAATATCCCCAGCGAGCAATTCTACGGCGCGGTCAGCGAGCAGGTCGGTGGCGACGAGGCGGTGATAGTCGGCGAGTGACCATTTGGCGAAGGTGAGGCTCATAGCAGACGGTTCAACTGGCTAACAATTGCGCGACGGTAATTTGCAATTCTGGGAAATGGGGCAGAGCGATCGCGCCCGCCGCCAAAATCTCCACCTGCTGGTAATCCCCGGCTTGCGGCTCGCTGTAGCCGTAAACCTGGCGATTTTGCAGATCCACCAGCCAGTAAGCGGGAATGCTCGCCTGAGCATAGAGTTTTCGCTTCACGTCGCGGTCTTTGCTGAGGCTGGTGTTGGCGTACTCGATCAGCCAGAAGATTTCCGCCGCGCTGGGATGGCGATCGCGATAGACGCTTCCCAAGGGCTGCATGATCGCTAAATCAGGTTCTGGCTCGGAAGCGGGTGGCAGCGTGATCGGGTGACCCTGGCGGACTTCGGCGCGATCGCCCAGCAGACGGCTCAACACTTTATCGAGGCGGGTGCTGAGGTAGGCGTGTTCGGGACCCTCTGGCGGCATTTCGACAATATCCCCAGCGAGCAATTCTACGGCGCGGTCAGCGAGCAAGCCGGTGGCAACGAGGCGGTGATAGTCGGCGAGTGACCATTTGGCGAGGGTGAGGCTCATGGGGAGGGCGATTACGAGGCAATCTCTAGGGAAATTATGGCAGTTCAGTCCAGGGATGAGGCGATCGCCGCCAGTCGTGCCGAGAAACCCGTTATCATGGGAGCCATAAGATTAAGTTTTGTGAAAAAGCTGAGTGGTTTTGAAGCCCCCGAGTTCCCTCACCTCTACGCGCGCCTGGCACGCCCTCGAACCTCTCTGGCAGGGCGATGTCACCGATATTCAAACCGGTCTGCCCCACGACCAACTCGCGCCTGCCTGGCAGATGCTGCTTCTGGGGGATGGTTCGCCAACCCGCCACCTGAAGCTGCTGACGCGCGATCGCACCCAGGTCGAGGTCATCGATATGTCCCCGATCGGCGATGCGGACGACGGCGCACCGGAACTGATCCGCGCCGTGCCCAGCCCGCGCCTGCGCCGCCAGGTCTGGTTACACTCTGCGACTTCGGGTCAATACCTCGCCTACGCCGCCTCCTGGTGGGATGCGAGCCAAGTGGATGATTATTTGCAAAATCGCACGCTGCCGATCTGGGACAATCTCGCCAGCCTGCACAGCGAACTCTATCGCGACGTTCAGGGACTGTATTACGGTCACTCCGAAGCGCTGGCTCAGGCCTTTGGTGAACCCGGCCCGTTTTGGGGACGGCACTACCTCTTCTGGCACAATGGCGAGCCGCTGACCCTGATTTACGAGGTCTTTTCGCCCTATCTGCAACGCTATCTGGGGCCGATGCGGCTGGTGGGTGGATAGTGAGGCGATCGCGGTTCGGCTTGAGCGTGCCTACTGATATTGCGATTGGCTGAAGGCGCTTGTTAGAGACTCAATGTCAACGCCCATGGCTTTTAGGTTTCGCCGCGCCCAACCCAAGGGTGCATCCCACTTCGGCGTTACGGTTCCCCACTCTGCGAGCAGCCGCTGCGCGTCTACATCCTCCAGCCCCTCCTCCCAAGCTAGGCGCGGGGGAGCTAGTACCGCTACGCGGAATTTTGAGTTCTGAGTTTTGAGTGCAGACAGTACAGGCATCCTACGGATCCTGAATGGGGATCTCATTTCCGCCGCCTTGTACTAGAAGTCCCTCTCCCAGCTTGGGAGAGCGATTTAGGGTGTTGGCGGCGTCTGTGCCGTAGGAACGTAGGGTTGCCAAACTGGGATGCTCCCTGCACCTCAGCTTGGTCAAAAACACGCTCACAAGTTTCTCGCCAGACGCCAAACGATTGGTTAGTCGCAAGGTTCTGGATAGCCGGACGGCTCTGTTGTCGTAGATGCGGCAACGCCAGGCACAAAACACCTGCGATACCATAGGCTTGAGGCAATCTGCGTTGATGCAATGAGGAGTGACCTGTGGCTTGGCTCGACCGAATCTGGCAGGCGACACGCGCCCAGCTCAATCACCTCGCCCGCGCCGCAGAGGATCCGGCGGAGGCTCTAGAGCGCGCCGCCTACGAAATGGAAACCCATGTGCTGCAAATGCGGCAGGCGGTGGCACAGGCGATCGCCACCCAAAAACGCACCGAACGCCAAGCCAGACAAAGCGAAGCCATCGCCGAGGACTGGGAGCGTCGGGCGCGGCTGGCGCTGACCCAGAGCGATGAACCCTTAGCGCGGGAGGCACTTAGTCGCCGCCAATCGCATCTGGACACAGCGCGTGGCTTGCGATCGCAGCTTGAGCAACAGTCAGGCCTCGTCACACGGCTGAAGCAAGACTTGCGCGATCTCGAGCGTCAGGTGGCGGCAACCCAAATCAAAAAGGATCTCTATCTGGCACGGGCACAGTCAGCGGAAGCGACGCGACGGATGCGCGAACTGTTGACCGGCGCGGCGGGAGCGGCGACCCAGACAATTTTTGACCGCATGGAAGCGCGGGTGCTGGAGTTGGAGGCGCAGGCGGAGTTGATGGCTGCGAGCAGTGTCGAGACGCAGTTTGACCAGCTCGAACAGGCGGCGGCTGTGGATGCAGAGTTAGCCGCCCTCAAAGCCGAGCAAGGGGGCGATCGCCCGGCTGACTTGCCGCCCCCGAGTGCCGGTTGAACCGGGCTGAGGATTACCACGGTAGCGACGGTGCTCAGGACATTGACTGCCCCCGATCAGCATTTCTCAACTCACGATTGTCAACTGCGAGCCTTGCGGCGTTTTTTGCACATCGATGCGGGTCTGGAAGGCTTCCTTGAATTGGGGCATATGCGTGACCGTGAGGATGCAGGCAAACTCGTCGGCGATCGCATTGATGGCGGCGATCAGGCGATCGCAGCCCGCCGCGTCCTGGGTGCCAAACCCCTCGTCGATAATCAGCATCTGTAAAGACGCTCCAGCCCGCTGCGCCAGCAGGCGCGCCAGGGCGAGACGGATCGCAAAGTTGATTCGGAAGGCCTCACCCCCTGAATAGGTAGCGTAGGGCCGAGTGCCCCGCGCGTCGGCGATGAGAATTTCGAGCGTGTCGCGCAATTTTTCAGCTTGCTTACGGGACTTTTTCTTATTGGCTTTCTGGGTGACAAATTGGACGTGCAGTTGATTGTCTGACAGACGAGCAAGAATCTGATTGGTCTGCGCTTCCAGTTGCGGCAGCACGTTCTCGATCATCAGCGCCTGGATGCCGTTGCGCCCGAAGGCTTGGGTCAGTTCCTGATAAACCCGCTGGCGGCGGTTTGCGGCTTGCAGTGTCTCTTGCAAAGCTTCGCAGCGTTGTGCGGTTTCGTCGAGCTGGAGTTGCTGTTGTTGCAGTGCGCCCTGCTGTGCGATGTGCTCGTCGATCACCCGCTGGCGATCGCCCAGATGTGCCTCTAGCTCCCGGATCTCTGGCTGGCAATCTGGCAACGCCGCCAATTTTGCCATCAGGGTTTCCACTTCCGCTTGGGTGCGATCGCGCTCTGCCTGCCGTTGGTCATAGGCTTGCTGCAATTCGACCTGACCTGCCTGCAACTGCGGCAACTCAACCTCAGCCTGCTGCAACTGCTGGTAGGCCAGCGGCCAATCCTGTCCCTGCCGTACTGCCTGCTGCAACTGCTCATGTTGCTCCGGGTCATAGCCCAGCTCGGCTCGCTGTACCTGGAGCGCGGCAATTTCCTGCGCCAGCGGCGATTGGCTCAGGAGTTGTTCGCGTTGCGCTTGCAGTTGGGCAAGTTGCGCTTGGACTTGGGGAGTTTGCTCGGTCAACTGGGCGTGCGATCGCTGTGCTCGCTCCAGTTCCATTTGTTCAAACTCGGCCTTGCGCCAGCGATCAACGGCACCGCGCTCGAGGCTGTGAGTCTGCTCGTCGTAGCTGAGGGCCACTAATTCGTGCTCGAGCTGCGCCGACTCGGCTTGCAGTTCGCGGGCGTAGTCTTGATTAGCCAGCGCTGTTTCCAGTTCTCGTTGCTGGCGATCGCCCGCTTGGATTTGGCTGTCAATGTCGTCGTAACCGGCCAGTTGTGCTTCCAGTTGACCCTGTTGTTGGCAGAGCGCGTCAAAATTGGCGAGTTGGTCGCGGATCTGGCTGTATTCCTGGCGCAACTCCTGCAACTCTCGCTCGCAAGCCGCCAGTTGACCACGCGCGTCGAGATCGCGCGCTTGGGTCTCGGCCTGCTCGGTCTCAATCTTTTGGCGGACGCGAGCGCGGTGGTGTTCGTCGAGGGCGCGATCGCAGAGAGGGCAAGCCGCACTCGGCGCTTGTAGCAAGGTCAATTTTTGTTCCAGCAGGGCGATTTGGTCGGCGTAGTTGCCCTGTTCCGTCTCGATACGCTGTTTCCATTCCCGCCGCTGGCTGCCTTTTTCCCGCACCCGATCCAGATAAACCTGCTGGTTGCGGAGGGCCGCCACTTCGGTTTGCACCGTGGTGAGTTGGGCGCGCACGGCGGGCAGGGATTGGCGCTGGCGCTGCAATTCACGGGTCGTTGTTTGGAGCTGTTCGAGCTTCGCCTCGAGTTGGGCGCGGGCTTTCTCGAGTTCGACTTGCACTGCCGCCTGGCGTTGTTGTAGCGGCGCAACCCGGAGCTTGAGGGCATCGAGTTCACTCAGGCGCTGGCGGTGCTGCTGGAGTTGGGCGACAGCAGCGGCGATCGCCTCAGCTCGTGCCAGCGTTGTCTCCAGATCACGCGCCTGTTGCGCCATCGTCGCCAAGCGATGCTGGCATTGTTGGATTTGGCGGTCAAGGTCGGCGGCGGCAACCCGTAGTTGGTCTTCATGTTGCCGGATTTGCGCTTCGAGTTCGCGCTCGGCTTTCAACTTCTGAGCGAGCGTCGTCAATTTGGTCTGTTGCTGCTGCCAGGTTTGGTAACCGGCCATAATTTCCTCACGGCGGGCTAATTGTTGCTCGCAGTCGGTCAACTTTTGCCCGATCGCCGTCTGGTCGCGGGCGAGGCGATCGCAGTCGGCGGTCAAATTCTCTCCCTGCTGCTGCTGCATGGTGAGTAATTGTTGCCAACTTTGCCGTTCGTAGGCGCGAGTTTGCAGCGCTTGCAATTGCTCACGGCTCTCCTGCTGACGTTGTTGCAATGCGGCGAGCGTTTGGGCAACTTGTTGCTGTTGGCTGGCGAGGTCGGCGCGCGCGCCAGTTGCGTTTCCAAATGTTGCCGCTCGCGCTCGATCTGCTCGGCTCGGCCTTGAAACTGCCGCGCCGCCTCTTTGGCTTGCTCGGCGAGGTCGTCATACTGGGAAAGCTTCAGCAACTTACCCAGCACTTCTTTACGCTTAGCCGCCCCTTGCAACATGAACTCGTCGGCATGACCTTGACGCAGATAGGCGGAGTTGATAAAGGTGTCGTAGTCCAGGTGCAGCGTTTGATTGATTCTGCTCTGGGTTTCCTTCATGATCTTGGCCGTGAGCGAGCGGAAGCGGCCGGATTCAAGCTGGATTTGGAATTCGAGTTGCGAGTCCTTGTTGCGGCGGCGGGCGCGGCTGACGCGGTAGGTCTGGCGATCGCAAGTAAACATGAAATCGACCCGTGCTTCGTCAGCGCCCGCATAAATCGTCTCGTCTACACTCGTCCGACCTTCGCCCCAGAGCGCCCAGGCGATCGCCTCCAGCAGCGAGGATTTGCCCGCACCATTGGCTCCGCAGACGCAAGCCGCGTGCAGTTCGCGGAAGTCGAGCTGTGCTTGGCGGTAGCTGAGAAAGTTCTTGAGGCTTAACTGAAGCGGGATCATGGCGGTTGCGCCGGACGGATTTGCAGGGACTGAGTCTATTAATAGCAGTACGTCCGCACTGTCAGCAAGCGGCCTGGTAGCGGCGATCGCTACAATGAACCCAGACACCCACCATGAGAGGCGCTCCCATGACCCGAGATTCTGCACCCACCCCACCGGAGTTGCAAATGGCGCTGAGCGCCCTGACGCTCCCCTTCATCTTGGGTTTAGTCGCGCTGACGGCCGCTGGTCAGCAGTTGCGCGAGTTGGGCGAGGTGAGCGAAGAGCTGTTTCGAGGCGATCGCCTGCCCGTGTTACCGCTGCCGCCGCTGGCTGCCGCCGGTCGGGAAGATACCTGAGTGTGCGAATTCGGCAGGGTGCATCCCAACTTTCGCAAATTCATGGCCCAATCTACGAGAAGCCGCTGCACGCCTCAATCCCCCGACCCCTTCTCCCCAAGCTGGGCTACCGTGTAAACATAAACCAGATTCTCACTCGCTGAATCTTGGTCTGCCAAAATCGGGGACTGGATCGGACGTTCCGACTCCTGAAACCTGCGCTTGGATGGGCTGTTGACCCAAGAAAATGCAACCAGCTCATCGCCGGGGTTTCAGGACTGGTGTATCCAAGTAGCCAAGTCTCGGAGAAGCGATTATCTTGAAAGTCAAGGAAACTGATCAAAATATTGGCTGTCCCTGACCTCGAAAGTAGCCATCAGGCTGGGGTATCGCGAGCCGTGACGAGCTCGTCCGGCCGAGGAGTGCGAGATTTCAGCACGGCCTTCAAACAAGTCAGCAGTTCTCTCGCACAGGCAATCAAGGCCACTTTCTGCTCATTCCCCTGGTCGAGGAGATGCTGATGCACCGTCCGGAGGGGCGGTTTATGACGCACCGCTAGCGTCGCCAGATAGAGTGCGGAGCGCACGGAGGCCCGACCGCCCCAGGGCTTGCGTTTGCCGCGATAGCGACCATGATCGCGATTGAAGGGCGCTAAGCTGACTAAAGCGGCAATTGGTTTACAGAGTGGGCTGTGAATTTATTGCCAGTGAATGTTTTCTCGAAGCAATACAAAATGGTAGAAAGCTTTTTCTAAATTCGAGTGAATTGGATGCTCGTTTAATTCCTGAAGAGCCTGATTTTACTCTGGAGCAAGCCTTGGATGAAGCTTGGCTCCCCTGGCAGCCCAAATAACTCAAAACGAGGTACTTCTGTCATTCCCCTGCTCTTTAAGGCTGGCAGTGCATTCGGTTGCATTCAACTGACGGTGCGATCGCCCCGACGCTCCGCTTATTTCACAATTGCGCCGAAATCGGCGAGCACCCGCGCATGGTTGCGTAGGAGACCGAGGAGGTTAAGGCGGTTGCGTTGTACCTCGGGGTCATCGGCTATGACCAGTACACTCTCTTCGCCGTCGAAGAAGCGGCTGACGGTGGGAGCGATCGCCGCCAGGTTGTTCACCAGACGCTGATAGTTGCGTTCGGCGATCGCCGCCTCTGTCTCAGGCACAAGTGCGATCAGAGCGTCGTAAAAAGCTTGTTCCGACGCTTGCTCGAACTGCTCAGGTTTTACCAAGCCAGTCGGGTTCAACGACTGCCGATCTAGCGTGCCTTTTGCAGCCAAGCGTGTCGAGCGATTGACGGTTTCATAAATCGTGGCGAGTTGTCCATCGTTGCGGATTGCTTGTAGAAAGGTGGCGCGATCGCGCACATCCAGCAAGTCATGCAAGGCGCGCTCCGCGTAGTCGCGATCGCCATCCCCCAAGACGGCATCGACTAAGTCGTAGTCAACATTAAACTCGTCTTTGAGCAGCCCATGCACTCGTTGCAAAAAGAAGTCTGCCAGTGCCGCCAGCGGTGACTCGCGCTCTGCCTGCGCCTCGACGAAATCCGCTGACAGCCGGGCTAATAGCTCAGCCAGATCGAGATTGAGGTTGGCGTGCCAGATGATATTCACCACAGCATTGGCCGCGCGGCGCAGCGCGAAGGGATCGGAGGAACCGGTGGGAATCATGCCCAAGCCAAAGATGCTGACCAAGGTATCGAGCCGATCGGCTAGCCCGATGATCTGCCCGACTAGTGTGCTGGGCAAGTCGTCAGTCGCGCCGCGTGGTAGGTAGTGTTCGTAGATGGCGGTGGCGACGGCGGGAGCTTCGCCGCTGGCGATCGCATACTTTTGTCCCATGCTGCCTTGCAGTTCGGGGAACTCATAGACCATCTGCGAGACGAGATCGGCCTTGCAGAGTAGCGCCGCGCGCTCGACCGTTTCGCGGCTGGCGGCGTCGAGGTTGAGTTGGTCGGCGATCGCCTCGCTAGCTTCGATGATGCGCTCGACCTTATCGTGCATTGAGCCGAGGTTTTCCTGAAAAGTCACGTCCGACAGTTGCGGCAAGAAGGTTTCCAATGGCTCCGTGCAGTCGGCGCGGTAGAAAAACTGGGCATCTGCCAAGCGGGCACGGATGACGCGGGCATTGCCGGCGGCGATTAAATCTGCTTTCGCCGGGTCACCATTGGCAATCGTGATGAAGTAGGGGAGGAGTGGGCTGTCGGGAGCCACGGACTCGCGAATTGGGAAGTAGCGCTGGTGGGTCACCATGACGGTGGTGATCACTTCTGGCGGTAATTCTAGGAAAGCGGCTTCAAACTCGCCCCGAACCGCTGTCGGCCATTCCACCAATTGCGTCACTTCCGTCAGCAGGTCGGGGTAAACGGTCGCGTGACCGCCAACATGGCTCGCGATGGTCTGAATTTGGGTCTCGATTGTGGCGCGGCGGGCGGCTGGCTCGACCTCAACCCTAGCGGCTCGCAGGCTCGCAGCGTAGGCCGTAGCTTGGGGAATCTGTACGGGATCGGGGTGTAGTACGCGGTGGCCGCGCGACTGGCGATCGCTCCGCAGGGTCACTGAGCCATTGACCAACTCCAGCGGCAGCACTTGGTCATCGAGTAGGGCGACCAACCAGCGAATCGGGCGCGGAAACCGTAGCTCGCCGTCGCTCCAGCGCATGAAGCGTTTGCCTTCTAGCCCGGTTAACCAGGTCAAAGCGAGCGGGGTGAGAATCGTGGCTGCCGGTTGACCGACGATCTGCTTGGTGGCAAATACGAAGTCGCCTTTGTCAGTGCTGCGAATCTCGATCTGCTCGAGCTTGATGCCCTGCTTGCGTGCGAAGCCTGCTGCTGCTTTGGTCGGCTGCCCGTCTTTGAACGCGGCTTGGGCGGGGGGGCCTTTTACCTCTTCCTGGCGATCGGGTTGGCAAGCGGGGAGCGCGGTGAGCAGGACGGCGAGGCGGCGCGGGGTTCCGTAGAGTTGAACCTTGGCGGCTGCGAGCTGTTGGTCAGTGAGGCTCTGGGGGATCGTGGTCTGCCACTGGGCGATCGCACTGTCAACGAAACTGGCAGGGAGTTCTTCGGTGCCAATCTCGAGCAAAAAATCCGGCATGGGGTTGAGGCGCTATAACACGAGCATTAAGCCAACAGTGTATCGTGTTCCCTCGTCCGCTCCGAGGAAATTCGGGATGAATGGCTGGCGCGGGTCAGTCTCAAGAATGGTGTCACGCTGTTTTCAGACGCGATTTCACACCGCTATTGCAGCACGAGTACATCGCGAATCACCATCACCATCCCCAGCAACAGAATGGATAGCGACACCAACATCGTGGCAATCGTCGGGGTCAGCAGGCGGTGACCGCTACTCGTTTCGCGCACGAGGATCGAGACCGAAGCGCCGATGCCGTAGCTGAGGCTAAGGACGAGGTAGGGCCAATGCTCGGTGCTGCGCCAAGCAAATAGCAGGAAAGAGAGGAGGGCGATCGCCAACGACAGCATGATCGCTTCAATAAAACGCGGCGGATTCTGCTGGCTTGATAGAACCAGAGATTGCCACCAAAAAAACCAAGTTCTCATGGCTGGGGATGCACACAGCGGTGCAGGGGGACAGGCTGGCGCGCCGCCTCAGCTCGTGGCACTGAGCGTTTGGCTCTCGGTCAGCTTCTTCATTCCCCAGTATAGCGATCACCCCCAACGCTAACGACCGCCGTCAGTCTTCGGGCTGACCGGTGACTGGCGTCTGATGATAGGCGGTCAGGGTCGCAATGGCAATGTCGCGCCAGCAGAAGCGGGCGGCGATCGCCTGACAATCTTGTGATAATTGCCCGTAAGCTGTCGGTAGTTGCTGGAGCAACTGCACCAATTGCGCCGCCATTTGTCGCCAGTCGCCGATCGGCACCCGCAGGGAGTCGGGTAAAAATTGCAGCATCTCGCGCGGGCCAGCGGCATCGTAGGCGACCGTGGGCACTCCTGCCGCCAGCTTTTCGAGCACCGCAAAGCCGAAGCCCTCAACATAGCTGGGAAAGGCTCCGACTGTTGCCTCGCTCAGCAATTGCGGTAGGTCAGCGCTGTCGTAGTGGGGCATAATCTCGAGCCAGTCACCGGCTGGTTGGCGCAGTTCGCTGAGCACGGTCGCGGCGCTCAGCCCCGTGCCCAGAAAGCAGCAGCGGAGGGTGGGCACTTGCTGTTTGAGGGTGCGAATCAAAGCGGGCCAATCGTTCGCACCCTTGCGGCGGCTCCAGGTGCCGATGAAGACGAGCTTGGGCTGGGCGAGGCGATCGCCCGGTGAGCGCGCGGCGGCTTGCAGGGCGGCGCGGCGGGCGGGCGAGAGACCAAAGGGGAAAACGACGCACTTATCGCCTAGGTGGAGGCGATCGCGCACGTAGGCGTACTCTTCCTGATTGGGGAGGTTGATCAGATCGCAAGCTTGTAGGCTGCGAACGTAGTTTGGCGTATTGCGGCGATCACGCCAGAGACCGACGGCATTGGCATAGCGCGCCCGTAGCTTCCAGGCAGGCAAACGCGCCGCCCGCGAGCGCGAAAACTGGTCATACAGGGCATAAAGGGCGACAGAACGAGCGACCAAGAGACCAGAAAAATTGAGGCTGGCTTTCGTCGTCGGTAAATTGCCCTGGTGAGCGTCGATGATGTCGAAGCGGTGGCCGTAAGCGCGCACATGGGCGATCGCCTGCTCGACAAAATTGAATTTTTTCCCTTGCCCAGACCGAGCGTGCTGAGCCGCCGCATCTTCGGAATCAAATTTCTCAACCTGATGGCCGAGTTGGCGAAATTCCTCCGCCAGTTCGAGCTGCACGCGCCCAGCACCCAGATTGCGCTGCCAGGGCATATGCAGCACCATCAAAATCTTGAGCGGCTCGGTCATGGTGATCGCCCGGTAGTTGGTTATACTAAGTCTGGATTTTTTTGCCCCAAAAACGCAATACACGGTAGGGGAGGGTTTCAGACCCTCCCGATGTTGTCGTTTTTGGGGTTCACGATCCGGATTGGGTATCAGTGGGGACGTCCGCCATTTTACGCGGTTCGGCGGCGCGAGCGGCTGCCCAAGTATAGATGCGACCAATTGCCCCAAAACTTGTGGCGCACGGGGTTGACGTAGTGGCGCAGCACGATGTCTGGTCGGCGGGCATAGCGATCGCCATAGACAAATTCGTCGTCCAGTTCCATGATATAGCGCTGTCGATCGAGCGGCTGCGCGCCATTGGCGTGCAGAGTGAGATGCACCATCGTTTGCTCGGTGAAGTAGTTGGGTGGCTCGGTCAGCGCCAAAAATCGCTGCATGGCTATCTGCCAGTCTAGAGCCTGCTTGAGCAGGATGAAGCCACCATTGATCGGGGTAGCGGCCTCCGCCTCCGATTGCAAAATGCGCCAATCAAAGGATTGGTAGGTGTCGGTTAGGTAGTAGTTCTGACCGTCGGCGCGCTCGAGTAGAGCGGCCAAGTCGCCCGCCGCGGGAAAGAAAAAAATGTCCGAGTCAGTATAGAGGCTCGGCTGCGTGACTGGAATTGAGAGCAACATCGCCAGTTTTTTGCCCATCGGACTGATCTCGGCATAGTGAAAAACGGCGGCTGGTAAATCGGGGCGCACAAAGTCAACCAAGGGGATGACGCGCACGCAGGGATGCAGGCGTTGTAAAAGCTGGATGCTGTCGGCGGTGTAGCTGCCATCGGAGACGACGACAAACTGCTGCGGCAGACCGACATGGGTTAGCAATAGGCGAATATTGGCGACCTGCTCCGGGAGGTCGCGCTGGCAAGAGAGGCTGTAGACGCTGGCGATCAGGGGAGGCGGGTTGCCGCTGATGCGACCTTGGTGCGCGAGGCGGTGGGCGTAAAAGGCGCGACCGAGTTTGCCTTTCAACCGGGCGGCACGATAGCCGAGATTAACCATGACGGCCGACTCACTCACTCACTTCAACGAAGGCGGCAGCGAGAGAGCTGGGACAGAAACCCGGTTTCTCACTGGAGAAAAGCCAAATCTCGTACGCCGACCCATGAAGAAACCGGGTTCCCAAGAACGAATCCGGCCTGCTGACTGCTGCCGTCTGACTGCCGCGCCGCGAGACTAAGCCGCCCACTTGGTGTCGGCGTCAATCGCCGCTTGTTCCTGCGCCGAGAGGGTCTCAGGCAAGCCGAGCAGCCGCTTGTAAATCCGCGTGTATTCCGCCGCCGACTTCGACCAACTGAAGTTTTGCGCCATCGCCCGCTGCTGGAGTGCCAGCCACTTGTCGGGGTAATTGATGTAGCCCTCCCAAGCCCGCACCATGGCTGTGAACAGATCCAGTGGCTCGTAGCGGTCAAAACAGTAGCCGGTTCCGGCGGCGTCTATGGGAGCGTGGTGCTTGACGGTATCGACGAGGCCGCCGGTGCGGCGCACGATCGGGATGCAGCCATAGCGCATCGCCAGCAGTTGCGCAATCCCACAAGGCTCGAAGCGTGATGGCATCAGGAAGGCATCAGCACCGCTATAGATGCGGCGTGCCAGGCCATCGTTGTGGAGCAGTTGTACTGAGACGCGACCGGGGAAGCGTGCTGACATCTCCCACATCTGGGTTTCGTAGTAGCGATCGCCCGTCCCCAGCAACACAAACTGCGCGTCAGTATAGGAGAGGAAGCGATCCATGATCTGCAAGATCAGATCAACACCTTTCTGTTCAACCAGGCGGGTAACAGAGCTAGCCAAAAAAGCTTGGGGATTACTCTGCAACCCCAATTCTTCTTGCAGCGCTAGTTTATTCACCCGGCGCTGGGCAATGGTGTCTTTGCTGAAATTTTCGGTGATGTAAAGATCGGTTTCGGGGTTGTAGCTCTCAACATCAATGCCGTTTAAAATCCCCGACATTTTGCCGCTGATGAATGACAGCAAGCCATCCAGGGTTTCGCCGTAGGCGGGGGTTTGAATTTGTTGAGCGTAGGTTGGCGAAACGGTCGTGACCCAATCGGCAAACTGCACGGCTGCCGCCAGCGTGTTGTGCCCTTCCATATAGTCGGGACACCAAGCAATTTCATTCAGTCGCCAGCGCCAGGGTCCTTGATAGGCGAGGTTGTGAATGGTGAAGACGGTTTTGAGCGTCTGAGTTGTGTGTAGCCAGACGGGCAGCATCCCAGAGTGCCAGTCGTGGCAGTGAACGACATCCGGCTGCCAGTAATTCCAAACAAATTCTGCCGCTCCGTTGGCGAAGAAGGTAAAGCGCCAGTCTTCGTCATCGCCGTAGTAAATGTCGAGGCGATCGCTAAATACCGGGTGTCCGAATAGGTAAAGCGGCACATCAGTATTCGGAAATAGCGTTTCGTAGATGGAAAACTCCTGGAACATCGTGTCGCCTTGCCACACCGGTTTTTTCGGAACCGCCAGCTTGTCTGGTAAGAAACCGTAGTAGGGCATAAATACACGCACGTCATGCCCCATTTTGCGGAGGACAGCGGGCAGCGACCCAACGACATCGCCCATACCGCCAACTTTGGCAAGCGGGGCAGCTTCAGCGGCAACAAATAAAATCTTCATCTGGTCTTGGGGTGGCTCGGTCTGTAGTCAGTCTTTCGTCATTGCTCATTGTTCCCGGTTGCTGCTCAATTGTCTATCGCTTGGCTGACTCTGTTTGACTGACCTACCCGCTTACTCCTGAGACCGAGTGGGAGCCACTCGCCGGTTTCTGACCGCAGGCTAGCGATCGCGAGGCAGCGTACTCTCATGCCACTGGTGCAGTAGGGTCTCGGTCAGCAGCGTCAGCGCTAAGAAAATCCCCACACCGGCAACGGCGGTCAGCAGTAAGGCGGCAAACATCCGGGGGATCTGGAGGTTGTAGCTGGCCATCAGGATCTGATAAGCAAGGCCGGCGCGGTTGCCACCAGTTCCGGCGACAAATTCAGCGACGACGGCACCAATCAGGGCGAGTCCGCCGCTGATTTTTAGGCCGCCGAGGAAGTAGGGGAGGGCACTGGGCAAACGCAAATGCCAGAGGGTTTGCCAGGGTGAGGCGCGGTAGAGCTGGAAGAGGTCGCGCAAGTTGCGATCCACACTCCGCAGGCCCAGAGTGGTATTCGACACAATCGGGAAGAAGGCGACAATCCAAGCACAGATGATCAGCGCGACAAAGGTGCTGTTGGAGCCAGGGACAATTCTGCGGGTCCAGATAATGATCAGGGGGGCGATCGCCACGATCGGCGTCGTCTGCAAAATCACGGCATAAGGAAACAGGCTCAGCTCCAGCCAACGACTCTGGGCAAAGAGGATCGCCAGCAACAAGCCGGAAATGGCTGCCGCTCCGAAGGCCAAAAGGGTGATTTTCAGGGTGATGAGCAGTGCTGGCAAGAGTGTCCCCCAGTCGCTAGCCAGGGTTTGTAGCACCAGCAGCGGTCCGGGTAGCAGGTAGGGGGGCGTACCGGTCACGCGCACGCCCAGCTCCCAGGCGAGCAACACGAGCAGGCCGATCAGCAGTGGGGCAATGACCTCAGCCGCGAGGAGTCTGCGAAACCAGGGCCGGGATGATGAGGCATTGACGGTGAGTGGCAGCAAATCTGTGGCGGGACGGAGTGGCGTGCGGGTTGGACTCATGGCGACGAAAAGCTGCAATCCATTTTGGTATAACACACTGCTGCGTGGGAACTGTTGCTCAAAGCGCCGTTCCCAACAGCGGCAGGGGTTGTGTGGGGTTGACGGCAGGCAGCTCTACACAATGGCTGTCTAGGCATTATTGAGGGATTGCGTGCTCTGGGTCAGGGAAGCAAATCTTGCCCAGGCAATTCCATGTTCGATGCTAATGAAGCGATTTTGCAAAGCGCCCCTGCCTATTTGTTTGCAATCGGGCGTGGGTACATCCCACTTCAGCCATGTGCGACCGCTTCCACCACACAACAACAGGGCTAAGGAAACCATACCCAAAAACTTCCCCCTTGTCAGGGTGACTCCATACTTCGCGAACCAACACCCCAGATATAGTTCTCTTTGCGGAAAAGCTCTGCTTTAGGTACTGTCTGTAAGGTCTTGGTTCGCCAGGTATATGAATACCCTTGTCAGAGGGGGGGGCGGGGAAAATTGCAAATTCTAAAAGGCATGGAGAGTGACAAGGTGGGATGCTCTCATCGGGCGCTGGCATCGTGGTTCAGTCGGTGAGCAACTGGCGCATTTCACCCCGGATCAATCCATTATTTGGACGATGAAATTCTGCCAATTTGCGGTTTGATGGCAGCCATTTTGACCATATGATTTAGGAGTGTGTGGGTGAATGTCAGCTTGGTGATCTAAGTCACCGACAGCCACTGATAATATAGTGGAAATCACCAAAACTTCTATCGGGAATGGTATTACATCCGCTAGGAGCAAGCCTACCGAAAGGCATCACTCGTATCCCTCGAAGGCTAACTGTTATTGCCCTTGGTGGGTATCTTGACTGAGATACAGCCGGACTGTTGAGTAACAAAGTCTGGTTGCTGTTACGGAGTGCGGGCGCTGACACTCAGATTTCCAATTTGCCAGACTCTGCCGACGTATTGTTCCCGTTGATTGACAAAACTTAATTGCAATCTGCTTTTAGCATTTCATAACCTTAGGGAGGACGGCTTTACATTTAGCTTAGAATTAGATTAAAAGTTGGTTAACAATCCTTTGTTGCAGGTGGACTCTATCTCATGGACGCAGCTCTGACTTTCTCTGGCACGCGAACCCAACTCAATTCCCAGACCCCATTGCCAGTTCTGCCTAGACCCCAATCACAGCCTCGCCAGCTCTATGCCGCTGATTTCTTGAGCCAGCAACTGACTCCGTTTCAACAGCAACGCTTTACCGGACGGCTGGACATTACAGTCGGCGGGCAGAATTGGCGTCTTTACTTGGCTTTGGGGCGGTTCGCTTGGGCGACGGGCGATGGTCATGCAATTCGTCGTTGGCGGCGACAGATGATTCGCAGTGGCTTGTTCGCCAGTGCCAGCAAAATCCGTCCGCGTCAGGGTGATTGCTTTGAGTGCTGGGACTACCAGGCGTTGACGATTTTGGCTCAGCGCCAAGTGGCAAGCAGTGAGCAGGCGATCGCTGTGATTCAGGGCACAGTGGTTGAAGTGCTGTTTGAGATTGTTCAGGCGATTGAGTTGGCGGGTTTGAACTCGCGAACGGCGCACCGCGATCGCCTCCCCCTATCGACATCGCTGGCTACTTCTGCCAACTCTGAGCTGCTGGAACTGTTGCCGCGCCTCGGTGTGCGCCCTTCCAATACCGATACTGGCATCTTGCCGCGAACCTGGACAATCGAGAGCGAGTCAACGCTACAATTCACCGAGATTACTTGGCAGAAATGGTGTAAAGCTGGGCTGATCTTGTGCTCGCCGAATCGCGCGCCGGTGCTCAGCCAGCCCGAAACCTTGCAGCGGCAGACGACGGCAAAGACTTACAAAAGCTTGACTGAGATCATTAACGGCAAGCGCAGTCTGCGCGACATTGCGGTGCTGATCAAGAAAGATGTGTTTGCTTTGATGCGATCGCTCCTCCCCCACATTCGCCAACAGACGATTGGCTTGGCGGAAATCGCGGATCTGCCCCTGCCGACCTTCGCGCGCGCGGCGATGCCTGCTCCTGCGGAACCGCGTCGGGTTGCCAAGGCTCCGGCGGTGATCGCTGGCGCTGATGTTTGCCCGAGTCTCGTGGTCTGTATCGATGACAATCCCCAGGTTTGCCGCCAGATGACTGAACTCTTGAACCGGGCTAATCAGCGGGTGGTGACCATTCAGGAAGCGGTTCAGGCACTGCCCACGCTGCTCACGCATAAGCCTGATTTGATCTTTCTCGACCTGGTAATGCCGATCGCTAGCGGCTATGAGATTTGTACGCAGATTCGCCGCGTTGCCGCTTTTAAAGAGACGCCGATCATCATCCTGACTGGGAATGATGGCATCATCGATCGTGTCCGCGCCAAAATGGTGGGTGCGACTGATTTTCTCGCCAAGCCCATCGAACAAGATAAGGTGCTCGCGGCTGTGGCGAAATACGCTCGTGGCAACCTGAGTGCGACCGGAATTTAGCATAGATTATGCGCGGTAAGCGGCCGGAGAACTATTGTCAGTGAGCCGCTTGTGAAGGAGCAGGCGACGGGGTTGGTGTAGTAGCTGAGCTGCCCAGTGCCATTCCGTCGCTTCGAGGCAGTAGCCGCAGGATTGGTAGAGTCGTCTGGCCTCGTGGTTGGTTTCGAGGACGTGGAGGTAGATGTCCTGGTAGCCCCAATCTAGGGCGACTGGCTCACACTGCGCGAGGAGACGACGGGCGACGCCTTGGCGGCGATAAGCTTGGCTGACGGCGAGATTGGAAATGTAGGGGGATTGACGGCGCTGTTGTTGGGGGTGGGGAGAACGCAGGGCTAGTTCGACGGTGCCGGTGATGATTTCGGTGGTTTTGGTGGGGGTATCGGGCGCGGGTAGGGCGATCGCGGTGAAGCAGCAGTAGTGGGGCGAGCGCGAGCGTAGGCGCAGGCGTAGATCTTCGTGAATCCCTAGTTTCAGAAAGGGGTGGGCGAACAATAGCCAGCCTTCGGGAGGATGAAAGCTCTGGGCGAGAATCTCGGCGAGGGAGCCGAGGTCGCGGGGGCGAGCCGTGCGGACGAGTAGACGAGTCGGTGCCAATGGCTGGGGGTTAGATGATGGCGCGAGTGGATGAGAATCTACGTTCACAACTTCCCTGAGCAGCAGCAACCGAGACAGTAGATTGGAGGGGTTTCGCAGGTCAGTACGGCGAGCAGTCATCGGCATTGTAACAGTAGATTTCTGGGGGGCGTGGGAAAACAGGCGGACTCTGGGCTGTGCAGCAGGCAATTCGTCGGTTAGCTTGGTACAGAGAAGAATGGTTGATAATAAAGCAGCAGTACTCTTACTGGCTCGCTGTGATCGTTGAGTTCGGAATCGAGTGGTGTTTTGCATTGAGCAGCAGGGTTGGGCAGACGAGGATGAACTGTGTGTTTGTCTCGCGCTGGTTAGGGTGCAGATGCCAGCGGGGCGATCGGGCGATCGCGAGAACCCCGCCGCTAGATGACAGGACGGGTAGGGAGTGCCGATTGGCTTATGAAACCCCAAGCCAGTAAGAAGCCCAAGATTTTAATCGTTGACGATGAGCCGGACAATCTTGACCTGCTCTATCGCACTTTTCGTCGTGACTATAGGGTGCTGCGGGCGGAGAGCGGGCCGGTGGCGCTTGAGCTGCTGAAGCAGGAGAGCCATGTTGCGGCGATCATCTCGGATCAACGGATGCCGATCATGAGCGGTACCGAGTTTTTGAGTTTGACGGCGCAGCAGTATCCCGACATTATTCGGATCATTCTTACGGGCTATACGGATGTTGAGGATTTGGTGGAGGCGATCAATAGCGGCAAGGTTTTTAAGTATGTGACTAAGCCCTGGGAAGCGGAGCACCTGAAGGAGATCGTGCGTCAGGCGATCGACACGCACAATGTGCTCCGGATTCGCACGGATGAGCTGAGCCGCTCGCTGCGCCGCGAGTCGCTGCTGAACACGGTGACCAATACGATTCGTAATGCGCAGTTTGGTCATGCGGAAGGTTCGCCGTTGCGGGATGTGCTGCAAGCGATCGTCAATACGGTGGGTCGGGTGATCGGGGTGGACTATTGTCTGCTTCAGGCGCATGGTGATCGCGCTCGCGAGTACTTTATTTATCGCCAGGGGCTGACTCACCCGGCGGTGGCGTCGCTGGCAGATGACATTGAGGGGGACGAGCGCGCCTCCCCCAATGAGCGGGCGCTGCTGGCACAGACGGTTTGGGAGACGGCGGAGCTGGAGATTTTGCCGGATGTGGTGGCGAGCGATCGCCTGCAAGGGTCGCCGGAGCGGGCGCGGGCATTTGGGGAGCTGGGGATCAGCACGACGGTGATGGTGCCGCTGATCTGCCAACTGGAACGGATGGCGACGCTGGCGCTACATCGCACTGACCCGGATGCGATCTGGGATGAGGACGAGACGCAACTGGCGATGATGGTGGCGGATCAGGCGGCGCTGGCGATTTCGCAGGCGCGGGCCTATGAGCAGGTGCGGGGGCTGGCGCAGCGCGAGGCGTTGGTGAATTCGATCGTGGCGGCGATTCGTTCGAGCCTTGACCCGCAAGAGATTTTTATGGCGATCGCCCAGCAGTTGGGCACAACGTTGGGCGTGGATGGCTGTGCGCTGTCGCTGTGGACGGCAGCTGACGAGTATGTGCAGTGTGTGGGTCTCTATGACCGCCGTTCGGCGTCGGTGGATGTGGTGGCGGAGTCGGAGTTGCCGACGCCGGAAGCTGGGGGGACAGTGGCTGGGTCGCTGCCGCGCTCGCTGGCACCAATTCGAGGCAATCCGGTGCTTTGTCAGGTTCTAGATAGTCAGCAGCCGGTGGCGATCAGCGATCTGGGGACGGTACGTGAGAGCGATCGCCCCGATGCGGATGTCGCTTTGCGAGCGCCAGCCCGGGCGTTGTTGGTGGTGCCATTGTTGGCGGATGGGCGGATCATTGGCAGCATTTCGTTGCGGCAGGCGGAGCAGCCGCGCCAGTGGTCGGCGGCGGATATTGAGTTGGCGCAGGCGGTGGCGGCCCAGGCAGCGATCGCCGTGCAACAGTCGCGCCTGTTCCAGCAGACCCGCCAGCAAGCGGAGCGGTTGCTGGAACTGGATCGCCAGAAGACGGAGTTTTTTCAAAACATTTCCCACGAGTTCCGCACGCCGCTGACTTTGATGTTGGGCCCGCTGGAGGTGACGGTCAACAAGCAGCAGGATTTGCCACGGGATCAGGCGGAGATTGCGCTGCGCAATTGCCGCCGCTTGTTACGACTGGTGAATCAGTTGCTCGACCTCCAGCGTTTGGATGCGGGACGGATGCAGCCGAGCTTCCAGCCTTGTAATCTGATGGAGTTCGTGAGCCAGATTGCCGAGACGTTTCAATCCTATTGCCAACGCAAGCAGATTCGGCTGTTGTCGGAGCTGGAGACTTGCGCGCCGATTTATCTGGATGGCGATAAGTTCGATAAAGTGCTCTACAACTTGCTCTCCAATGCGATGAAGTTTACGGAGCCGGGGGGGGAGATCGCAGTGAAGTTGGTGCAAGTGGGCGATCGCGCCTGTTTGCAGATTCGGGATACTGGCATTGGCATTGCGGCGGATCAGTTGCCGTATCTCTTTGATCGCTTCCGGCAAGCGGAGGGATCGATTAATCGCTCCTATGAGGGGACGGGGATTGGTTTGGCGTTGGTGAAGGAGATTGTGGAGCTGCATGGGGGCCAGGTTGAGGTGACTTCGGTGCAGCGGGGGACGGAAAATGGCGCGGTGCCGCCGGGAA
Source organism: Spirulinaceae cyanobacterium SM2_1_0 (assembly GCA_012031265.1). Lineage (GTDB taxonomy): Bacteria > Cyanobacteriota > Cyanobacteriia > Cyanobacteriales > Spirulinaceae > JAAUTY01. The sequence goes on along the minus strand of JAAUTY010000027.1, from coordinate 25,401 downwards.
CGACATTCACGGTCTGGCTACCGGTGGGTGGGGCCCACCTCCCGGCTGAGCAGGTCAAGGAGGCACCGACCGAGTTACAAGCGGCACGGGCGGCGGTGGAGTTGGCGGATCTGGAGGCAGAGTTGCTGGATGCGGAGCAGGCGACGACGGATCAGCTGGCGGCGAGCAGTGATGTGGCGGAACCGGCGATCGCCAGTGAAACGCCGGTGAGTGCGGATGGTGCGTCGGTCTTGGTGGTGGATGATAATCCTGATTTGCGCGCCTATGTTTCGCATATCCTGCGGTCGGCGGGTTATCAGGTTTACACGGCGCGCAATGGTGAGGAGGGGCTGCGGGTGATGCAGGCGCGGCAGCCGCAGTTGGTGGTGAGTGATTTGATGATGCCGAAGGTGTCGGGGTTGGATCTGATCCAGCAGGTGCGGGCGGATGCGCGGCTGCAAAGTACGCCGATTGTATTGCTGACGGCGAAGGCGGATGAGACGACGCGCTTGGAGGGGGTGGAGCAGGGGGCGGATGCGTATTTGTCGAAGCCGTTTAATGATCGGGAGTTGTTGGCGATCGCCCGCAACCTACTCTCATTGAAGGCCAATGAGCGGCGGGTGCAGGAGCTGAATGCATATTTGACGGAATCGGTGTTGAAGCGTTTCTTGCCGCCGGAGATGGTGGCGCGGGCGGCGCAGGGGGACATGGAGCTGACGCTGCAACCGGAGCCGCGTTTGGTGACGATCCTGTTCAGCGATATTGTCGGCTTCACACCGTTGTCAAATACGCTCCAAGCGCGGCGGGTGGCGCAATTGTTGAATGAATATTTGCAGGCGATGACGGAGGCGGTGTTTGCCAATGGTGGCGCGGTGGACAAGTTTATGGGCGATGCGATTGTGGCGCTGTTTGGGGCGCCGGAGTCGCTGGCGGCAGAGGAGCAGGTGCAACGGGCGATCGCTACAGCCCGCGCCATGTACCGCACCCTCGACGAGCTGAATGCACGCTGGCAAGCCCAGGGTTTAGTGGGGGGTGACGGCCCGCCGCTGGTGCAGTTTCGCTGTGGCATCCATCAGGGGACGGCGGTGGTGGGGATGTTTGGGAGTGACCAGCGCTCGGACTACACAGCGATCGGCCCGTCAGTGAATATCGCCGCGCGCTTGCAGGAGGTTGCTGAACCGAATTCGATTCTCGTCTCGGCGGCGGTCGCCGATTTTATCGACGATGCCCAGCTTGAGGCTTTCAAGCCGCTACATCTTAAGGGTATTGACGAAACGGTGGTCGCTTTTTTTGCCAGCAAGGAGTGATGGGGAGCGTCCCGGCCGGAGCTGAGCAGTGGCTCAGGCCGAGAGGCTTGCTGAGCGACTACTCGTTCTCTTGGAAGCGAATGATGTCTTCGTCGCCCAGAAATTCACCATTCTGCACTTCAATCATCACCAAAGGAATGACGCCGGGATTTTCGACGCGGTGGCGGGTGTTCATAGGGACGTAGGTGGATTGCTTCTGCATGAGCAAGGTTTCCTGACCGTCGCAAATCACTTTGGCAGTGCCCGCAACGACGATCCAGTGCTCGCTGCGGTGGTAGTGCATCTGGGTACTGATGTGATGACCCGGCTTCACTTCGATGCGATTGATGCAGTAGCGCTCGCCTTCTTCGAGCATGGTGACAGTTCCCCAGGGGCGCACCTCGAAGCGGCTGCCGCCTGACCCACTGGGATTGGTATTAGTGGTGGTTCCGGTCGCGTTCGCATTTTGACTGGTCTCGCTCATCGCCACAATCCTCAAAGTGCCAATTTTATGTCCATGATATGGCTTTGCTTGCGGACTAGGGTGATCGCAGCTATAGCCTAATACCGATAATTACAATTCCCGGAATTAGAAAGCAAAATGTCTGAAACCCAGTTAGCATCTGGGACTGAGCCACTTTCACCCCGGCAAATGTTCCTATTCATCCTCATCCGCCTAAGCACCGCGATCGCCCCATGCACCTAGTCCAAGGCGGCGGAAATGAGATGCCCATTCAAAATCCCCAAGATTCCCGTATTGCAGGCACTCAGAACTCAAAATTCCGCGTAGCGGTACTAGGTTCATGCCTGACCGCGCCTACCTAATCGCCCAACGCTTGCTGCAACAGATAGCGCACAATATCTGCCTTACTGCGCCCAGTTTTCACTGCCGCCATCGTCAGCTTGCGGTGCAAACTTTCGGACAAATCAACGGTGTAGCGAAAGGTCGCCTCCTTCTTCGGGAGCTGAAGCTGAGCAATCAGATCATCCTCCAGCGACACCGACTCCTCCTTGACTGGCACTGACTGCGATCGCTCTGCTTCCACCTGGTGATCGCTCCCAGCCGTGGCAGCAGCAATGCTTTCCTCCACATCCCCCGCTTTTTTTCTCGACAATTCACTCGACTGGCTCATCACTCAACCCGCTCCATCTCCACATCAGGACAAACATTTAGACTAAAACATTTCTGCTTACTTTATGCAGTTAAAGCAAACAGAAATGTTTTGCTAAAAGCAGCAGTAATATACAAGCTCACTTTAGCAAACTTTTAAAGCTAGCAAGCAGTAAACTTGTTAGAGTTAACAGCTTGTTTACAAAGCTTAAGCAATGCACTGACTAAGCTTTACCTTAAATTCTCACTTGTCTGCTTACTTACTTACTGCAAAGAGTACTTAAACTTTTAAGTGCGGCTTGCATTTAAGCCACAAGCCTGGAGCAAAAAGCGATCGCTCGCCGCAAAAATACCGGGAGAAATTGGGAGGGTTATCCCGCCTGCCGCTCTCCGGGTATGTCACTCATCCCCAATCCGGTATCCATACCCCCAAATCAGAGCCATCACCCAACCCGATCCCAAACGGAGCCTGGGATTCGCATCCCAGGCTCAGAGCGAAAACCCGTTTCAGCGGGTTCAGCATTGGGTGCAGGCGGCAACTAAACGTCAGCAACCAGACACGAACTGCGTTTGCCCAACTTTTGGGTAAGGGATAGCATCGCTTTCTAAACCGGTTGAGCGGGATCGCAGCTCCGATCGAGTGAGGGCCACAGACCATCAACAATCCCTTCCCGGTTGGGAGAGCGACCAGGGCTAGGGATTGCCGAATTAGGCTCCCGACTAAACCTGTAAAACCTGACCCTGTAAGTCATTGGGCGCGGCAATGCCATAGCGCTTTAGGAGCGTTGGCAGGATGTCATAGAGCGACGCCCCCTCAACTCGCTGACCGTCGCCCGGTCGCTCCGGATCATGCCAAATGAAGAGACCGTGGGGCGCATGGTTAGCATCATCCGGCCCAGTATCATTTTCCTGCACATAGAGTTTGCCAGTCCCCACGGTTCCGACCGAACGCCAAGCCAGGTCTTGAAAATAAACGATCAAATCCGGCGCAATCCCGCGCACCCGCTGATAGATCTGCTGCGGCTTAAATGCCCTCACCCCTAGTGGCCGAGCGTCGGGGCCGCGAATGCCCTCCAGGCGCTCGACCAATTGCTGACGCTCTGACTCATAGTCGCTGAAGGGAATCGTCCCTTGGGGTTCGCGGCCTTGCACATTGAGAAAAATCCGACCGTAGTAACCACCTGCTCCCCAAACCTTGGTGCGACTCCAATCGACCGGGGCTTGGTCGAGCAGCAGCGGCTCCGACAGCGGTTCAGTAAAGTGCAGATAACCTTGCTGCTGCAACCATTCATTGAGACAAAAGCCGCCCATCAATGGCTGGCCGCCATGGTCAGAGACCACGAGCACCGCCGTCTCCTCACCACAGCGCGCCAGCAATGTTCCAATACAGCCGTCGAGGTGAATATAGTAGTCGCGAATCGCCCCAGCGAGCGGTGAATCCGGCTCATGGAGCGGGTGGCGAGCATCCATATATTTCCACAGCGCGTGATGCAGACGGTCAACCCCCATCTCCACAAACATCAGCAAGTCCGGCGCGTACTCCTCGAGCAGATACAGGCTGAGGCTAAAGCTTTGATTGCCGAGGGTGTAGATGTCGTTGAGAATACGCTGTTTGTCCGTAGAGCGGAAATTGGGGACATCGAAGAGGTAGCGGTTGAAGCGCTGGGCGATCGCCGCCTTCAGACCCAGCGGCCGCGTGAAGTCTGCATCCGTATCCGGCGTCAGGAAGCAGGAAACTAGTGCCCCATTGACCCATTGGGGCGGATAAGTGCCGGGAACACCGAGAATGGCAACTTTCCAACCCTGTTCACCGAGGATGTCCCAGAGGCGAGGAAACTTGACAAACTCATTGTTGGCGATCGCCATCTTGCCATAGCTGCGATCAATGCGGTTGCGGAACCCATAAATCCCCAACTCGCCGGGATCGCGACCCGTCATCATGCAATTCCAAGCAGGCACGGTAATCGCCGGGATACAACTAGCGAGCTTGCCATAGCAGCCGTGCGCCATCAAGCGCGACAGATTGGGCAGATCATCCCGCCAGCGCTCGAAGACGAGAGATGGCTCCGCACAATCCAGACCAATGATCACCAAACGCGGCGCATGAGCAGCAGACATAGACGCAGCTTCAATCCCAGAGCAGGTCACAGAGTTACCCGGCGAGTGCAGGCAACACTGCCCCAACTCTAGCGCGAAGCCGCCCGATCATTGGTGGCTGCCAACTCAGCAAGATTCAGAGGCGCGATCGCGCCTCTGAATCTTGCCGTCAGCGGTTGACCCACTCGGAGCTACAGCAGTTGCTCCGGCGGTGCGATCGCGGCAACCGTGACCGTCGCCATCGCCGACGACGACGGTTGCTGGCGAACAAGCGGCGCGGGCTGCAAATCAGACAGCGCGGCAGCCGCCCGTACTTGCTGAACCCCCCAACCCAAGCTACTCACCGTGCCCACCAACATCGCCGTGTAACCGCAGTAGCGGCCCATCGACCAAGGCTCGCGGTAGAGGCTCGGCTCGTACCACGAAGGCACCGGCGAGAAACTCACGACGGGTAGCTCCGCAAGCAACTCCGCGGCATTCAGTTGCAAAACTGGGCTGAGACGTTTCAGGAACCCCCGGAGATAAATATCGTCGTGGGGATCTGCCAGGTCACCCGCCTCTAAGGCCGCGATTTGCGAGGTTTGGATGTAGGTTTGGCTGGCCAAGTCGTCAATGCTCAGCGATCGCTCGCACCGCGCCTGCCGGAGTTTTTCCCCGAGATGACGGCAACACTGCTGCCGCCCCGACGCTGCCGTCAGCGACGTCTGAGTCTCCCAGGGCGTCCGCTCGACCGAGCTTGCGGGCATCGCGTCTACCAGATTCTTCTTCCGTGCGGATGCTAGTTGTGCCGCTTCCCGACTCAGAGACTGCCATTTCCGAGGCGGGTCAGGCGGCGCAACTAGATCTTTTCCTTGACGTTGAGCAGCCGCCAGACCTGACGGCACATTGGCAGCCAGCAACTGCCTCTTCATGATTTCACCTAAACGGTCTTGTTGCCCACTGGTTCGGGCACGTGGCCGCTCCACAACATTGGGTTGCATGGCGTTAATATCCTGTTTAATGTCTGCGAATAGCTTAGAAACTGCTGGCAGTGGATACGAAGTCAGCACTCATTGCAGCGCGCTCGCCCACACTCTGGTTGGCATTCAAGCCAGCCTCAACCTTCTGAAGCGGTGATTGCAGCCCTGGCTTGGTAGAGTTTTGGCAAATGCACGGCTAAGCAGTTTCGGATGTACCTAGCTCTGGCAAGCATCGGCAGCAGCGACGCTGCGATGGTGGTACTTGCTGAGCAGGCAAGGCTGAGATTTTGCCTATGCTAACACTGCTGCCTGGGTGGCCGTAAACTGCTGGCGACGCAAAAACCGGGATATTTTCCAACAAACCGCCGAATATCCCTGTACAGCTAGCTTTTGACCGCACGATCACCCACGCCAAAGCAACGGCACGTGCAGGCTTTGGCGTAGGTTTTCCCCACAATTTTCAGGGACAGTCGCCGCTCAGCCGCTAACGCGCAAACTGTGGCATCACCGCCGTCGCCGGGAACAACCCATATTGGCCGCGCTGATGCAAAGCCGCCCCCGCCTTGAGATAACCAAAAGCTGGCCCACAAACATTCGCCGCCATGCTCGTTTCGTCGCCCAGGGTGAAGGTATGGGTCGAGCGCTGGCCCTCAAAAGTCCGACCGGTGACCTGAACATTCGTGCTCAGCGGTTTTTTCGCGTTGCGGGTATCCACAACCCCACCCACCGTGACGCGATCGCGCGGACAGATCCCGGCCAACTCCAACATGATGTCATCGGCGTGCTCCATATTCTCCAGCTTCAAGATCCCCTCCGTGCGATCGAGCAGCGCCGTCACCTCGGCGTCGCTCATTGCCTGCGCCATTTCTACGTCATATCCCGGCAGGTGAGCAATGTCCTCGCGGATCGTTGCCCGGTAGGCCTCCCAATTGGCAATGCCGACACCAAAGGTAATGCGGACTTCGTGAATCTCGGCATAGCTCTGGGCGGCGATCGCCGCCACCGCTGTCAGCAAACCCGGCGTCGCCCCGCAGCCCGTAAGGTAAGTAATGCCCGCCTGTTGCAGGTCAGCGTGCAGCGCCAACAACTGCTCCATCGCACTCGTGCGTTTCAGAGCATCCACCAGCACACCGCGCCAGCCCGACTGCATCAATTGCCGAGCCACATCAGCCATAAAGGTATTGGGCAGATTCGGCAGCGCCAGAAAATAGCCATCCACCTGCGCCCTGGCGATCAAATCAGCGATGCTGTGATCGCTGCGGCAACCCTGGGGATGCAGCTCGCCCAGCGAACCGCGATCACGATAAGCTGCACGGCAACGATCCGCATCCAAACCCGCCGGGTCATAAGCATAGCCGTGACGGTCGGCTGCCGCCACCCAGCGCAGTTCTTGTTTGGGCGCGAGGACGCGAGCCGCCGCCTGACCCAGACCACCAAAGCCTAGGACGCCCACTCGCAGCGGTTGTTTGACTGCGTTTGTCATCATTATTCTCTCCGAAGCAACTCAAACCTTCATTATCGGCTAGGCGCGGGCGATCACTTCCCTGTCATACCCAGTGAACTCATGACAAATAATCGCTACACCAGCTAGCGATCGCCCAGCACAGGCTGACACCCCAGTCAGCACCGTCTACTCAGCAACGACTTTACTTATCCTTAAAGTTAATATGTTGTTCTAGAACTCTAGGGCATAAAATCTGCAATTCTCCTCACCCAGGACTAAGTACAAATTTCTTCGGCGAGAGATTAGTTGGTCAATATAGAATTGAGGTTAATGCTTGCATTGGCAGGGGGTATCTCACTTTGGCGTTACAGTTGCTCAATCTGTGAGAAGCTGCTGCGTGTCTACACCCCCCGACCCCTTCCCCAACTGGGCGCGGGGATGTTAGAAGTTTGCCCTCCTAGATTAAAGAGGGATCTAGAATTAGTGTTCGCGCTAGCGTGTCGGAGACATCAGCCTGTTCAGTAAGAACGCAGGTTCACCAATCTGAGCTGTTCTCCATTGGCAACGCGATCAAAGCCCTTATTGTTTCGCACTAGCAGTCTCTAAATCCTGAGCGCATCAGCAATCCTTTGTAATCGTAATTCGTGATCAAAGTTATCCCAAGGAATTAAGTCCACCCAAACGCCGCTCTCGCAACTTGCAGCCAATGACAAACACCCTAACGTCAGTCTCCAAAACTCAGTCGAGTTTGCTCCAGCGCTGCATTCGTTACTTGCAGACTGAGTATCACTACATCTACGGCAACCACCACCCCGACCACACAGCCGTGATTGAGACGGTAGCCGAGACGGCTCTGGGAGCGATCGCCAGTTGCGACGCACCCTACCACAATCTCGAACACACCCTTCAGGTCGTGCTCGCTGGTCAAGAGATTGCCCAGGGCAAATGCTTGTGTGACGAGTGGTTTCCAGCCAGCGATTGGCTCAATTTCATCACCGCCCTGCTCTGCCACGACATCGGCTATCTCAAAGGCGTCTGCCGCCAAGATCGCCCCGATGTCAACCAATTTATCAATGCTGCAACCGGCGAAATGATCGAACTGCCTCTGGATGCAACCGGGGCAAGCTTAACCCCCTACCATGTTGATCGCGGGAAGTTATTCGTAGCTGAAAACTTCAGTCATCTGCCCGTACTCGACGTTGAAGCCATCCAGACTAATATCGAGCTGACCCGCTTTCCAGTACCCCGCTCCGAGCTACACGCCGATACAAAAAATTGGCCGGGGCTAACTCGTGCCGCCGACCTAATTGGGCAGCTCGCCGATCCAACCTACCTGTCAAAACTGCCGGCCTTATTCAGCGAATTCGAGGAGACCGGTAGTAATAAGGTGATGGGCTACAAAAGTCCAAAAGAGCTGCGTTCTGGCTACCCCAAATTTTACTGGCAAGGCGTCTCGCTCTACCTTACCCATGGCATTCGCTACCTCGAAGTCTCTAATGCAGGTCGAGCAATTTTGATGAATCTGTACAATAATCGTAATGTCGTAGAAAAAGAACTTGATCGCTTCTACTACGGTCACCGTAACTTCTTCAATCGCCTCGGCGATCGCCTCCTCAAACCCTTCAGCCAACCCCTCGCTTACCCCCACAATCTGTAGATTCGTGGTTTGAAAAGTTATCTTGAGAAAAATCCATTTCCTATGGATCCGTCCCACTTTGACCATGTGCGCCCCCTTCCGCCACACAACAACTGGTCAGAGAAACTGTACCCACCCCCCCAATTTACTGCCATAAATTCTAGAATTTGTCTCGTTGATGCCACATCCTAGTTAAAATAACCACCCGCCGTCTACACTCTTGATCAAACCTCAAGTGCAACCCGGGATAACAACGATGCTCGACGGCCCGCAACTGCTGCAACAACTCCTCGATCGCCAATCGCTGAACCAAGATCAGGCCGCCGCCTTGATGCAGGCGTGGCTCAGCGAGGCGCTGCCGCCCGTGCTGACGGGGGCGATTCTGGCGGCGATTCAGGTCAAAGGAGTTTCAGCTGACGAGCTGGCAGGGATGGCGCGTATCCTGCAAACGCAATCCTTGCAGCAAACGGCTCTGACCCACGCTCAGCCCACAATCGACACTTGTGGCACCGGCGGTGACGGCGCTCAGACTTTCAATATTTCCACAGCGGTTGCCTTTGTGGCGGCAGCGGCGGGTGTACGGGTCGCCAAGCACGGCAACCGCTCAGCCTCGAGCAAGGTGGGTTCCGCCGATGTACTAGAAGCGCTGGGCGTGAATTTGCAAGCACCGTCCGTGCAGATTCGTGCCGCCCTTGATGCTGTCGGTATTACCTTCCTCTTTGCCCCTGGCTGGCATCCGGCGATGAAGGCGGTGGTGCCTTTCCGCAAGACGCTGAAGGTTCGCACTGTATTTAACCTACTCGGCCCACTGGTGAATCCGCTGCGACCGACGGGCCAGGTTTTGGGCGTGTATGACAGTCGCTTAGTGACAGTGGTGGCTGAGGCGTTGGGTAAGCTGGGTCTGCCTCGGGCGATCGTGCTGCACGGCCGCGAGGGGCTGGACGAAGCCGGTTTGGGGGACTTGACCGATCTGGCTGTGGTGGCTGAAGGAAAAGTGACGCCGACAGCACTAGATCCCCGTGCTCTGGGTATTGCATCTGCGCCACTGAGCGCGCTGCGGGGTGGTGAGGTGGCGGAGAATGCGACGATCTTGCAGGCGGTGCTCCAGGGTCGGGGCACCCCCGCCCAACAGGATGTGGTGGCGCTGAATGCCTCGCTGGCGTTGCAAGTGGGGGAGGTCGTGCCGCTGGGCGATCGCGCTCAAGGTCTGCTCAAAGCCCGCGAAATCTTGCAGAGTGGCGCGGCCTGGGCAAAGCTGGAGCAATTGGTGGAGTTTTTGCAGGCATGAAGCTCAAAGTTATCAATCCCAATACCACGGCCAGCATGACCGCCAAGATTGGCGCGGTGGCGCGGGCAGCGGCGGCTCCCGGCACTGAGATCATCGCCTGCAACCCGGCGCGCGGGCCGGTGGCGATCGAGGGGCACTATGACGAAGCGCTCTGTGTACCGGGGGTCTTGGCGGAAGTGCTCAAGGGCGAGCAGGAGGGCGTGGCGGGCTATGCGATCGCCTGTTTCGGCGATCCCGGCCTGCTGGCAGCGCGGGAAATCGCGCGCGGGCCGGTGCTGGGTATCGCTGAGGCGGCAATGCGTGCGGCTAGCTTCCTCGCCACCGGTTTTTCGGTCGTGACCACCCTGAGCCGCACCCGCATCATTGCTGAGCATCTGGTGCAAGCCTACGGCCTCGAACGCACCTGCCGTCACATCCGTACCACCGACCTCGCCGTCCTGGACTTGGAACAATCGGGAACCCAGGCTCGCCAAGTGATCTTGCAGGAATGTCAGCGGGCGCTGACAGAAGATGGCAGCGGCGCGATCGTCCTTGGCTGTGCGGGCATGGCCGATCTCGCCACCGATTTGTCGCAAACCCTGGAGGTGCCCGTGATCGATGGCGTCGGCGCGGCGGTCAAATTTCTTGAAGCTCTGGTCGGACTGGGCCTGCAAACGAGCAAGCGGGGTGATTTAGCGCCGCCGTTGCGGATTTTTGCGCCAAAACACCCGTCAGTCTGATATTGTCTGTCGCTATGGCAGCGTTATTCCGTGGCGTGGTTAGCCACCGTATTCCCGGCGAACACCGGCTTGCTGCCTCCGGCCACACCCTCCCAAATTCTCAGCCGCCGCTTGATTGAGCGGTAACGCCAGAGGTCGGTACAATGACGCTATTGTTGGGCGTGGCGGGTTGTCCTGAGAGCAGGTTTGAACTGGGAAGCCTGGCATCGAGATGGCGTCAGCCAAGCCACCTAGACCGAACTGCGCGATCGCACCACGGCCTCTACGCTCTGAGCGCGCTGCCTGACCTCCCAGACTCCATGCAAGCAAACTGATGAAGCATCGCCCCCCTCGGCTCGGATTCCTAATCTTTACGACCACGACCTTATCTGTCATTGTGGCCGGGATTGGTCTCTACTTCATTTTCCTAGCAAACTTGCAAACCCAGCAGGCACAACTCAATAGCCAGTTGGAACGCCTCGTGGCGCGCCTAGAAGCGACGCCAGAATCGGAGGCTGAAGCCGAAGCCGACGAAACCCTACCGGCTGAGGATGCCGAGCCAGCGACGGCGGCTGAAGCCGAGCCAGCAGAGGGGTCGCGACCCAGCCCCGCGACGCGGCGATCGCCGCTCTCGAGGCGGCTCCCGTCATGATGCCTGGAGTCACGATCGTCGTCGGTGAGCGCGTCGGCGAACAAATCGAATTTGTCTGGGTGCGGCGCGGGGACGAAACGATCACACCCGAGCCAGTCCCCGCGACCGACATCCTGCGCGCCGAGCCGCTCCGCCGCGCCCTAGAAGGTGAAACGAGTGCAGGTCTCGGCCGCGATGCCGACGGTCAGTGGGTCGTCGCCGCCTACCAACCGCTTGCAGAGTTTGGTTGGGGGATCGTCGCCCAGGTGCCGCTGCTCAACTTCGCCATGCCCTTCATTCGTGTTGGCGTCGTCGTCTTGGTCAGCGCTATCCTCCTTAGTACATTGGCCTCGCTACTCTACGCCCGCCTCACCCAGCGCGCCCTCAACGCGATGATGCACAACGAGTCGCGCTATCGCACTCTGGTCACCCATGCCGCTGACGGGGCGATCGCCCTCAATGACCGCGCCACGATTGAAATCTTTAACCGGGCGGCTGAGCAGCTATTCGGCTACACCGCCGCGCAAGTCTTGGGCAAGCGCATCGATATGTTGCTGCTCTCCTTTGCCGAAGGGGAAGTGGAAGCGGCGCTACTGGGCACACAAGGCAATCTGCCCGCCGCCAGCACCAGCAATCCTACAGCACTTGAAAAATCGGCTCCCCCACCGCCCCTGATCACCGCCCGCCGCGAACTGTTGGCCCAGCGCCAAGATGGCACGATCTTCCCGGTCGAACTCTCGGTCTCGCGCTTGCTAGAAGGTAAGCAGAAGCGGTTCATTCTCATTATTCGCGACATCGCCGAACGCAAACAGGTGGAAGAGACGCTGAAAAAGCGTAACGAGGAACTGGAATTGCGGGTTGAAGAGCGCACGACCCAGTTGATGAACCTCAATGAGGAATTGCTGCACGAAATCGAAGAACGCAATCGCTTCGAGGCCTCGCTCCAGACAGTCGAGAAACGCTTTGCGAGTCTGTTCAGCCAGACGGATATCGGCATCATCCAGACCAGCCGCACTGGGCAATTCCTCAAGGTCAATCCTCGCTTCCTGCAACTGGTGGGCTATGACGAAGCCAGCCTCAGCAACAAAACTTTTCAGGAGCTCACCCATCCGGATGACCTGGCGAATGCGATCGCCCAGTTCCGGCGTTTACTCGCGGGCGAGAGTGCCCAACTGTCCCTGGAGCAGCGCTACCTCCAGCCTGATGGCACCCCCGTCTGGGTGGAAATGAGCGGCACAGTGGTTCGCGACAGTGAGGGTGAAGTGGAATATTTCCTCGCCGCGGTCGCGGATGCTAGCGATCGCGTCCAGGCCAAGTCAGCGCTCGCGGCTGTGGAAGCCACCCTGAGCAGCTTCTACACCAGCAGCTCAATGATGATGGGCGTCGTGGAACTCCTCGATGGTGACCTGCGCCACGTCTCCGACAATCCCATGACCACCGCCTTTTTTGGCGTCTCGCCGCTGGCGATGCACAATCGCCTCGCCAGCGAGATGGGTGTCCCAACTGACATCCGCGAGCATTGGATCGAGCGTTGCCGCGAGAGTGCCGCCCTGGGCAAGCCGGTGCGCTTTGAATATGCCTACGCCATCGATCTCGACGGCACCGACACCGAACTACGCTGGCTGGCGGCGACGGTCGCGCCGATCCCGGCTTCGGGACGCTTCTCCTACATCGTCGAGGATATCACCGCCCAGCGTGCCCAAGCCGCCGCCCTCCATCGCGCCCAAGAACAACTCGATACCTCGACCAACGAACTCGACGCCCGCCAGCAGGAGATGAGTCGCTTGACGGCGCTGGCTGATTTTCTGCGCGCCAGCCGCACCCTCAGCGAGGCCTACGATGCGATCGCCGAGTTGATCGCGCCCCTCTTCCCCAACTGTTCGGGAGCCGTCTTCGCGCTCAATGCCGCTGGCAGCCGGGCGGAAGCGATCGCCACCTGGGGCGATGACCTCAACACCGAACTCAGTTTCCCGCCTGAAGATAGCTGGGCACTGCGGCTGAGCAAACCCCACTGGGCCGACCGTGAGCATCCTCGCCTACTCAGCGCTCATGTCCACCGCGATCGCCCTCCAGCCGAGTCCCTCAGCATTCCCCTCCTCGCCCAGGGCCAAACCCTCGGCCTGCTCTATCTCGCCGCCATGCAAGTCGGAGCGCTGTCACCAGTGCGCCAACAGTTCGCGCAGACGGTCGCTGAACAACTGGCGATCTCGCTCGCCAATGTCAAGCTGCGTCTCAGTCTGGACAGCGACAGCATTCGTGACCCCATCACCGGCCTCTTCAACCGCCGCTACCTCGAAAACGCCCTAGAGCAAGCCGTAGCGCAGGCGGGGCGCGAGCAGCAACCCCTCGGTCTGGCACTGCTGACCAGCGAGGAGCAACCAGCGACCGATGCGGGCGATCGCCCGGCCCGCGAGGCGCGTCTACAAGCGATCGGCAGCCTGCTCCGCAAGCTGTCACGACCGGAGGATGTCGCCTGCCGCTACGAAAGCAATACCTTGGCGCTGCTCTGGCCCCAAACCGATTTGACCACCGCCCAGCAGCGCGCCGAGCAGTTGCACGCCGGTCTCAAACAGATGCCGCGCGATCGCGATGATCACGAGCCACTGATGATCACCATCGGTATCGCCGCCTTCCCGGATCGCGGCATGACCTGGGAGGCACTGCTACACGCGGCGCTGTCAGCCTTACAGCGGGCAAAAGCTGAGGGGGGCGACCGCGTTTACTCAGCCTAACTGAAGTTTGGCTGACTCTAGAACTCGGATTCCGGATCAGGCCGTTACCACCTGCACTGGCGAGACCATCACCGCCGCCGTAGCGAGGAAAGATTGCCTCAGATCGCGGCTAGACGCGATCGCGATCACCCGCCAAAGCTGATCGGGATCAACACGGAGGACGACGCCAGTTCCTGCTCCGCTGCGAACCGGAACACCGTGCCAGAGCAATACAGATCAATGTGAAAAACTCGTGAAGGCTCGACAATGAATCTGTCAGCAAAAAACAGCCGTCTGGTTAGCCACTCGCGGCTAACCCGCTAACCAGTCTGTGTTCTGCCTGATTCTCTGACTCTAGCTCCGAAACTCCTGCTCTCGCAGTAGGAGTTTTTTGTTGGCCGTGACATTGCACCACGCAAGCCAGCGCGACACGCCAAGGAGCGACCAAGGCTTGAGCGGCTGATCATAGAATTAAGTGCTGGCCGAACTCCCCACCTGCGCCAGCAACTCACAAATCGCCCGCTCATCGAAGTCAGCGGCGGCAAGCAACACCCGCGCCGCAAACACCGCATACTGGCGATCGAGCTGCTGTAAACGTCTGGCTTCTACCTCGACGACATCAAAATCACCGATCGTCAATGCCGCTTGGATCGCGGTCAGCTCAGCGGCGGGTGGCAAGACGAGCTCACCGGTCGCCAAGTCGGCGGGAGACGCCTCACCAATCTCGTAGATCCAGGTCAGATGCAGGCGATCGCGCAGGCACGCAAATAATTCCTCCGCCTGCACCGGCTTCGGCAGAAAATCATCGCAGCCGACTTCGCGACTCTTCTGACGGTCAAAGTTGAAAACACTGGCTGAGGAAGCGATGACCGGCGTTGTCGCCAACTCTGGGGTATCCCGGATTGCCTGAGTCAACTCGAAGCCATCCATCTCCGGCATCACCAAATCGGTGATGACCAAATCCGGCCGCCACTCACGCGCCTGCAACAGCCCCTGAGCGCCATGCTCCGCCTGTCGAACCTGGAACCCGAGTGGCTCGAGCAAATTGGTTAACACTAAGCGGTTTTCCCAGCGATCATCGACCACCAGGATTTTGCGGCGATCGCCTCATAGCCCTGGAGCAACTGCCCAGGCCGACTCGTCCCGACGGTTGCTAGCTCATCAACAATCGGCAACTCAACGACAAAGCTAAAAGTCGTCCCTCGACCATATTCGCTCTCGACCTGCAAGTCACTGCCCATCATCTGCACGATCTGGCGACTAATCGCCAACCCTAAACCCGTCCCCTCGGCCTTGCGCGCCCGGTCACCAACCTGCTCGAAGGGCTGAAAGATTGTCGCCAACTGCTCAGGGGTCATCCCAACGCCAGTATCCTCAACCTGAAAGCAAAGGCGCGCCGTGGCGCGATCGCCATCGCCTTCCACGAGATTAGCCACTTTAAAGGCAATGCCGCCCTGATCGGTGAACTTAATCGCGTTGCCCAGGAGATTGATCAGCACTTGCCGCAGGCGCTTGTCATCCCCATGCAGGGCCGTCGGGAGTTGGTTCAGCTCCTCATAGACGAAGCCAATTTCTTTCTGCTCCGCTTTGACACGACAAATCTCAACCACGCTGCGGAGCAAGGCAGTGAAGTCAAAATCATGCGGCAGGATCTCCAGCTTGCGGGCTTCGATCTTCGCTAAATCGAGCACATCGTTGATGAGATTCAACAGATAGTTGCCGCACTGGTAGATAATGCCAATGCCGTCTTGCTGGCGGGGTGGGATGGTGCGATCGCGCTGCAAAATCTGGGCATAGCCAAGAATGCCATTCAGCGGCGTCCGCAACTCATGGCTCATGTTCGCCAGAAATTCACTCTTGGCCTGATTGGCGCTGTCGGCGGCGATTTTCGCTTCCTGAAGTTCAGCGGTGCGGGCCTCGACCCGCTGCTCGAGCAGTTCGTTGCTCTTGGCTAGGGTATCGAAGGAGTCCTGCAACTGTTGGCCCATGCGATTGAAGGCGTTGCCGAGGCGACTGAGTTCCCTGATGCCGCGCACTTCCACAGAGCGGTCGAATTGGCCAGCGGCGATCGCATCGCTCGCCTCACTCAAGCGCTGAATCGGCGCGGCAATCCAGCGGGCTGTCAGAATGCCGACCCCCGTCGCGATCCCCAGCGCCACCAAGCAGAGCAGGATCGTCTGGCGCGTGTTGGCATGGATCTGTGCCATGAAGTCCGCTTCGGGCACAGCAACCACGATCAGCCAGTCCAGACCGCGTTCGTCGCTCACTGGCGTCACTTGCAGCAACTGGCGGCGGTTGTCGATGGTGAAGGTGAGTTGTTGGGGTGTGGCGATCGCCGCTAAACTCGAAAACTCTGCATCCAAAGCCGCCACACTCGCCCGAACCAGCTCATTGCTGCTCTCAATGGCTGGCAATTGCTGCGGATCACCGTCTGCATCGACCGGCAACGTTTCAGAACTGGAAGAGGCAACTAGCAGCCCATTACGTTCCATAACGAATGCTTCCCCAGTTTTACCAATTTCCAAAGCCTGCAAAAATTCGCCAATCTTTTGCAAACTCAGATCGACCACCAGCACCCCTCGGAAGACGCCAGTGGCATCATAAAACGGCTCCACAGCCGAGAAAACAGGCACTTTAGTCGTCGTCAGGTAAATGTCTGTCCAAACCGCGCGCTCGGCCTCGGCCGCCGCGCGATACCAAGGTCGTACCCGCGGATCGTACTCAGGATCCATTTCGATCAGCGTCTCGACCCGACTGCTGGCGTCAATGGCGTAGGTATCGTTGCTGAAGTTCGTCGTGCGGTCGGCGATGTCGATAACCAGCGAGCCATCATCTTTGCGACCGGCACCTGCAAATTCTCGCAGTTCGCCCCCGAAGCCGATGTAGCTCAGATCCTCAAACTGGTCAAGCTGCTCGAGAAAATAGTCTTCCATTGCCCCCATATCATCTGGATTCCACAGCTCGAAGCGACGAATGGCGGCAATACTGAGGGCGTTGACGAGATGGGGGGTTTCGAGATACGAGTCCAAGCGCTGCTCAATCCGTTCGGTCACCTCATCGCGCAGTTGGGTAGCCACATCGTTCACTGCCCGCTGACCATTGCGGATCGAGAGGTAGCCGGTCAGGCCGACGGCGGCGAAGATCTGGACAACGAAGGGCAGGATGAGAACGAGGCGCAGGGGAAGTTGACGGCGATCGCGCCGAGCAGCATCAGTCATAGGGCTTGGGTTGAGCGCATCGGCTCAGCTACTGAAGTGAATTGAGCGAGAACAGCACCCTCAGTCGCGTCATGGCGAGCGCGAGATCATGGCAAGCCACCGCCAGGTTGTTGTGTCGGCATCCTCGATCGAATCAAGCCGAGGTTAAGACGGTATTGCCAAATGGTTAATGTTGTTCGGCCCAGCAGAATGCTCATCGCACGGCATCCCCCTCAGCTTGGGATTCAAACCCCCAGCCCTCAGAGCGGTAACCCGCTTCCCGATGTCAAAACCGTCTCAGTTGAACCTTGCCCATTTGGCGGTCAGCCAGAGCCAGCACTGCGTCTCGTAGCGGTATTCGCTCACCGCTTCCTGCAACTGGTCGGTGTCCAAGTTAGCGATTTGCGGGATGCTGTGCCGCAGGGATGAGAGGTCGCGGGCGGCGATCGCCATCTCAACAATCTGATGCGAAGCGGCAAAGCGTTGCATCAAAACTATCTGCACCTCAGCCACGCCCAGCTCGCCGCAATGGTGCAACTCCACCAAAATATCGCAGTGATGCAATTGAGGACAGACCTGCGGGTTCAATAGCTCCAGTTCAAACCCTTCAATATCTGCCACCAGCAAACATCGGCCGCTGAGTTGCCGGGCCAGTTCTTGATGGTTGCAGAACCCACGAATTTCTAGGTTTTCAACCGCATTCAAGCGCTGGAGTTGTCGCTGCCGGATACGAGCGAGAGGGTCAACGTCGTAAGCAACAACTGGTGTCTGGGGCGATCGCCAAGCCAAACCCACGGCATAGTAGCCTTCAGCCGCACCGACATCAATGATTTTGGTGTAAGGTGTTGCGAGAATCTGGGCGATCACCGGATGCAGTTCTTGTTCGTAGCAGCCCAGCCACTTAGGCACGATCGGCCCCCAAACAATCTGGTTGTAGTAGCGCAAACCCGCGAAGGGGCCGCTGAGAATGCGAATTTCGCCGTCGGGGTAGAGGAGCGGACAAATCTCCGTCTGCAACGGCTGGAAGTGCTTTTGGCAATAGCGATAGAAGCGGAGACTCGTGATCGCGTAGTAAAGTCCTGGCCAAAGCCGGAGCAGCGCCCGTTTAATCGCCGATTTGAGCATAGAAGTTTGCGATGCGTGGTCAGACGAGAATCGGGCTACTCAAGCCTCGGTTCAAATAACGCCAGCCCTACCTTCTGAGCCTCTTCATTCCCCACAACAGTGGCATTGGTCGGGCGATTTTGGCAAGGTGACCTCAAAGATGCTGCCCCGGCTCAGTTGCGACTGTACCGTAATCATGCCATTGTGCGCCTCGACGATTTGACGGCAGAGGTACAAACCCAGCCCATGCCCAGAGCGCCGACTGTCCCCCTGCTGGAAGCGCTCAAAGATTTGGGCTTGCATTGCCGCAGTCATGCCGATGCCGGTGTCGCGGACGCGGATTTTGACACCGCTCGCGGTTTTGTCAAGCTGGATCTGCACGCAGCCTTGCTCAGTAAACTTGAGGGCATTGCCGATCAGATTAGCGAGAACACGGCGCAGCTCCAGGCGATCGCCCACTATCTCCACCACAGGCGTCGTCGCTGTCCAAGTCAACATCAGACCTTGGGCCTGGGCAAGCGGCATCAGCTCCGTGACCACTTCAGCCAAGAGCGCCGCCAGATCAAATTCGATAAAGCTGAAGACTTTCTGACCCACATCGTAGCTGTAGGCTTCGAGCAAATTGTCGAGCAAGCTGAGCAGATTGTCATTGTTGACAATTGTAGTATCCATCGCCTGCTCGATTTCCGGCGTCACGTCGCCGAAAGCGCCATCCTTGACCAGGGATAGCATCCGATTCGCGGCCACCAGCGGCGTCCGCAGATCGTGGGTCAGGCACTGGACGAAATTTTCGCGCTGGTCAATGCTCTGTTTCAGCCGCAGGAGTGATCGCGCCCGCGCTTGCAACTCTTCCACCTTGACCGGCTTGCGGATGAACTCATCCGCACCGCTGTCCAGCCCCTTGACGACGCTGGGTTGGTCGTGGGCGGTGATCAGCAAAATCGGAATGTAAGGTAGGCGGCGATTTTGGCGGAGGCGGCGCGTGACCTCGAGTCCGTCCATCCCCGGCATCATCACGTCGAGCACGATTAGCTCCGGCGGCTCTTGCTCGACGCAGGCCAGTGCATCGGGGCCATTATCGACCAATTTCAAGTCATAGCCCGCTGACTCCAGTGCCAACTGGACAAGAATCAAGTTATCCAGAGAATCGTCAACAGCAAGGATATAACTCATCAGAATTGGGCTAGAAGCTACAAGCGGCGGCGAGATGTGGGCACGATAGACAGATGACGCGGCAACTCCAGGCAGAACTCAGAACCGCGTCCGAGTTCGCTCGCGACCTGGATCCGGCACTGGACTAACTCGGTCAGTGACTTGACGATCGCCAGCCCCAAACCCGTGCCACTGTGCTGGCGCGCGAGGGTCTGATCGACCTGGCGAAAGGCTTCAAAGATATGTGCTAGATTTTCGGGTGCAATACCAATGCCGGTATCGCGCACCGCGATCGCCACACGCTCAGCTGTAGGTTCCCAAACAGCCACCGTCACCTGTCCAGCGTCGGTGAATTTAAGAGCGTTTGAGGTCAGGTTAACCAAGATCCGTCGCAAGCAGGTGCGATCGCTAGTTATTTGCGGCTGGGTCAACTGAATATCGGCGACCAATTTGAGTTGTTTGGCTTGGGCGAGCGATCGCAACTCCTCAATGGTCAACGCCACCAGCCGCTCCAGATCGAAGGTCTCGCAGTCTAATTCCAAATAGCCCGCTTCGATCTTGGAGAAATCCAGGACTTCATTGAGCAGATCGAGCAGATTCTGACTATTGCGAAAAATCCGCTCCACCATATCCGCTTGGCGCGCCGTCAGTTCGCCGTATTGATTGATCCGCAGCATTTGCGAGAAGCCCATGATCGCATTCATCGGCGTCCGTAGCTCGTGGGACATTGTGGCGAGAAACTGTGATTTGAGCTGGGATGACTTGCGTAGCTCAGCATTCTGAGCCTCAATCCGACGGCGCTGTTCGGCTAGCTCTTCGGCCCGGGCGGCTAGCATCGCCTCCGTCTGCTTGCGGTTTGTGATGTCGTCGATTGCCCCAGAAGCACCGAGAACCTTGCCGTCCTGATCCATCTCCAACCGCATGTAGATCTCCAGCCAACGTAACCCGCCTTCGTGGGTCAGCGAGCGGAATTCATGTTCGATGATTTCGCGATCGCCTTCAACCAAAGCGTGAAACTGCTGCGCCAGGATCAGCCGATCTTCGTCCGCAAAGACCCACTCCAAAAACGAACGTCCCAAACATTCATCGACCTTGTAGCCGGTGATCGTCGTCCAGGGCGAGCTAAGAAATGTCCAGCGCCCCGCCACATCCGTTTGGAAAATGACTTCGCCAATGCTCTGCAACACAGAGCGATAGAGACGGCTGATCGCTGCAAGCTGCATCGTGCCCGCATCCAATTTCTGTGCTAGTTGCGAGTTGAGGCGTAGGACTTCCGCCTCGGCCTGCTTGTGTTGGCTAATGTCGCGCAGGGCGATCACAGCACCGAGACAATCGCCCGCCTCAGCCATGATCGGATCACCGCTGGCAAGGAGATCGCGCACCTGCCCCGTGGCTGAGATCGCCCGCAGCTCGAGGTTGTGCAACGAGTCGCCGCGCAACAGCCGCTGAAAGGGCCGCTCGCCGAATGGCAGCGGCGCGCCGCTACCGGAGGGGTAAAGGTGGCAAGCTTGTGCCCAAGCCTCCAGCGTCGGCGGCGTGTCGGCGAGACCGAGGAAGTCGCGGGCAGTGTGATTGCAGAACACGATCTGACCCTGGCGATCGCAAGCAACGATCCCGTCAGACAGATTGTTGAGCAGCGTCCGAAAAAACTGTTGTTCCAAGTAGTGATCAACCGGCTTGGGGACAGATGCGAGCAGTGTCGCGGTTCCCAGCCATTCGGTATCGGTCGCCCGCTCGGCGTGCAGCCAAACGCGGATGTGATCGCCATGAGCATCACTCAGGGTCACTTCATAGTCAAAGGAGCTGCCGATCTGCACGGCTGCTTGCCATTGCTGGCGGGCATCTTGGCGTTCGTCCGGGTCGATCGCTTGCCAAAACCGAGTCTCAGGGTCGCGATCGCCCTGGGAGCGATCACCACAATCATCTTGCCAACCCGTCCCCAAGGCTACAATCTGGCCATTAGCAGCCGCTCGCCAGAGCAAATGTGGTGAGGGGAAGGTCTGGCATTGATTGTTGGTGAAAAATTGGGTAACAATGGCGGCTCCATCTTGAGAATTAGCTGGCAATGCCATCTGCAATTAGATCGGCGAATGCGTGCAAGTAGCAAATATACGTTAGGCAGATGTGGATTATTTCAGCGTCTGTCGTTTGAGTGAAATGCGGGACGCCAGGAACTATCCCAATGGGAGATGTAGCCGAGGAGAGCGTCATAATTTTATCCTCGCTCACCCCGTCCTGACCGGCTCTTGTGGCGGCGACCTCAAACGCCTACTCTGGAGGTTACGGTTACTGATCCCCGCATGGACGAGATTGAGACCCTCAAAGCTGAACTCCAACGCACAAAACTGGCTTATCAGCGGCGCTACAGATGAGCCAGTTCAAGGCTGGCTTTCTAGCCCGCACTTCTCATGAGCTGCGATCGCCCCTCAACAGCTTGATCGGTCTGCATCAGTTGATTTTGGCTGACCTCTGCGAAGACCCTGCCGAAGAGCGTGAATTTATCGACCAAGCGCACCAATCCGCACTTAAGCTTCTGCAACTGATTGACGAGATCATCGATATCGCCAAGACTGACTTCGGCACCAACACCGTCGAACTCCGTCCAACCGCCATGAGCAGCGTGTTTGTTGAAGTCGAGCGGCTGACTCACCTCCAGGCCGCGAACCGGGGTCATTGGCTCGAGGCGATCGCTCCCACTCCCGAATTGTATGTCATCGCTGACTTTCAGCGCCTCAGTCAGGCACTGGCGGCGCTGATCGATGCCTCGATTGCTTATATGGAAGAAGGCAGCCTACGACTGACAGCCCAAGCTGTCGCCGACCAACCGCTCGTGCAGATCTGGCTCGATCTCTGCTCGCCCACAGCCGTCTGGAGCGAACCCGCCGACCTCCTCGCCCAAGTGCCGCCCCCCTCACCGGAGCTAGCACGCGAACAATTTCGCACTCGCCAAGCCCCCTCGCGCGGCATTAGCCTGCTGTTCAGCCAGAAGCTGATTGAGCGCCTGGGAGGCAACTTGGAGATCGTGCAGCAGCCGGATCGCGATGCTAGCGAGCCGCTGACGCGCCTACAGTGTCAAATGCCGCAGGCACCGTCGCAGGTCGCTCCGGCGTGACGAGGAGTTCAGCCGCCGCATTGTAGAACACCATGGTCGTGCTGGCATTGGCCTCAAAGCCAATGCGCTCGTAGAATTGCTGTTGGTGGGTGGTCATCAGGTAGACGCGCTCGACGCGCTGGACATGGGGATGTGCCAGGATCGTCTCCACAAGCTTGCGGCCGAGACCAGCGCCTCGATATTGGGCGTCGATCACCACATCCCAGATCGTGGCGCGATAGATGCCATCAGAGGTTGCCCGCGCAAAACCAATCAGGCGATCGCCATCCCAAGCACTGACAACCGGATTGCTATGTTGCAGCGCGATCGCTAGCTCCTCGGGTCGGCGGTCTTGCGCCCAGAAGGCACAGCGGTTGAACAAGGCTTGGAGCTGGCTGAGATCGAGACAGTCCGAGCGATCGCGGAATTGAATGTGACGGCAATCCATAGGGCTGAAAAGCAGGGTACTCAAGGTCAAAAGGCGGCAGCAGCGAGTCGTGAGCTGGAAAATATCTCCACTGGTCACTCCGCTTGATCGCTAGCAGGTTCAAATTGTAGCGAGTTTGACAGAATTTGCAAGCGATTTTGCGGCGGTTATGGCTGTTTACTGACATTTGCTGCACAGACCGGCCGAGCTAGCGCTGACCGCCGACATTGATTCGTCGCGGCTAGGGTCAAACCATTGCCTCAAACCGATGAACCAAGCTAGAACTCACCCAAACTCAATTGAGATCGAGGAGTTCACTCGAGATGAGCAAGCTGTTGACACCCTTCATCTCTGTCATCGGCGCGCTCAGGGGGGTGTCGTCTTGAGAAGCAGGGCGATCGCTACTCAGTCTCCAAGCGATAAGTAATCGGCTCAGTAGAAGTGAGCAAGTTGATCACGTCAACGTACCAAACCCCGGCACTCGGATTATTCACCGTCAAGGTGGCGAATGTGTTCGTTGAAGTATCATTCAAATCCCAATCGGCATTTTCCCCATACGCCTCGATCGGTGAGCCATGTTTGATGCCAAGATCCAAATCATCATCAGCATCCATTCTGATCACGAGCTGCGAGGTTCCAGCCGGGACATCAATGGTGTAAGTGTGATAGCTAGCATCAGGGGATTCGCCAGTGCCCGCCAGCCGTCCAGTCGCACTCTGACCCAGCTCCAGATTACCAACTGTGCCCGCTTCCGTATTGGGGGCGACCAATTCCTGGATCTCACTCGTCCCAACATTCGGCTGGGGTGGGGTGCAAGCGGCTCCGATGAGCAATAGAGCACTGCCAACACCGAAGCCGATCAACTGGTGCCTAGACATATCGTTATCCCCGGTCTGCTACTGAGTCCGCTATACCCAATTCTGATCTTCCCACTCAGTGTAGACCGCCGCTGCTAGTTGCCATCTCAGCAAAGCTCACCGGCCGAATTTGTGGGCGAGCAGCTTGATCGCCGCATCTCAGCAGCAGCGAGTCGTCGCAGTGTCCGCGCGATCGCCCCCTAGCGACCGACATGGTTTTGGCGGCAGGTGCGGAGGATCTGGCGGATACTGGGCGGCCAACTCTCGGCATCGTAGCGATTGTTGACGAAGGCTTGGCGATCGGCGTCAGAGACCGAGTTGCTGGTGAAGCCACTGAGCACGCACTGGCAGAAGTTGCGGGCTTGCGTCTCGGAGACGCGGGAATCGCTGGCGGCGCTGTTGATACAACGATTGAGAAATTCCGTGCGGTCTGCTGCCGACCACTCAGCGGCGGCGGCGGATGAAGCCAACGCTAGAGGGGCAATCACCCCCAGCAACAAGGCGGCGCTCAGGCGCGACAGTCGAGTCTGGAGGTGAATCGAGAAAATATTCATAATGCGGTTAGCAGGGAAAAATGTCGAGTTGAGAATGCGAGTCGGGCTAACGGGAGCATCCCAGTTTGGAAACCCTTACCCTAAATCCCTCTCCCAAGCTGGGAGAGGGACTTCTAGCTCCCCTTCGCCCAGCTTGGGAGAAGGGGTTGGGGGATGAGGGGAACCGTAACGCCAAAGTGGGATGCTCCCGGGCTAACAGGTAGGATTACAACGGCTGGCGCTGCTTTCAGGATAACGAATGGCAATTGCTTTACATTCGCGACATTTATTGTCCATAATGTTAGATCGCGTGTCTAACACCTGCTCGGATCAGGTTCGAGCACTCAAATGTTGAGCCGATGCCACGTAAACCCGACTCCAGCTGATCTTCCTGACTGTTGGGAGGGCGCGTGAGTTTCCTGCGGGGCGAATTTGTCCCCAATCGCAGGGCGGCTCAGCTACCTGTACGGCAAACCCAAGAGAACGCAATTCATGACTTACGCAATTGTTGAAACCGGCGGCAAGCAGATGCGGGTTGAACCCGGCCGCTTCTATGACATCGAACTCCTCGCCGCTGACCCCGGCGCGACCTACACGCTTGACCAAGTTCTGCTGGTCAGCCACGACGATGAGGTGTTGGTGGGTCAACCGATCATCCAGGATGCGACGATCGAGGGGATGATCCTTAGTCATCGGCGCGATCGCAAGGTCTTGGTCTACAAGATGCGCCCCAAAAAGAAAACCCGCAAGAAGCGCGGTCACCGACAATCGCTCACCCGCTTCCTCGTTTGCTCGATCAACCTCAATGGTCAGGTGATCGCTGAAGCTGACGCGATGGAAATCGAAGATTTGCTCGCGGGCTATGAGGCTTCGTGGGCTGAAACCGACACGCTCAGTGTGGCATCGGAGCCAGAAGCCGCAGCGACAGCGGTAGCGGAACCAGAAGAACCAGCAGCCGAAGAAGCAGAGGTTGAGGAACCAGCAGCCGTTGCTGAAGCTGAAGCCGAAGAAGCAGAGGTTGAGGAACCAGCAGCCATTGCTGAAGCTGAAGCCGAAGAAGCAGAGGTTGAGGAACCAGCCACTGAAGGCGAAGAAGAGTAAGCGTAGAGGGAATGTGGCTGACTCAGCTAACAGCATCTTGGGCTTTGAAGTGCGATCGCCAACCGGCTCCTGACTTAGCAATCGGGTCAAACTTATAAA
>JAAUTY010000142.1 GCA_012031265.1 Spirulinaceae cyanobacterium SM2_1_0 | reverse complement strand
CGGCTAGCCCGGGGAAAACACTCGGCATCATACGCGCAGTCCTGCAACTCCGACGCCGCAGCGTGCTCAGCCTAGAGCGGTTCAGCCTGCGATGAACACCACGCGGTCCGGTCCGACGGGCGTGGCCGTTGCATGGTTGCGTGATCGTGGGCAGGCACCGGAGACGTGAACATGGCAGTCAAGAAACCGCGACGGGGCCGAGCGATGTCGAGGCGATGTGCGAGCAGACCATCCGAGAGTCGCTGTGCGGCGCAGGACAGTGCGAGCTGCTCGCGACTCCCGGCGACTCCGGGCTCGGCGTGCTGAACATCGACGAGCTCGGGATCATGCGCTGCTGGCATCCGGTCGTGCGCACGGCGGCCGGCTGGGTCGTGTTCGAAGCCGCCGCGCTCGGCCAGCACGGCAGCGAGGTCGACCAAAACGTCGATCGGCTCACCAGCCGGATCGAGAACAACGACGCCGGGGAATTCTTGCTCATCGAATACGCCGATCACATCTACGAGCGAAACTGGGACTATGCCGACTTCGAGGACGAGGACGCCGAGCCGCCGCCCTGGGAGACGATCGACGCCGAGAGCGTGGTCGTGTGCCGGCGCGACGGGGTCCCGGCGTGCACGCAGCCGATCACGGTTCGCTACGAGTATCGCGGGGACGATGGGACCACCGGCGACTACTCGGCCCAGCTGAGCCTGCGCGGGGGCACGATCGTGATCGCGGCCGTCACGAGCTCGGGCAAGGTCGAGCTCGGCGTGGATCGTCGGGACTGGGAGGGCATTCTCATGTTGCCGGCGGGCGAGTACGAATTCGGCCAGCTGGCGACGCCGCGGCCCTGATCGAATCACAGCGCCGGCAGATCGAGATAAAAGCGCGTCCCCTCCCCGACCTTGGTCTCGACCGAGAGCTCGCCCTCATTGTCGCTCGCGAGCCCGTGCGACATCGCCAGCCCGAGCCCGGTGCCCTTGTCCCGGCCCTTGGTCGTGAAGAAGGGATCGAAGATCCGCGGGAGCACGTCGGTCGGGATCCCACCGCCGCTATCCTCGACGGTCACGCGGACCCAGCTTCGCCCCTCGCGCTCGACGTGCCCGACCCGGATCGCGATGCGCTTGCGCTCGTCGTGCTCGTCGAAGCCGTGGCGCTCGTTGACGGCGTCGCGGGCGTTGGTGACCAGGTTCATGAGAATCTGCTGGATCTGCTGGGCCCGGCAGCGGATCGGCGCCGAACGATCGCCGAGCTCGACGGTCAGCGTGATGTGATCCTTGCGCAGCACGGCCTGGATCAGCGAGAGCGTCGACTCGATCAGCCGACCGACCTCGACCTGCTCTTGCTGCTGCTCGCTCTGGCGATCGCTGATCAGCTTTCCGACCGACACCGTTCCGGCGTTGGCAGCCCGACCGATCGGGCGGCGCTAATTTTTGCCGCAAGCAGCGCAGCCAGACTAAACCGCTGATTTTGATGGCGGCTAACAGTTCAGATTTGTGGGAGTTTACAGCGGGCAGCGCTGAGGAGAGACAAATTTGGCGGCAGGTTGCGGAAAGGTACTGGCCGGGTGCCTTGACGCTGGTTTTGCCCGCTAGCGATCGCCTCCCTACTGCCGTCAACCCAGCCGACCCAACGACCATTGGCATTAGAGTGCCAAACTGCGCGATGCCCGTCTATTCTGGCGCAGACTGGACCGCTTGCGACTACCAGTGCCAACCTTTCTGGACAACCTCCGCTGCAAACGTTGGAGGCGATCGCAGCCCAATTCCCAACAGTTCTCACTCTCTCACCCTCAGAATTAGATAACCTACAGCAAACGCTGTCTCAGACAAAACCATCTGAGCTTTCCCCAATAGCATCTCAGGGAGTTCCTTCTACCGTCGTCCGATGGCAGGGCAACTGCTGGGAAATTTTGCGACAGGGCAATATTCAGCTAGATTTACAATAAATTGAAGAGAAACGTGCCTCCATTGAATCGCTTACAAGAGGCACGTTTCTCGCGCCATTTCAGCGGTGTATCGGGGGCTGAAATGGTATTCACTTGACGCTATTGCAGAGCTAGCGGCGAGTTTAGCGTCAGATCTAGGTCGGTATTGGGATCAATCGAAATCAGCGTAACGCGATCGCGTCCCAAGAAGAAGTTGAGCAGCGCCCCGGCCCCTACACCGCCCAGCACTTCCTCAGTAGCAATGGCGCGATCGCCCGTCACGCCAGCCACAGCCGCCGCCGCACCCGCACCCAGCGCAGCGCCCGTGATCACTTCGCGCACACTCGCACCTCGACGAATCTCTTCAGTTCGGGTAACAACCTGTGAGGTTGCATCAATCGCTAAACGAGAACCGTTAGTTAGAACTAGCTGATTAGCGTAGAACTGTGCCCCATTTCCTGTAACTCGTACCTCACCCACAACCTGACTATTAGCGGGAATCAACACCGTGCCGTCAGCCGAAATGATATCCCGGTCAACTAACAGCGTCACCGGAACCGGATCTGGCTCCTCTGGCGCAACGTAAATCTTGTCAGCATCGCTATAGCCGACTGGGATCACGGTGCCAGAAGGAATTCTGACAGCGGGTTGGACAACCGGAGTTTGACCCACAATATACGGAGAGGAAACTGCAACCGCCTCACCCGAACTCACAAGCGCTTGATAGATGAACGCAGCCACCTCTGCACGAGTAGCAGGGCGATTTGGGTTTAGCACTTGAGTATTAGGGTAGTTCACCACGATTTGCTCTTGAGTTGCAGCCGCAATGCTGGTTTGAGCATAGTCAGGAATGCTGCTGCTGTCGCTGTAGATTTGCAGTGTGCTGCCGACACCGCTAGCGCTGTAGCCCAACCCATTCGCGAGGGAAACTAACACCTGTGCTCTAGGAATGTTTTGGTTGGGGTTAAACACGTTGCCAGGATAGCCCGTCAAAAAGCCAATGCTGTAGGCTTCCTGAATCGCGGTGTAGGCCCAGTAGTTACTGGGAACATCGACAAAATTAACGGAATTGCGAACCTGAGCCTGGTCAAAAGCCTGACGCACCATTGCGGCAAACTGAGCGCGAGTTACCGGATCATCCGGGCGGAAACTGCCATCGGGATAACCGCTAACTCACTGCTGCTGGGCTAGGGAGCTAATACAGGATTCGGCCCAACTTCCCTGAACATCAGCAAATCTTGTGCCAGCTTGAGCCTGGGCCGGGGGCGCGAGCAAGGGAGTGATGGCACTAGCAGAAATTCCCAGGACAATAAATAATGCAGTCTTTTGCTGCCAATGTTGTCTGCTGTTCATGGTTACCTTCAAAATTGATGTTTATAGCGATCGCAAATCAGATTTGCATCAGGGGGTAGGGAGAAGATTCCAGGTAGGAATTCCCCGGCTCCGACCGATTTAGATTTTTAGCAAAATCACTATATTTGTGGTTATTGACGCGGTTGAATTGGGAGAGTTCCTGCTGGTTTTAAGGCCAAACAACCGGTGCCTATAATTAAACTTAATCTAGGAAAGTGTGTTTTTTTCGCCCAGGG
>JAAUTY010000141.1 GCA_012031265.1 Spirulinaceae cyanobacterium SM2_1_0 | reverse complement strand
TTGGGAGAGGGACTTCCAACTCCCCTTCGCCCAGGATTGGGAGAAGGGGCCGGGGGATGAGGGCGACGGGATGCCAAGTTGAGCATCCGGCAAATTGGGCTTGACGCACCGCTAGTTCCTAGCGTTCAGTTGCCGCCCGTGCCAAGCCTCTGAATGCTTGGCTCAAAGCTGAAGTCAACGCAAGCCGCCTCGGTATTTCTGGAAACTTATGGTTCCGTAGGCGAGGAGTGCCACAAACCTGCACAACGGTCAAACTGAGAATTGCGGAGGCAGGGCAGAATAGAAATAGAAATATTCTGGAGTAGCGATCGCCTGTGACCACCGCTGACCACCAAGAGGCGCATTATCAAAAGGCCCGTGCGAGCTTGCAACAAGCGCTGAACTGGTATGGCAGCTTCCGCCGCCACGGCCGCCAGCCGCCGAGCTTGGAGTTGCAAGCGGCGGTGCGGCGTGAATTGCAGAGTCTGAAAGCCGCCTGCGACCAGCTCGAGACGGGTCTGTTGCGGCTCGCCGTCTTTGGGCTGGTCAGTCGCGGCAAATCGGCCGTCATTAATGCCCTGCTGGGTGAGCCGGTGCTGCCCACTGGGCCGCTGCATGGCGTCACCACCTACCCGCGCGCCGTGCGCTGGACACCGCCGGGCGGTCAATTGGCGGTTGAGCTGACGGACACGCCGGGTTTGGATGAAATCGACGGGCAAAGCCGCGATCGCCTTGCCCGCGAGATTGCCCATCAAGCAGATCTGATCCTCTTCGTCGTCGCTGGGGACTTGACCCGGACTGAATATGAAGCGCTCTGTGATTTACGTCAGCAGAGCAAGCCAATTCTCTTGGTATTCAACAAGATCGACCTCTACCCTGAGCGCGATCGCGCCGCCATCTACGCGCAACTGCAACAACTGGCAGGCGACCACGAACTTCCCCTGCGTCCAACCGAGATTGTCTGCGTCGCAGCAGCACCGGCTGCGGTGCCAGTGCGGATCGAATGGCAGGACGGCCGCGTCACCTACGAACAGGAAGCCCCGCCGCCACAATTGCATGAGTTGCGGGCGGCACTGTTGACGATTTTGAACCGCGAAGGGCGATCGCTCTTGGCGCTCAATGCCCTCAACCAGGCGGTGAGCGCCGAGCGCCAGCTCGCAGCGAAAACCGTGGAACTGCGCCAAGCTGAAGCTGAGGCCCTGCTGCGCCGCTACACCCGCTACAAAGCCCTCATCGTCGCGCTCAACCCGATTGCTTTGTTTGATGTCTTGGGCGGGGCGATCGCCGACTTAGCACTGATCCGCTCCCTGGCACGCCTCTACGGGCTGCCGATGACCAGCTACGAAGCCAGCCGCCTCTGGCGCAAGATTATCGCCAGCGCTGGGGGTGTTTTATTGAGTGAAATGCTGAGCGCTCTCCTGGTGGGGTTGGGCAAGAGCGCGGCGGCGGCCGCCAGTGCTCTGGAGAATCCCAGCCTGCTCACGGCCTATGCCAGTGCGGCAGTCGTGCAAGGCGGTGCGGCGGGCTATGGCGCTTATGTCGTCGGCAAGGCGGCGCAGCGTTATCTCGAACAGGGTTGTAGCTGGGGGCCGCTGGGACCCAGTGCTGTGATGCAAGAAATCCTGGCGCAGGTCGAGCCAGATGCGCTGCTCTACCGTCTGCGCGAGGAGCTCCGATCACAGCTCGATCCGTTTAGCCATTAGTCACGCCCAAACCCTCAATCGCCTGAACATCGGTCTAGCGAGCCATTCATTCATGCTTGAATGAATCCAGTGCCATGTGCTGCGGCGTCGGGGCAGCGGGCAGCGTTGCAGAAAAAAATCAATATTTTGCCGAAAAGTCGTGCTTTCTTAGTACTGATGTCCTAAACTTGGAAGGGGCGGTTCTCTAACACCCTTGTGGCGTGATGCGATCGCCAGTCTCAATCATTCACTTTAGGACTACTATAGCCCACCTCAGTCATGGAAGAACTCACCAAGGCCCAGCGCGAGTTGTATGAGTGGCTGGCGGAATATATCCGCAGCAACCAGCACGCCCCGTCGATTCGCCAAATGATGCGGGCGATGAACCTGAAATCTCCCGCCCCGATCCAAAGCCGACTCGAACGCCTGCAAACCAAGGGTTACATCGATTGGACGAAGGGCAAGGCGCGGACATTGCGCATCTTGCATCCGGACGGTCAGGGCTTGCCGATTCGCGGCGCGATCGCGGCCGGTCAACTGGTCGAGCCATATGCCGATGTCCAAGAGCGCCTCGACTTCTCCGCGCTGGTGCAGGAACCCAACTGCTTCGCCTTGCGCGTGACCGGCAACAGCATGATCGGTGAAATGATTCGCGATGGCGATGTGGCGATTTTACGCCAGCCCGCCGACCCCAATATCGCGACGCTAAAAAATGGCGAAATCGTTGCTGCCCATGTCCCCGGCGAAGGCACCACCCTGAAACGCTTCTACCGTCACGCGGATGTCGTCAAGCTCGAGCCCGCCAACCCAGACTTCAACACGATTGAGGTCGCGGCTGACCAAGTGGAGGTGCAGGGGATTCTAATCGGCGTCTGGCGACCACTGGGGCGGTAAGTCTCAGTCATGGTCGTTCCCTCGAGCGGTACAGCTCCTCTGGAGCTGCTGCCACTGGGCGGGGGTCACCCGGAAATTGGTGCCGGGTGGGACGCGGATGACAGCCAAGTGTTGTAGATGGCGATCGCGCTCTAGCTCTGACTTCAGTAGGGGTTGCGTGAGCAGTTTCTGCGTCAGTTGCACCGGGACGTAGGTGCGCGCCTGTGCCCGCGCTGGCGCGAGCCAAATCTCCCAGTCTGGCGGAACGTCATAATACTGCGGCAGCGCTTGCACACAGCCCAACGCATAGACCCCCGCTTGCTGACCGGCGAGCCAAAGGGCAACGCGATCACCCGGCAAGATTTCGCGGCCGTAACGGGTCACCAGCCAGTAGATCTGGTCACGGCTGGCGATCGCCTCATAGATCCGACTGTAGCGGGGATTGGCTTGAAATAACCAGGGCATTCAGGCGAAAAGTTAAAGCACTTGGTGCAAGACGGCAGTGGTCGCTGGGCAAGCGAGGGTTGGGTTTGGGGTCACTGACGATTGCGAGCGTAGAGGGGTAGCCCAGCTTCGTTGGCCGACCTCGACGCGGTAGAATGCTAGAGCTTTGCCCCAACTCACCATTCCCGTTTCAGAAATACCTCGACCATCATGATTCGCGACATCTTCATGCCCGCGCTGAGTTCCACGATGACCGAAGGCAAGATCGTCGCCTGGGTCAAGTCCCCCGGCGACCAGGTTGCTAAGGGCGAAACTGTGGTGGTGGTCGAATCGGACAAGGCTGACATGGATGTTGAATCATTCTACGACGGCTACGTCGCCGCCATCTTGGTTGAGGCAGGGCAAGAAGCGCCCGTGGGAGCGGCGATCGCCCTACTCGCCGAAACCGAAGCCGAAATCGCAGCCGCCAAGCAGCAGGCGAGCCGAGCCGCTAGTCCACCGGCTCCACCAGCCGCTGCTGCCGCTCCGGAACCCCGACCGGCCCTGCCGCCG
>JAAUTY010000026.1 GCA_012031265.1 Spirulinaceae cyanobacterium SM2_1_0 | reverse complement strand
GCAAGAGTTGCTAGCTTATTGAGCGCTTGCTCGCCCAGATTGTTGGAGTTGAGGAGCAACACGGAATTCAGCGGCTAGTTTGTAGCAGCACCGGTAACATTTATAAATAAAGCTTAACGGAAAAGCCCAAAATTATTAGCCCAGCCAGCACAAAATTCTCACTCGCTACACCGGGAGGCGACTGAACCGTCGCTGGCGCGATGCTGGCAAGCCGTGCGATTCCCTTGTGCCTTGCAGACGCGATCGCCATCCTTGAGTTGGTCAGGATATAATGAGAGTTGGGCTAAATCTACACAGGTGCCCGGCCCGCTGGAAAAATGGAGGCGACAAGATGTTCGATCATGCCCGTCACACCCCGATTAGCCTGCAAAGTCGCGTTGCCGAGCTGATGGCGAATCCCAACACCAAAACCTTGGTCATTGGTGCCGCCATGATCGCCGTGACCCCGATCCTCGTGCCGCTGGTGAAACCGGTACTCAAAGCGACCCTGAAAACTAGTGTGACAGCCTTTGAGAAGGCGAAGATGGTGATCGCTGAGACTGGGGAGGCGATCGCCGACGTTGTGGCTGAAGCCCGGGCCGAAGCACACGCCGGAACACCCGCAATCCTCGCGCCTGCCTCGGAGCCAGCGAACACCGACTAAAAGCGTAATGCGGAACTGACCTACTCAACGCAATCAACCGGCTGAGGATGCTAGCCGCTACCATTGTGCTTGCGCTAACTGAGTGTAGCTTGCCCCATCTGGCGTCGCCTGAATAATGCTTAGGCGGCGATGCTATCGTTTGGGCACGGCTGCATTCGGAGCGAGGCATAGCGGCTGGGTGCAGCCATTGCCGCTCGTTGCTGCTGTTGCCGCGCGACCCACGCCGACAGGCTCATTTGAGGGCGGTAGGGTGATCGCGGCTGAGCACTCACAGCAGCGACTGACTTCGGGGCGACCGACAAGGTTGCTGCCAGCTTTGGAGCGAGCAACAACGCACCCAAACTGAAGAGGGCCACTGTTCCCATCGGGCTGCCATCCTCAAGGATCTCCTTGAAGTGGAGGGAGACGATTGATTTATCAAGATGGATGAAAGACATGGCTTGATTGAGGTCGTGACGGAAACAGTTGGTTAAGTTGACATCAACTTCTGATTAAGAAGCGAATTGCCTAGCTCGCTGATCCCCCTCCGCTCAGCGTCCAGATAAGCTGGAAACTGCCTAAAACCCAGGATGTGACGTGTGTTGGGGGCACAATCGGCAATCCCGTAACGCTGACAGAATACCATCTCAAACTGCCGCAAGGCTAGCATAGGTTGCCTGCTTGCTGCTAGTAATTAGCAATAAGCGATCCCGCCGCCGCATTATTAATTGATCACAGAATTAGGCACAAACCGATGTGTCACCAGCGGGCGTAGGCTGTTCAGGGCCGCCGCGATCGCCGAGCCATTGTGAATCGCCGTGGCAATGAGCGGATTTAGCCCAGTTGTCGTCGCGAATCCCAAAGCCAGCAGATTCGGCATCACCACCAGAGCAATATTTTGCTCGATCAGCGCTCGGGTCTCGCGAGCAATGGCGATCGCCTCGATCAATTCCAACAAGTCATTATTCATCAGCACCACATCCGCCGTCTCGCGCGCGATGTCTGCCCCCCGCTCAAACGATACTGAAACATCCGCATAAGCCAGGGCAGCAGAATCATTGAGACCATCACCGACAAAGGCAACCGTGCGACCCGATCGGTGCAGATCGCGCACAATCTGGGCTTTTTGATCCGGAAACGCCTCGGCATGAACCCGCGCCAGCGGAATCCCCAATTCTTGCGCGACTTGCATCGCCCGCTGCGGCTGATCGCCCGTCAGCAGGTGCAGCTCCAATCCGAACTCCTGCTGCAACAGCTCAACCAGTCGCGCACTCTCGCGGCGGAGCGGGTCGGTGTAGCCCAAGCTGCCGAGCAATTGACCCTCGCAAGCGACGTAGAGGCGGGAGAGGGTTTCGTAGTTCTGATCGGGTCGGTCTGGCAAGCCAATTTCGGCCTGTCGAAGAAAGCGCTCACTCCCCACCAAGACCGTTTGCCCCTCAATCTGCGCCTTGACACCCAAACCGACGGCGTAGTCGAAGTCATCGCGCGGCAAGATCGGTACAGCAAGGGCCTCGGCTTGTTGCATGATCGCGGCGGCGACTGGGTGGGTGAGGCGCTGCTCGGCCGAAGCGGCGAGTTGTAGCAGGCGGGCGGGCGAGCAGGTGTCCGGAATCGGGGAGATCGCGGCGATCACAATTTCTCCTTGCGTCAGCGTCCCTGTCTTGTCGAACACCACGGTATCCACCGCCGCCAGTTGCTCCAGGGTGCGCCCGCTGCGCACCAGCACGCCATGCCGCGTCGTGTGGTTCAGCGCTCCGAGAAAGGCGGTCGGAATCGAGACACGAATACCGGTCACGAAGTCCAGCGTTAGAATCGCTGCCACGCGCGCCGGGTCGCGCGTGACCGCCAGCACCAGCAGCGCCAGCAGCAGCGATGGGATGATCAGCCGATCGGCGACGCGCTCGGTGTAGTTCGCCATGCGCGTGTCATAGACCGGGGCTTGGGTCAGCAACCGCAGCCCCGCCGCTGCCCGGGTCTGGTGACCCACTCGCTCGGCGATCAGGGCTAACTGTCCCGAGCGCAGCAGGGTCGAGGCAAAAACATAGTCGCCCGCCCGCGCCACGAGCGGCATCGCTTCGCCGGTCAATCCCTGTTGGTCAACGGTGGCCTCGCCGCTCAGCACCGTGCCGTCTACGGGGATTTGTTCGCCGGGATAGACTACCACCGTGTCGCCCTTTGCCACTTGGTCGCTGGGCACTTGTCGCAAAACCCCATCTGGCGTGCGAACCCAAGCGAAGTGACCGATGGCATCGGTCAACGTGGCTGATCGAGCGGCGGTGGCACGAGCGGTGCGATCGCGGATCGCATCCCCCAGCTCATGTAGCGTGATCACCAGGGCTGGGGTCAAGCGTTTTCCCTGCATGGCGCTCAGGCTCAGCGCCAGGAAATCCAAGCCATCAATATTCAGCCGCCGGTCACGCCAGAGGCTCTGCCCCGCCCGCCGGGCAATCGGCCAGAGCGCCAGGATCAAGGCGACCGTTGCTAGCGGCCGCAACCCGTGCAGGCGTGGCCAGCGACTCGCCAGTGCCAGCCCCGAGGCGAGCCAGTGAAATGGCTCCGAGGTTTCACCCTCTTCCGAGGCACTCGGCGCGGCATCGGTCTGCGGTTCCCAGTCCGCCTGATCTCCGGGTGACGAGATGAACGGGGCAGCGGCGGTGACCAGCGAGCAGTGCTGGGGGTGAGCAGTCTGCTCCAGCACTCGCCGTTGCGCTTGAAGTTGGGCATAGAGCACACTCGTGGCGATGCGGGGATCATAGCCAATCACGAGCGAGCAGGCTGCACGATTGAGCCGCACCCATTTGACCCCAGATAACTGGGCGATCGCTGCTTTCAAGACCGCCGCGTAAGTAGGACGGCTCGCTAACTCCGGAATCTGCAAGCGCAGCCGTCCCGGTAGGTGATGGCGGACTTGCCAGGGATCGAGGCTAGGCATCGGCGCGGCGACATCGGGTTCGCCCACCGACCAATTCGGGCTTGAGAACTGCACCATGAGGTCATTGCACCGAGGGGGATTAGGGGCTGACTTCGCCCTGCTCGGCTTGCTCCAGGACTTGCAGCAAGCGTATTCCCAGTTCCAATTCCGTGAGATTGGCGGCATCGTAGCGAATGGCAAGCGACCGTGCCGCTCGGTTTAGGCGCACCCCTACCACGATGTCTTGGTCGAGCAACAATTTTTCCAGCCGCTGAGCGAAGGCGGCATCACTGAGCAGGCGGGGAATTTGCAAGCGGATGCGTCCGGGGACGGAATGCACAATTGTGTAGTCGCCGTCACCGGTTTGATGGTGATTGGTGTCGTTGGTTGTCGGCTCGGAGACAGATTGGGTCGCTGCTCCTGTCTGCTGTTTCAGTTGCAAAATGACTTGGCGAGCAACGGCAGCGATCGCCAGGTTCACCGCCAAGGCACTCGCGCCGCGCAACCGCAACTGCGTCGTCACCAATAGACCGGTGATCACCGGCAGGATCGCCGCAATCTCGCTGTATTCCTCCAGCCAGTGACCCAGTTGCGAACTACTAGCAGTTAAACCTGCACTTTGCTTCTGGCCTGATGATGTTACTGTCATGCGCTGTCGGAGATCATTCCCTGTCAATCCAGATTATTCGCAGTATTACGCTCTGACTATGCGCTCAAAGCTATTGCAAATTAATTGCATATTAATGCAGAATAACATGGCAATGCCGCTGCTTCAGCGACTCCTCAACCGGCACGGAGAGCAACCACCTTCTCATAACGGGGGGCAATCTCCAGCGCCAATCCCTGAACACAGCGCTCACCTTGCCCCGGCAGCCAGAATTGCTACGCTCCCCACTCACCAAGTCTGACGGCGAGGCTAGCCTGAAACGCCGCTTGCCAGTGTGCGGAACGAGATTGCCTGCTTTCCAGAGTAAAAACCCGGTTTCTGTACCAGCGCTCTAGGAATACTAAATGGGTATTCTCGGAAGGCGGTGCTGCATGGCGATCGCCCACCGCATCACTGAGGGCAAGATTCCAGCTCGGCACCCTGCCGCAGCCGCAACAGTCCGTGGTTTTATCGTAGCGCTGCACGAGTTGCAGCAGGTGCTGCTGGTAATGATCCCGCCAAGGCAGATAACTCAAGTTGAAAAGGACGAGGGCAAAATTGGTCACCAGCAAGAGGGCGATCGCCCGCTCCCACCAGAGCTTCACGGTTGCGATCTTGGGGTTCTGATTAACGAGTTGCAATGCCGCCACGCGCTCCTTTGAACTGTTCTGTTAACTTCGTTTTTAGCCTAACCAGAAACGGCTAACGAGCGGACAGCGCGGTGTATTTGCTCCCCGTAGCTCCAGAACCACCCGGCCAATCGTCAACTTGGGAGCATTCCAGATTGGCAGATCTACGCGCTTGCGGAACAAGCTTCGCCAATCTCTCCAATCCCTCAAATGCTTGATGCGGACGGTCACTGAAGATGAGAAGCCAGCCCGTCCGCCATCAAGCCAGGTCAGGAAATACCTCGCGCACAGCCGGATGCACGAGGCGATTGTGCTGGACATTGAGACCGCCGGCTAAAGCCGTATCGGCGTCGAGTGCCGCCAAGCCGCGATCCGCGAGCTTGATGGCGTAGGGTAGGGTGCTGTTATTGAGTGCCTGCGTCGCTGTCCAGGGCACAGCGCCAGGCATATTGGGAATGCCAACATGAACCACTCCCGCCTCGACATAGGTGGGTTGCGAGTGGGAGGTGGGATGCAGGGTTTCGATGCAGCCGCCCTGATCGACTGCCACATCAACTAGGACTGAGCCGGGACACATCTGGGCGACCAGTTGGCGCGAGACCAAGATCGGCGCGCGCTTGCCAGGTACGAGCACCGCACCGACCAGCAGATCAGCCTCGCGAACCGTGGCTTCGATCTGGCTGGGATTGCTGTAGAGCAATTCCACCCGCGAGCCGAAGAGCGTTTCCAGATAGTTCAGGCGTTCGACATTGATGTCGATGATTTGCACTTGCGCGCCGAGACCGACCGCAATCTTCGCAGCCTCGGTGCCAACGACGCCGCCGCCGAGGATGGCGACACGTCCCTGCGGCACTCCCGGCAGACCGCCGAGGAGGACGCCACGCCCGCCTTGCTGTTTTTCGAGATAGCGCGCGCCAAATTGGACGGCGAGCCGCCCGGCGATGATGCTCATTGGGGCGAGGAGGGGTAAGCGACCGTCCGGGAGGGCGACGGTTTCGTAGGCGATGCCGGTTGCACCCGATTCAATCAGGGCTTCGGTGAGCGATCGCGCCGCGGCGAGATGCAGATAGGTGAAGAGAAGCTGACCTTTTTGTAAGTAGGCGTATTCGCTCGGCAAGGGTTCCTTGACCTTGACCACCATTTCGCGCTGCCATGCTTGGGCGGCGTCAGTCACCACCGTGGCCCCTGCCGCTGTGTACTCCGCGTCGAGAAAGCCTGCGCCTAGACCCGCTGCGGTCTCGATGAAAACTTGGTGACCGCGATCGCACAGCACGCGTACACTACCCGGTGTCAGGCCGACGCGAAACTCCTGGTCTTTAATTTCTTTGGGAACCCCAATTTCCATACTCTGACTGCATCCTCGCTAGCACCGCTGGGTTTGGAGGCGATCGCCCTTGCCCCGCCTGTATTGTCGTTGTCTGGGGTCGCCTTGCCTGTGACCAGCGCTACCAAGGTTGGGTAACGCGGCGATCGCTCCGCCCCAGCTCATTCTTGCATACCGCCCCAGTGGGCCAGTCGCGGTCTGTCGGTACAATGGGGTGACTTTGCTGGTCAGCCAGCAGCCCGCGACGCGGTTGAGCCGCGAATCTTCTAGTTCTGGTGAGCGAGCGCCTTATTCGCCTGGTTTTAGCCGATGACGATCCCATCTTTCGCCTGGGATTGAGCGCGGCCTTGCGATCGCAACCCAACTGGCAAATTGCGGCTGAGGTCGCGCGGGCTGACCTGCCCAGCCGTCTGACCAGCTTGGCGGCGAGTGGTAGCCCGCCGACGCTGCTCTTGCTCGAACCCTTCTTGCCGCCGCTCCCGAACCTCGAACCGCTCGCCCTCTGTGCAACGCTGCGGCAGCGTTACCCGAATTTGCCGATTTTGTTGCTCAGTGGCCGTCGGGATGCCGGGGCGATCGCCACTCTGCAAGCACTGGGCGGCTTCAGCTACTGTCCCAAGGGTCAGCCCATCGAGGCGATCATTGCGGCGATCCAACAAATTTTGGCGGGCGAAACGGTCTGGCTGGCGACCACCGCCGCTCAACCGCTGGAACCGCTAGAACGTGCTCCGACTTGGCTGCTGACCCTGCGTCGCCGCAGCTTAGACCAGATCGAGCAGCAATTGGTGCAGGTGGGGATTGAACTGACGCGCGAGGCACTGACCAACTGGGACTGGCTGTTCTGGCGGGGCCGCCAGCGGGAACTGCGGGCGGCGCGTTGGCTGGTCAGGCAATTGTTACCCGTCGAGGTGACCGTAACGCCGGTGCCGCCAGCTAATGGCATCGCGTCACCCCCGCCGCCCTCACCTCCGCCGTTAGCCGCTCGTGGGGCGATCGCCCCTCTGCCGACCAATTTGCCCGCCCGACTCCCCTCCCGCCTCGAGGCTTTGCGTACCCGCCTGCAATTGGGGAGCCAGAATCGTACCGGTATGCCCCTGGAGATCGACATCTTACAGCCCCAGAAGCGCCAAGAACTGCTCTACATCACGCTCCGCGAAGTGGAAAGCCTCCTGGCCGAGCTGCAATTCCTCGCCGTCACGGCCGAGGAACTGCGCGAGCGACAGCCGTTGATCCGTCGTGAACTCTGGCAGGCGACAACCTTGGCCTTTGCGGGGAAATACTACACACCCGAAACTCCCGAAGTCGAGCTAGTCGAGCGGCTGGTAGCCGGTTTCCCAACCGTCGAAGCGACGGTGCTGAGCCGACTGCCGCTGCTACCGGAGCTGTTGGCGCATCTGCTCTACGACCAACCGCTGATCGTGGACAATGTGCCCTATCGCCCAGAGTCGCCCGAGGCGGTGGCGCGCGCGGAATTACTCTTGACTCACCTCGTCGTGCAGGTTGCCAATGCCGTGATGCAATTTTTGCTCAACCAGTTCGCCGAAGCCGAGAGCATCCAGTACAGTCTCTACGCCCGTACCTACCTGTCTTCGCGCGAGATTGCCCGCTTTCGCAATGACCTCTCCTGGCACTACCGCCAAACCTATTACCTGCAAGAGCCGCGCGCCATTTTTGAGAGCCAGTATCGTCTGATCACGCTACAGGACGGACAACTGCGGCAGACCTCGATCTATGCGCCGCGTGCCGATGAATTGGCACAATTACGAGGCTGGCGCTGGTGGGTGACGATCGCCTGGGAAGCTCGCGACGCGATCGCCCCGCGTCTGCGGAGCCTCATTGCCTGGCTCGGCAGTGGCGTCGTGTACCTCCTGACCCAAGTGGTCGGCAAGGCGATTGGTCTGATCGGACGGGGCGCGCTCCAGGGCTTGGGCAATGTTGTGCAAGAAAGCCGCTACCGGAAGAAATGACCGACCCGGCATTCCGGGCGACCAGCGCTAAACTAGAGAAACTGCCTGTCGGGCGCAATTTTGCACTGAACTTGTTTGCATCGCCGTTAAGCATGAATAACCGCTCCCACCGCTCAGATCGCGATTCCTCCCCCTCAAGCCGTCGTCGTGGGTCGGCTGCACTCGCCAAGCACCTGCTGGCGAGCGCGCTGCTCACGGCCAATGTCTGGCTGGGCGCACCGGCGATCGCCCAAGAAGCCTCCCCCGAACGCGAAGAATTCAGCTACACCCAGTTATTGCAAAGCGTTGAATCCGGACAGGTGAGCAGCATCGAATACGATCCGGCAGCCGGTAAGGCGGAGGTGACCTTCACGGACTCCAGCCAACCCAGCCAACAGGTCGAAATGCTCGATGAAAACGACGAGCTGGTGACCTTGGTGCGCGAGCGAAATGTCGAGTTCAATGTTGAACCCACCTCCGACCGCTCGGCAATGCTGGGGTTGTTGGTGAATATTCTGTTGCTGTTCTTGTTGTTTGCGATCGCGATCGCCATCCTCCGCCGCTCCGCCGCCTCCTCCGGTCAAGCGCTGAACTTCGGCAAATCGCGCGCCCGCTTCCAGATGGAAGCCAAAACCGGCATCCTCTTCGACGATGTAGCCGGGATTGAGGAAGCCAAAGAAGAACTGCGCGAGGTCGTCTCGTTCCTGAAAGAAACCGAGCGCTTCACCGCGATCGGCGCGCGCATCCCCAAGGGCGTGCTGCTGATCGGCCCGCCAGGAACCGGGAAAACGCTGCTAGCGAAGGCGGTCGCGGGTGAAGCCGGTGTGCCCTTTTTCAGCATCTCGGGGTCAGAATTTGTCGAAATGTTCGTTGGCGTCGGCGCATCGCGGGTGCGCGACCTCTTCCGCAAAGCCAAGGAAAATGCCCCCTGCCTGGTTTTCATCGATGAGATCGATGCCGTCGGCCGCCAGCGCGGCACGGGCATCGGCGGCGGCAATGATGAGCGCGAACAGACCCTCAACCAGTTGCTGACTGAGATGGACGGTTTCGAGGGCAATACGGGCGTCATCGTCGTGGCGGCGACCAACCGCCCCGACGTGCTGGACACGGCGCTGCTGCGTCCCGGCCGCTTCGACCGCCAGATCAATGTCGATCTGCCGGATCGCAAGGGTCGCATTGGCATCCTTGAGGTTCATGCCCGCACCAAGAAAATCGCCGCCGATGTCTCGCTCGAACTGGTCGCCCGCCGCACCCCGGGATTTTCGGGCGCGGACTTGGCGAACTTGCTCAACGAGGCAGCGATCCTCACAGCGCGGCGACGCCAAGACGAGACGACGATGCTAGAAATCGAAGACGCGATCGACCGCATCACCATCGGGATGTCGATGAATCCGCTGCTGGACAGCAAGAAGAAACGCCTGATCGCCTACCATGAGATTGGACATGCCCTTCTAGCCACCCTGCTTGACCATGCCGACCCGCTTAATAAGGTGACGATCATCCCACGTTCGGGCGGCGTTGGCGGCTTCTCGCAGCAGGTTCCCGACGAGGAAGTTCTGGACAGTGGCTTGATCAGTCGCGCACGGTTACTGGACTTCATTGCCCTGGCTCTGGGGGGACGCGCCGCTGAAGAGGAAGTATTTGGTCATGATGAGGTCACCAGCGGCGCGACCAACGATGTCGCGACGATCACCAATATTGCGCGTCGCATGGTCACTCAGTACGGGATGTCGGAGCTGGGTCAGGTCGCTCTTGAGCAGCCCAGTGGCAATGAAGTGTTTCTAGGCGGCAATGAGTGGGGGCGCTCAGAATATTCGGAGGAAATCGCTGCCAAAATCGATCACGAGATCCGTGCAATTGTCACCCAAGCGCACATCAAAGCCCGCCGGATCATTCGCGAGCACCGCCCGCTCGTCGATCGCCTCGTCGATCTGCTGCTGGAGCTTGAAACGGTGGATGGCGATGAGTTTCGCCGCATTGTCGCGGAACATACGACCTTGCCGGAGAAGCAGCGCCAGTTTTCCTTGGCTTGAAGCTAGGGTGAAATTTGTGCTAGAATTTACTTCTGTGAATTTTTCCCCTGCGGATGTGGTGGAATTGGTAGACACGCACGCTTGAGGGGCGTGTGGCTTACGCTGTGCGAGTTCGAGTCTCGCCATCCGCATACTCGGAGCTGCGGCTTTTACGCTTCAGCTTCATTCTGAATCTGGTGTAGAAATGCGCCGATCAAATAGAGCGAGCCGCAAAGCACCAGGCGATCGCTCCTCCCTGAATCTAGCAATGCCGCCTCAACGCTGGCATATTCGCGGCTGTCCGCCAGTTCCGGGCACAATTCTTTAGCCAAAACAATGAGTTCACTCGGCGCGATGGTGGCGTGATCCGGCACGGCGACTGCGTGGAAGCGATCGCCCGGTCGCAGCAGTGCTGCCAGCACCCCGCGATCATCTTTGCTGCTGAGAATCCCCAGCACCCAAACGACCGGCTCTTGCCAAGCATCGACGTACTGCCGCAGGGCGATCGCTGCGGGCGGATTGTGAGCGCCATCGATCAGGATCTCCCGTTGTTGCCAGCGCAATTGTTGCAAGCGACCGGGCCAGCGAGCATTGGCTAAGCCGGTTTGAATGGTGGTGTCACTCACCGCCCAGCCCTGGACGCGGAGGGCCTGTAGGGCGGCGATCGCGATCGCTGAGTTGGTCAACTGCACCGCTCCGGCGAGCGGCAGTGAGTAGTCCAGCGCCGTCAAGGGCAAATCACTTTGATCTGGGGGCTGGAAGCGGATGCGGGAGGCGGATACGGGGACGGCTGGCTCTACCCAGATCACCGGCCCGCCCACCGCTTGCTGCTGCGCCGCGACCGCTGCCTGCGCCTCTGGGGGCAGCGGGCCGATGACCGCCGGGCGGCCGGGTTTGAGGATGCCCGCTTTTTCCCGGGCGATCGCCGCCAGTGTGTTGCCCAAAACCTGGGTGTGGTCGAATCCGATCGAGGTGATCACGGTTACGAGCGGCTGATCCACTACATTCGTTGCATCGAGGCGGCCGCCGAGACCGACTTCGACCACGGCTAAATCTACTGCCTGGCGCGCGAAGTAAAGCCAAGCAGCGGCGGTGAAAATCTCGAACTGGGTGGGGGGATCGGGTTGCGGCGCGATCGCATCGCGGACTGCGCGCAACAAATCCAGCAGGACAGGGCGAGCAATCGGCTGCTCATTGAGACAGATTCGCTCCGTCCAGTCCACCAGATGCGGGGAGGTGTAGCGACCGACACGGTAGCCCGCCGCCGTTAGCACGGCTGACAAATAGGCACAGACCGAGCCTTTGCCATTCGTCCCGGCGACGTGAATGATCGGCACGCGCTGCTGGGGCTGCCCAAGTACGGCGAGCAATTGTTGGCTGCGCTCCAATCCCAGGCGCACCCCGAAGCGACCAAAGGGTTGCAGCAGTTCGTCAGCCGTCACAGCCGGAGCTGGAGGGGTTTTGTTATAGTGCTTCTGTGACAATCCGTTGCCGTTCGCTTACGATCTTTAGAGAAATCCTTGTCAAGCTCATGAAAACTGTTCTGGTTGTTGAAGATAGCTTAACGGATCGCGAGACACTCTCGCGCCGTCTGCAAAGTTCTGGTTTCTTGGTCGTCAGCGCCACGAGTGTCGAAGAAGCGCAAGTTAAAGTTGCTCAGAAGCAGCCTGACCTGATTTTCCTCGATGTTATTTTACCCGGGCAGAGTGGGTTTGAGTTTTGTCGCGAACTGAAGACAAATCCGAATACTAAGCAAATTCCGGTCGTGATCTGCTCCACAAAAGGCACGGATGTCGATAAAACTTGGGGCACAATGCTGGGTGCTGATGAATATCTCACGAAGCCACTGGCTGATGAAGCGCTCCAACAAGTCTTGCGCCGTTTTGGCTAATCATCGCGGTGTTTAGAACCCCTAATTGCTTTGCTGCATCGGAATCCGAATCCGGAAGGTTGTGCCCTGTCCTAGTTCAGACTGACATTCCAGCTTGCCGCGATGCCGCTCGGTGATGATTTGATAGCAGATCGAGAGTCCGAGTCCAGTGCCTTCCCC
Organism: Spirulinaceae cyanobacterium SM2_1_0; assembly: GCA_012031265.1. Taxonomy (GTDB): domain Bacteria; phylum Cyanobacteriota; class Cyanobacteriia; order Cyanobacteriales; family Spirulinaceae; genus JAAUTY01. The sequence goes on along the minus strand of JAAUTY010000026.1, from coordinate 44,953 downwards.
GACCGGTTTGGTGGTGAAGAAGGGGTTGAAAATCTGCTGCTGAACGGAGTCGGGAATACCTGAGCCATTGTCGGCGATCGCGATCTCCACCCAGTGCTCATCCAGAACGCAGGTTTGAATCACAATCTCAGGCGCTAAGGGGGTTGCTAACGGCTCAAGCTGAGCACGACTCGCTTTCAAGGCATCAATCGCGTTGCTCAGGATATTCATGAACACCTGATTGAGCAATCCTGGGTAGCAGTAAACCAGAGGCAAATCGCCATATTCACGCTTTAAAGTGATCGGTGCAAAGCCGGGTTTTTCCCGCAAGCGATGCTGCAAAATCAGGAGCGTACTGTCGAGTCCTTCGTGGATATCGGTCGCCTTCAGATCGGACTCATCCAGCCGTGAAAAATTTCGCAGCGACAGCACAATCTGGCGAATGCGCTCCGCTCCCGCTTTCATGGAATCTAGGACACGTGGCAAATCTTCTTGCAAGAAATCGAGGTCATTTTCTTCAGCTAGATCCGCAATTTCAGCGACCACTTGCGGGTAGTGGCTTTGATAAGCCTTGAGGACGGTTAACAAACCATTGACATATTCCTGGACGTATAACAAGTTGCCATAGATGAAATTCACGGGATTATTAATCTCGTGCGCAATGCCGGCAACCAATTGACCCAAGCTGGACATTTTTTCGGCTTGCACGAGTTGCGACTGTGTTTCCCGCAATTCCGTCAGGGTTTGCTCGAGTTGGCGCTTCTCTTCAACAGCTTGACGGGAATCATTTAGCTCGGCGATCGCCTGGCGCAAAATTTTTTCGCGTCGTTCGCTCGTTGCCTCTAGCTCTTGGCAAGTTTGTTGAGCACGTTCAAGTTTCTTGCGGAGAATGCGGTTTTCTTTTTCGAGCTGCTGAAGAGTGAGGGGCTGGTCAGTCGGCTGCGCGATCATACTATCGCTCTCCCAAAAGTAAGGTGACAAAGGTCTCGTTGTGTAAACGGGCTGGGCCGTGCAATTCTAGTGGCGCAATCTCGCCATTGGTATAGAATCCACAACTGGGCAATAAAGTGTCGAAACAAGCCCGAGTCAATTCGTACTCTTCTCGAGTGTGGCTGCCAAGAATCTGGCGGCGGCTCGCGCAGGAAAAGAAGAGTGCGGCGGCCGGTTCTTGACCAGGGTATTGAGCGATCGCTGTTGCGGCGCCGCTTTTGAAGCGGCGAGGATGCGATCGCGCGTCGCCTCAGTGATCTGGACAATGGCCTGTTCAGGAATATCGCCAAAAAACGTGATGCTACCAATTTCTAGATCGCAGGTGCCACTGGGAGCACGCAGATAATAATTGCTGTCGTCCGCCTCAAAAACAGCTAAGGGATATTCTGAAGACGGCTCCATCGCTTTCAGATACCGTTGATAAAACTGGAGCGCTGGTTCGCGGTCAATTTCATAAACGATGTTCTGATCCGCCTTGGTGATCACACCTGGCTTGCCGATCGGCGTCCAGCCACTGGCGACGCTGTGCGAAAACAGCAGCGGGCCGGAGAACAGGAGGAAGGCGATCGCATCGCGATGCACCTCCGTCCCGCAAAACTGATAGGTGCGTTTGAACTCCCACGGATCAGCCGTCAGACCGCCGCAAATGGTAACATCCTGACCCATGTGGGCGCGCAAGCTGGCGACAATTTGCGCGCCGCTAGTGGTCAGGCTTTCGGGTAAGGCGATACAGAGGGCGATGGGTGACTCGAGACCAGCCGTCGCTTGGGCAACCGCCGCTTGCAGCGACCCATCTAAGTCTTGGGAAATCTGCGGGGCGATCGCCGCGCGTATCGTGATCGTATCGCTGCTGAACAGCATGAGGCTGAGCGAATCTTGCTCAAAGCCGAGCACGGAGGAGATTTCGCCATCGGTGGTGCCCCCGATCAACTCCAGGCCGGGATAGGCCGCGATGATCGCCTGCAAAATCAGAGCATGGTCAAAATCAATGGCAGTGAGCAAGATGCCAGCTTGGGGAGCTGAGTCGCCCAGGGCGCGATCGCACTGCTCGATTACTTCGGCGATCGCGGCGGGCGAGTCTGGATCGTTACTGTGACCGACGACAACTTTTAGCATCACGCTCTCAACGAAAAATGGCCGTTCGACAGTTGCATCTAGCTCTTCACCGGCAGAGCAACCGCTCCCGGATTGATGACATCGACGCATCCGCACCCAACTCCACAATATTAGCCTGTCGAGATCGGCGTTGCTGAGTCTGAAGATGCAATCGCAAAGTCAGTAAGAACTATAAATTTCTAAAATTTACTTAATGGCAACCACCGCCAAATTCCAAGCCAGGCGTCGTAAGCCGGGCAGTCGTTTCAAGAGGCGATCAGCGCGCTCCAGGCGGCGATAGAGCGGCGTCAGGCGCTCATGCTCGCGGATGATTTTTTTCCAGTAACGTTCGTCGTTGGGATGGACGTGCTCGATGAGGTAAAAGTGCAAAAAAATCCACAGCGTCGCCAGCCAGAAGGTGTCGTAGTGAGTGGTGGTAAAGCGCGATCGCACAAACTGCACAAAGCGAATATCCAACGGGGTTTCGTCCTCGGTGCGTACCTCAGTTGCCATGCGGCGGTAGACATTGATCACCGGATTGTGGCGAAGCGGCTCCCAAAAGCAGGCTTTGCCACCCGGCACGAGGACGCGGTGCATCTCGCTGAGCGCGAGACGCGGGTCAGGAATGTGGTGTAGCAGATTCGCAGCGTAAACGATGTCGAAACTATTGTCCGGAAAATCGAGGGCGAGGGCGTTAGCGACATGACCTTCAATGCTGATGCCATGGCGCTCGGCAAGCTGGCAAGCCACCTGCACCATCCCCGGCGAGAGATCGGTCGCCACGCAATTCGCTCCACGCTGCGCAAAGTAGACGCTATTTTCGCCCGCGCCGCAACCGAGATCGAGCAGTCGCTGACCGCTCACGTCGCCGAGGTGATGGAGGATAAACCGATTTTCTGGGGCTGTGCAGGCCTCGAAGTAGTCCTGTACCCGCAAGCCGTCGAGGTCAATAGCGGCGGCCCAGCGGTCATGGAAGCGTCGTTCGCTGTCGAGGATGCGATCTGACATAGGCGGTCACCCACTGGTGAAATTTAGGCCTATTCTAGGCGAGGCTGCGACTGACTCAGCCCGGGTTGGAGCGGAGCAATGGCCGTAAAACGAAGCAGCGCGGCGGCAGCGAGTGGCGATCGCCACCGACAACAGCAGAGACCCCTCGTCGATTGCCGCTAGGCCTTGTTGAAACCCAAGCCATTGGCTTCGGCATAGCGATCCATGAAGCGGAGAAAGCGTTCCCACTCGTCCGCTGAGCGCATGACCAGGATCGCCTCAATCGCCCGCGCCTGACCGTTGACAAACTTGCCCTTGACTTCGCGCGTTGCGACTTCGCCTTCCTCATCTACGAGATACATCCCCGTGATCTCTTCGGTGCTCTCGGAGCTGAGCACTTGCGGATCGGCAAAATAGAAAGTTGCTGTGCCACCATTGCCACTTTTGGAGCGTGTCACCCGCACGTCCGGGACTGTTTCTTCGGCGACGCCGCGCGAAAACTCAATTCGAGCTGTCATAGGTCTTCGACTCGTAAGCTTTTCTTAACCACACTCCATCATCGCATATTGTTTTCCGTGGGTCGGGTCGCGGTGGCGATCGCCTGCTCAGTGAGCCAGCACCGAGCCTAGGGCTAGCATCCGACTGCACATGTAGGGTTTCAGACGAGCTATGTCAGGCAATCAGGGCTGTCCTTGCCCTAGCCGCAAATCACAGCTCAGCATCTGGGACTGAGCGATCACCCCGCAAATCCCGAAATCGCTCTTTGGCCGCCTGGAACGATTCGCGCATGGCGGACTGAATGCGTTGCGATTCTGGTGTCTTGCCGCCCATGAGGTCACCGAAATAGACACAGGCGGCCTCTCCCAGCGCCCAGGTGTAGGCAGCTGCCCAGGAGGCCGCGATCGCGCTCCCAAAAACAGGGACAAACTTGATCAGCTCGCGACCAATTGTCTGGGCGACAAAGCCACCGGCGATCGCACTGACTAAGCCTCCGGCCTGCGACGGTGCGAGCGTCTGCCCATAGAGTTGTCCCAGCAGAACCACCATCGAGACTTGTAGCGAAGTCAGCACGGGCATGGTCGCAAACGGCAGCGGCACCGCCGCGAGAGCGGCGGCCGCGAGGGCAAAGGCGAGAATGTAGCGCCGCGCTGCCTCACGGTAGAGCGAACCCAGTTGGGTTGCCACGCCGCCAGCAATCAGTTCGCGGATCGCGGCCGCTTCGGCTGCTGGCAGGAGCTCGGCGATCGCTGTTTGAAAGGCCTCAATACCGTAAAACACCGGTGTAAACCCATCTTCCTCTAACGTGAAATCGATCGCTACTGCCCGATCAAACAGACCCGCAAAATCCGCCTGCACCGCCTCAAAGGCGCGCTGGACTTCCGGCAGCTCGGGCGGGTAGGGCGGATGGTTTTCCACAGCCGCTGGGTAAACCTCATGCAGACAAGTCACCGCTAGGAGACAGGGCACGCGAGGCTGAGCTTGGCGCAGGCGGCTGAGAATCTGGTGCAGGGCAGCGGTGGCAAAGTCGTTCACCTTCACTGTCAGGATGAAAATGCGGGCGCGCTGGCTGGCTGGCTCGAGGTCAGCGAGCAACTCCGTAATGATCGCCTCGGTGTCCTGCTGGATGTCACCCAGCCCAACCGTGTCAGTAAAGACAATCAGCGGCACTTCGCTAGCGGGGTAATCGTAGCGCTGGGTATGCTGGGTGTGCGGCCGGAAGCCTTGGCCGACGATCTCGGCGGATACGCCCGTCACACCCCGCACGATCGAGCTTTTGCCCGCCTGCGGTTTGCCGAGCAGGAGCGCCTCGGTCGTCGGCAACTGGGCACGCACACCGGTCAGAATCTCAGCCATCTGCTCGTCACTGACGCTGAACCAGTTCGTTAGCTTCTGTAATTCAAGGAGAGGCAATTGGGGCGATCGCAATTTTCCCCAGACTTGTTGCCAGGCTTGCGACCAGCGATTGCGATCCGACGTCGGTGGCGGCGAGTCAGTCATGGTGCAGTCCGGAAATAAGCTCCCAAAACAAGCCAATGATTGGCGGCTACGGATTGATTTCCATGCTGCGCCAAAGATACCAGGCCGCGACCGTTCGGTAGGGTTGCCAGCGTTGACCGAAAACGTCAACTACTTTGGGCTTGGGCAGCTCCTCACTGGTCAGGAAGCGACCGACAGCGCTCCGAATGGCCAGATCATTGCTCGGCCAAACATCGGGACGGTAAAGGCGAAAGATCAGCAGCATCTGGACGCTCCAACGCCCGATCCCGATAATTGCTGTCAGGATTTTAATGATTTCTTCGTCCTCAAGACGCGCCAGCTCCGTCAGGCTCGGCAAACCAGCGGCGATTTTGGTCGCCAGATCTCGGAGGTAACGGATCTTAACCCGAGACAGCCCAGCCGCGCGCAGCGTTTCGTCAGGGGTCGCCAAGAGGCGGGGAGCCGTCAGGGTAGCCCCGCCATCATAGAGCGCCAGGAACTTGGCTTGGGTGCTAGCGGCGGAGCGGCGCGAGATCTGTTGATGGATGATCGCGACGGCGAGTTCGTGGAGCAGGTCGGTGCTTTTGGCTTGTTGACCGAGGGTGCAGGGGCCGATCTGAGCAATGATCGGGGCGATCGCCGGGTCGCTAGCAGCGAGGGCCGTCGTAGCAGCGGTAAAGTCGGCCGTGGCGGCGGGGTTTACCATGACGGACACTGATTCATTGCGGTTCATCCCTGGCGACGGGGGCAACTCCCCAATGCCAGTCCGCCAGCCAGCGGTCAGCCTGATCGGGGTCGCAAAAAATGGTTTCCAGCAGCTCGCGCGGCGTGACCCCAGCCTGCTCTGCGTAGAAGGCGACTTCACCCATGATCCGGGCTTCCGATTGGCGCAGGTACATCGAGAGGCAGTGATGGGCTTGGGTGGGGCGATCGCGCCCGGTACGGAAGTAGGCCAAAGCCGCTAGCAGCCGCGCCTCGTAGGGCGCGAGCGGACGGAGCAGCAAGCCGGTCGGTGGGGTGTCAGCAGGGGTTGGCATCGCGCTTGCCCGATCTCAAATCAGGCGCAACACTAAGCGTAAGCCGGGGCGGGTTTGAGCAGGGCGGCTTTGCGGCTGTCAAAGAGGCGGGCTAGGGCTTGGATAATTGCCGTCACCACTTCGTCATCACAGAGTTCGAGGAAGGACTCGGGCGATCGCTCTTCATTGAAAAATTCCTTCGCCGCGCCTACCAGGCTCTGGATGCGCGCAAAACCCACGACCTTGACGATGAAGGCTGTCAGTGGCGAGTTTTTGATGTCGTAGTCAGATTCACTGTGGCGGCCCTTTTGCAACAGCTCGAAAATTTCACGTTCGAGGTCATTGGTGAACGGGTAGCGGTTGGGTACATCGGGCAAGAAATCCTCCAGTTTATCGCTCGAAATCCCTAGCGGGTTCATCTCGCCCATCAAAGTAGACAGGGGAATGTCGCGACCGAAGCGCCGCGACAAAGCTTCCAGCAACGCCATCGTGAACAGCTTACTGCCGAGGTAGAGTCGGGCAATTTCGATATTGCGACCCGCCAGTTCGAGCTTCATCTGGTAAGCATCAGGGCTTGGCTCACCGCGAAATTCTTGGAAGACGATTTCCGGATGCAGAAAATTCATGAACCCTTCCATCTTCTGCAAGGCGACGCGGAAGTCGTGAACAGTGTAGGAGCTGGTGTTCTTGAGATTGTGATTCGTTTCTGGCAGTAGACTCCAGGTGTTATCCAGGAAGCGCGCCGACACCGGATTGGCAAAACTGCCGACATCGCGGTTCGCCATCCGTACCGCCTGCTGTACCGCTGCGGCCTGCTCCACGCTACTTAGGCAGAGGTTGAAGCGCTCATTCGCCGCCTGCAAGCGCTGGAATAGTCGCTCACTAGCGGAGATGCCATCTTTTTCAGGTCGGAAGGGGATGGTCGCCTCAATGCAGGTGATGATCTGGGCCAGGATGCTGAGGTCAAGTAGCGGTTGGAGAACTTTGGCACAGACTAGGGCGCTGAGAAATTCATTTTGACCGGCGGTGGGCGAGAGTTGCTGTCCGGGTGTGAAGTCGAAGAGGTCAGTGACCAGCTCGAACATCAGGTCATCCGGCAAGTCGGGAACCTCGCGGATATAAAGGCGCTCCTCGTAGTCGCGGACGAAGGGGGAAATGTAGTAGGTCAGGTTGAAGTGAACGCTCTGATCGACCTGGACATAAACGAGATCGTGGAAGAGGGCCGCCAGCACTTCAATCGCATTTGCTGAGCCACCCACTTCAAAAATATGTTCCGGGGTGTGGAAGTAACGCCAAGGCCCGTTCATGGTTTGGACAATGAGGTCAGCGATTTTCAACAGTTCCGATGTGTCAACGGTAACGCCGAGTTTCTTGGTAGCCCAAATTAATTTATCCAGACATTGCTGGCGGTCTTGTTCGAGATTCATCCCGACCTCTGCACCTGTGTCAAAACATATCTGCTATTTTAGCTAGCAGTGTCAAGCACGGGGAATTCTGGCTTCCTCACGGGTGACGGATGGGAAAACCGAAACGGGGCGCGTTTGTGAAGCTGACCAGCCCGCTGCGAGACTGGCAACTGTTCAGGCAAACCCTCCTCAACGCTGCACCTTGGTGGGCGACGGGGCTGTTGCTGTTGTTGGCGATCGCCCTGATCTTCTCCCCCGATAGCTGGGTGGTGCCGGTGGTGGACGTGGCGATCGCGATCACCCTGGGTTCTCTGATCTATCAACTCCACGGCGAATTGCGCGCCCGCAACCAACTGCTGTATGAGCGCTACGCCCAGCTCGACCTCGCCAATGATGCCATCCTCGTGCGCGACCTCAACGACGCCATCACTTACTGGAATCCGGCCTGCGAGCGCCTCTATGGCTGGAGCGCCGCCGAAGCGAGCGGCGAAAATGTCCATGTTTTGTTGAGAACGGAATTTCCCGCGCCACTGGCGACGATTGAACAGGAGTTTTTTGCGCGCGGGGAGTGGCGGGGCGAGCTGATTCATTACACCCGCACCGGGACACGCCTGAGTGTGGCGAGTACTTGGAGCTTGCACCGCGATGATCGCGGTCGGCCGCTGGCGAATCTGGAAATCGGCAAAGACATGACAGCCGCGAAGCAAGCCGAAGCCGCCCTCCGCACCAGCGAGCGCCTCTACCGTACCCTCGCTGAGCATTTTCCCAATGGTGCGGTATTCCTAGTGGATCAACAACTGCGGTACACCGTCGCCGCTGGCGAAGCCCTCACGGAGCTAGTCGGGGAGGCGACCTTGACGGGCTGTGCTGTGGATGCGGCTGGTCCCCAGCAGTTGGCGACCTTCCTCACGCCGCTCTATGAGCAAGCGCTAGCTGGGGTAACCAGCCTCACGGAGTACCACTGGCAGGAGGCGATTTACCGCCTGGATGTGCTGCCGGTGACCGATGCTAGCGGCGCGGTGTTTGCCGGGATGGCGATGGCGCAAAACATTACCGAGAGCAAGCGCACCGAGGCGCGATCGCACTTTCTTGCCTCCGCAACAACCTTACTATCGGCATCCCTGGACTATGCGACCACGCTGCGGAACCTGGCGCATCTGATCGTGCCGCAGCTCGCCGACTGGTGTACGATCAACCTCGCTGTGCCGGATAGCGCCCCCCATTTGATTGCGGTCGCCCATGTCGATCCCAGCCAGGAGGAGTTGGTCTGGCAGTTGCAGGGCGAGAACCGCACGCCGCAGACCGCGCAGGTGATTCGCAGCGGTCAGTCACTGACCTGTTTTGAACTCTGTGACCTGGCGATCGCCGCTTTTGCCCCGACCCCCAGCCAGCGCCAGTTGCTCGATCAGCTGGGACTGCGCTCCTACATCTGTGTGCCGCTGCGGATTGGCGATCGCATTCTCGGCTCGATCCTCTGCGTCTGGGGGCAGTCGCCGCGTCACTACAACCCTGAAGACCTCGAGCTGGCTGAAGATTTAGCTTATCGTGCTGCCCTAGCGATTGACAATGCCCGACTCTATGGTGAAGCGCAGGCGGCGATTCGCCTAAAAACTCAGTTTCTCGCCACCATGTCGCACGAACTTCGCACACCGATGAATGCGATCAATGGCTTCTCGCAGGTGCTGCTGCGGCATCCCGAGACCCTGAGTGAGTCACAGGTGCAGATGCTAGAGTGCATCCATAGCAATGGCAAATCACTGCTGGCGTTGATCAATGACATCCTCGACTTGTCAAAAATCGAAGCCCGCCGCCTCGAACTGAGGCTGAAGCCGTTCAATCTCGGGCAGTTGGTCAAGACAACGCTGGCGGAGTTGCAGCCGCTGGCTGATGACAAGGGGCTAGAGTTTCGCTTCAGCACCGAGCTAACTGACTTGGAGGTCTGCCACGACCGCGATCGCCTGCGCCAAGTTTTGGTGAATCTACTCGGCAATGCCATCAAGTTCACCGAGCGCGGCTGGGTCGCTGTGACGATTGCGGCAGCACCAGAGACCAGTAATCGGCTCTGCCTCAGCGTTCAGGACACGGGGATTGGCATTGCTCCCGAGCAGCAGGCGCATATTTTTGAGGAGTTTCGTCAAGTCGATCAGACGACGACCCGCCGCTACTCCGGTACGGGACTGGGATTGGCGATCGCCAAATCACTGGTGGAATTGATGCAAGGCCACATCGCAGTCAGCAGCCAACTCGGAGCCGGAGCGACGTTTCGTGTCTGGCTGCCGCGCCGTCTGAGCGCCCAGGCCGCAGCTACCGCACCCCTAGAGCAGCGCGCCCTGCATCAGTTCCAACAGGAGATCGAAGCGGAAATCATTCGCTAGCGCTAGGAGCTGCTGTTGTAATTGCGCCTGCTCGGGGCCGAGCTGTGCGACCACCGCTCGCACCTCCCCTTCATCAATCTGCATCGTCGCCTCGTACAGCGCCTGCAACCAGTCGCTGGGCAGACCTTGCAAATCGGCCGCCTTGAGCGGAACGCCTAATTCCGTCCCACGACTCTCAGGTTGACGGTAAAGGTAGTGCGCGCCCAAACAGGACGCTAGCGTGTCCAGTAGCGCTGGCTCCGGCCATGCCAGGGGCAGCGTCGCGGTACAGTACGCCGTTATACCGGTCACATCTTCGGTCGCGTCCTCGGCGATGAGCGCCACCCACTGCGAGGCGGGTGCGGTTCGGATCTGGCAGGCGGCGATCGCCGCCCCAGCCGTCGCGGTCGCTTCGACCAAGACGAGATGTGGCTGCACTCGCTGCCAGCACTCGGGCAAGTGGTCGAGACTGGCGGCAATCTCGACCGCAAAGCCGAGCGGCGTCAGAAATTCCTGAAGACGGCGACTCGTTCCTGCGGCCTGCGTTGCCACCAGCAGGCGGTAGGCTGGCTGTCCGGGGGCGAGACCGAGAGAAGTCGGCGCGATCGCCCGACTCACTCGATCATTAGTTGGTGCCGTCTCCGCCTTGACCGGGATCGCAAAGCGAAAACAACTGCCCTGCCCGGGTGTGCTCTCGGCCTGCAACTGTCCGCCCAGCAACTCGACCGCGCGCCGAGCCAGCGCCAAGCCGATGCCAGTCCCCTCAGAGGGTTGCTGACTGGAGCGAGTTTGCGCGAAGGGTTCAAACCAGCGTTGCAGCTCAGCCGGATCGAAGCCCACGCCCGTATCCTCAACGGCAAACTCAAGCTGAATTTTGCCCGGCTCAAACGACTCCGCCTGCCAGTCAACGCGCAGAACCATACCGCCTTGGCTCGAAAATTTCAGCGCATTGTCCAAGAGGTGCCAGAGGATCTGTTGCAGTTTCGTGGCATCAGTCTGGATGTAAGCGGGCAAGTCAGCCGCGATCTGGAGCTGGCAGGACAGACCCTTCGCCCGAGCCTGTGACACAAAAGGAGCGAGCAAGTCGCGCAGCCAGGCCTCCAACTCCAGCTTCGTCGGGACATAGAGCGTCGGCTCAGACTCCAACTGGATGAAGCTGAGCACACCGTCGATCAGCCGCAGCAAATGGGCACCACTTTGATCAATGATTTCGACATATTGGCGATGTTTACCAGGCAGTTCCGGGTCATCGATCAGGAGCTGACTGAAGCCGAGCACCGCATTCAACGGGGTGCGAAACTCGTGACTCATTTTGCCAAAAACTGACTCTTGGCGGCTGAGGCAGTCTCAGCGGTGGCGAGGGTCTGCTGGAGGTCAGCTTCGGCGACTTGCAGCGCCTGAATCTTCTGCGCCAAGAGATCATTGGCTGCCCGTAGTTCCTCGGTGCGCTGGGCGACCTTTTGCTCCAGGAGCCTTTGGGAGTCGCGCAGTTGTGCTTCCACTTGCTGGCGGCGCTGGACTTCCGACTTCAATGCCTGGTTCTGCGTTTGCAGTTGGCGTTGCAGTTGATTGAGGGTGAGGTGTGTGGTCAGACGCGCGCGCAGCTCCGGCAGACGCACCGGCTTGACCAGATAATCGATGCCGCCCGCCGCAAAGCCTCTCACCCGGTCAGCCGTCTCGCCCATGCCGGTCATGAAAATGACGGGAACATCGGCGGTCTCAGGATTGGCCTTGAGGCGGCGGCAGGTCTCGAAACCATCAATCCCTGGCATCATCACATCTAGCAAGATCAGATCCGGTGACTCGCAGCTCACTTTGGTCAGGGCGCTCTGGCCGTCGCGTGCAATCCGCAGTTCGTAGCCCAAATCCTGTAAGGCATCGAAGATGATGGCGATGTTGTGGGCGTTGTCGTCCACGATCAAGATGCGGCTGGGGCTAGCACTCGACTCTGGCATTAGAACTCCTGAAATAGCAAGGGGTCAGTCAAGGAAAAGCGCATGATTCTGAGTCTGGCTCTAGGTGGAGATACCTCTGCTACCAGGACACATTAGCCACTGGGCACTACCGTGGGGTGACTTCACCGCTGGAGGGGTTGATTTTAGATTTTGATTTTTCCAACTGCGACGCATGGACGGATGGGATCTCGGCTTGAAGGCTAGTGAGCGCCCTGCGAGTGGAGGGGTCAACACGAGCGTTGAATGTAGTGTTGAGGGATAGTATTCAAGTACTAGCACACCCATTCGTTAGCGGCTGGTTTCAGTAATCTTCTTTATTGTATACAAGTTTTCTAAAGCGTCTACAGGGGCAATACCCAACTCTGAAGCATCTGGAGTGGGAGTGTCCACCGTAGAAATACCCAACCCTGAAAAGTTTCCAGCGCGATCGCCAATTGGGCGAGAGTATGACAACCCTCAGTAATCGAGACGGCTGAGCAGCGCCAGAGCGAGGCGGCGCAGGCGATCGCGGTTCGACAGCAAGCCATTGAGGATTTGGCGCAGCAGCCAGCGTTGTATCTGCGGCCAGATTCGCGCGAGCAGCGGGCGGGCGAGTTTCGGCAAACCCCAGGTGAGCAGGGCGCTGCCGAGCATTGAGAGCCAATTGAGTTGTCGCCACTGTGGAAATTGACTGAGGGCACAGATCAGGAAGATGGCGATCGCCAAACTCCGCGTCAGGCGATCGAGGGCGGCCTGGGCTTCGAGCCGCAGGCGGCTGAGCAGTTGGTCGATCAGCCAGTAGTGCGCGCCGGTCAGGCTCAGGGCCAGCTCGGGGTCGGCGAGGCAGCGATCGCAAATCTGGTGCAAAACATCGCCGTCGATGGCGATGGAACTCCGAACCAGCGGCTCACCCCCCACTTCGGCACTGGCATAGTAATAGGTCGAGAAGGTTAAAGTGGGGGGTGCCGTTCCCCAGCGCGGAAACAGAATGTAGGCACGCAGATCGCTCAAAAAACGTGCCGATAGATAGAGGGACTGACCGCGATCGCGAGCCGCCTCGATTTGCGCCAATTCCGCCGCATCGATATGAAAATTGAGACCACAAATCGCTGTGCGCTGGCGCGACAGCCGTTCTTTTACGAAGCGGATGCTGCTTTCGAGGTGCAGGGCGGGCGGCGGACTCGCAAGCATAGCCGGACTAGCGGGCACTGCGGAGCAGCGCGACGGCTTGCGAGCCGCGCTCGAGCGCATCCTGCACTAGGTTGACCACGAAGCCGAGCAGACCGCGCCACTGGCGCTCACCAGACGCGACGCTCTCGGTGTGAATTTGCAAAATCAGTTCACGGTGGGGGTGGTCGAGGATTTCTTGGCTGTAGCGATTGATGATGTCGCCGTCGAGCTGGATCACGGTCTGGGCGTAGATCATGTCGGTGCGGACTTCCCGGACGATCGCCTGGGAGCTACTACCGGGGTGCGCCTGCTCCATCCGCGCTAGGCTGCGATCGCGGTTGTCGAGGCAAGCCTTCAGCTCGCCGACCTTGCGGAGGTTGCGAAGAAACTGGCTGCTGTCGAGCAACTGTTGAATGATGCGGAGCGAATCAGCATCGGTGGGGTGTAGCGGATCAGGCAGGTGGGTGGTTGCCGCCGAAATTTCTAGATCAGGGTTGGTGAGCACTTGCCGCTCGGCGGGATTGTGAAGCATCGCTGGGTTGAAGAGGCTGGAATTCGCATCAGCACACAGCAAGGCATAGTCTAGCTCCAGAGTGCGACGTAGCGATAAATACTGGTTATGCAGCGAGGGATGCACATTTCGCTGCTCTAGATAGGCGCGATCCACCATGTAGACATCGCGATAGGTCTCCCAGGGGTTGAACTTATCACCGGTAATCCGCTCGACCACCATCGTATTGACTTCCAGCGCCGTAATGTCAACTAGCACATCGCCCAGCGAGCGAATGAAGTTATTGAAAGGGTCACGGGTGCGATCGCTCAATTCGATCTCAGTCCGTTCGGCTGCCGTGATCGCCGTTGTGTTATTGCGGTTAGCCATAGGTTATGAACGTGCAGGAATGGTTGGGGCAGGTCAAGGCATGAGCAACAAAATTTTCAGGTTCAAAGCGTCTGAGCACCGCTTGCTGCCCAGGTTTCGCGATCCATGCGGTCTAACTTTTCGGCGGTTCATCGACTAGGAAATTAGCACTGAAGAAGTCCTCATCCCAAGTTTCCGAACTGTCGCTATGGGCTGCCTCAGGGGAGGGTGTGACCGGTTTGTCCGCGATCACCTCAGCCGCCGACCGGGTATCCGGTGTAAAGGGGACAGGAGTAAAGGTCTCCCAATCCTCTTCGCGAGCAGTAGGAAAATGCTCGGTCGGTGCTGGGGTAGCAGCCGGTGTCCGCGCCTCGGTCGCCAAGGGTGTCGGTGTGGCGTCGTCCGGGGTGTCGTCGGCGTACCACTCACCCCAATCCACATTCTCAGCGAGGTCGAGGAAAGCACCGGGTGTCTCAGCCGCCGCTGGCTCAGCCGCAGGGCTATCGGCTTCGACAAAAGCAACGAAATCATCCCAGAAATCATCGTGGCTGGCTTCGAGCGGCGGCGATGGGGGCTGGCTCCGCTCAGGGGCGGCTGCGGGCGCGTCCGTTGCGTCGGTTGAGGTCTCTTCGTCTGGGCCATGCTCCTCCAGATCACGAAAGAGCGCTTCTAGGTCAGCATCCACCGCCGTTTCGATCTGGGCGAGCATCGGTGGCTCAGCGGCGTGATCGCCCGCCTGCTCTACCACTGTCTCAGCCGGGGCCGCGTCGGCCCAACTGAAGGTCAGGGGCGCATCCACTGGAGCCGCAGACTCGGCATCCTCGCGATCGCCGCCAGCATCGTCATCGTCATCGTCCTCAAAGTCGAAGAGATCGTCGTCGTCAGCGGCGGCTGGTTCTGGCTGGGGCGGAATGCTCGGCTCGGCTGGGACGCGCTGCTCTTGCCAGGGATCAGATAGCGGTGAAGAAGACGACTCGTCGTCTGGCTCTAGTTCCGTCTCCGGTGGGTCGGGGATAACGAGGTCAGGGCCGGGTAAATCGGGGGAAACCCGCTCAGCGGCAGGCATCGCGGGGGATGGTGGTGGGCTGGGATCAGCCACAGTCGTCCAGTCGGCACTCGGAGGCAAATCAGCATCGGGGGTTTCGACCGGTTCCAGGTCAGCTTGGGAGGGAGTACCCAGCTTGTCCGGCGTGGGGTTAGCCAGGAACGCGGACGCATCAGAGCCGTGGAGGGCTTGCATGACGCTAAACAGGCGGCGCAGACTTTCGATGTTTTGGGCGACGATCTCGCTGCCCTTGCCGACCTGCTGATGATGAAATTGGCGCAGCTCTTGGTACTGGCGATCGCGCAGGAAGCGATCGCCGACTTCATTTTCAATATCGCCCTGCAAAAGATTGATGTGGGTGCGCAGGCGTCGTCCCGGTTGCGGGGCGATCACTCCCTTCGCATCGGCGGCCTGTCCTGTTGGCACGACCCAAGTCGTCACCCGCAATTCAGTCGCACGGCTCATCGCCAGCAAGAAAGCTTCTTGGGGCTGACCGGCACGGAGCGCGGCGCGGAAATCATCGCTGGGCGACATCGCGAACAGACCTCTAGCGAGCTACAGGGCAACCCAACGCTGGGAACTAAGCGAGATTGTCGGGGTTGCGGCTGGGTAGCGCTGGCTGGTTGTCGCCGCCCGCCCGAGGCATCCCCTGCGCCAAAATGGCAAACATCCGTTGGAGATTTTCGAGGTTTTTTTGAATAATTTCACGACCTTCGAGCACTTGTTGCAGGTGGAAGTCGCGCAATTCTCGGTAAGGGCCGTCGCCAATAAATTGGCTGCCGACCTCGTTTTCAATATCGCCGTCGATCAGATTGATGCGGGTGCGGAGACCATAGCCGGGAGCGGGTTGATCAATGGCATCCAGTTCCGAGCCGGTCGATTCGCTCGATACCCAGGTTTTGATCTCCAGTTCGATCGCCTGACTGAGCGCCAGCGTCAGGGCGTCGGCAAGGTTGCCAGCTCGTAGTTGCTTCTGAAATTCTTCGCTCGCCGACATGCACTCCTCTCCAGCAATCTCGTCGTCGCCGTCATAAATCCCTTTGACTATATCAAAAAGTCCGCGACGCGCTGGTGACAATTCCGGATTCAGACCGCTCACCGGCTGTTCAGTTGACTTTATCAAGTCGCAGCATAGGCGTTTAGAATAGCGTCAGCCCTATGGCTGAATTTTTTTGAACCCCCGAATGTTTATGCAGTATCGGTGGCATTGGTTGGCGATCACCTTGGCGAGTTGTGGGGCGATCGCGACTGCCGGATTATCACCAGAAGTTAATGCCCAAGTCACGAGTGCGGCGGATGGCATCGGTACCGTCATCACGATCGACGGCAACCAGTTTCACATCGACGGCGGCACGCAAGCCGGTGCGAACCTACTGCACAGCTTTCAACAGTTCGGTCTCGATGCAGGCCAGATCGCCAACTTTCTCGCACAGCCCAATATTGCCAATATCCTGGCGCGAGTGACCGGCGGCGAGGCGTCGGTCATTGACGGCTTGATCCAAGTCACCGGCGGCAATTCCAATCTCTACCTGATGAATCCGGCCGGTCTGGTGTTTGGAGCCAATGCCAGCTTGAACGTCCCCGGTGACTTCTTTGCCACCACCGCCACGGCGATCGGCTTCACGGGCGGCGGCTGGTTTGAAGCCACGGGCGCGCTGGATCTGGCGCAACTCACGGGTACGCCGTCGCAGTTTGCCTTCGATCTCAGCCAACCCGCGCCGCTGGTGAATGCCGGGAACTTGGCGGTGAATCCGGGTCAGCATCTGACGCTGCTCGCCGGTCAGGTGGTGAATACGGGCCATCTGCAAGCACCGGGCGGCAGTATCACCCTCAGCGCCGTTCCCGGCAGCAGTTTGGTCAGGCTCTCGCAGCCAGGACATTTGCTCAGTTTGGAAATTGACCCCCCGCGATCGCCCAGTGGGGCACTCCTTGATATCCAACCTGTGGATTTGCCCGCGCTGCTCACGGGGAGCGATGTCACGACCGGGTTGACGGTGGTTGGGGAAAACGCAGTGCAGCTCGCGGCGAGTGGTCAAGTGCTGGAACTCATGCCGGAGTTGACAGTGGTGAATGGATCGTTGGATGTGAGTAGTTCAATTGCCACGGGGGGGGCGATCGCGGTGTTGGGCGATCGCGTCGCCCTGTTCGATGCCGCCATCACCGCTGCCGGTGCGACCGGCGGCGGCCAAGTCCTCGTCGGCGGCGACTACAAGGGCAGTGGCACCGTGCCCAACGCCCGCCGCACCCTCGTTGACGCTAGCTCGACCATCCGAGCCGATGCTCTCGACAGCGGCGATGGCGGCCGTGTCATCCTCTGGGCCGACGAGGCAACCGGCTTCTGGGGCGAGATCAGCGCCCGGGGTGGCGAAAATGACGGCGATGGCGGCTTTGTGGAAGTCTCCGGGAAACAGCAGCTCATTTTTGAGGGCGATGTCGATCTGACCGCCTCGGCCGGACAACTGGGAACCCTGCTGCTCGATCCGTTCAATATCCGGATCGTTGATTCCGCCTCACCAGACGACTTTGAAGTCGGCGACGGTCAAGTTCTACTCAATGATGCCCCCGGGGATACGCTATTCATCTCGGCAGACGCACTTGAGGGCTTTAGCGGCTCGACACTGAGGCTCGAAGCCGCCAATGATATTGTGATTGACCCCGATGTTGAGTTGGAGTTTGATGTCACCCTTGTTGGCACAGTTATCTTCAATGCTGACGCCGACAGAAACGGCTTGGGGGTCTTCTCAATGCCGAATGACAGCTCAATCGAGACGGATGGTGCGAACTTGACCATCTTTGGAGCTGAGATCAACCTTGGCATTGTTGAGACATCTTCTGATTTCGGCAACTCCGGCAGTGTCACTTTGATTGCTGAAACCGGCAGTAGTAGTGCGGGGCAATTCAACTCGATCGAATTCAACTATATCGATACCAGTAACGAAGATGGCTTTGCAGCGGGTAACATTTCTATCTTTGTCAACGGTACGGTTCTGGGTACTGGTACAAATGATGCTGGGAACACGCTGGATGCAGTGGGTGATGCGGGCGGCGGCCTCATTTCCATTCAGTACAACGGCGGTGAACTTGGTCTGCCTCTGACCATCGGTGGAGCCACGCTGAATGGTTTTGCCGGTGGCATTGAGACGAATAATGCTCGGTTGGAGCCGAATGGTCAGACGATTACCTCGATCACGGCGGGCGAAATTACGATTAACTTCGTCGGCGACGACATCCTTGATCAGTTGGGTGGCGATTTCATCTTTAATGCAAGCCCTGATAATCCAGAAAATGGGTTTAACAATGCCTTCCTCGCTTTCGATGACAGCACCGCTCTGGATTTCGGCTTCGAGGATTTTGATGGAGAAGCAACGGAAGAATTTAGCGACCATTTTGGTGATCTGTCATCACAGCCGGTGTCGTTGACCGATATGCAGCAGGTGTTGAGCGCGATCGCCGCGCAGACCAGCGAACTGCCTGCCATCGTCTACATTCGCTATGCACCAGCGATCGCCTACTCCCCCGATCCATCGCCCCGCGTTCACACCCCCGCCGTCACCGCCAACCAAGTCGATCAACTGCTCGCTATTGGTTCCCGCGAACTCTGGCGCTTCGATGGCTCCGGCCACAGTTGGGACGTGCCGCTCGTCAGCCAGGGCGAGGAGGGCGGGCCGCCGGGTAATCCCGACGATGTGCTCGAGATTGCGGTCGTGTTCGGCTCCGGCTCGCCCGTGCGTCGCTTGGTGCCAGGGGTGACCCGCGCCGATGTCGAGCGTGTCGCCGGGCAGTTGCGTCGGAGCGTCACCAATCCGCGTCGCCGCAATGCCTTCCGGCAGCCGGCTCGCCAACTCTACGAGTGGCTGATCGCGCCAGTTGAGGCCGAGTTGGAGGAACGGGGCGTGACGAATCTGGCGTTTATTTTGACAGCGGGGTTGCGATCGCTCCCCATGGCGGCTCTCAATGACGGCGAACAGTTCCTGATCGAACGCTACAGCCTGGGTCTGATGCCGAGCCTCTCCCTGACGGACACCAACTACCAGTCCGTGCAAGATCTGTCGGTCTTGGCGATGGGTGCATCCGAGTTTGCTGACCAAGCGCCCTTACCCGCCGTTCCAGCCGAACTAGAAATTATTACCCAGAAGCTGTGGCCGGGAGAATCCCTCCTCAATGAGGAGTTCACCCCGAACAATCTGCGTTCAGCGCGCGCCCAGACAGGTTACGGCATCGTCCACTTGGGCACCCACGGCGAGTTCCAACCCGGCCGCACCGATGAGTCATTCATTTGGTTTGGCAACGGTCGGCTGTCATTAGCGAAGCTACGTGAGCTGAACTTGAATCAGCCGCCCACGGAGCTGTTGGTGCTCAGTGCTTGCCGGACGGCCCTGGGCGATCGCGAAGCTGAGTTGGGCTTTGCCGGCCTCGCCGTCCAGTCGGGGGTGAAAACGGCGCTGGGCAGCCTTTGGTATGTCAGTGACTCCGGGACGCTAGCCTTCATGACCAACTTCTACGATCAACTCCAGGAAGCGCCGATCAAAGCTGAGGCCCTGCGTCAGGCGCAATTGGCGCTGATTCGGGGCGCAACGCGCTTTGAGGGCGGGCAGTTAGTTTCGCCAGCGGGTCGGTTTGACGTACTCCCGGAACTCGCCCGCCTCGGCAGTGAAATGGATCTGTCACATCCCTACTTTTGGAGCGCCTTTACGATGATTGGCAGCCCCTGGTAATGCCTGCATCGTCAGCGCTGAGGATTGTTTAAAATGGGCGGTACTGGATTCGAACCAGTGACGTCCTGCTTGTAAGGCAGGCGCTCTACCGCTGAGCTAACCGCCCAATACGGTTTATTAGCCTAGCACGTGTCTTGTCGATTGCTCATAGAAAGTTCAGCGGCCGAAGAATTGAGGAGTTTAGAGCAGAGCGATGGTGATCGAATGGCTACAATTCCGCATCGCGCCGGAGCAGCGCGATCGCTTTCTCCAGGCAGACGCAGAGATTTGGACGGCGACCCTGGCGGAGTACGACGGTTTTTTGGGCAAAGAGGTCTGGCTAAATCCGGAGCAAGCCGACGAGGTGACAATGGTGATTCGCTGGCAGACCCGAGCCGATTGGTCAGCCGTGCCCGCTGATGTCCTCAAAGCCACCGACGCCCGCATGGCTGAACGCCTCGGTTACCCACCGGAAATCATCGCAGCCAGCGAGTACACCGTCAGCCGCTGGGAACCCTACAGCCTAGCAGATGGCGATCGCTAAGCACCAGCACACCAC
The DNA here is from genome assembly GCA_012031265.1 of Spirulinaceae cyanobacterium SM2_1_0. Classification (GTDB taxonomy): domain Bacteria; phylum Cyanobacteriota; class Cyanobacteriia; order Cyanobacteriales; family Spirulinaceae; genus JAAUTY01. The sequence continues at coordinate 24,888 of JAAUTY010000026.1, read as the reverse complement.
TCAAAACTCCGCGTAGCGGTTGTTAATAAGATGCCCATTCAGGATCCATAGGATGCCCATATTGTCTGCCCTCAAAACCCAGACCCCAAAACTCAAAACCCAAAACTCAAAACCCAAAACCCCCCATAACAGCACTCCCTCCTTGATCATAAGAGCCTGCTGCCATTTGGCAGCAGGCTCTCAACTGACTGAAACCACAGACCGTCGCTCAGGCGCGGCATAGCGCTGAGGCTAGCGGCGTACCACCGGCTCGAAGCTCGGTACAACCAACTCGCGATCCTGTTTGGTCAGCTTGTTGTAGAGGCGCTCTGTGTTGGGGAAGTTAGCCGCAGGCAGTGTCGGGTAGCGACGGTAGGGAACCGTGTCCTCACCGAACACTTGCAGGTATTCCATGCCATTGACCATCGCGCCGATGAAGGCGCGGATGCCTTCGCTGGCGAGGATCTGGTTGTAGGTCTGGATTTCCTTCTGGTTCAGCGGCGCACGACCGAGGAAGTGCTTCGTCCCTAGCTCAATGACTTTCGTATTCGGATAAGGCGTGTAGAACTCCTTGATGTACAGCTCCGAAATCCCCAAGCCTTCGATGAACTCCTTGACATTGATCTCACCATTGCCCAGCTTGCTTTCCAGCGCCGTGAATTGCGCCTGGACAATATAGGGGGCGAGGTCGCGCTCGAAGACCTGACGGTAGGCGGCGGCGATCGCCTGTTTTAGCGCCACCTTATCGCTGAGGTCAATGAGCTTGAAGACCTTCGTTTGTTGCCGCTGAGCCGTCACGCCTTGGCTGATCCGGGCTTGGATGTCCGGCTCAGTCCGCACGCCCGAAACCTGACCCAGCTCGACGAAGCGCGGCGTCTCTGAGACTTCCACTTTCGTACCGTAGTCAGGCTTCAGCGCCCCAGGTCGCGCCATGCGAAGTTGCATCCCCGCTGGCGTCAGATAGCGCTCGTAGGGCACCGTATCTTCACCAAACACCTCGGTGTACTCAGCGCTATCGATGATCGCATCCACCAGCGCATAGAAGCCCTGCTTGGCGCAAATGTCGAAGTAGCGGTTGATCTCCTGACGACCGTAGGTAGGGCGACCGAGCAAGCGACGGTGGATGTACTCAACCGCCTTGCAGACGTACATCGACGACCAGTAGAGGTTGCGGAAGACATCCGACTTCGCCAGCATTTTGACGAACTCGCGGACGGTGATGTCGCCGTTTTCCAGCTTCGTCTCCGCCACCGACAGGCGCTGACCGGAGTAGACCTCGCGTCCAAAAACTTGCCGATAGCAGGCAGTGATCAGCTTCTGGGTCGAGCTTTCCGAGTACTTGACGCTGGCACCATTGCTGCCACCCGGAAGTTGATCGAGACGGAAGACCTTCGGCCCTAGCGAGTTGGGAAACTCGCCGCGTGCCTTGGGGTTGCCAGTCTGGTTACTAGTCGGGGTGCCACGATGGATGAGGATGCGGCGCGTGTCTTTGCTGAAGGGTGCTGGGCGGGTGTTGGGGTTGCGCGTCTCTTTCGGAAAGATCGCGCCAAATTGGATCTCCAGCGGATCGTTGCCAGCACCGTAGACGTGCTGATCCGGCAGCGGCTGGTTGTACTTGGCGAAGGTGGTGATGAACTGCGGCACCTTGCGGAAGGGGGCGCTGTAGTTGAAGAGATCCTGCTGCATCCCCCAGTTGCGGCATTCCTGAGCTTCCTGGCCCAAGCCGCGTAGGTAGGGCACAGTCTCCTCGCCGAAGTAGTCCGCGTATTCCTGCGAATCGACCAGCGCATCCACCAGCGCCGCCAGACCGCCGCTGGAGATGATCGCGAAATATTCCTGCACCTCTTCGCGGGAGGAGGGGCCGCGGCCGAGGATGTGGCGGAAGGCGAGTTCCAGTGCGCGGCTGTTGATGAATGGCTCGAAGAACTGCTGACGATAGAGTGGCGACTTCGCCAAGCGACGCACAAACTCCTTCATCGAGATGTCGCCATTTTTCACCTGCGATTCCAGATAGGAGATCGACTGGCTGTAGGCGCGGCTGATGTCGCGCTCAAAGACTTGTCGGTAGGCGGCTTTCACGGCCGCGAGTTTCTCCAGTGTCGATAGCCCCGGCTTCATGGCGAACTTCTGACGACGCTCTGCCGCGTTGAAGTAGCTCTGGGGCAGTTGCAGGCCCTGCTGGTCGTCGCTGGGGCGCTGGCGCAGCTTATTAGAAGGAGTTGGCGCTTTGAATTCGTTGATCAGGATATCGAAGTAGTCGGTGACGATCTCCAGGGCGGCTTCGTCCTGAGTGAAATACTTGCGAGCGGCAACGCGCATCTCCTGAAGAGCGACAATCGTGGCGGCGCTGGAGCAGGCATTCTCAATCACTTCACGCAGGCCGCGCACGTTGACGGTGATGATGTTGGGATCGCCCGCGACGATCGCATAAGTCACGTAGCGCAGCATCCAGGAGAGGTCGCGCAGCGACTTCTGCATGTTGCTGGGGCCGTAGCGCGCGATATTGATCGGGCGAAAACCGGGCGGAATATCGATCTTATTGCCCGTGGAGAGAAAGACTGAGCGGATACTTTCCAGAATGCCGCCGCCACCACTTTCAGCATAGGTGACCGTGCCCAGTGCCATGCCTTCCAGCATACTTTTGCCGGCACCAATCGCTGCGGGCTGTACGTCTTGCTCCATTGCGACTTCGGGCGGCTTCTCGAGAAATGCCATCGGCGAACCACCGGTGAAGATACGGTTGGCGGCGCGCGAGACGATCAGATCCGAGTTGTCAGTAATGACTTGAGCAATGCCGAGGCGCTGCCCCCCCGACTCAAAGAAAGATTTGAGTTCGCCCAGCTCGCGGATGTCTGGGAAGCGATCTTGTTGCTCTGCTTGGGCGATCGCCACTGTTGGGACGGTTTGATACAGTTGGGGACGCGCCACGGAGCTACCGCCACTTGCCTTGATGCTCATGATAATTTCAACTCTCTCCCAGCTAAGTTTATTAAGCGCTGCCAGCGACAGCGGCTGCGGACCCTGTCCAGGCCACCATTGCCAACCTTGAGCCGTACCGCCGCGTCAGTGGCTGCGGCTTCACCGCAATCTGAAGCGTGATGGCCTAAAGCCTGATGCCTAAACGCATTTATCAAGATTTGTCAGCCTTCAGATTAAAACGTTTCCGGTTTCCTGAGTCCGATTATTAAGAAGTGTGTCAGAAAGAGGGATCGCGAGCGATCGCCCCCCCAAGCGGATTACGCCTCAGAGCACTCAGACCTGACTGATCTCAATCACATTGCCGTCGGGATCGCGGGTAAACAGCGCCGCCCGTCCCGACGAACTCATTTGCAGCTCATAGCCGCTGGCGAGCAACTTCGCTTTGACCGCTGCTAAGTCCAAGGTGCCCAGCGCTAGGTGGGGATTGCGCCCCCATTGCGCCGGATTGTGCAACGTGGCTTGATAATCCACAGCGGCGATTAAATGCAACTGCTGCTCGCCGAGCTGATACCAGGCTCCAGCGTAGCTGAGCGGGCGCTCGACCGGCGGCAGACCGAGGATCTCGCCATAAAATTCCGTCGCCCGTGCCAAATCGGTTACTAGAAGAGCCGTATGTAAATAGTGGGTCATCGCCATCGGAGGAGGAAATGCAAATTATTTTGGCACTGATCCTAGCGCGGGGTGATGGGGATCTTAGTAAAGCATCTGGTTGCTCGGGGTGACCCGCAACATCACTGTCATTGCTCTTTCACACGCTTCTAGCGCTGCTTAATGAGTAGTACCGGCTGCTCCGGGCAGCATGGCCCACCTGCAAGACCTTTTCTGACGCTCTGTAGCTTTGACCCACTCCCTGTAAGGCGACACTTGAGTTTGAAGACCGTTCAAGCGTTGACCTAGACATCGTGGGTGGCCGCGCCCTGGTACGCTCCACATTAATTTTTCAATGTAAGGGATTTGTTTTTCTCAGTTGGGTGTCTTTACCACCATCGATTGCTATCTATAGAAAATCGCCCTTATATGTCGGCGACAACGAGCAAACCATCGGGTTTTAGCAGATATTGCGGCGATCCCGCGATCGCTTTAGCGCTGCCCTGTTTTGCCTGCTCTAGCAGACGCTTCGAGTTCACGGCCACCATTTTTGGAATAATCGCAAAATGCGATTGTTTTGTGCCTGCCCTGGGATGCCGCAACTTCCCGGCTCGACCAGCCGGGCGTGGTAGACTGGCGGCTCGAATCGACTCGCGTTGATGTCTGCGGGCGATCGCCCAGCCCCCCCATGACCCCCGACGCCACCCTGGCTCTCGTCAACCATCTCAGCCAGTTTGTCACCGCTACGCGCCTGACGAAAATGGCGGCCGTCTTGCAACGGCGCACGCGACGGTTGACTGTGGTTCTGGATGATTTGCACAAGCCCTACAATGCCAGTGCTGTGCTCCGCAGTTGCGAGGCCTTTGGGGTGCAAGATGTCTACGCGATTGAGACAACGAATCCCTTTGAACCCAGCAAGACCGTGTCGCGGGGGGCGGAGCGCTGGCTGACGATTTACCCCTATCCGGATACCACGGCGGGGCTGGCGGCCCTGCGCGATCGCGGCTACCAGCTCGTCGCCATGAGTCCCCATGCCGATAGTTTGACGCTGGATCAATTGCCGCTGGCAGAGAAGTTGGCGATCGCCTTCGGCTCCGAGCGCCGGGGGTTGTCCGAATCCCTGAATCAGCAAGCGGACTTGCACGCCCGCATCCCGATGGCGGGATTTACCGAAAGCTTTAACCTCTCGGTGAGTGTCGCCATCTGCCTCTACGAACTGACCCAGCGCCTGCGGGCAAGCGACGTGGACTGGGGCCTGAGTGCTCAGGAACAATTGGCAGTCAAGCTGGAATGGCTCCGCCGCGCGCTCCGCAGTAGCGCCGATTTGGAAGCAACGTTTTGGCAAGCGGCGGGAGCAGCGGCCCTAATCTCACCACCAGCCGCCTCGAGCAATCAACCGCCAGCATCGCCCTGATATAAGACGGCAGGATGCCCGTATTGCCAGCATTCAGAACTCAAAACCCAAAACTCGTAACTCATAACTCAAAACTCGTAACTCAAAACTCAAACCTCGTAACTCAAACCTCATAACTCAAAACCCCACGTAGCGGCACTAGCGGCGCTGCTCAGCCTCTGCTCAGGACTTGAGCCGTGAGTTACCATGAGAACTTCTAAAAGAAATCTCAACGCCTGTATGCCGAACCAGTCACCTGACATCATCCTCTTGGTTCTCGACACCCAGCGTGCCGACCGTCTGGGTTGCTATGGCTACGAAGCGCCCACTTCACCCGCGCTCGATCGCCTCGCTGCCGAGTCCACCCGCTTCAGTCAGGCGATCGCCGCCGCCCAGTGGACGATTCCCTCCCACGCCTCAATGTTCACCGGGGTCTATCCGGCGACCCACCAGATGATGCAGTCCTACTCGGTTTTACCGGCCGAGATGCCGACCCTCGCCGAGCGACTGCGGGATGGCGGCTACTTCACCGCCGCTTTTTGCAACAATCCCCTCGTCGGCGTGATCAATAACGGCTTCCGGCGCGGCTTCTACAGCTTTCTCAACTACAGCGGCTTGCTGACCTCTCGCCCCAATCAAGCGGGGGTTCCGGCCAACTTTGTGGATCGCTACCGTTCCTGGTTCAAGCGCCAACTGGCGAGCGCCCTCGAACAGACTCAAGATGTTTTTGCCCGTAATGATACGCTGCTCGCCCTCTCCTTCACGCCGCTGCTGGTGCCGCTCTGGCAGACGGCTCTGAGCTTCAAGGGCAACACGGCGAAGTCCCTCGCGGATGCGGCAGAACTGCACATTCAGCGACGCGGTGCGGATCGCGAGCAGCCGGTGTTCAGCTTCATCAACCTGATGGGCACGCATATGCCCTATCACCCACCGCGCCGATTTATCGAAAAATTTGCGCCCCATGTTCTCAAGGATCGTCAGGCCCAGCGCTATTTGCGTCAGTTCAATGCCGATGTCTACGGTTGGCTGGCTCCTCTCGCAGATCCGCTGAATGCCGCACACAAGGCGACCCTGGATGGGATGTACGATGCCGAGGTGGCGGCGCAGGATGAGCAGGTCGGTCTCTTCCTAGAGCGGCTACGGGCGAGTGGGCGGCTGGACAATACGCTGCTGATCGTCTGTGCCGACCACGGCGAGCACTTGGGTGAGAAGCGGCTGCTGGGGCACACCAATGCCATTTATAACGAACTGGCACAGGTGCCGCTGATTGTGCGCGATCGCACTGGAGCCTTCCCCGCTGCCAATGTTTGCAATGATGTCATCTCGACCCGCCGCCTCTTCCACACGGTGCTCGCGGCAGCGGGTTGCGCGACCCCGGCAGAAGCAACGCTCAGCCTAGCGCTAGGCCGCGAGGTGGATGCCAGCCCCGTTTTTGCGGAAGCGGTGCCGCCGCAGAATGTGATCAATCTGCTGATGCAGCGGCAACCGGAACTGGTGCGGGCGCGGGGGTGCGATCGCCCGACCCGCGCCGTTTGGAATAATGAGTACAAGCTCTTGGTCAAGGGCAGCGGTGACGCCGCCGACATCTGCGAGCTTTACCATGTTCTGAATGACCCGCGCGAGACTCTGAATCTGAGCGATATTCTGCCGGAGCAGGTGGAATGGTTGCAAGACCAACTCACGGCGTACAACAACAATGTCGCGCCAGTTTTAACCCCCGATCGTGCTGACAATTTTGACGATCCCCTGGTCTACGAGCGCTTGCGAGACTTGGGCTACATTGAGTAGGGCAGCGGCGAGGACAAGGCATGAATCCGGCTAATTCGCCAGCGGTTCCGGAGCGGGCGATCGCCTACGACACGGACTATTTGCAGTGGCTCGAGCAGACGGTCGCTCAGTTGGCGGCGGGCGATCGCGAGGGCATCGATTGGGCGCATCTGATTGAAGAACTCGCCGATATGGGCAAACGCGAGCGACGCCGCTTTGAAAGTAATTTAATTGTCCTCTTGTTGCATTTGCTCAAATGGCAATACCAGGCAGAACGCCGTAGCGGTAGTTGGGCGGGGAGCATCGCTGAGCATCGCCGCCGCCTCCGTCGTGCGCTTGAGGATTCGCCGAGCTTACGTCCTTATCTCGATGAGATTTTCGCGGCGAGCTATCAGGAAGCCCGCCAACAAGCGGCTTTGGAAACGGAGTTGCCGCTGGCCCGATTTCCGGAGGCCGCGCCTGATGCGATCGCCGTCCTCCTCGATCCAGAGTTTTGGCCGCAGCCTGCCCCGCCCGAATCCTGACCGTCCTGGAAAATTACCCTTGTCAGCCAATGACGAAACTTGTCTTTTTGATGCACGGCGTTGCAGTTCGCGATGCTGAATACGGCAAACCGCTCCAGAAGCTCGTAAAACAGTTTCTCAATCAGCGAGGGCAAAAATTTCCCGATTTTTGTAAGGGTTTCTGGGGCGATTACTTGGGAGAAACAGAGCGAACCTGGAGGGAGATTGAGCAAGAGCTTGCCGATCGGGAGCGCGAGGATTCTGATTTCGACGCCAAAACAAACTTCCGCTATCAAGAGACAAGGCAAGGTCAATTCTCGCAGTTTGTTGGCGATGCCTTCAGCTATCTGAATGCGAAGACTGGCGGACAGATTCGCAAGCTGCTGACCGATAAGCTCAAGCAGGCGTTAGACCACTACCAAACAGCAAGCGAAATTTACTTCGTCGCTCATTCCCTGGGAACAGCCATTCTCTGGGATATTTTGTTCTCTAATCGTTTCGCGGCGGATGATCCTGCACTCGACTTCCGAGCGCTGCTACGCGAACGAATTGCACTGCGAGGCATTGTCACAATGGGCTCGCCGATTGCCTTCATCAATATGACATTGGGCACGACACCGCAGGATTTGCAACGCAATTTGCAAGTCTATGTCCACAACGCTCGGACAGCAATTCCTTGGCTCAACTTTGTCCATGCCTCCGACCTGATTGCTTATCCAATTCGGCCACTACTGAAAACGGTCAAACCGACACTGACGAACGTTGATGACATTTATTTGACGCGCGAGTTGCAATCTCTAGAAGGGGCTGCATTCAGCTTGGCACAATCGAGTGCTGTGCAGTTTTTCACTAACCAAAACCCTGGTCTAAAGTCCGCCCTCGATATATTGCCGGGGATCGCCGGGACGCCAGCTGGACATACGAGCTACTTTGCCGACCCGGAGGTTGCGCGCCGAATTGCGCGAATGCTTTACCCGAAAATGGCATCTTCGGAAGCAAACGCAGGATCGACCGATCGCCAGCTTAAGCAGTTGATGTCTCGCCTGCGTCAAGTTCCCGGCATGACTGAAGTCAAAAGCGAGCTGCAGAAGAAAATCAGTCAGCGCTTAGACTTTACGGACGAAGTCCTGTTTCAGTTCGATCTCAAGGACAATCTTGGCTCGCTCATCTTGACTAAAAACATTCTTCAAGTCCACCACGTAACCGTTGCTGACCGTAGTGGAACAATCCAATTTTTTGGTTATGTTGGTTTGATTCACGGTGCAGGTTTACGCAAGGCGGTGGAAACAATTCTTTCTACTTTGGGCCTGCCGCGACGAGTGAAATAGCCAACTATCGGGCTGGCTCTACCGACAATGACGGTCCGAAAGGAGAATGTTGTGAGCAGACGACCCCAGTGGGTTATTTCAAGGCTCCGAATGCCTTCGGGCTGCACGATCTGCACGGCAATGTCTGGGAATGGTGCCTCGATCCCTGGCATGAGAGCTACACCGAGCGTCCGCACGCCGATGGCGCGGTCTGGGATGAAGAGAATGAGAATTATTATCAAAACGACTTGGACAGCCTTCGATCGTTGCTCAGCAGCGAGCAGAATAGGGTAATTCGCGGCGGCTCCTGGGACTACGTTCCGTGGTACTGTCGCGCGGCGATTCGCGACTACGTCAACCCCGGCGACCGCAGCAGCATCGTCGGTTTTCGGGTTTTGTGTGAGCGCCCCAGAACTCTCTAGCCCTCTGCACTCTTGCCTTTTTGCCTTCTGTTGCCGCCGTAGGCGCCAAAAATTTTTTTTGGCGTTGCTGAATCGGGGGGGGAATCTGAAATATTGGGCGGGTTTGAAACCCGCCCCTACCGTGATATTGGGCAGGTTTCAAACCCGCCCCTACCGTGATATTGGGCGGGTTTTAAACCTGCCCCTACCGACTGGGTCTGGCTGGCTTGGTAAGGTCTTTGGCAGAGATCGCCTCAGAACAGGATTTGGTCTCACTCCCAGGTGGCCACCGCCCGCAACTCATCCGGGATCGGTGTATCGGGTGGGAACTCGAGCTGGGTCTCTGAGGTACCCAGATAGCCCGACGCCGCAAAGGCCAAGAGCATCCGTTTCAATGCCAACCAAACCTCGGCATCAAACTCCCAATCACGCTCATAGCCTGCAAAGCAGCTAATCGACTTGAGCGCCCAAAAGTAGCTATTGCGGACGACCGAGCCCGATTTCTTGTACTGGGGCAGATCGTCCTGGTGAATGGCGATGATGTCAGCTTGGCGGGTCGCACGCATCGGCAGTCTCGTTGGGTTCAAGGGGATAAAATGTAGAGGTAATTTCTGCTAGGGATGTCTGTCAAAAACACGTCGCCTATCTGAAGGTGAGGGGCGCAAAGCTCCGAGTATACAACCCTGGTTGCGGCCTCTCCGAGAGCATCGGTTCAGTAGTCTGAGAAACCCGGTTGCTGAGTGGGCTGGCGAACGAGATTGCGTGCTTCCCAGCGCAGAAACTGGGGGTCTGTACCGGCGCTCTAGTGCCAAGCCGCGCTCATAGGCGCTAAATAAAGCGATTGTCATGCTCAAAAGTTCGTGCGACGATCATAAAGTTGCTTGACTTCTCCACCTCGATCCGCATGACCCAGGACGAGTTTGAGGCGCTACTTCACGATACCAGCAAGCAAATCAATGAACCCATTTCATGGGTAGAAAACCCTGCTCATGCTCCCACTGTTGAATTTCGTGTTAGCGTCGAGTCAGATGAGGGCTACCCTATTTTTGTCAAGGGTTCCTACAACAAACTGATCCAGACCTTAACCTACGTCCTTATTCATCGCTAATGCGGCCGGATCTATGGCTTAGACCTTGGCAAAGACCATCGCAATCCCAACGGGCAAACGGTGGGCGAAACTCACAAACATCGCTGGGACGAAGCCCTGCGCGACAAACAAGCCTATTGCCCTCCTGACATCACCGAACCCGCGACTAATCCTGTCGGCGTCTGGCAACAGTTTTGCCAAGAAGCCCGCATTGCCCACAACGGTATCATGTACGAGCCACCGCCCCAGCAGCTAGAACTCTTCTAAGCTATGACCGCCCCCTCCCCTTGCGACCTCCTAGCCAACGGACTTGGCGAGATGTTCACCTGTTCCCAGGTGGGTGATTACACGCGGATTAGAACCTCATATATCTACCCTGACGGTGACATCCTTGATCTCTTCCTGCGAACCGATGGCGACACCACGACCCTCAGCGACCTCGGCGAAACCAATCGCTGGCTGAATATGCAGACCGCCGCCAAATTCCGCTCCCGGAAACAAGACCGCCTGATTCAGGACATCTGCCTTACCCATCGGGTTGAGTTTTATCGCGGTATGCTGCTCGCGCGCCTGCAAGCCAACGAGTCGCTTGCCAGCAACCTGATGCGCCTCGCCCAAGCCGCCTTGCAGGTCGCTGACCTCTGGTTCACCTTCCGCACCAGCAGCGTCAGCTCGATCAAAGACGAAGTTGAGGAACTGCTCGGTGAATGGCGCATTTCCTACGAACGCGATTACAAACTCCCCGGCGCATCCGGTCGCAGCCGTCGCATCGATTTTTACGCCCGCTCGCGGCAACGTACCTCCCTGATCGCTGTCCTCAGCACCGGCAGCCGCACCAATGCCCAAGCCCTCACCGACCGCACCTTCGCCACCTGGTATGACTTGCGCGGCATCAAAATCAGCCAGACCGCCAGCTTCCTCTCGGTGATCGACGACGATGCGGACGTCTGGTCGGGTGATCGCCTCAGTTTGCTCGCCGAATTTTCCGAGGTCGTCTACTGGTCGCAGCCCGACAGCTTGCGTGCGTGGCTGTTGGGCTGATTGTGATCCCTATGGCTCTTGTTATATAAGGGATTGAGGCGTGGGAAGCGTGATGTGTTTCGACAACAGAGCCAGGGAGAATCCGCGCTATTGCCGCCGTAGGCAGCCAAAAAAATTTTTTGGCGTTGCTGAATCGGGGGGGGAATCTGAAATATTGGGCGGGTTTGAAACCCGCCCCTACCGTGATATTGGGCAGGTTTCAAACCTGCCCCTACCGTGATATTGGGCGGGTTGGCTCCTGATCGCGCTGGCGATACCAGCGGTACCAGGCATTGGAGCTGCGGGCGGCGAGCCAGAGCAGCAGCATGGCGATCAGGCCGCCTTGTTGCGGGGCGTTGAAGGCGAAGAAGACGAGGAAGATACAGAGTACATCTTCACCCAGGGCGACCCAGAGGGGCAGGCCGCGCTGCCGAAAAAACCAGCCGACCTGCACCAGCGCTAGGACGAGTGCCAGGAGACCGCCGACCACGGCGATTAGCCAGATGGGTTCAAACTCGACGTGGATGATCTTGAGGGTGGCGATCGCCATCAGTGCCCCCACCAGCGGGCTGAGCGTGAGCTGCAAAATCTGGAGGGTGCGTTGACCCAGTAGTTGCTTCGACCCAAACAGTTCAAACAGCGACCAACTGGTGAGCACGCCGAGCACTACGCGCGGCGGAATCGCTGCCAGCAGGGGAATGTCATTCCAGAGGCGATCGCTCTGCAATAGACCAATCGCCAACAGGGGGAGTGCGATCCGCATCCCCGCCGCTGCCGAAGCCGAAAGTACCGCTAGAAGCGCAACCAACATGACCATTCCGTTCAACTACTCGCGCCGCAACCCCGGATTGGGGCTATTTAGGAGTTGCTGCTGTTCACATTCAATCGTTTTACAATCGCATATTCAACTACTGCCCACAACTGTCCGGAGAGCCGGGTAGCGGCGGCAGTGGGGGTCTAGTGTTCAGTCAGGCTTGATTCGGGGGACATGGGAGGCGAGGCGATCAGGGGTGGCATAGTAAGTTTGGGTTTTGAGTTTTGGGTTTTGGGTTTTGAGTTTTGGCTTCCGCGTAGCGGCACTAGTACAGGACGGCGGCAATGAGATGCCCATTCAAAATCCCCAGGATTCCCGGCACTCAGAACTCAAAATTGAGAACTCAAAACTTCACGTAACGGTACTAGTCTCTATTGTCGGGGATGGGGCGGGGAAAAGTTCCGGGGGGTGGGCGATCGCCTCCCTCAAGGCTAAAGAAATTTAAAGCTGTAGCAATTTATACAAAAAAATCGACTCTAATGGAATTAAGGAACCCATAGGACTGACGCACTGCATAAAACTTCAGCGGGTTGAAAGATCCCCCCGGCTTCGCCACCCCCCTTGATAAGGGGGGGAGGGGGGATTCTGCCACCACCGACAGTGTCTTCCATCTTGAACTGCGTAAGTCCTGACCCCTCAACCCGCTCACCCGGCTGACCGATTCCTGGTTACTGATCCTCAATCCGGATCGTGAACCCCGAAAATCGCGATATGGGTGAGGGAGGGTTGCAAACCCTCCCTCACCGCGTATTTTATTTTTGGGGCAAAAAATTTGGATTGGGGATGAATTACTCGCTCACGGAGACTCATGACTGCTGTTGCCCCCCTCCCCAAACGCCCGCCCTCACTGCTCGCCGACGCCAGCACCCGCCTCGACGACGCCCTGCAATACGTCGATATTTCTGAAGACGCGCTGCGGCGGCTCAAATACCCCAAAGCCAGCCTCAGCGTCTCGATCCCTGTCCGCTTGGATAATGGCTCGCTCGCCGTGTTTCAGGGCTATCGCGTCCGCTACGACGACACGCGCGGCCCCGGCAAGGGCGGTGTCCGCTTCCACCCCAGCGTCACGATGGATGAGGTGCAGTCGCTTGCGTTTTGGATGACGTTTAAATGTGCGCTGCTCAACCTGCCTTTTGGTGGGGCGAAGGGCGGCATCGCCCTCAATCCCAAGCAGCTCTCGCGACAGGAGCTGGAGCGCCTCAGTCGTGGGTATATCGATGCGATCGCCGACTTCATCGGCCCCGATGTCGATATCCTCGCCCCCGATGTCTACACCAACGCCACGATCATGGGCTGGATGATGGATCAATACACGATCATCAAGCGCCAAGCCAGCCCCGCCGTCGTCACTGGCAAACCGCTGATGCTCGGCGGCAGCCAGGGCCGCGACACCGCAACCGCCACGGGAGCCTTCTATGTCATCGATGCGCTACTGCCAAAGCTGGGCCGCCAGCCGGAGCAGACGACGGTTGCGATCCAGGGCTTCGGCAACGTCGGGGCGGCCCTCGCAGAGCGGCTCGCCCAGCAGGGTTATCGAGTCGTCGCCGTGAGTGACTCTCAGGGCGGGATCTACGCTGAGCAGGGTCTCGATATTGGTCAGATCCGCCGCCACCGAGCGGCACGCCAAACGCTGAAGGCCGGTTATTGCACGGATACGGTCTGCAACCTCGGTGAACACGAGACGATCACCAATGCCGAACTCTTGGCACTGGAGGTCGATATCCTGATCCCGGCGGCGCTGGAAAATCAGATCACGGCTGCCAATGCCGCCGATGTGCAAGCAGCTCTCATTTTCGAGGTGGCGAATGGGCCGGTGACCTCGGCGGCGGATCGGATTTTGGAAGAGCGCGGCAAGCTCGTCTTCCCCGACATTCTCGTCAATGCCGGTGGGGTGACGGTCAGCTATTTTGAGTGGGTGCAAAATCGCAGCGGTCTCTACTGGACACTGGCGGAGGTCAATGAGCGACTACAACAGCGCCTCATCGCTGAAGCTGAGCAGACCTGGGCGATCGCCAGTCAACGGCAGGTTTCGCTGCGGACAGCCGCCTACATCCACGCGCTCAACCGCCTGGGCGAGGCGCTGGATGCCAAAGGCACGCGCGACTACTATGCCAATGGCGCGACTTGACGCCTAAGAGTGCTCCAAGACTTAAATCCTCCCTACGCTTGAAAAAGCGTATAGCGGCTGCCCGATCCCCCTCAGTCCCCCTTGCTAAGGGGGAAGCTATCCACTCTATCCATTGCCCGATCCCTCTCAGTCCCCCTTGCTAAGGGGGAAGCTGTCCACTCTATCCATCCCCCCTCTTGCTAAGGGGGACTCCTCTAAACCGGCACCGCTGGGCGGGGAAACTCGATGTAGTGAGCGGTTTCATCCGCCACGGCTTTGCCACAGTAGGATTCCACCACCGCCAGGGACATATCGATGCCCGCCGCGACTCCGGCTGAGGTGATGATGCGATCGACCACTACGCGGCGATCGCGCTCGACGGTGATGCTGGCATCGAGACTAGCCAGTGAGTCCAGCGCCCCCCAGTGGGTCGTCGCGCGCTGGTTCGCCAGTAGCCCCAGCTTGGCGAGCACCAGCGCGCCGGTACAGACGGAGGCGACCTGCGCTGCTTGCTGGCTGACCTGCTGAATCCAGGCGAGGCTGTCGGCATCAGCTAGCAGCGATCGCGTCCCAAAACCACCGGGCACGATCAACAAATCGAGCGGCGGCGCATTGCCAAAGTCGTAGTCCGGCAGGACACGCAGCCCGCCAATAGCGGTGACCGTCGCTGCTGTTTTCGCGATCGTGAAGACGCGAAATGGGGCGCTGTCATCGTTGCGGCGCGACTCGATGCCAGGAACGAGGCGGGTGCGGGAAAATACCTCGTAGGGGCCGGCGAAGTCCAGTACTTCAACATCTGGAAAGATGAGAATGCCAACCTGGCGTTGGGTTGCAATCATAAAGATTTCTGAAGGGGGATGCAGTGGCGATCGCCTCAGCTTGCCCGTCACGGGGCCGTGGCTCACAGTTGCAACGATGTTAGCGTGGTTCGGCCGGGCGCGTTCTCGCTGGCGGACTGACCCCGATGTTACAAATTTCCTGCCGGAGCAAATTGCCGTCAGAATTAGCTACATTGGAGGCACTTGGTTATTGAATCTATCTAACCCAGGCTCAGACGCGGGATTTGCCTCGGGTCAATTGAGCCGCTAGAGTAGGGGCAATTTGCCAACTTTTCACCTGTTTTGCCTGAGCGATCAGCTTTGGCACTGCACTTTTGCATTAGCTCCATGACACATTTGCCCGCAAACACCCTGCGTCGGTTGCAGCGCATTCCGCAGGTTCCGTTTAGTACTTGGGAGGGTGATCGCCGGTTGCTATCGGGCGTGACGGTAAGCCCCGACTCTGAGGCTGAGGACAGCGAATGTATCCTCTGGGTGGATGGCACCGAGGGCATTGTGCGGGTCATGGATGTGGTCTCCCCCGATGTGGGCTTGGAGGCGATGGTGCGCTCGCTGATCCGGGCGATCGAAGCACCGAATAGCCCCGGCAAGCCGGCCCGTCCACAAAAAATTGTTGTCAGTGATCGCGAGATTCAGTTTTTCCTCCGCGGTGCGCTTCAGGATTTGGACATTGCGGTCGATTACGTCCCGGATCTGCCGATTATTGACGAGCTATTCCACAGTTTTGATACCCTCAGCCGCCCGCGCTTGCCCCAGCTCTCCGAGCTACACCAGGAGTTGTTACAGGCTACCGCTGCTGCGATTTGGCAGGCCGAGCCGTGGGTCGATCTCGGTGATCACCAAATTTTTGCCATCCAGATCAACCGTTGGGATGTTGAGACGCTCTATGTCTCGTTGATGGGGATGCTGGGCAAAGAGTTTGGCGTTTTGCTCTATCGTTCGCTGGATTCGTTTCAGCGCTTTCGCAGCACGATTGTCCGCGAAGACAATCTGGAACAGCTCGAACAGGCCTTTCTCGCCCAGGATTGCTGGTTTCTGAATTTTGAGTCGCCCGACGAAGATGAGGAATTTACAGGCGAGCGCGAGTCGCTGCTGACTTGGGACGATGTCGAACCCGTCTTCGGGAGTGTTCACCCGCTCGAGGGCATCCGACCCGCCCTGGATGAGGAAGAGGCACTGGTTGTCTTCACGGCGCTGCAAGCCTTGCTACAGTTTTTCCAGGCGCATGGGGCTGACCTTGATCTCGATAGCTTCCCTGCCTTGCGCGATCGCTATCCGATCACACTCCCGGCCGCGATCACCACTGAGGCTGAAACTTTAGAGATTGAGGTGGCGACCCTCCCGGATCTCGCGACCGAACTCTACGAGATGGCGGCGATCGCCACTCAGGACGCCGACGAGGTGAGCAGTCTGACCGAATTTTTGGATGGCATCCCGGCGATCGGCGATGACCTCGTGCCCGAAAACTCGTTTTTGAGCTTGGGCTTCTTGCCCTGGGATGCGGTCGAGATGCTTTGCGCGCAGCCGGGTAAGTGTGTGCAGAATATGGATATTTCCCCAGCGGGCGAGGGGCTGCCGGTGGTGATGATCCAGACCTCGCGCCCGAAGGCCAAGGATCTGATCGCTCGCCTCGAATCCGAAGGCGGCCTGCACGGCGTTGGCTTCAATCCCGGTGAAGATGCGATCGCCGGTCAAATCTACGATCTCGGCCTGTTGCGAACCGGTCAGGGTCAACTCTATCTCTTCGGTGAATTTCTCGGCGATGACCCGACTCATGTACAAGCCCGCAAGCAGTGGGAGCGCCGCCTCCGCAAGACCAAAGGTTATTGCGGCTTGATCGTCGCCATGGGTCTGACCGGCACGCATCGCGGCAATCCCCGCCTCCGCGATATGCTCGCCCTGTTCGAAGCCCCCGCCTTTGATGAAAAGACCTTGGGTTTGGGCACCCTGCAACTGATGCCGCAGTTCGCCTTTGATGAACTCTAGGTCGTCAGAAACCTGGCGATCGCCCTGGTGGCGATCGCCGACGCTGATCGGCTTCACCGCCGTGCTGATGTGGGCAACACTCGCGCCGCTCACCGCCTGGAGTGGCTCCATCCCGCCTTTCCAGCTCACAGCGATCGCCTTCAGCATTGCTTTCATGGCTAGCCTGAGCGTCGGCTGGCGCTCCGACCACTCACCCTTGCAAACGTTGCGACTGCCCGGGCGCGTGTGGTTGCTCGGCGTGGGCGGATTATTCGGCTACCATTACTTCTACTTCCTCGCGCTCCAGCACGCCCCGGTGGCCCAAGCGAGTCTGATTGCTTATCTCTGGCCGCTGCTGATCGTATTGTTGTCCGCATTCCTCCCCGGCGAGCGATGGCGCTGGTCGCACGGGATCGGGGCGATCGCGGGCTTTGGCGGTGCGGCCCTCTTGGTCACCGCTGGAGAAACGACGTGGTTCGAGGCGCGCTACGCCCTCGGCTACCTCGCCGCCCTCATCTGCGCCCTCACCTGGTCGAGCTATTCAGTGCTCTCGCGCCGCTACGGAGCCGTCCCCACTGCGAGCGTTGGCGGCTTCTGTGGCGTGACAGCGCTGCTCGCCTGGCTGTGCCATTGGCTCTGGGAAGTCACCGTTTGGCCGGTGGGTGCGGCTTGGTTCGCTGTCCTCGGCCTGGGACTAGGGCCGGTAGGTCTCGCCTTTTTTACCTGGGACTACGGCGTGAAACACGGCGATATACGGCTGCTGGGCACGCTCGCTTATGCCGCGCCGCTGCTCTCAACCCTGCTGCTCGTGCTCGTCGGTCTGGCGGCACCGAGTTGGCGGCTGGCGATCGCCTGTCTCACGATTATCGGCGGCGCGGCGATCGCGGTTCGCGGCTCGTAATTCATCAGCACGCAATTTTAGCGGTTTGCAACCATCACCAATGCCAACCCTGAGGCTGAAAACACCAGTGAGCTGCCCAGTGCCATACGCGAGCACGAGTCAGCCATACGCACACCATGCTAGGAACAGCCGAGAGATTCGCGGGTGGCGATACCCGTCTGCGAGTTAGTGCCGGTAGCGCGATCGCAGAGAAGTTTGGCTTGCAAGCGGTCGAGAACCGCGAAACTGAAATCAGCTCCATCAATTTTGGCATCCTCGAAGGTCGAGCGCAGCATCACCGCTTCAGTCAACACCGCATCACTCAGGTCAGCCCCCTGAAAGCGCGTCAGATAGGCGATCCCATCGCTGAAATCAATGCCACGCAGATTGGCGTTTTCGAGACCGCAGGTGTTGAACACAGCCCCCCGGAGATCAGCATCATGGAAGTCGGCATCACTGAGGTTATCGTAGGCGAACTCAGCTTGTTGCAGGTTTTGGCCCGCAAAGCTTTTATCGGTGATCACAACATCGTCATAGGCACGGATCGCACCGGAGCTTGCCGCGATCGCCGGATCGGCCCAACAACTCAAAACCAGTAGGCAGGCACCAAGCAGCAGGCGGATGGCAGTTTTCATAATCCTCTCTTAGCCGGATCAACAGAATGTTAAACACCATTAAATTTTATGAAGTTTTGCTACTCAGCGCACATCAAATCAGGCTGGCTGATCAGATAGCCTCGCAGCAACGCTGGTGAAGTGGGCAGCCATCGCCATCTTGGCTGCCGGCCGCAACGCAGGCGATACCTTGTCTTACCCTCACGGGCAGGAAGCTGGTTGCGTTGGCGAAATTTACCCTGGATTGCAACAGAACATTTGAGTTTGGGATGCACCCAGACGATAGCGTGGCGATCGCCAGCAATTCCAACTTGAGCATCGATAAAAAAACTGTTGAAAATATGACGAAACTAAAAATAAGTGTAGAGTGCAATGGTGATCGTAACTTTAACTTGCCCTCCAGCCAAAACCCAGATAAAAACTGACAGGAGCAACCTTCGAGACTCCTAGTCAATGTATTCCGGAGCACGCCACCACCTTTTTCAAAATGAATGTCCGTAATTTCCGGAGGTAGTCATCGACTGTGAGTCACAGTATTATTTTTAGTAGAGCTATTCACACAACAGTTCTGCTTGGGTGTTTTTAGTTCTCACTCTGCGCTTTATGGTCGATGACTTATTGACATTTGACTGATTGACATTGATGTTGTGCAACCACTCAGCCCCAGAGGTCAAATCGTGGAGACTAAAAAATTGATATTTAAAACAGTCGGACTGTCGCTATGCCTGAGTGGCATCCTCTCGCTACTACCTGCTGCCAGTCAAGCCGCTACTTTCATTCCCCCTGATGATGATGGCACACCCGACCAAACCACCAGTGGCGGCTCTCGCAACACGTTCATTCCCCCTGTTGGTGATGGCACACCCGACCAAACCACCAGTGGCGGCTCTCGCAGCACCTTTGCCCCACCGACGGACGACGGCACACCGACGCAGACAACGGCGGGTGGTAGCCGCACCCACTCACCTAGTTCCTACACGCTCAGCGACCAGCAGGTCTCAATGCTGGCCCTGTTGCCCGCCAGCTTCCATGGCACCACACTGAGCGATCGCCCGACCATCTTGGTATATCTGCCAGCCTCGCCGGCGCGGCAAGCCGTCTTCAGCCTCAAGGACGAGGCAGGCAATCTGCACTATCAGATGATCATCCCTGTATCCGGTGAGGCCGGTATCGTCGCGCTCAAGCTGCCTGAGAGCGCACCCACGCTAGCGCTCGACCAGGACTACCAGTGGATTTTTGCGCTGAAGCTCGATAGTCAACTCTCCCCCAACACTCCCTTCGTCGAGGGTTGGGTGCGGCGGATTGACCCCAGCTCTGAGCTGGCACACGCTTTGGCAGGACAATCCCCCTTGCAGCAGTCAGAGATTCTGGCGACGAACGGGGTTTGGTACGATTGCGCTGCCATCCTCGTTGACCTGCAAATGGACGAACCGACCAATGCCAATTTTGTCGCCGCGTGGACGCAGTTGTTAGGGTCGGTGGAGTTGTCGCAATTAGCGGCGGCGGAGCTGATTGGTATTGTTGAATAGGTATCGCTTGCGATTGGCTGATTCTGGTAGATAGCAGTAGTCAGCAGTTCAGCAGTTGGCTTGCTGCTGCTGTCTGGCGAAAGAGCTAATGTTAACGTTGGCTCGTATACCACCGAGTTGAGTCGCAGTCAGTGGGGGTGCTGATGTACGTTGCGCGTCCCTTCCAGCCAGCTTCTAATCTGTTATGACGCTAAACCTCAAAGCGCAGATCAAACGCTACCCGCTGCTCCTGATGATTGCCGCTAGCGTTTCGGTGGGTGTCACAGCGGCGCATCTGGTCGGGTTCTTCGACCTGCTGGAATGGCGACTGCGCGATCTCTTTGTCCAGTGGCGACCCCGAGCGGCCGTCGAAACGGAGGTCGTGATTGTCACGATCGATGAGGTCGATATTAAACAGGCGGGTGATTGGCCGATCCCGGATCGTGTCTTGGCGGAGGCGATCGCTCAGATTCGTGCTCAGGAACCGAGCGCCATTGGTCTTGATATTTACCGGAATCTGCCTGAAGAACCAGGTCACGAGGAACTGCTCGAGATTTTTCGCACCACCCCTAATCTCTTTGGCATTGAGCGCATCACCACGGTGGATCGCGTGGAGCCGCCGCCTGTACTCGCGGAACGCGACCAAGTGGGTCTCGCGGATCTGGCGGTGGATGGTGATCGCAAAATCCGCCGCGCCCTCCTCTCCGTCGAAGATAGTCAAGCAGACAACGCGGTTAAACTCGGGCTGGCGACGCGAACCGCCCTCGCCTACCTGGCTGAGCGTGACCTCGCCCTCGAGACGATCGATGCTGAAAAGCGGATCTTGCAACTGGGCAAAGCTGTTTTTACACCCCTCAGATCCGGGGAGGCGGGTTATCGCGATCGCGCCCTCGGCGGTTACCAGATCCTCCTCAACTGGCGCGGCTCGACGGAGATTTTCCCCACGATCACGCTGCGAGATGTGCGAGCAGGCAAGATTCCAGCCGATCTGATGCGTAAACGCATTGTGCTGATTGGCTCCGTCGCCTCCAGCACCAATGATTTTCTCGCCACACCCTACAGCACAAACTGGTTTGCCGCCAACCAACTGACGCCCGGTGTCGTCGTTCATGCCAACATTGCCAGCCAGATCCTGCGGGGCGCGCTGGAGGGACGCCTGATGCTGCACGGTTGGCCGCGCTCCGCGCAAGCGCTCTGGATTGCGCTCTGGACGGGCTGCGGCAGTGTTGGGATTTGGATTTTGATTGAGCTGGGGACTCAGCCGCGACGCAAACTACCCGGCGGCAATGCCTTGTGGAGTACGGCTGGTTTCACGGTTTTGCTGATTGGCAGTGCTTATTTGGCGTTTCTCACCGGTTGGGTGATTCCGATCGTATCACCGCTGACCGCGCTCTGGCTCAGCGCGATCGCCACGACCAACGCTCACAAACAGCAGGAACTCACTGACGCCAACCAACAACTCGCCCTAGCGAATGCACAACTGCTGGACTACTCCAAAAACCTCGAAGGCAAGGTCAAGGAACGCACGCAAGCATTACAGTTGGCAAAACAAGCCGCGGACGCAGCCAACCAAGCCAAAAGTGACTTTCTAGCCAGCATGAGCCACGAACTCCGCACACCCCTGAATGGCATTCTCGGCTATGCCCAACTGATGGAGCGAGCGCCCGATCCCGACTACTATCGCCAAGGCGTCAGTGTCATCCATCAATGTGGCACCCATCTCCTCAACCTGATCAACGACATCCTCGACTTGTCCAAGATCGAGGCCCGCAAGATGGAGCTTTATCCCAGCAACGTGAACTTGCCCTCTTTCCTCGATGGGGTGGTGGCGATGGCGCGCGTGCGCGCCGAGCAGAAGGATGTCAACTTGGTCGCGCAGCTCGATCTGCCGATCGATACCAGTGTCAGCGTTGACGAAAAGCGGCTACGGCAAGTACTCCTGAATTTGCTTGGCAATGCCATCAAGTTTACTGAGGCTGGCAAGGTGGAGTTCACTGTGCAACTTCTCGACGCTACTGCTGACACATCGCCACCTGTTGCCAGGTTTCGCTTCGCCGTGGCGGATACCGGTGTGGGCATCCCTGCTGACCAATTGAAGCTTATCTTTTTGCCTTTTGAGCAGACTGGCTCCAGCAGTCAAAAAGCGCAAGGCACTGGCTTGGGACTGGCGATCAGTCAGCAGATCATCCAGATGATGAACAGTGAGATCGAGGTTGAGAGTGTTCTGGGAGAGAAGAGTACCTTCTTCTTTGAGCTGACGTTGCCGCTGACGGAATCGCAGCAACAGTCTGTAATCGGCGATCGCGATCGCATTACTGGCTATCGAGGTCACCGCCGCAAATTACTGATCGTCGATGACAGTCAGGTCAACTGCACGATTCTCGCGGCTGCCCTGGAGCCGCTCGGCTTCCTCTGTCTTACGGCTGAAGATGGCAACCGTGGGCTGCTAATGGCTAACGAGTTTCAGCCCGACCTGATCTTGACCGATCTGATTATGCCCGGTCTCGATGGCATCGAGTTCACACGCCAGCTACGGCAGTCGGCATCGTTTCGAGACACGCCGATGATCGCCTTCAGCGCCAGTATCCTCGGTCGCGATCGCGCCAGCAGCCTCGAAGCCGGTTGCGATGACTTTCTCACGAAGCCGCTCGATTTCAGCGTCCTGCTCCAGTGTTTAGAAAAGCATTTATCCTTGGAATGGGTCTATGATGAGGCAACAGTGGCATCAGCTCAGGGGAAAGCCAATGGGGCGACCGACAGCAAGATGGCAATACCATCCGCCGCCGAGCTGGCAACACTAGAGCGATTAGCCCAGATTGGCGATATCGATGGCGTTAAGAAAGAGGCCGAACGCCTCCGGCAACTGGAGCCGCGCTATACGGCCTTCACGGCGCGCGTGACTAAGTTTGCCAATGAATTTGAAGACGAAGCGATCTTGAAGTTGATTGAAATGGCACAGCCTGAACAGTCTGGGGAGTTGATGCAGACTTAAGACTTCCCCTCGCTCGCGCCATCACGATCCTCGTGCCACGCTTCCGACTGGAGCTCGAGATCGAGGTATTCCTGTTCAGTGTAGGGTTTGGTCTCGATTGCGGCTGTAACCATTCGTCCGGCCTCAGGGGATTGCGAATATGCGGCACGAATCGTTAAGAGTTCAAAATCCCAGAACTCGTAACTTCAGATACAGAGGCGCTGAAAGACCTCATCTAGGTGGCGGAGGTGCTGTTGCGGGTCAAAGCAGGTGGCGATCTCCTCGGCGCTGAGGTACTTTTGCACCGCCGTGTCTTGACTGACAAGAGCGCGAAAATCACCGTCCGGCTGATTCCAGGCTTGGTGAGCATTGGTTTGCACGACCTTGTAGGCATCTTCGCGGTTCAAGCCCTTCTCCACCAGCGCCAGCAGCAGCCGCTGGCTGAAGATGACGCCGCCGTAGACATTCATATTGCGCTGCATATTCTCCGGGTAGACGAGCAAATTTTTGATCAGGCTCGTGGTTTCGTGGAGTATGAAATGGGTCAGCGTGCAGCTATCCGGGAGGATCACGCGCTCAACCGAACTGTGCGAGATGTCGCGCTCGTGCCAGAGGGCGACATTTTCCAGGGCAGCCACAGCATGACCGCGAATGATGCGCGCGATGCCGCTGATCCGCTCCGAGCGGATCGGATTACGCTTGTGGGGCATCGCCGAGGAACCCTTCTGCCCTTTGGCAAAAAACTCTTCAACTTCTAGCACATCGGTGCGCTGGAGGTTGCGGATCTCGACGGCGAAGCGTTCGAGGCTGGCGGCGAGGAGGGCGAGGTGTTGGATGAAATCGGCATGGCGATCGCGCGACACAATCTGCGTAGACGCCGTATCCGGGTCGAGTCCCAGCTTCTGACAGGTCAACGTCTCCACGCGCGGCTCGATATTGGCATAGGTTCCGACCGCGCCGGAAATCTGCCCCACCGCCACTGATTGACGCAATTGGTTTAAGCGCTCGCGGTGGCGCAGCACTTCTGCCAGCCAGCCAGCCAGCTTGAAGCCAAAGGTGATCGGTTCCGCATGAATGCCGTGCGATCGCCCGACCATGACCGTATAACGATGCTGCTGCGCTTGATAACGAATTGCCTGCACCAGCTCTTCCAGCGACTCCAGCAGCAAATCCAAGCTAGCCACCATCTGTAGTGCCAGCGCCGTATCCAGGACATCAGAGCTGGTCATGCCGAGGTGAATGTAGCGACCGGCATCGCCGACGTACTCATTCACATTGGTCAAAAACGCGATGACATCGTGGCGCACCTCAGCCTCAATCTCGAGGATGCGCGCCGGGTCGAAGTTCGCCTTCGCCTTGATCTCCTCGACAGCCGCCGCTGGAATGTAGCCCAGCTCGGCTTGCGCTTCGCAGACCGCAATTTCGACTTGCAGCCAGGTTTTGAATTTGTAGCGGTCGGTCCAGATTTCGCCCATCGCGGGCAAGGTGTAGCGCTCAATCACGGCGGGCAGCAGTTAGGTTCAGAGGTTAAGAATAACCTCAACATTCTACTGTGGCGACTGGACAGGCGCGATCGCCCCAGCGTTCGATGAGCAATGTTCGTCGGCGAGGCGGGCTTGGGCAGAAGGCGATCAGCCGCAAATCACCGTAATTTTCCACCCATTCGCCGTTTCAGGCGATCGCTCCTGCAACCGCGCCTGGGTAGCCCGCAGCACGCGATGAATCTGAACAGTCCCAGTGCAATCCGGGTCAGTGGGCGAAATTTCAACCCAGTCGGTCATGCTTCTGCTGCAACTGCTCGCAAGCTTGGTCAAGGGGCAGCCCCAGCTACGGACAAGCCCCCGGCGTCCCTGTCGGTACACCCCCGAAGACATCGAAGCCAGGATTGTTGACCGTTACATTCGCAAAGCCCACAAAATCTACCGTCCCGCCGGGAGCAATATTAAAGTTCAAATCATTGCTACCGACATTAAAAACACCTGGGTTCAGGCTGACATTGCCGCTAAACTCCGCAACACAAAGATTGCCGCCTGCAATAACAAAGATCGAGACGCTATGCTGCCCTGCCTGCGAGACCGTATTGCCAGAAATCGTCGCGTCGTTGAGCGTGCCGTTGCCAGCATTGGCAATAATGCCAAAAGCAAAGTTTCCTGTGGTCGAGACCGT
>JAAUTY010000077.1 GCA_012031265.1 Spirulinaceae cyanobacterium SM2_1_0 | reverse complement strand
GTGCGAACCTCGGCTTTGAGGTGATGCACGAGCGCAATGCCCACAATTTCCCGCTGGATTTGGCGAGCGTCCAAGCTCCTGAAATCAACGGCTAGTTGATGGCTTGCAATTCTGATGTTGGCTTAGCTGCGTCATGATTTGACTGAAGCGCCTCCGCGAGGGGGCGCTTTTTGCGTTGCGATGCTGTGCCTATGCTACTGACTGATCAGTTGCAGGATCTCTTGCTCAAGCCTCTTTCACAGCGTAGTTTTTAGCCAAAATGGCACGTTTAAAGGTCAGTCATTAACCACTTGGGGTAGGGTGAGGCGGCACAGCGGCGTATTTAATGATGGATTTTTTATTTTTCTAACTTAATTGGCAACCTTCTAAGTCCTGTCAGCCTGCGGCTGTGATGGATTCGCGGTGATGGGTGGGGCAGTGGGGGTTGGGTGATCGCGCCGGTAGATCGAGGCAATCCAGGCGCGCATCCACTCGTCAGCGGTGAAATAGTCGCGATCGCGGTCAACGACATCGGCGAGCGCATCTAGCTCCGCCTCACTGACCGGTACGCGCTGACCTTGTTGTACCGCCGCGAAGACTGCCGCATTCATCAAATCACGTGAGGTGTAGTAGCCCACATCGTCAATGCGTTCGGCGAGCCGCTTTTCGCTCATCTCGGAGCGTGTCAGAGAAGCGGCGATTAACTGCGGCAAGGTCATCGCCTCGGGCAAACTGGGGCGGGGCTGGCGAATGCTGGCGCGATCGCGCGGGGCTGTGGCTAGATCATTGCTGAGCTTGGTCGCCTCGCGGGGCTGGGATACCTGGGGAGGGGAGCTGGGCAGCAGCTCTAGCCACTGTTGCAGGGTGTCCACGAGCGATCGCAACTGTTGCACTGTCCCGCGCAAAGCAGCATTGGCAGCGAGCGAGGGCGGTGGGGCAACAACAGGGGGGGGCGAGACGGGTGCGATCGCTTTTGCACGATTCTGAGAGGGTTCTGGGGCTTGTCCCGTGTCCAGATAGCGCATCAGTTCCCAGTATTGCCAGCCAAGGTAGCGCGCGAACTGTCGCAGCTTGCGGGCATCGGGTTCGATCTTAAAATCCAGGGCTAACCAAGCCTTGAGCGTGCGTCCGGAGCTAAACCCGAGCCGCTGGGCAAACTTCTCGTAGCTTTCGCCGGCCTGCCATTGAGCATGAAGCAACTGTTGCAGGCGTGATGCGTAGTCTCTGGGGAGTCCCGTTCCCGTCACTTGAGCCTCGTCCTGTTCCGGCGTACACTGTTGAACCCTTGTTACGATAGCGCGATCGCTGTTCGCCACTCGAGGCGGGTGATTGAGATTGGTCGCCCCAGGCACGGAAAGATGCCAGCCAAAGCTTAAATTTCTTCTCAGTCCCTGCGGATGTGATTACCCTGAGAGTAGGGTGAACTCAATCAGGATTTTCAGCTATGAGCGCTTATGTCGGTCACCTCGCTGCTGGCACTCAGGTTCAGATCATGCAGCAGGGCAACCAAACCCAAATCACGCTGATGACGCAGAATGCCGGTCAGCAACAGTCGCAGAGCAGCAGCTTCGCCACCGGCGTCTGGAAGCTGCCGCCGACATTATTCCGTACTACCAGTGGAGCTGTCTTGCGATTGGAGGGCGATCGCCCCTCTTTTATCCAGTTGCAAGCCGGTCAACTACAAGCCCTAGCGACGCCGCCGGAGCTGAGTGGGGCGGAAGTCTTGCCGCTGCAACCTATCGCCGCTCCCGCTGCTTCAACCCTAGAGCCGTTGCAACCCCTACCGCCGCTGAAAATGGGCAATATGTCCATGCAGATGCAGCCAATGACGATGCAGATGGGTGATATGCAACTCAGCATGGGTGAAGGTCAGACAACGCGCCGCTTTTGCTCGCAGTGTGGACAGCCGGTTGCGGCAGGCGATCGCTTCTGTAGCGCCTGTGGACAGCAACTCCAGGTTTGACATTGCCAACCATCAGGGATAATGGGTCAAAACTGGCGGTCAATGCTCTCTGATGACTTATTGCGTCGGTATTCTCACAGAATCGGGTCTGGTCGTCGCCGCCGACTCGCGCACCAATGCGGGGGTTGACTACATCTCCGCCTATCGCAAGCTGTTTGACTACTCACAGCCTGGGAAGCGGGCACTACTGCTCTGTACTTCGGGTAATCTGGCGATTACCCAGAGCGTCCTTACCAGCCTCGACCGCGATCTAGCCGGTGCGGCAGAAACCAATCTGCACTCGCTGCCCACCATGTATGAGGTCGCCCGCTACATTGGTGACAAGATCCGCGCCATCCAAGACCTCGACCGCCCCTGGCTTGAGCGCGACAACATCGATTTCCAATGCAGTATCCTTCTGGGCGGGCAATTGCCGGGGGAAGCGCCAAAACTTTACCTCATCTACGCCCAAGGGAACTGTATTCAGGCCACACAAGAAACCCCGTTTTTGCAAATTGGCGAAAATAAGTATGGCAAGCCAATTCTCGATCGGACACTGACATTTGAAACGCCCCTGGATGCGGTAGCAAAATGCGCGCTGCTCTCGATCGACTCGACGATGAAGTCGAATATTTCTGTCGGTCCGCCCGTTAATCTTGTCATGTACCAACGCGATAGCTTTGTCGTTCGCCACCGCTTGCAACTGCGACTGGGCACGCCCTACCTCGCCAAGATTCGCAAGCTCTGGGAAGAACACCTCCGCCAGGCTTTTGACGCTATGCCCAATATCGAATGGGAGCAGATCGACGATGCTGAGGATGTGTTCATCGATTAGCTGCCTCTAGCGCGAGCCAATCCCGGCGTTGCCCCATTCAAGTCTGAAAACCGATGCAGCGACTATCGATCGCCTATTCGCGCGCCTTGATGCCGATGGCTGCTACTCAAAACCCAACAGCAGCTTGGAAATCGGAAAGTAGGTTGACCACTGCTGGGGATCGGGCTGGCGACGCCAGTTGTTGCGGTTGACATCGAGGCGGAACACCGGGGCGATCGCACCGCTATTTTGACCGACTACCGTGATTGAAACTGAGGACACCAGTACATCACTGTCAAAACTGCGCTGAGCAGCAGCACGGGCGATCGCCTCGGCGCGACGTAGCATTGCGGTGTAGGTCTCAGTGCCCTGGCGAGTGAGCGAAATCTCGCTGCGGGCGATGTAGGCGTGGGCAGCGGTGGGGGCGATCGCACTCGTACCGAGACTCAGCAGCGACCCTCCCAGGAGTGCGGTGAGACCCAAAGCCAGACTCGCTGGCAACCGGCGGGGCAGAAATTTTTTCATAACGGCATGACCCAAACGAACTGAACCTGGAGACCGTAGGGCAAACTGTCTTCTAGCATATCGGGCCAGTTCGCTCCCAGCCTACCGCGATCCGGCGTAACCCGCCGCTCACCTTTTCATACCGTGGTGGGAGACGCCATGGCACTAGTAATCAGCTTCAGGATGGCGCGGTCATCGAATTCCCGTGCAAGCTGAAGGATGCGCTCCCCAAAGTCGCAGTAACGAGCGTCCAAGGCTTGAAGACGCTTCGCTTCTGCCTCCACCGAAGCAATATCCCCAATCCGCGCCGCGTGTTGGAGCTGGGTCAACTCAGCCACCGGCGGGAACTGACATTGGTTGGTCACAATCGGGGCGGGGTCAGGACGGGCTAGAGTCACCGGCTTGTCATAGATCCAGGTCAGGTCGAGATACTTCTCAACGCAAGCGAGTAAGGCTTCACCGTCTACGGGTTTGGGGAGGAAGGCATTGCAGCCAGCGGCGAGGCTCTCACCCTGTTCCACCGAAGAGACGCTAGCGCTGGAGGCAATCAGTGGCAGATCACGCTGGAAGGCGGACTGGCGGAGGCGTTTCGCCAGCTCGAAACCAGTCATCACCGGCATGATCAAATCAGTAATCACCAGATCGGGCTGCCACGTCTCAATGATTGACCAACCCTGCTCACCATCCTCCGCTTCAGCGATCTCGAAGCCCAGCGGCGCGAGCATTTCCCGGACGACTTGCCGGTTGATGATCTTATCGTCAACCACGAGAATCTTGTGGTGCGGCCCCTCGTAGCCCACACAGCGCCCCTGCGAGCTGGTGGTGGCGGCTTGTACCCATTCGCGCGATCGCGGCAGCGTGACCGTGAACCAGAAGCAACTCCCTCGACCCAGTTCAGAGGTGACCTGAATCTCGCTGCCCATCATCTCGATAATCTGACGACTGATCGCCAAGCCAAGGCCCGTGCCATCGGCGCGTTGAGCGCGATCGCCCACTTGCTCAAAGGGTTGAAAGATTTTGGTCAGTTGCTCCGGCATCATGCCGATACCGGTATCGGCGACCGTGAAGCGCAAGGTCACGAGATCCTCATCAGCCGCCGCGATCGCCGCCACCGACCCAGGATTTTCAGAATTGACCGCATCTGTAGGCGTCGGCAACACTTCCACCGTAAAGGTGATACGACCACGCTCCGTAAATTTGGCCGCATTGCTCAACAGGTTCAACAGCACCTGACGCAGGCGCTTGTCATCAGCTCGCAAGCCCTGGGGCAGGTCAGGATCCGGGTGGTAGCCCAGTTCCACTCCCTTGCGCTCGGTGCGGATGCGAATAATCTCGACAATGCCCAGCAGGCAAGCAGGCAGGTGAAAATCAGTCGGCAGCAGCTCGAGGCGATTGGCTTCGATCTTTGCCAAATCGAGCACATCATTGATCAGCATCAATAGGTGTGTACCCGACTGCTGGATGACCTCAACACCCTGACGATGCTGATTGAGGTCGTCGGCATTGCGAAGAATTTGGGCATAGCCAAGGATGCCATTCAGCGGCGTGCGGAGTTCGTGACTCATGTTGGCGAGGAACTCGCTCTTGGCACGGTTGGCCATATCGGCCGCTTCTTTAGCGGCGGCTAGTTCTTGGGTGCGCTCATTGACTCTGGCTTCCAGAGCTTGGGAATATTCCTGGAGTTGGCGGGCGCGGTAACGCTGCATCAGGGTGCGTCGCCAAATGCCAAAGGCGATCGCGGTCAGCCCCCAGAGCACCGCTACTACCACGAGGACGCCAAATCGCAGTTGGCGGGCCTCGCTGAAGAGGTGGCGGCGATCACTGGCAATCTGCACCGACCAATCAACATTTTTGACGCGGGTACTGACACGATAGCGGGGCGCGGTGTCGCGAGCCGCGTCGAAGGCAGCAAGGTCATCGACAGTGAGGTCGAGGATATTGGTGACTGGTGGATTGCGATCGCGCGCAAAGTCGAGTAAATCTGCCTCATCTGGATGGACGAACAGACGCTTCTGTGCTGTCGTCACGTAGACGGTTTCGGCAGGATTCTGATTGGCTTCGGCGATCAATTCCTGGATCAGCGGCAGCACCATGTCTACGGAAATGACCCCGAGGATGCGGCCATCACGATCCCGAAAGGCCTGCGCCAGCGTCATGTAGGTGGTGCCATCCACTTCGTAGTACGGCTCCGTGAACACCGGCTCACCCGCCCCCTGTTTGCCGCTCTGGTAATAGCCCTGTTGGTGAAAGTCGTAATCTGGAGCTTCCCATTCCCGGGTCAGTGCTGCTGAGCGCGCCCCCGGCTGCACCCGTCGCGCGTAAGGGCCGAAATATTCAACATCAGGTTGAAACTGAAAGGGTTCAAACCAAACCCCGACGCCATAAATCGTCTCAGGCGGAGCCGAGCGTACCAACTGCATCAGCACCGTTTCTACGCGCGGGCGATCGCCCCGCAATGGCGGCACCAGCTCCACCGCTGAGCGAGCCACTTGCTGCGCAGCGATCAGGTCGCGTTCGATCTGGTCGGCAATCTCTTCAGCACGTTGCTGCTGCGTGGCGATCGCGTCCTCGCGCAGGCGGGAGCCTTCGATATGGTTATAGCTCAACAGGCCGAGGCTTAGGAAAGCCGCTGGAACCAAGACTGCAATGCCAAAAATCTGTGCGGGTGCAAACTTGGGATTATTTTTCATCGCTGGCGAGATGGATCACCATAATACTATTAAGTGTTGATGACACCCCAGATTACAATTTCGGTTAATTTAATATCCATTGAAACAAAGAATCATCCGAAACCTATGTTTGCCAAAATACATTGCCTGTTGCATTGATGCGCCCTAGTGAAATCACTTAGAGAACGCACGCAAGTACCTGAAGATGGAAGTGTGCATACGATTAGAATGTGTGCACCCCACCTTGGCACTCTCCAGGCTTTTTAAAGTTGCGATCTTCCCTGCCGGCATGTAGGCTCTAGGGATAAGGCGGGCTGCCGAAAATATCGGGGTTGTCTCCGAAAGCCGACAATCACTGTGACTTTGGTTCAGTAACCACGCTGACCGCTGCGGGTCGGTGGCTGGTGTCTGTTGCAGGTTCTGGGGTAAGCTGGCTCGTCCAAAAACCGAGTGACCAACCGATGAAAACGCCCAAACCGCCAAAGCGCACAGCTTGCCAAAAGGGTTCAGCGAGAGCGCTCCAGCGAAAGAGGCGACTCTCCAGATTCAGTTCAATGGTTTCGATCTGTGCGGCGATCGCGGCCAACTCCGCTGGGTCAGGGGCTGCCGTCGCTTGCAATTCCTGTTGGCGGGCCTGGAGATCATGGCGCTGGTGGCGATCGCGCTCGACCTGGGCCTGACGCTGCTTGAGTTCGGCTAAGGCAGCCTCAACTTCGGCGATCGCGCGGGCAAATTCATCATCGGTAAAATCTGTAGCTTCAGGCGGCATACTCAACTCGCTACACTAGAGCGTGAACGACAGTCGCTGGGCTATTGATAGCACGTTATCCGTCCTAGCGGTCTGTTGCTCTGCATCCCAACTTAGGTGGTCAGCAATCATGACTCAGGCTCCGACACACGCTCCCGCGACGACTGATCTCAGCACCCTGGAATTAGCACAGCGACTCGCCGAACGCTTGGCGATCGCCCCCAACGACTGGCATCGTCTCAAAGCCAACCGTCCGGCGCAAGCCAGCCAACAAGTCGCCGCCGCGCTGGTCTTCTTGCTCAAGCAGCAGCCCGAGGAAGCTCTACTGCGTCTGCAACAAGCCACCGGCTGGCTGGATCGCTCGATCTCCGCCCCACCCTGTCCCACGCACGGCCATCACGGCCGGTAACCGCGACTGGAGCTGCCATTGGCCTGCTGGATCAGCTGTGAAATCGCTTCAGGCAAATTGTCTGTTGGTCTTTGCATTAAAAGCATCCCGCTAGGGCAAGCCCCCGCCTTGGTTGCATCCTGACAGTGCGATCGCCAGCAAGCCGCCCTCAGCGAGTTGGCAGAACGCTTTCACACCGATGCCAGCGCCCTGCGCGGAATGCTAGAACGCCTGATCCGCAAAGTGCGCGTTCGTAAACTGCCGGTGAAAACCTGCGGCGGCTGCCACAACTGCCAACCCGAAACGCTGGAGATTTACGAGTGGGTTGCGGAGGTTGAAGCTATTGATTTAGTTTGCAGTGAAAGAGTACACTTGAACCATAGCGCAAGTCAATTACAACAGCCTCATGACAGCCCTTCTGCAATCAGCTCAGGTACAGCCGAAACTGGCTTGGCAGTCTGAAGATACCTCGTCTCGCCTCTACCATGGGAATAGCTTAGAACTTATGGCTTCGCTATCTCCTGGAAGTGTAGACTGCATCTGGACTGACCCACCATACAATCTCTCCAACAATGGCATTACCTGTGTGGCTGGTCGTATGGTCAAAGTCAACAAAGGAGAGTGGGATCGCAGTAAGGGAGTCGAGTTAGACCATGAATTCAACAAAGCATGGCTAGCAGCCTGTTATCGCTTACTCAAACCAGCCGGGACAATCTGGGTAACTGGAACACCTCATGTCTACCCATCAGTCAGTTTTGCAATGCAACAACTTGGTTTTCGCATTCTTAATGACATTATCTGGGAAAAGCCAGCACCCCCGCCAAATCTAGGATGTCGTTGCTTCACTCACTCTACAGAACTGATGCTTTGGGCAACGAAGGCGCGCAAGGGTAAGGAGTACTATACATTCAATTACCAGGAGATGAAGGCGGAAAATGGTGGCAAGCAGATGAAGAATGTCTGGAGGATGCCAGCTCCCAGTAAAGACGAGAAGAAACATGGCAAACATCCTACTCAGAAGCCGGTTGACCTCATTGCACGTTGCCTGCGAGCAAGCACAAATCCTGACGATTTAGTTTTCGACCCATTTTCTGGTTCTGCTACTACGGGAGTTGCAGCACTATCTCTAGGCCGGAATTTTATTGGTTGCGAAGCGGACATTGGTTATATTGAATTGTCGATCAAGCGTTTGAATGACTCTGAGCCGGTAGAGTCACCAACCACGGTTAAGCAAACTCATTTATGGATAGAGTAGAAGCAATTGAGATGCTTACAGTATTGGTTGGAGAGGATCTCCGTCAACTTGCTGACCAGTATGGAGTGACCGTTTGGAAGAATGATAAGAAAAACAAAGGTTGGCTGGGCAGACGGTGGAGTGTCACCTCGGATTACCGATTAACTCATCGAGATCGCCTAATTTTGGCAGCTGGGAGCTGAAACTCATTCCATTAGTAGTTAGACGTCGCACTGGTAAATTGCGGGTTAAGGAGACAATGGCGATCACCATGATTGATCCGGTGGAAGTTGCCAGCAAGGAATTTGAGGAAAGCCATCTCTTCAACAAATTGCGGAAGATTGTTGTGGTTGCCAGAATTTTCGAGAACACGGCAGATTATCGCTCTCTTGTCCACTCGGTATCTTCTTTCGATCTCGATGATCCTGAGATTTATGTTCAGGTAAAGGCAGACTATGATCTTATTAGAGACACAATCAGGGGCCGGGGGTTTTCGTATCTCAGCGGTAAGATGGGCAAACTCGTCCAACCAAGAACCAAGGGGCCAGGGCACGGAAGCACCTCTCGTGCTTTTTATGCGCGTACGGGTTTCGTCGCGCATATCCTAGGTAAGGGATACTCGATTCCCAACTCCTGATTGCCCTCATTGCTGCACTCAACCCCTTGAACAGTTACGATTTTCGGATGCGAAAAAACATCATCGAGTATACATCGCCTCTGGATGCTCTCATTGCCCTGGTTAAGCAACTGAGCACCTATGAGGCACAGTACAATCTTGATTCTGCTGAATTCTTCATGCAGTACAGCCAAGGTAAAACCGATGATGATGAAGTATTTGTTGAGTGGACGGGCAACTACCAGCACTACCTTGCCTTACATCAAGAGTTGACGCAAATTTACCGGCGGCCTTGCTAAGCTCACCAACCAAGTGCAGGAAGCGGCAAAAACCAGCTTTTGACCTGGAATTCAACCCAGATGCCCGCTTCATCCCCGACGGCGCGATCGCCCCTGTAAGCTGGAATTGGGTTACTGGTTGATCATCGATTTATGCATAGACTTGCTGCCCTGCCGGGGGGCTGGACGCCGGGGACGGATGGGGTCATTTTCGTTGACCAGACGCCCGCGCCGATCGTCGTAATTACCGCTGCGGATACGGATATTAGCGCGATCGCCCAAGCCATCCCGCAACTCCCCCGCGACTTCCCGGCCCTGCGCGCCGTCAATCTGCTGCAACTCCAGCAGCAGCTCTCGATCGATGCCTATGCCGAAACGGTATTGGCAAAAGCGCAAGCGATTGTGGTGCGCATCCTCGGCGGCCGGGGCTACTGGTCGTATGGGCTGGAAGTGGTGCAGGAAACAGTCGAGCGCACCGGGGCCACGCTGATCGTGCTGCCTGGGGATAACCAACCCGATCCGGCGCTGATGAGCCAGTCCAGCTTGCCACTGGCGGAAGTGACGCAGGGCTGGCGCTATTTTCTCGAAGGCGGCGTCGCAAATCTCGTCAACGCGCTGCGCTGGGTGGCTCACCACAGCATTTCCAATCGCTACACCTACGACCCGCCGCAGTCCGTGCCCGCTGTTGGTCGCTACGCTTGGCAGTCGCCCCCGGAGTTCGCAACAGCACCGCGCGTCGGCATCGTCTTCTATCGGGCGCATTACCTGGCGGGCAATCTCGCGCCGATCGATGCGCTGTGTCAGGCCTTAAATCAGCGCCACCTCCACCCCGTCCCCCTCTTCGTCTCCTCCCTGCGCGACGCTGATGTGCAGAAAGCACTGCTCGCCCAATTCCGCCCCGTAGGTGCACCCGGCATCCAGGTGCTGCTCAACACCACCAGCTTCGCCCTCGGTCGGCCGGAAACCCTCAATCGCCATTTAGATAACGCCAGCGCCGAGTCAGCCGCACTCTGGCCGCAACTGGATGTCCCCGTGATTCAAACCATCCTCAGTGGCGGTGGGCTAGAAGCATGGCAGCAGTCAGCGCAGGGGCTGTCACCGCGCGATGTCGCGATGAATGTGGCGCTGCCGGAAGTGGACGGCCGCATTGTCGGGCGGGCGGTCTCGTTCAAGGGCGTGCAGGGTCACAATGCGGCGCTGGAGACTGAAGTGTTGAACTATCAGCCGCTGGGCGATCGCATCGATTTCGTCACCGACCTCGCGGCCAACTGGGCTAGATTGCGGCGGACACCGGTGGGCGATCGCCAAGTTGCGCTGATCTTAGCCAACTATCCCACCCGCAACGGTCGCCTGGCGAATGGGGTTGGCCTCGACACGCCCGCCAGTTGCGTTGCGATTTTGCAGGCGCTCCAGCAAGCCGGTTACCGCGTGGAAAATCCGCCAACTACCAGCGAGGAGCTAATCCAACGCCTGACAGCGGGCTTCACCAACGACCCGGAAACCCAGGGCATGAACCCGGTTGGGCAGACCCTTGC
Source organism: Spirulinaceae cyanobacterium SM2_1_0 (assembly GCA_012031265.1). Classification (GTDB taxonomy): domain Bacteria; phylum Cyanobacteriota; class Cyanobacteriia; order Cyanobacteriales; family Spirulinaceae; genus JAAUTY01. The sequence continues at coordinate 9,353 of JAAUTY010000077.1, read as the reverse complement.
CCTAGACAACTACGAGGCTTGGTTAGCAAGCTTGCCCGAGCTGGCGCGAGAACGCCTCTATCAGCGTTGGGGTGAGCCGCAGACAGCCGCCAGTCTCAGCGTCGCGAAAGCTTTTCCGATTGCCGGGATGCAACTGGGTCATGTCTTCGTCGGCATCCAACCGGCGCGCGGCTACGACCAAGATCCAGCGCTCAACTACCACGCACCCGATCTCGAGCCGACCCACGACTACCTCGCCTTTTACCAATGGTTGCGGGCGGAGTTTGGCGCGCAAGCGATCGTTCATGTCGGTAAGCATGGCAACTTGGAGTGGTTGCCGGGGAAGAGTGTGGCGCTGTCGGCCACTTGTTGGCCGGAGATTGCCTTTGGCGCGTTGCCACACCTTTATCCCTTCATCGTCAATGATCCCGGTGAGGGTGCCCAAGCGAAGCGGCGATCGCAAGCCGTGATCCTCGATCACCTCACCCCACCGATGACCCGCGCCGAACTTTACGGCGGTTTGCAGCAGTTGGAAGGGCTGATCGACGAATACTACGACGCTCAGACGATGAATCCCTCGCGGTTACCGGCGATCCGCGATCGCATCACCACCCTGATCCAACAAGAAAATCTGCGCCCCGAACTCGCGGCGCTGACCGGCAACGACGGCTGCGATCCTTCGCAACTCAACCCCGACACACTTGCGGCTCTGGTGACGAATGCCGATCGTTATCTCTGCGAGCTGAAAGAGTCGCAAATTCGCGACGGTCTGCACATCTTTGGGCAATGCCCCAGCGGACGCCAGTTGCGCGACCTGATCGTCTCGATTGCCCGGCAGCCGGGGCGTGGGCGCATGGGACTGACACGGGCGATCGCCCAGCTCTGGCAACTTGACCTCGATCCGCTCACCGCCGATTTGGGCCAACAACTGACCGCCAGCAGTGAGATTTTTGCGGAAATGGCGGGCGATCGCCCCCTACGAACAGTCGGCGATGCGATCGAGGTGATCGAGCACTATGCGGCGGAATTCGTGACGCAATTACTGTCGGGCCTGAACCCGGTCTTTGCAGACCCTTTGGCGGCAGAATTGGCGTGGATTGGCGATCGCCTCTGGCCCGACTTGCAGCAAACCGCCCAAGAAATGACCTATCTCTTGCACGGTCTAGCGGGCGGCTATGTCCCCGCCGCCCCATCGGGCGCGCCCACACGCGGGCGACCGGAAGTGTTGCCAACCGGACGCAACTTCTATTCGGTAGACATCCGCGCCGTGCCGACGGAGAGTGCCTGGGATGTCGGCCGGCAGGCGGCGGAAATTCTGGTCGAGACCTACACCCAAGAGCAGGGCGAGTATCCGCAGACGCTGGCGCTCTCGGTCTGGGGCACAGCCACGATGCGAACTGGCGGCGACGATTTGGCGCAGGCGTTAGCCTTGCTGGGGGTGCAGCCGGTCTGGGAAGGCGTCTCGCGGCGGGTGGTCGATTTTGAGGTACAGCCGCTGGCAGTGCTGGGGCGGCCGCGTGTGGATGTGACGCTGCGGATTTCCGGCTTTTTTCGCGATGCCTTTCCCAACCTGATCGACCTGTTCAATCGCGCCGTGGAGCTGGTCGCGGCGCTGGACGAACCGGCCGAATGGAATCCCTTAGCAACACGGGTACAGCAGGAATCTGCCTCCTGGCAACAGGCCGGTTTGGAGCCAGAACAGGCACAGCAACGGGCGAGTTATCGGGTGTTCGGGTCGAAACCGGGCGCTTATGGGGCCGGTTTGCAAGGATTAATCGAATCGCAAAACTGGCAAAGCAGCGAAGATTTGGCGCGGGCCTATCTGAACTGGAGTAGCTACGCTTACCCGGCTCAGGGCGTCGGGCGAGCGGAACCCGAGGCTTTTCAGCAGCGTTTGAGCCAGTTACAAATCGTGCTGCAAAACCAGGACAATCGCGAACATGATCTGCTCGATTCCGACGATTACTATCAGTTTCAAGGGGGTTTAGCGGCGGCGGCGCGATCGCTCCAGGGTCAAAATCCCACGATTTATTGCGGCGACCATGCCCAGCCAGAGCACCCGAAGGTGCGATCGCTCGCTCAGGAAATCGCCCGCGTCTACCGTTCGCGTGTTATCAATCCCAAGTGGATCGCCGGAGCGATGCGACACGGCTACAAGGGCGCGTTTGAAATGGCGGCGACGATCGATTTTCTCTTCGGCTACGGCGCGACGACTGATTGTGTGCCGGACTATATGTACGCCGGAGTGGCTGAAGCCTATGCTCTCGATCCCGATGTGCAGGCCTTTGTGCGGGACAAGAATCCTTGGGCCTTGCGCGATATGGCGGAGCGGCTGCTAGAGGCGGCGCAGCGGGGTCTATGGTCAGCGGCTGATCCGCAGATGCGGGCGGAGTTGCGATCGCTCGCTCTGGACGCCGAAGCCGAGATCGAGGGCCGCTTGGGGTAAGCGATGCCGCTCTCGATGGCTGTGAGCGCGCCGGGCAATTTCCGAATCAGAGCAGCCCCCTAAGCCGTGCCGAGGCCATGGCAAATCAACCATTGATTGAGTTGGGACAACTGCTTTGCATCGATCGCGCCGTGCATCCAGAGCGCGTACTGCAAATTGTCGCGAGCGATCTGTGGCTCAGCAGCCAATACCCGCGTGATCGCCCGTTCGCTAGTGCCAAATTCCTGTTGTATAAATTGGATCATTCGCTGCATTCGTTGCTGGCGAATCTGAGTTGAAACTCGCATGATAGTTACTCCTTTGTCTGCCAAAATCAATGTTTAGTAGAGGAAATAAAAGTCAGTGAATCGGACTGCGAACTGAAGCAATCATGTCGCGCAATCCCATATGAGTCATCAGAAAATTACCAAGATCACCGGTTAATTGGGGCGGTGCTTGGAGGCACATTGACCAACACCCTGGAAAAGCTTGTAGTGCTGACTACACCCTGTTTCTATCTTAGGCTCACCCAGTGGTAAATCAGAATCGTGATTTCAGGGAAATTGGCAACATCAACGATGTGGAAAAAATTCCTAATCTGATTAGTCGCTTTGTGAAGTTTGCGGCAAGCTGACGGTGGCAATTGTGTCCAGATTGCCAGTCTGCGGGGGGCGATCGCCCTGATTAATAAGCATTTGCTACCCCTTTACCAATTCAATATCCGCATCCCCGCAACTGCGTAATTTCGCCATTTGACGGTTGTTTTTCCGCCAAAATGCGGATGCCCCCCCACCGTACGCTACAGATTTACACGTATCGACTTCATTCATACTACAGATGCAGAAACTGCGTTGTACGCTCCAAGGACGCGGCCTAGAGTAGGGACATCGCGGTTCACGACACTGCTGCCGAGGTCATTATGAAAAGCATCAATTCTACCTTCCCGCCTACCACCCTGACAGCGATCGCCCCGCGCCGCCGCACGCCCAGACAATCGTTCATCAGAGCGGTGCTCACCCGGCTGGTGAAAGCCGTCCTCGCCGCCACCATCAAGGCGCACGAACCGCGCATTCGCCTGACACGCGATGCCCAAGGTCAACCGCTCTGGCGGGTCTTCGATCCGGTCAGTCGGACTCATGCCAGCTTCGCCCGCGAGCGTGACGTGCGGGTCTGGCTCGAGCAGCGTTACTACCGTTCATGAGTCGGGCGCGGCTATGAATTCCTGCCCACGGCGGCGATGTGCTCCTTCGCAGCGCTTAGCCAGCCATTTTCGCCAGCACAGGGGCGATCGCCGCGAGTAATCGCTGTCGATACCGCCGCCAATCTAGTTCCTCTGCCTTGCGGCGGGCAGCACAGCCCATTGCCGCGAGTTCGCTGGGATGCTCGTAGCACCAGACCAGTTTTTCTTGCAGGGCTTGGCGATCGCCACTGGGGAGCAACCAGCCCTCAACGCCATCGGTAATCAAATCACTGGCTCCCGACGCGGCCGTTGCCATGATCGGTAAGCCACAGGCCATCGCTTCCAGTAAAACTAAAGCGAGTCCTTCCAACAGCGACGGAAATACGAAGACGCTCGCCATTTTGTAATACTCCGGCAGTGTGGCGTGCGGCACGCTAGGGATGTAGCGACAGCATTCGGTGTAGGGCGTGAGCCAGCCCGCCGGAAACTCATTGACACCGACCAACCAGAGTTCAGCCTCGGGCAGACGCAACTGCTGCCAAGCCGCCAGTAAATAGTGGACGCCCTTGCGCGGCCCCACCCGGCCGACGAAGAGGGCGCGAAAGGTGCGATCGGGTTTGGGCTGCGGTTGGAAATAATCAGTCGCGCGCCGAAAGGAACGACGGCAATTTTCGCGGCGGCAATGTTGGCGGCGAGGAGCGATCGCTTCACCTGGCTCGAGGGCACAATGATACGGTCAGCGAGCTGGATCTCGGCCTCTTTGCGCGCCAACTTCCACTCGGGTTCACGCAAAGTCTGCAAAGCGGGGGCCAACTCTGGGAAGCGCTCGGCTTCGGCGGCTTGCACCGCTTGGCCGTGGCGATAAAAGGCGATCGGCAGATCGTAGAGACAGGCGATCCCGCGCGCCTTGGCGGCGGCAAAGGTGGTGGCGGCGGCGTCCTCGTAGGCGTAGACGGCGCGTAGATCGGTCAGGTGGTGGCGGGCAAACTGCTGATCGAGACCGGCATAGACCCAATCCGCGAGGCTTTGGGGATTGAGGTGCAGGCGGTGCGCTAGACCCGACTTCAGCAGGGCGAGGCGGATCAGTTCGCGGCGCGGGTATTGGTATTGGGACACGCCAGCCGGGGCAATCCAGGTGCGGCGCTGCAATTCGCGGTCGAGGGGCTGGGCGATCGCCGGGGGCAAGCGGTGCAGTGCGCGTGCCCAGCGAGTTTCCGGATGATAAGCCAGGGCCGTAACGATCGCCTCCAGATAGCCCGCTTCGGCACAGGCGATCGCCGCCTGCCGCGCAAAGGGATTACCCGTTGGATGCATCAGAGAGAGAAGCGGGGTTGCTAGCATAATATTGCAACCATTGTTGGTGTTCTTGTTGCCAGGCGGTGATGCGGTCTAGCCAAGGCAAAAGGTAGATAAAGCTGGTGTAGAACCAGTAATAAAGTGAAAAGGTATGGTGGAAGACCATTTGGCTAGTGAACATAATCGCATGGATCAAAAAGCCAGACAATGCCAAATCTCGTAAGAAGGGACTTCTTAGCTTTAAATAAGTCAACCACAGCTCTAGCACGATGAAAAGTCGCAAGCCGTACCAAAGGATGAAACCAATTGGGCCGAGTTCCATCGCTACTCGTGCCATCTCGATTTCTTCTTCAGTCGGCAGGGGTTGGCCGGAGGGCAATTGGAATAAGCTGCGTAGGGTGCCTGCGCCGGGATGGGTCGCACCGACGCCATAGCCGTCAAGCTGGGTATATTCCGAAAATCGGAAGGGGCTGCTGAAATTGCCCACAATGCGCTCAGCGAGATCCTCGTTGCTCGACAGGCGCTGCCAGAAGGCGGCGATCGCCGGTCGAAAGGCGATAGTAAACAAGCTCACGGCCACCGTGCCATACATGATGAAGCGACTGAGGAAGACGACAGCACGTCCCGGCTGATTGAGCAGACGCACCCCGAAGTAGCCGATCAAAAAGCAGGCGGCGGCGATCGCGGGTGTCCGCGAACCGGTCATGAAAATATTCAGGACGATCAGGCCCAGCTCAAAAAAGGTGAGGTTACGCCAGAAGCGCGTCTGGGGGTAGTTGAATAGTGGAATCAGTAAGCCAAAACAGGCGGTGAGGTAGCCCTGGTAGCTGTTGAGGTAGGAGAAGGTGCCGGTGATGCGGACATTGCGGGAACCGGCAAACCCGAAGGTGGCAATCGGCTCGTTGCGGCCGGGAATGTATTGGTTAATCGGGTGATCGATCGGGCTGAAAAACTGCACAATCCCGAGCAGGCCAATGGGAATCAGGAGCGCGAGATGGTTGCGGATGAAGATGTACAGCTCTTCCTCGGAGCGAAATAGGCGCGGCAGCATCCAGACTAGGGGAATATAGAAGAGGTATGCCTTGATACCTAGGAGACCAACAATCGGCGATCCCAACCTTGGATTAAAAGCCTGAAAAATGCACCAGCCACCGGCGATCAAGATGCCGATGCTGAGGAGATTATTTCTGATTTTAAAACGCTCGTCTGTCCCGGAGAACAAGTAATAGCGTAAATAAGCGCCCAGCAATACAAAATCTTTGAGGAAATAAATCAGTTCACTGGCTTGAGGCAGAATCCATTTCCGCAGCGCGCCGTCGAAAACCAGGATTAAAAAGACCGCTTTCACCGAGCGTCGCCAATCTCGGAATGAGATATACACCACGCCCAGTAAAATTGCCAGACCGAGAAACAGTTTGAGCAACGACGTGCCTCCATCATTGAGCGTTAGATTCGCGAGCGTATTCGAGTAATCGCTAGTTTGTACAACCGCCAGGTAGAGGATGGCGATCGCCACCAGCACAGCGGTGACAATTCTCACGAACGAGCCTCCTCAAAAACGGCGAGATAGCGACGGGTGATGGCAGCAAGCTGATGCTGCTGGAGATGGGTCGCCGCCTGGTTGCGATACCGGTTCAGGGTTTGCGGCTGGGTCAAGAGGTCAACGAGTGCCGCCGTCAAGCCGTCAAGATCACCATTGGCAAAGGTGACACCGCCCGGCCCGATCGCCGTCGCCAAGCCTCCAGCGGCGGAGCCAACCGCCACACAACCACAGGCGATCGCCTCCAGTGCCACGATGCCAAAAGGTTCCGGCCAGCGCGAGGGGAAAATCGCGATCGCGTGTTGATTGAGCAGGGCAGCGATCCCCTCGGGCGGCTGCAAGCCCGCAAAGGTCACCTGATCCGTTAGCTCCAAGTCGGCCACCTGCTGCTGCAAGGCGCTGGCCTCCGGCCCCGCACCGACAATCGTGAGATGGGGCTGCAAACCCTGCTGGCGCAAGCGCTCAAGGGCAGCGATGAGTAGATCGACGCCTTTGTCTGAGACCAGCCGCCCGACGAAGATCAGCTCATGGGGGCGATCGCCCCGCATCGTCAGGCGAAATACGCTGTCGTCGTAGGGATTGGGAATCACGGTCGCCGGGGTAGGGAGATGGGCAGCGATCGCCGGGCTGACGGCGATATTGGCTCCCCAACGCGTCAGCGCCAACTTCAGACGATCAGTCAGCGTCAGGCGCTGATCAGGCTGGCGATACCAAGTCTGATGCACGAAGACGAGGGGCCGCCGCATCAACAGCCCCGCCCAGATGCCTTTGAGGCTGATGCAAATCTGCACAAAAACATCACAGCGACGCACCAGCTTCAAGAGGTACCAAGGCAAGGGGCGGCGAATCACAGGGAAGGGGAAAGTGCGATCGCCCAGAGCTGGTGTTTGGCAGACGACCTGAACGGTATGACCCTGGCGCGCCAACTCTCGGGCGAGCAGCTCCGTGACGGTCTCGACGCCGCCGACGCTGGGAGCAAACAAGGGGGAGTAGAGCAGAATATTCACGCGCTAGCGATCGCCCACGGCTGCGAGTTCACGGCCGCCAAAGATCGCTTCGGCGTGGCGATAGTATTTGAATTCGAGCAAGTTGTAAAAAGGATCTTCCAGAAAAAAGGTGCGATGCTCGGTGAGTTGACCGGGGAAGCGGTGCTTAGGCTGCTGGTAGAAAGAGAGTTGCTGCGCTTGCGATCGCGCCAGCAACGCCTCCCAGTCCGCCGCTTGCGGAAAGATCAGCCCGAAGTGACGGGGATAGATCCCCGGCTGGCGGACAAGCGGTTCGTGGGTCAAGTGCGCGACCACTTGGTGGCCCTGAAGTTCGAGGATCACGGCCTGGGCGGACTCGCGGCCTAGTCCACAGCCTAAGCCCTCGACATAGAAGGTTTTGGTTTGCTCGATGTCGCTAACGGGGATCGCAAGATGGAAAAGTGGCGTGCTCATGGGTTTATGGCTGTCATAACCTGGCGATCGCCATTGTCACCCAAAAGCCTAACTCGCGCCAGCCACCTTCATCACCTTACGGTGACTAAGGAGTGAGACCTCATTAAGTTCCAAATTTTGAGCCTTGAATCAGCTCTACCACTCAAAACTCAAAACTAAGCACTCAAAACTCATCCATCATCACCCTACTGTGACTAAGGAGTGAGACTTCATTAAGTTCCAAATTTTGAGCCTTGAATCAGCTCTGCCACTCAAACCTCAAACCTCATCCATTCCTAAGCCACGGGTGCCGGTTCAGGTTGGTCAGCCCGATGGCGCGGGATCGCATAGCTCAAGAAGTCATGCGCCATCAGAGTATTGGGGAAAATGGCGCGAGCTTCCGCGAGCAGGTCATCCAGAGTAATGGCATTGCCAGGAGCATAGCGGGGGCTAAAGTGGGTCATGATCAGTTGCCGGACATTAGCGAGCAGTGCCACTTGTGCTGCCATGGTCGAGGTGGAGTGCAGACGGTCAAAGGCCATCTGGGCGTCCTGATGGGCAAAGGTAGCTTCGTGGACGAGGACATCGGCATCTTGTGCCAGCGAGACGGCCGCATCACAGAACACGGTATCAGTGCAATAGACAAACTGGCGACCCCGTTCAGGCGGCTCACAGAGCTCGGTGCCACGAATCTGGCGGCCGTCGTCGAGGGTGACCGTTTTGCCCTGTTTGAGCTGACCGTAGAGCGGGCCGGGGGGGATGCCGAGTGCTTTGGCCGCTTCAACCTGGAAGCGACCGGACTTGTCGCGCTCGGCGACGCGGTAGCCGTGGGCGGGGATCTTGTGGGTGAGCTTGTCGCAGGTGACGGTAAATTCTTGGTCTTCGTAAACGAGGCCGGGGGCGACGGCATGGACGCGGACGCGCGAGAAGATGTCCATGCGCGAGTAGCGGGCGCTAGCTTTCAGGTAAGGTTCGAGGTCGGGCGGGCCGTAGATGTCGAGAGGCTGTGCGGCTCCGGCCATGCCGCAACTGGCGATCAGTCCCATGAGGCCGAAGGTGTGGTCGCCGTGCATGTGGGTGACGAAAATGCGGCGGATCTGGGAGCTGCGAATGTCGCTGCGGAGCAGTTGATGTTGAGTCCCCTCGCCGCAGTCAAACAGCCAGACTTCGGCGCGCTGCGGCAGGCGCAGGGCGATGCTGGAGACGTTGCGCGATCGCGTCGGCACGCCAGAGCTGGTTCCGAGAAAGATGATTTCCACGAGGGTTGCGAAGCTCGACAAGCGGCTAAAGCACTGCTTCCAGCTTAACGGGCAGCGGGCGGGGTTGGGGTGCATGGCAAGGCAGCGAAGCGGAGACGTTGGGATACCCAATCATGGGCGGTCGGGCATCCTACCGATCCTGAATGGGCATCTCATTTCCGCCGCCTTGGACTAGTGGTCTGTCAAGCTGAAAAGTCCGGACATTTTTTACGAGTCTCGTCGCCCTCACCCCAACCCCTCTCCAAATTTGGAGAGG
>JAAUTY010000140.1 GCA_012031265.1 Spirulinaceae cyanobacterium SM2_1_0 | reverse complement strand
CGCGATGAAATTGCGGCTCAGCAAGTAATTTTGCCTCCTGCCCCTTGGCTATGGTTTTTGTTGCCAATGCCCACCAGTTGGAGCGTGCGGAAAAAAGCGGCAAATTGCAACAAGCGCCATCAAAAGCGCCCGGACCTTGACAACTTAGTTAAGGCGCTGCTTGATTCGGTGTTTCGCGATTCCAGTGATGCCCATGTCTGGGATATTCGGGCAACAAAGCTGTGGGCAAAGACGGGCGCAATTGTGATAGCGGACGCCAACGCTAGTGGGCGGCAAGAGATTTGGCGTTTTTTGGGGGAGCAGGCTGGCAAAGAGTGAAGTGTGACGGTTTATTGATCTAACCGTGTTGCAGTTTTTCGGAAACTGTATTACAGTATAGGTGTAGAGCAAAAGGAGCTAAAGAAATGCGCTGGTACTTGCATCTTGCTACACTGACTGTGCACAAAGGGGTCGCCGCTCCCAGCGGCTGCATTCACTCTGTTCAGCGCTACGACCTTAGTGATTTCCTACATAGCTTGCGCGGCGGCTATGTCAGCGACATAGGGCCTGTCGGCAGCTACCGAGCAGAGCCGCTCATTCCCCGCTTTGCCTACCCCTGTGGGGGTGCAGGCTATAATGCCGCGAGGAAAGCCAGGGGTCAGTCTTTGCGTCAGGATTGACCCCGATCTAAGTCAAAATCTGGTTAGCGCTGCCACCCAGGCAGGGCTAACCAAAACGGCGTTGGTTGAGCAGGCGCTAACCGACTACCTGGGCAAGCTCCAGGGCAGCGGCATTAGCCTGTCGCAACCCTGCCTCGCAAGCCTTGACCGCTACGCTCGCGAGGCAAAGTGCAGCCGCTCCGAGGCTGCCGAGCGGATATTCGAGCGCTGGCTGCCGAGCGCCCACATAGATCTGCTATACGGAGCGGCAAAATGTTAACGATTTCTTCAATTTCTGGCGGCAAAAGTAGCGCGTACATGGCGCTACACTACCCCGCCGACAGGCACATTTTCGCCGCCGTCCTGACCAGCGATCCCGCGTGCATAATCCAGGACGCCGACCTGCGTGCCTATTGCCAATCCAAGCTCCCGCAATTCGACTGGGAGTGCGGTGGCTGCCGGGAGGTGGATCAAACCCTCCTAAACTTACAGCGCCTAGAGCAAGAGCTAGGTCAATCAATCGACTGGGTTGCAGCGGCGCTGACCTTTGATGAGCTAATCAATGGCGTTCGGGTCAATGGCGTTCAGGATGCGGCACGCGCTCGCTGTTACGCTGCGCGCGCTGTTTTGCCCAATCGCCGACAGGACTTTTTGCCCAATCGCCGACAGCGCTTTTGCACCCGGGCGCTGAAGCTTTACCCAATTTTCTGGGCTTGCTATTTGCATGGTGACGGGGATCCCGCCATCATGCAGATCGGCTTCCGCCACGACGAGCAGGCGCGCGTTAATCGCTGGAGCTGCAAAAACGACCAGCTAGAGGTGCCGTTGCGGTGCGACCTTGCTGGGCAGTTTGCGGGTAAGCACCGGCACAGCCTGATCGAGTGGCGCGTGCCCGATTTTCCGCTTGCCCGTGACGGCGTGACCGGGGCGGACGTTGCTCGCTACTGGCAGCGGCGCGGCTGGGAGTGGCCGCTGGTGAGCAACTGCGATTTTTGCTTTTTCCATCGCCCCGCTCAGCAGCGCCACCAAGCTGAGCGCTACCCAGAGCGCGCCCAGTGGTGGATAAGAAAGGAGCAGCAGGTTGGCGCAACCTTTGGCGATAAGGCGCTTGCTGACATCCTCAGCCCCGATCAGCTCGATTTGTTTGAGCCTGATCTAGGGCAGTTTGCCTGCGCTTGCACCGATTAGCAATGTCCGTGATCGGGCGTCCTGTGGCAGCGACTACACTAGGCGTAGCACCCGGTCTTCCGGCCGGGTGAGGATTGAAACTACCTCTTTTTGGCTAGTGTCAGTTCCGCGCGAAAGTTGCACCCGGTCTTCCGGCCGGGTGAGGATTGAACCTTATGGAGGCGACTGATATGCGACGCAACCAATACCCTGCCAACTGGGAGGCGATCGCCCTCGCCGTTAAAAAACAGGCAAACTGGCACTGCGAGGGGTGCGGTCGCCCGTGCCACGCGCCGGAGATGAGCTGGCCGGAGTTTGTCGGAACGCTGGTTGGAGGCAAGTGGCACAAAGGAACCCGCACGCCCGACGGCAAGGGTGGGTTCGTCCAAGAGATCCAGCGCTACACGCTTACTGTTAGCCACACCGATCCGAGCAACCTGCGGGCGCTTTGCACGCCGTGCCACCTTCGCCACGACGCGCTGCTGCGCGCCAAGAATGCAGCAGCCACGCGGGCGCGGAAGCGAGAGGCGGCGGCAAGGGCTGCCGGTCAACTTTCGCTGCTGGATGGCCTGTAAGCTGCCGCAAATCAATTCTGCTGCTGCTGGCGCAAAGGCTCTGGCGGATCTGGTGGTTGCAGCGACTCGCGGAAGCCGATCGCCAGCCAGCCGAGGGCGACAACTACAATCGCGCCGAGGGCGGTCTGGGCGACGTGCTCGCGGATCGTGCGGCTTGATCCTTGGATCTCTTGCGCCGTCGCCTCAATACGCCCTATCCTGTCTTTCAATTGCTCGATCGCCACTTCCTGATCGCGGATCTTTGTCATACAGGCAGCAACTATGGCGTCGCTATTTGCGGAAACAGCCTGGATTTCGGATGCCAAATCCGGCAGCCGCTGCGACTCAATTCCGCCAATTCGCTCGCCAAGAGATCGGCGCGACTGTTGCAGGCTGACAACCGCCCCGCGCAGCCTTTCGTCCCAAACCCGCCGATCGCCGCACTCTGCCGCTAGTGTCTTTTCGATTTCGCCAACGGCTGCCGCGATCGCCTCAGCCTGCCGGTGCAGTGAGTCTACTTCGCGGCGACCCTGCTCGAGCCAAGTCGCCAAAGCCAGCTCGTCGTTGTTGTGCATTGGTTCGCAAGGTGCCACTATCCAGTGTAGTAGAAGCGTGGGCAGGCACAAACACACCCGCGCCAATCCGCCGCGAACCGCCAAGCCCGTTGCACTGCAACCATACTGATTCTTCGGGCTTCAGCCCCTGGAACCCGACACCAAAGCCTCGTACCAAGTCGCCCTTAATCCGGAAGCCCGCCCTACTCTTAAGCCGAGGCTTGGTTTCCAGGCCATGCTTTAGCATTTGCTTGCCAAAGGTGACGCCAAACTCGAATTCGCTGGCTAGGTAGCTCCGTGTTTGCCCCGCCAGCCGGATTGCAACAATCCAGGCGGTGAGGTTCGGGCGGTAGCTTACGGGAGCGGCTGAGACGCTGCCAACCTGTATCAGCGAGCTACCAATCCGCACAACTTGCCCCGCCAGCGCCGCAACCAACTCCGGCACGCGATCGCTTGGTGTGCGGATATGCAGGCGGCTTGCCTCTCCCAATATTAGCGAGCTGCCGTTTGCTGCTCCATCGATGCCGCCAAGCTGCCACCGCCATTCGGTATCGGTCTTGAGCGGTGGGCAGACCAAGACCAGTCCGGAGTAGAGCCAGTATCGGTAGTCTGCCGGGATTGAGTAGCCCTGTACTTGCCAGTACAGATCGGTGCAATGTGGGGTGTTTCCATCGCTTGCCAGCACGGATCGGTGCAATGTG
>JAAUTY010000076.1 GCA_012031265.1 Spirulinaceae cyanobacterium SM2_1_0 | reverse complement strand
GTCGCCGCCGCCGCAGCGGCCGCTGCGGCGGCGGCCATTTCCCGTTGACGCTGGCTGGCGAGCCGTCGGCTGTAGCGACCGAGCAGCCATTGCAATCCCCAGAGTGCAACACTGATCGCGATCGCGACCAGGAAGATTTGTAGAGTGCGTAAGGTGCGCTTCGCCAACTCGTCCGGGCTGTATAGACGGATCTCACGCGCGATTTCATCTTGGAGAATCCCTTGCCATTCAGCGGCTAACTCCTCCAGTGCCAGACCGTGGTAATCCGCATCCAGACTGGTCACTGTCAGCAACTGAACCCGCCGCTGTAGTTGCTTGCGATCAACGGCCTGCAAGATCGTGAAATTGTTGAGTTCGGCGACGACCACAGCCGGATCGCGGGCTTCAGCGAGTCGCCATGCCGCACGGTCAATGGCAGCAGTCACCTGCTGGGCGCGGACTTCGACAGGTAGCATGTCGCCTAGCTCATTACGATTTTGCACCGCTGGTGCCGTAATCTCGAATAGGTCGCGTCCGTCAAGATGCGATTTCACTGTCGCCACTTCAATAACGCCAATGCGTTGCACCCCTCGGGGGAGAGCGTTGCCAGCACCAGCCTCGCTTTGGGGCAGCCACTGACTCCAGGCCGGGGCGGGAGTCGCGAGGGCTAAGAGAGCAGCGGCGATCGCCATCAACACCCAGCGCTGAATTGAACGCCAGCGGCGCGATCGCCCGTGTCCAGACACGATCACCTCCGTCAAAACAGAATATCCCCCAGTATGATACTCAAATCGAGTCAGTATTGGTGGGTTGCCCGTAGTGAGTTAGCGTCAGGCGTTGAGGAGCGATCGCACCTGTTCGGTGCTCCGACCAATGAGCGCGGCGATTTCTGCGACGTTGAGACCCGTTTGAGCTAAATTTCGCGCGATTTGCGCTTCGGCTTGCTGCTGGGCGCGTTCGACTCGCTGCTCAGCGCGTTCGACTCGCGCCTGGGCCTGTTCCACCCGCTCCTCTGGCGGCGGCATCCACTCGCCAGACTCGTTGTACCAGCGCAACCGATTGCGTGTGATGCCTTGAGCGGCGCTCTGTCACACGCCCAAGCCGAGGGCTAGTACCGCTACGCGGAATTTTGAGTTCTGAGTTTTGAGTTCTGAGTGCAGACAATACGGGCATCCTACGGCTCCTGAATGGGCATCTCATTGCCGCCGTCTTGTACTAGTTCTGGTATCCAAAATTTACGGTCAGTGATCGCTAAGGAGTGAGACTTACATTAAGTTCCAAATTTTGAGTTCCAAATTTTGAGTCAGCTCCGCCATTCAAAACTAAGAACTTAAAACTCATCCCTTCCTAAGGGTTCGTATTGTCAGGAGACTGACGTGGCGATCGCTGCTAAGCCCCTGAGCGTGAACCGGGAGGGGCGGGCAGTGACTTGGCATCTGAGCGCGGCCGCATTTCTGAAGGCGCTTTGCTTGCCGGACGCGGCAACGCTGCTGCACCGGGTGCTCGCCGCATACCGCCGCTGGGTTTGCCGCTACCTTTCTTGCCACGCCGTTTTTTGAGAATGATGCCGACATCTTCAGCTTCCTGGATGGTCAGCGTGCCACCCTCGAGCAAGGCGTGGACGTCCCAGAAGCGCCCCAGGGGTCGATCGGTTGGAAAGACGCCATTGAGATGAACTTTAAAAAAGCGTCGCCGCTCATCTTGCTTGCGTGGCATCTGCTGGATCTTGATAATCACTTCCTCATCAGCCTGGGAGTGGTAGATTGCCTCGCCGCGTATTGAAAAATAGCCATCTTGCAGCATTTGTTCGGGCACAGGCACATCATTAGTGTCGAGGGAGTCAGCGCTAGCATCTTCCTCTTCATTCTCTGGATTATGTAGCAGGGCTGGTTCCCAAACCCCCGCGATCTGGACGTGCAAACTTTCTTGCTCTTTGCGGGTGCGCGGATAAACGACCCAGAGATAGGACTGTTCGAGATCAAGATGGTTTTTAACCAAACTGATGACGCGACCTAGTAGGACGGCATCAATTTCAGTCCCATCAGTTGCCGTCAGCGTGCCACAGGTCAATTCTTCACCGGGTGTATACTTGCCCCGCACCAAGCCAATCGCTCGATACTGTTTTGGCTCGCTTGGTCGTGGAATCGGCTGCTTGCGCGGCTTGTCGCTGTCGCGCTCGAGCGCGGTAGATTCTGGGGTCGTGGTCGCTGCGGGTGATTGAGTGTTGTTCATGATCCTAGCTTTGCATTCTGCAACAGGCTGATCGCCGGGATTGGCGGCGCGATCGCCTGGAGCGGGGCACACTGAGAGCGGTCAAGTTGGCGCAGCAGTGCGCGGTCACCTAACTCAAAATTAACCTGTGACGTCGGCTACTGGCAGCCTGGGGTGCGATCGCCACGCCACAGAACTCACCTTGCAGCAACGCCTTCAGGCCTTGGTCTGCCTATTGTACTCAATGCAGCGAAGCGAACTGCAAATCCGCACGACTTGCCGGAAAAAGCGTTTCCGGCTGCCGATTGACAGGCCATGCTGCACTGAAGGAGCGGCTGTTCGCGCTTAAATCAGCACCGGCGCAGCCAAGCCAAGCGCCAACAGCATCCCACTCCAGAAGTGGAGCTTGACCGCGATAAACTTGCAATTGCGTACGCGCTCGGGCTGGTCGTGATGCTGCTGGACGTACCGAATGAGTTCGACCGCAATCGGCAAGCTGGCAAACATGACCAGGCTGGTGAGCGGCAGGCCTTGGCAGAGGACACCGAGCGCCGCGATCGCAAACATTCCCCCAGTAGCCAGCGCCAAAACCTGGGCACCACGAGCAGTACCGAGGCGAACAATCGGCGATCGCTTGCCCGCCGCTAGATCATCTTCAACTTGGTGAAAGTGCGAGCAAAAGAGAATAAGCGCCGTACTCAGCCCAATGATCGTGGCAACCAGTCCAGCAGCGAGTGGCAGCGACGCGGCCTGTGAGTAGTAAGCGGCAGTGATCGCTAGCGGCCCGAAGGTCACGAAGCAAATCAGTTCGCCCAGACCCAGGTATCCGAGTCGAAATGGCGGCCCTTGGTAGGTGTAGCCGAGGATGCAGGCGATCGCGATCATCCCACCCACGCGCCAGTCGCCAGAACGAGTGGCGATCACCAGAATCCCCAGCAGTCCCAGACTCAAACAGACACTACTCAACCAAAAGACCAGATCTTTTTTGCCGGTCAAATTGACCACTGAATGGGCTTTATTTTTATCAATTCCTGTCTCGGCATCAAAGACATCATTGCTCAAATTCATCCAGGCAATAATCAGAATTGCAGAGCCAAGAAAGACGAGAAAAATCGACCAATCAAGCTGCTGTGTTTCTGCAAAGGCCAAGGCGGTTCCGACCATAATCGGAACAATCGCCACGCTGTACATGGGTGGCTTGAGCGCCGCCCACCAAAGCTGACGGCGCGACGGTTGGACAAAACGGAGAGTGGACATTAGCAGCTATAACGGGTAAGCACAACAAAATTGGCGATCAGCACTCGTCGGCGGGTAGTTGAACAACCATCAGCCAAAATTAATCCGGTGATTTTCATAACTACCCGAACCGAGATCATTCCTTTACACTATTTTTAGGGATTACCAGCGCCAATTTTGCGTCTCTCTAGGCATACCACTGCGGTCGCACCAAAGTTAAAAAAATTATAAAAAACTTTACGATGTTGCTGCCTGCACTTGCAACGCCCTGCGACGATTCCTTGTCCCAGCAAGTCCAAGATATTCATCGCCAGCTCCTCCGCGAGCCGCTGCGCTGCGCGCACGCCAACGCCCCGCAAATTGTCAGTTGGTCGCTGGCGATTCCAGCCGTCGAACCGCTGGCGGTGTTGCGCCAAGTCAATCGCCCGGAACTGCGTCACTTTTATTGGGAAAGCCCGGCCCGCGACGAGGCGATCGCCGCCCTCGGCACGACCGGCCTGACCGCCATTGATGCCCCCGACCGCTTCGCCCGGGCGCAAGCTTGGCTCGACGAGGTACGCGCCCATTGTCGCGCGGGGGGCGATCGCCCCTTGCCTTTTGCTGGCGCGCATTTCCTTGCCAGTTTTACCTTCTTTCACCAAGCGACCTCGGCTTACCCGTTCCCGCGTGCCACGGTCTACTTGCCGCAATTTCACATCGCCCGTCGCGGTCAGACCAGTGTTTTGGTCGCCAATTTCGACCTCAGTACCCCCGGTGAGCCAACGACGACGCTGAGCCGCCTCGACCGGCTGCTCGCCACGATCGAGTCCGTTCGTCAGCAACCGGCAGTTGCCTCTACAACAACGACCCATTTCCTCACTGCACCCGACCTCAGCTTCCACCCCTTCGTCCCAGCCACTCGCGCCGCTCTAGCTGCGATTCAAGCTGAGCAACTGAGCAAGATTGTCCTCGCGCAGCCGCTGGATGTAGTCGCGGCTGGGGCGCTCGACCCCATCGCCACCCTGGCACGACTCCGCCAACATTATCCAGACTGCACCTGCTTCTCGCTCAGTAACGGTCGCGGCAGCTATTTTCTCGGTGCGAGTCCCGAACGCCTTGCCAGCATTCGCGATCGCCACCTCGTTGTTGATGCCCTCGCCGGTTCCGCCCCGCGCGGCCGCGATGCGATCGAAGACGCCCGCTTCGCACAGCAGTTGCTCAACTCGGACAAGGATCGCCGCGAGCACCAAGCCGTCAGCCACTACCTCAGCGAGCAACTGCAATCCCTGGGCTTGCGTCCCCAGCTTGCCCCCCGACAACTCCGGCAACTCTCCAACATTCAACACCTCTGGACACCAATTACCGCCCAATTACCGGCCCAGGTTCAGCCCTTGGAGGTTGTGGCGCAGTTGCATCCGACGCCTGCCGTCGCTGGAGTTCCCACGGCCGCCGCTTGCGAGCAGATCCGCCATTACGAAAACTTCGAGCGCGGCCTCTACGCTGCCCCGATTGGCTGGTTGGATATGCAGGGCAACAGCGAATTTGTCGTCGGCATCCGGTCGGCGCTCCTGAGTGGCGATCGCGCTCGCCTCTATGCTGGCGCTGGCATCGTCGCTGGCTCTGACCCCGACCGTGAACAAGCCGAAGTGCAACTGAAATTGCAAGCCATGTTGGCCGCGCTCGGTCTCTGCGGTTGAGGCCTGAAGTTGCCCTTGAGTTCAATGACCCGGTTATACGGCATCGTGGTGGACACAGCTCAGAGGACTGAGCATCAAATTTTTGAGACTCAATTCGCTCGCCATCTTCGAGACAGCGGACGGCAAAAACATCCAAGCATGATGAGCGGAGGTCTGGCTAAGGTAGGAACGGATCGCCCTGTGATCCTAAATCCGGATCGTGAACCCCAAAAATTGCCACATCGAGAACATCAGGCAGGTTTGAAGTCTTCCTCTACCATGACATTGGGAGGGTTTGAAGCCCTCCCCTACCGTGTATTTCATTTTTGGGGCAAAAAAATTCGGACTTGGTATGAATCGCCCTGAATTGCAACCATGACCCACCCCGATTTATTGCCCCGCTCACTGGCTCGGCGATCGCGCCCCCGCCCCGAATTTTGGGCCGGGGCGCGCGACATGGTTCCCCTGATCGTCGGGGCGATTCCCTTCGGGATCATCTTCGGCACCCTGGCGGGGAGTAGCGGTCTGTCGGCCCCGGCAACACTAGCAATGTCGGCGTTTGTGTTTGCCGGTTCGGCGCAATTCATCGCCATTGGGATGCTGGCAGCGAGTAGCGGTTGGCTGCTGGTCGTGCTGACGACCCTCGTGGTCAATCTGCGGCACTTGCTCTATGCCGCCAGTCTCGTCCCCCATGTGCAGTCGCTATCGTCGCCGTGGAAGGTGGCTTTGGGATTTTTGCTCACGGATGAATCTTTTGCCGTCGCCAGCCGCCGCTACGACCAGTCCGACGCCTCGCCCCACAAGCACTGGTACTATCTCGGTGCGGCGAGTGCCATGTACCTCAACTGGCAAATCTGCACGCTCCTCGGCATCACCCTGGGGCAAACCCTGCCCAATGCCGCCGCTTGGGGACTTGACTTCGCTATGTCGGTCACGTTCATCGGCATGACGATCCCCTATCTGAAAACGAAGCCGATGGGGATCGCTGTTGCCGTCGCCGCGATCGTCGCCCTGCTCGCGGCCCCGCTGCCGCACAAGCTGGGGTTGATGGTGGCGGCGATCGCCGGGATTGCGGCGGGTGTCAGCAGCGAGCGTTTGACTCAAACGTAAATTTTGCCGTCATTGTCTGGATGCACCGAATGAATGAACTGTTTTTGATTGCCGGTATGGCGATCGCCACTTTCACGATTCGCTACGTCATGTTTGCCGCCAGTCACCGCTTCACGCTACCGCCGACGCTGCTGCGGGCACTGCGCTACGTGCCGCCGGTCGTCCTGACCGCGATCGTGGTGCCGGAGGTGCTGCTGAGTGAGGGGGGACTCCAGCTCAGCTTTGGCAATGCGCGCCTAGTGGGGGCGATCGCCGCGATCGCCGTGGGCACAGGGACACAAAATCTGCTGCTAACGATCGTGTTGGGCATGGCGGCGTTCTTCGGCTGGCAAGCAGTATTGACTTGGCTGGTGTAGCGTGGCAACCGTCGTTGTCGCCTCAGAACGGTGTGCAACGGGCGCAGCGATCCACTCAGCCGTCGAGGGCGATCGCCTACCGTTAAAATTTTCTCTGTGACGCCCCCGTGAAAGGCACTGTACAATAGGGCGCTGCTGAGCGATTTAGTACGGCGGGCTGCACGCATTTTTCCCAATTTATGGAATTTGACATTCCAACCCTGATTGACGGCTATGCCCAAGGCTACTTCCTCATGGCAGATGCCGACGGGGCGCTCGGCTGGTACGGCAGTCGGCGGCGGGCGCTGATTCCCCTCGATGAGCGCTTCCGCTACCCCAAGTCGCTGCGCCGCAGCCTCAACCAAAACCGCTTTGATGTGGCGATCAATCGCGATTTTGCAGCCGTCTGCCAAGGCTGCGCCGACCGCGAAACGACCTGGATTTCCAGCGAACTGAGCCTGATCTACTGGCGGCTGCACCAGGCGGGCTGGGCGCACAGTTTTGAAACCTGGCAGGGGGATCAACTGGCGGGCGGCATCCTCGGTCTGGCGATTCAGGGCGCATTCATTGGCGAGTCGATGTTCTACAACATTCCCGATGGCTCGAAGGTGGCGATGGTGAAACTGGTGGAACACTTGCGATCGCGCCGCTATCGCCTGTTCGATGCCCAGATGCAAAATCCGCACCTGGCTCGCTTCGGAGCCTACACGATTGGCGATCGCGAGTACCAGTCTCAGCTCCGACGCGCCCTCCAATTTCGCTGCAATTTCTACTAGGAAGGTCTCGGAAGAAAATTGCTACACTGACATACATCTGAATTACTTTTGCTGACCCGACCATGCCGCGCAAACCGAAGCCTCCCTACGAGCGCCCGCCCTACGAGAGCCGCTACGACCGCGACTTTGACCGGCCTGTAAATGGGCGATCGCCCGCCGCGAACAAGTCTGGCAAGCCGCCCTGGCTGAGCGTGAACTATCTCACACTGGCGATCATGGGAGCGATCTTGGTGATCGGCATCGTGATCGGCATGGCCTTCAGCACAACGGCGAACAATTCGACACAGAATGTCGCCTCGCGCGAAGTGATCGACCGCAGCGTCCCCGATCCGCAGCTCTGCCAGCAGTTTGGAGCCTCGGCGATTGTGTCAGATATGCGCGTTTACCTGACGCTGAACCCGTTCAATGTCTACGTCACACAGCCGACGATGGAACCGGGCTGTGTGCTGCGCCGCAACAACTGGTCGGTGCTCGAGAAGCGCCAGGCAGTGACAAATGAGCAGGTGAAGAATTGTAAGAATCGCATGAACACTTTCGGCTTCACAGGCAAGATCGATAGCGCCTCGCGCGTGGTCGATTGTGTGTACCAAAATGACGCGGCGGGCAATCTCTTCCTCAACAAACCCGGCATGGTCGGCGAACCGAAGGAGACGACAGATTTCTAGGACGGGCGGGCAGTTTGGGGAGAAGCACGGGGTTAAAATCAGGCTCCTAATCTTCGCCTAGAATGAGGGCAAGCGCGCGGCTAAGCATCCGATGAGCGAAGAGCTGATTAGCGACATTTACAACGCCTTCAAACCTTATGAAGCGCTGCCAGCCGACAGTCCGGTCTATGTTCGCTGCAGCGAGGTTCGTGGCCAAGAGAATATCTTCAACGAAGTCGGTCGTGAGATCCCGCGCTCAAACCAGTCTACTTGTCAGCTTTACACGGGACATCGAGGCGTCGGTAAGTCCACGGAGCTGCTAAGACTCAAGAAGTATTTGGAAGAGAATGGCTGCTTGGTGGTCTACTTCGGGGCGACAGATAGTGATATTGATGAGCAAGATGCTCAGCATACAGACATTCTGCTAGCTTGTACACGACACATTCTTGAAGACCTTAAGGAACTGGCAAATCCAAGACCACTACTGCAGTGGCTCGGCAACCGTTTGCAGGAACTACAAAAGGTTCTCGAGCAGGAAGTCCAAATCAACGATCCTCAAGTGGATGTTCAGATCGGTGCTTTTGCCAAACTGACAGCCAATCTACAGCTAGTTCCAGGAGCACGCCAGCGTATTCGAGCAGAAGTGGAGGCGCATACAAAGACGCTGACGCAGGCACTGAATGACTTTATTGTCGAAGCAAAACAACATCTGCCAGCAGGCAAAACCAAGCTTGTTGTGATTGCGGATAATCTCGACCGGATCGTACCGGTGCAGCGGGAGAATGGACGCAACAATCATGATGAAATCTTCATTGATCGCTGCCTACAGCTCAGAGCGCTACAGTGCCACGTTATCTATACAGTACCCCTTTCGTTAGTCTACTCCGACCGGGCGACTGAGATTCGTGACAATTACAAGTCACCGCAAATCCTGCCGATGATCATGGTACAGACGCGGCAAAATCAGATTTACCCACTAGGAATCGAGAGACTCAGCCAGATTATTCAAAGACGAGTTGACCAAGTGCAACCAGATCTAGCTTTGGATGGGGATGTCTTTGATATGGCAGCAACGCGCTTGCGGCTCTGTGAGATGTCGGGTGGGCATGTGCGTGAGCTGATGTTACTGCTTCAGGTGGCAATAGAGTGGACAGATGCTTTACCGATTACAGGCAAGGCAGTGCGACGGGCGATCACTGAGGCGCGCGAAAATACTTATCGCAATGCAGTGGATGATTCTGAATGGATCAAGCTGGCAGAGGTAGCGGTCTCAAAGCAAGTTCCCAATGAGGCAGGCTATCGCGATCTACTCTTTCGGCGTTGCTTGCTGGAGTATCGAGAATTTGTGTCTGAGGATGAGATTGTGCGTTGGCATGACGTTCATCCGTTGATTCGCGATCTAGCGGCATTTCAGACAGCCCTGACTCAAGTGCAGACCTCATGACCAAAAAATCAACTCAATGGAGACAAAATCCGAGGGATTGCAATACTGCTGCAACCAATAGTGTGATTGCTGAGGAGTCAGCGTGTCTGGAAAAGGATACTTTGGTTCCGGCTGATTTTGAGGAAATCTATGCAGCCCTACGGCGTGCGATTGGTCGGCAGAAAGGTTTTGGTTTGGTTTTCGTGCGCTGTATTCCAGCAATTGTGGAGCCGTTAATCCAGCGGCTGGAAACCGATATTCCCCACAAACGGATGCAGACATTGCATCTCACGGAGCCGATTGCAACCTTCTTTGATCTGGTGCAGTCGCGTCTGGAGACAGAGCCATTCGATACGCTCTTCGTCACTGGGATTGAGAAGTCGTTGGTCGAGTACATCAAGCCTGGGATCGGTGGTATCGGCGACTACTACAAAGAAGATACAGTGCCCCGTATTCTCGGTCACCTAAATATGCAACGCGAGCGCTTCCGAGATGAGTTGGGGGTTGGTCTCGTTTTCTTTTTGCCCCTCTTCGCCAAGAAGTATTTTATCCACCGTGCCCCAGACTTTTTTGACTGGCGGACAGGTGACTTCGAGTTTCCGGCGGAGCCAGGAATGCTGGCCGCGGCTTCGCGGCAAGTGTGGTTAAGCGGTGATTATGAACAGTATTGTCAACTGTCAGCGACTGAGCGTCGCACCAAGATTCTGGAGATCCGCGAACTAATCGCAGAGCAGCAACAAATCCCTGACCAACAGCAGCAGCTTTGGTTTGAGTTGGGGAACCTTCTAATTGCCGGTCAGCAGTATGAAGAGGCGATCGCCAGCTACGACCAAGCCTTAGCCGTCAAGCCGGACTTGCATGAAGCCTGGACCAACCGGGGCATTGCGCTGGGGAACTTGGGGCGGTTTGAGGAAGCGATCGCCAGCTACGACCAAGCCTTAGCCGTCAAGCCGGACAAGCATGAAGCCTGGTACAACAAAGCCTGTGTCTATGCGCTGCAAGGCAACGCCCCGCTGGCGCTCGACCACCTGCAACGGGCGATCGAGCTAGCCCCCAAAAAATATCGCGACATGGCGAAAACCGACGCCGACTTTGCTAGCCTCCGCGATCAGCCTCGTTTTCAGGCTCTAGTAACCGTTGATCGTGGCTGGCGAGCTTCTGTATGGTGCCGCCAACTCATCAAAGTCGTTGCAAAACTTGGCTCGTTACCTACAGTTCATTGAAACCTGTACCGTTTCAGGCGCTATTGCTCAGTCAGACTTGACTCGGTCTGGACAACACAGTATCTACAATTGGAGCTTTACAGATCTATGCTCTAGCCCCAGCGCGATCGCTGATGACACCGATGAGCCTACATCATGCTAGTTGTCTAGAAATCAGCTAATCAATTTCTGAGCCAACTGGTGCCTCGGTAAAGCTCAGCAATGTCTAGCTCTAAGTCGATACTTTTGAGCCGGAGGCGATCACCTGCACCATAAATTTCAGTCATTTTTTGGTACCCCAGCGACTGGGTTCATTGGGTCGGCTGAAAATTTCCTGAGAATTGCCTAAAGGCGAACTTATATTGCCCTCAGTATTGATTCAGAGCGATCGCCAAGAATTGAAATGGCGGTAGCAATCAAATCTGGTTTCACCGGCATTGCCACAACTGCCAGTGTGAAAACAATCGCAAGTTTGCTCCACCACTAAGGTTCGCGGTAGGGACATCGTTCAGCGATGTTCCTTTTTTTTCGTGTGACCGAGAGGCTATACCCTGGCGGCGATCGCTGCCAGCAAAATCGCGACCACCGCACCAATAGTCGTGTTGATCGCATTCACCACTTCATTGGTCAGCCAAGCGAATCGCTCCTGTACTGTTGCCCCGATCGCGCTCTCGGCATTCGTCGCCACAAAGGCCGCGAGCACACACCAGAGTATCCCCAGCGGCGTCACCAAGCCTAGACCCCAACCGAGGAGGGCGATCGCCACCGAAGCCAAAAAACCTGCTAAAGTGCCTTCCAAGCTCACGGCTCCCTCGGTGCCACGGGCGACCGGTTGCAGCGTCGTGATCAAGAACGTGCGTTTACCATAAGCCTTGCCGACCTCAGAGGCGCAGGTGTCGGACAGTTTCGTGCTGAAGCTCGCCACATAGCCGAGTACCAGCCACTCGCGCCAGGGCGACGGCACAAAGAGGCTGCCCAGGGCGCAGAGCGTTGCCGTGAAGGCCGAACCCCAGACATTTTCGGGGCCGCGCCGGCCGCCGCGCTGCTCGGCAATCCCGGCGGCTTCCTTCTCTGCTTGACCCACGCGCGTGATGCCGGAGCCGACGAGGAAGTAGACCATGACCACGGTGTAGCCCCGCCAACCGAGCGTGCCCCAGACGAGGACGCCGAGCAGCCAGGCGTGGAGGTAACCGGCGACGGTCAGGAGCTTTTTTGGGGCGATCGCCGCGACGCCGAGCAGTAGGGTATTGAGGGCGATCGCGACCAACCAGAGATTGAACCCATTCAAGGCGGGCATCGGCTTGACTCCAAGACGGATGGGGTTAGCGAAAGGCGATCTGCACCGGATCACCATAGTTGAGACGGAGCAGCGATCGCGCGCTGCCACGATTGACCGCGATCTCGACCCAGCCATGACTCCCGACTAAGGCGACAATGCTCCCCGGCTGGGTATCGGCGTAGGTGTAGCCGTGGGAGAGGGATTGGCGGCCGACCAGCAGCGACCACTGCTGTTGATTTTCGACTGCCGCCGCTGGGATGTTGGTGACCAGATTGCCGAAGCGGTCGATGTACTGAATATAGCCCTCAATCCCAGTGGTAGTTTCTTGGTACTGCGAAATCGGCAGCTCGACGAGACTTGCCGGGTTGATCGACTCGCCGAGATCCGCCAGCGGGACGCCGCTCGCCAGATGCGCGCCCACCGGAGCAAAGATGTCGCGGCCGTGGAAGGTGAGGCTGGGATCGGGGACGCGCCAATAGTTAGAATTTGTAAGCTCGACTGCCGCCAGCACGGGTGACAGCGTGAGAATGCCGCTGATCAGACCATTATCGGGGGCGACCACGAAGCCTTCGGGAAACTGCACAGCGACGGCGCGCCGCCGACTGCCGACGCCCGGATCGACGACGGCGACGTGAACCGTGTTCACGGGAAAGTAGGGATAGGCGCTGAGCAGGCAAAAACGACCGGCGGCAATATTCTGGGCCGGGATCTGATGGGTGAGATCGATGAGCTGGAGGTCAGGGTTGACCCGGGCGATCGTCCCCTTCATGGCGGCAACGTAGATGTCCTGCGTCCCGAAGTCGCTCAGGAGCGTGATGATGTGGCGGCTCGCCATAGCTTCTCCGGTTAAATTGACTCCGCGATTGCTGGCAGTGATGAATTTTTCGCAACAACCGTGACAGCAATCTCAATCCGGATGCTAGCTTAAAGGAGTTAGTGTTTTGTGTATTTTGCTACAAAAATCATGTTGAACGGCAATCGCAAAGAAATCTTAAAGAACGCAGCCGCGAATCACCGTGCCAGCCTGCGCCGCAGCCTCCAAAATCGCCTCGAAGCGGCTCGCACGGCGGGGAATGACACCCTCGTCCGTCAGCTCGAAGCGGAAGCCAGCTACCTGCGGCTCAGCTAAACCGTCGCATTGGGGCGGCACTGCTGAGCCAAAACATCGCCCGGCAATGGCACACTGATGCGTCATTGCCATCAGGCGTGCAAACTGTTGGTGGTTTACTCGACACTGCCGGACGCTAGGATGATCTTGAGTAGGATTATCCTGGCGTTCAGCTTGTGAGGCCTTTCGACCCTGATGTCTCCGTCTCCTCCCCCGCTCGTTCTCGCTGCCAACCGCCGCGCGCTGCTCCGCACGGCGATCGCCATCAGCCTAGTCACGGTGCTGGCGGCCGTCTTCACCGGCTTGTCGGTCAACCAGTCGCAGCCGCGTTTTGTGGATTGGCTGGTCGGGAGTTTGCTGTCGCTCTATGGCAGCTCCCTGAGCTACTACTACTGGACGTATTGCCTCCAGCATGGACGCCAGCAGCCTGCTTTCATCGCTGACGCGCGTGGCTTGTGGGATCATACGGCCTTTGCGGGCTGGGGCTTCCTGCCCTGGTCGGCGATCGCCAGTATCCAAAACTGCCAACTCCAGCTCAAGAGCGGCGGTCGTGAACCCGCGCTGGGCATTGTGCTCCGGGATGCTGTTTGGTTGCGGCGATCGCCCGGCCAACGGTGGCGACGCTGGGCGATCAGGTTTTGGTATCGCTGGCCGTCGCAGCCGTTTCCGATTACCATTCGTTGTCGTGATCTGGCGCTACCACCTAACTTGGATTTGGCGCGAGCGGTGGGCGATCGCCAGCCCAACATAGCCCTCTGGCAATCCCTAGCGCCGACTTTATCAGACCGTTAGGGTCAGGGTGCTAAAAGGTCGATCGTCAAAGCCAAAAGCCAAACAGAGAGAGGCGTTTGGCTGGGGTCAACGTCATTGACATCAGCATTCAAAACTCAGTATTAGTCAACATTCTAGGGACAACTGACGATAGATCCTAATGATCCTGAATTTCTTCGTAGAGCAAGTCCAAGCCAATCAGAACCCTTTCGCGATCGGAGAGATCGCCAATGATTTTCCGCACGGGCGGGGGTAGCACCTTAGCCAGGGTAGGAGTGGCGAGGATTTTGTCCTCTTCCGCAAGTTGGGGATTTTTGAGGACATCGATCACTTTGAGCGCATAAACTCCCTGGAATTCCTGCTCGAGAATATTTTTCAGCGTCTTCAGGGCGCGTGCCGAGTTCGGGGTGTTGCCCGCGACGTAAAGTTTCAGGACGTAAGTTTTTTTCGACACACTCATAGATGGCTCAACAAGGGGAAATTACAACTGGGAATCGGGGTTACTCACGTTCATGTTACTCACCGTGGACAAAAACTTCATAGGGAAGGTCTTCGCGTGGAATCGAGCGGCGATACATCTCACACAAGTGAGCAATAATGTCAATTAGCGCTAGGCGGTAGTCCAGCAAGATCTCATCGCTGCGACCTTCTAGCTTTAGTTGCTGCGCGAACTCATCCATCAGCTCCATATGAATCTCTAAGACTTGCGAGACCGATAAATTCGCGAAAAAGGTTTGATTGACGAGCCGATCGATTGCCTGGTTCAACGGATAGTCATTGAGGAAGTAATTGAGGATGATCTCGCGATATTCTTCACGTAAGCAGTGGAGTAATTCTTCTTGTTCGGCTGTCGAGAGGTTACGAAAAAAATCGCGTGGATTGCGCTTGTAGTAAACACCTAAGTAACCCAATCGCTCCTTGAGTTTATCAGCAAGACGATGTTGTTGCTGACGGAGTGACGCGGGAGTGGGATGAACCTTCGCCGTGTTGCTAGCAGCGGACTGATCGGTGTCGTGAGCAGCGGGTTGAAACGAGAGGTTAAGGAAGCGAGCGATCGCCTGTTCGATAGCAGTCGGGATCTGCTCCAGTTGGGTCGCTAGCAGCCAAACCTCACCCGTGTGGTAGAGGTAATGAGTTGTCCGACCATCGTCAGCCGTCAGTGCCGGTGGCGACTGGGTGCTCGGATCAGC
The DNA here is from genome assembly GCA_012031265.1 of Spirulinaceae cyanobacterium SM2_1_0. GTDB lineage: Bacteria > Cyanobacteriota > Cyanobacteriia > Cyanobacteriales > Spirulinaceae > JAAUTY01. The sequence continues at coordinate 5,320 of JAAUTY010000076.1, read as the reverse complement.
CTGTCGCTGCTCATTATTTGAAGCAGGTGGCTCGACAATCACAATGGGGAGCAATGCCTCCTGCTCGTAGAGGTAGTTGAGGACATTGAGGGAAAAGTGAAAATTCTGCAAGATGAGGCAGTCAATATCGTCGCGATGGCGAGTGACGTGCTGGAGAAACTGTTCGGGGGCGTCGAAAGCTTGATGCAGATAGCGATCGCGGTTCAGCAGCTCTCGCAATGAGTCCGCTAGTGCAGACTCAGCGAAAATACAGATGGAGAGTTGAGATTGCAAGGCCGAATTCGGAGGAACCACAAACGCTCTAGCTCACCGACAGTCACCTTATTGGCTCGCAGCCACTCAGGCGCAAACGACAGAATTCAAGCCTTAAAGCCAGAATTGCTTATAAAAACTTAGCACTTATTCATAAGGAATGCGAAAGCGGGTTAATTAATCGTAAGCGCTTGTCCTGCACACCCGTTCAACAGGGAATAATTGGGAAGAGAAGCACTGACTGGACAATGCCTACGTGTGCAGACGCCGTCGCTGCCGCCACGCTTGCTCTTGCTCGCTGCCACCTCATTCCTGAGCCAGATAGCGCCCAAGTGATGCCAGTCGCAGCCTTGGGTCGTCCTTCTGTTTCTGCCGTCCGGAACGCTTTGCTATGTATGCTCTGTCTCTCGCACTCGGACAATTTGTGCAGCCGACGCCGATCTGTCCCCAAGGGACAACGGTTACGCGCGCACTCGAAATCCTCCGCCAGAATGCCAGCGATCAGGTCATCGCGGTCAGCGAACGTCGCGTCCCTTTGGGCATTGTTCACCTGCACCGCCTCCTCCCCTACCTTGCTTCCCTGTGCAATCAATTGGCTCTCTCAACTGGAGCCAGCCCCGCCACTAGCCCAGAGGCTAGCGAGTCATTGGTGGATCTGGACTTGATTGAACCGATCGCGATTTTGCCCGCCCACCTGTGTCTCGCCGATCTGCTCGCCCATATCCGCGCCGGTCAATTAACCGCCGCTAGCCCCTGTGCGCTGGTGGATGCGGAGGGACGACTTCTGGGCTTACTGGACTGCAACCGCTTGGCGCAAGCTCTGCTGATCGGCGATCGCCCCTCCCGCTCCGAACGGCCCAACGAGCTGGTGGCGCTTAGCCAACTCCTCGATCAACTGCCGATCCCCATCGCCATCAAGACGCAGCAAGGCGAGGTCGTGCAAAACAATGCCGCTTGGCGCGAGCACTTAGCGGCTGATCTGCCGAGCGATAGTCCGGGCGATCGCCTACAAGCCTGGTGTAATGTTGATCACCAGCCCGCCGAAATCGCCGCTCTGCCGGACGACCTGCCCGCCGACCTGCCTGCGAGTCTTTTGCCGAGCCACGTCTGGCAGTTTGTGCAGTTGCCGCTGGCGATCCGTACCGAATCTGAGGCTGAGCAACAAGCACCCCTGATCCTCGTGCTGGCGACCGACGTGACTGAACAGCGCCAACTCTGCAAGGAACTCTCTGCGAAAAATGCCGACCTTATTCAACTCAATCGCCTCAAAGATGAATTTTTGGCTTGCATCAGCCACGAGCTGAAGACACCCCTGACAGCAGTGATGGGTCTGTCCAGCCTCCTCAAAGACCGCAAGCTCGGTGATCTCAATGCGCGCCAGCAGCGCTACGCTCAGCTGATTTATCAGAGCGGGCGGCAACTGATGAGCGTCGTCAATGACATCCTGGATCTGACCCGCCTGGAAACCGGACAATTGCAGCTCAACCTGGAGCCGGTCAAACTGGTGACTGTCTGCGAACGAGCCTATCAGCAAGCTCAGCTCAAGCTATCTGGGCGCGACTCGACGACGCCGGGCGACTTGCCGGCCGTGCGCTTTAGCCTCGAGATTGAGGCGGGACTGGAGTCAATCGTCGCCGACGAGCTACGCCTGCGCCAGATGCTAGTTCACTTGCTGGAGAATGCGCTCAAATTTACGCCGCTGGAGGGCGCGGTGGGATTGCGTATCAGTTCCTGGCAGGGCTGGGTGGATTTCACCGTTTGGGATACGGGTATTGGCATTCCTGAGTCCGCGCAACACTTAATTTTCCAAAAATTTCAACAACTGGAAAGTCCACTCACCCGTGAGTATGAGGGCACCGGTCTCGGCCTCGTGCTCACTCAGCGTCTGGCTCGCGCCCATGGCGGCGAGATCTCCTTCATCTCCAAGGTCGGCGAGGGTAGTCAGTTTACGCTGCTGCTGCCGCCGGTGCCCCCCAGACTTGATCGTCAACGGTCTCTCCGGGCGGCAACGGAACCGCCCAATCAACTTGTGCTGGTGGTGGAGGCGGTGCCGCAATACATTGAGCGCCTGACCCGACAGCTTCAGAAGTTGGGCTACCGCGTGGCGATCGCTCGCTCCGGCACCGAGGCCCTCGAAAAAGCCCGCCAGGTACAGCCCCGGGCGATTTTGCTCAATCCGCTATTGCCGCTGCTCTCCGGCTGGGACGTCCTGACCCTGCTCAAAGCGGATGCCCGGACTCAGGATATTCCTGTCATCGTCACCGCCACCCGCGCTGAGCGCCGCCAGGCCCTGCAAAACGGTGCCGATAGCTTCCTCAGTTTGCCGGTCAAAGCCGACGAGCTGCTCACCAGCCTGGGTGATCTGCGCGATCGCCACCCCGCCCGTCGCGATCTGACGCTGCTGCGGCTCAGCCCCAATACCCAAGTGCCCGATGGACATAGCTCCATTTTCGTCGCGGAACTCGGCCGCGCCCTCAACGCCAAAGCGGCTGGCTTGAATTGCCGTATCCTGGAGGCCGATGATCTGGAACAGGCGAGTATCCTAGCACGTGTGTGGCGGCCGGATGTGCTGCTCTTGGACGGCGGCGGTCTCAGCAATCCGACTGCCTACCTCGAAGCACTTGTCCAGTACGAGAGCGTCGCGCAGCTTCCTTTGATTGCCCTAGATGCAGCCGCGACGGCAGCGGCGAATCAGTTTACCCAATTAGCGGTCTACCCCTGCCTGATCCCTATTGACGAGCAGGGTATTGAAGCCTTATTGCAGGCAATCCAGGTCGCAGCGGGCATTGTCCCGCAGCCCAATGTTTTGCTGATTGGCAGCCAGCCGCCACTGATCACAACTGCGCCAGCGGTGCTCGACGCCACTGACCTGAGTGCGCCGAGCTTTGATGAGTTGCTGCAAGCCCTTGTGCAATATTTGCAAACGGCTGGACTGCGCAGCCTGCTGGCGACCTCGTGGGCTGAGGTGTATTGCCAGATTCAGCAGCATAATGTGGACTTACTCGTGGTTGACCTCGGCAAACGGACGCCGGAGCCGGAGTGGCTGAGCGGTCTGCAACAACTGCAACAATTGTCGTCGGGGCCGCCTGTGCTGGTGCTCTCGCACCACACCGAGCTACCCGATGCCCCGGATACGGCGCTGACTGAGACGGTAAGGGCGATCGCCACGCAGATCATCCACTGCCCGTCCCAATCCATGTCCGAACTACTCGCCCAGATCCACCAGCTACTCGGCCGTTAGCGAGCCGTCTTAGCCGCGATTTCATAGCCAAAGGCGGCGGGATCGGCGGCGGCCATATCGAGATCCGCGAGACCATATTCCTCCCAGCGGCGCGCCACCATCGCCGCCACATCCGGATCAGACTCCAGCGGCGCACCCCACTCGTGCGGCGTCTCTGGCGGTATCTTCGTGGTGGCATCGATGCCCATGCGCCCGCCGAGACCGATCTTCTGGCTGGCAAAGTCGAGGCTGTCGAAGGGCGTGTCAGACAGGATAAAGACATCGCGGGCCGGATCGACCTTGGAGCTGAGTGCCCAGACCACTTGGCGCGGGTCGCGAATATTGATGTCCTTGTCCACGACAATCACAAACTTGGTGTAAGTGAACTGCGGCAACGCGCTCCAGAAGGCTAGCGCCGCCCGCCGCGCCTGACCGGGATAAGCCTTGTCGATGGCAATAATCGCCGCCTTGTAGCTGAGGGCTTCCATCGGCAGGAAGAAGTCGGTGATTTCCGAGACTTGCTGGCGCAGGATCGGCGTGTAGATGCGATTGAGGGCGATCGCGATCGCCGCTTCCTCCTTGGGGGGGCGACCACTAAAGGTAGTGAAGTAGAGCGGGTCGCGGCGGTGGGTCAGGCAATGGAAGCGCACCAGCGGTGAGTCTTCGACCCCGCCGTAGTAGCCCATGTGGTCGCCGAAGGGGCCATCGGGGAGGACTTCACCGGGCGTAATCGTGCCTTCGAGCACAAATTCGGAATCGGCAGGCACTTCGAGATCGACCGTCTTGCACTTCGCCAGCGCCACCCCAGAGCCACCATAGAGACCCGCAAAGAGCCATTCGGATAAATCGACCGGGATCGGTGTGGCGGCCGCCATCACAATCAACGGATCAACACCGAGGGCGATCGCCACCTCCAGCTTTTTGCCCGCCTGCGCCGCCTTGCGCAAGTGCCGCGCCCCGCCGCGCACCGACAGCCAGTGAACCGTCATTGTCTGGCGCGACTGCAACTGCAAGCGATACACCCCGACGTTGGGTGTGCCCGTCTCTACATCCTTAGTGATCACCAGCCCCAGCGTGATGATCTTGCCCGCGTCGCCGGGATAGGGTCGCAGCAGCGGCAAGCGATTGAGATCAAGCTCGTCGCCCTGGAGTACAACCTGCTGACAGGCGGGAAAAAAGTTGCGCCCGGGCTTAGCACGGACAACATCGAAGAGGATTTTGCCAAAATCAATTGCCTGCGCCACAGTTTTGGGCGGCTTCGGCTGCTGCAAGGTCGCCAGCTTCTGCCCGAGGCGTTCTAGATCGCTGGGTTGTTCCATATTCAGCGCCCAACAAATCCGCTCGACCGTCCCCATGAGATTGACCGCGACGGGGAAGTCTGCGCCTTTGACATTTTCAAACAGCAAGCCAGGGCCGCCCGCTTGCAGCATCCGGTTGGCAATTTCGGCAATTTCCAAATCGGGATCGACGAGAGCCGGGATGCGACGCAGTTGGCCGCGCGCTTCGAGCAGTTGGATAAATTGACGGAGATCTCTAGCCACGGGAATGCAGAAAAATGAGTAGAACGGTTGAGGTACTCGACTGCAACAGGGATGCAGTGCAGCCGCAGCCTTACTCTATCGCGTCCTAAAAATAAAAGGGGGATCCGCCAGCCATGACTGACGCATCCCACCGAACCGATCTGTATTGAGAGGAGAACACTACTGGGGCTTAGTATAAACTTAGTTGAGAATAGATGTCAATATTATTGATAGTTATTTTCATTAGCTGAGGAGTTGTTGCCCACTCACCGAGACACCGGTTGTCGGCATTTTCATCCGCGGCGATCGCCTACCACCCACTCCTCGT
>JAAUTY010000139.1 GCA_012031265.1 Spirulinaceae cyanobacterium SM2_1_0 | reverse complement strand
CAGCTTGGCGGCTTCTTTAAGGTAGTACTTGAGTTTTCTTTCTTTAGCTGAGTCCATTTTTCTTTTCAGTCTCTCACCCCTGTCAACCCCTGAGTATTTATACTTATGCCAAGGTGGGATGCTCCCCTTCAATCCAGTCTGTCAGTGCTGCAAGTCCGGGTGAGGAACCGTATTGCCAGCGCGGAGCTGTACTGTTCTCTTGCCAGTAAGCGTCCATAGCCTGGGCATCCAGAAGATAGTTCTCAATACAGGCGCGGTGGGTGTAGAAAACTGGGCGATCGCTAAATGGCTGGATCAACTGAATGCTGGGGGGTGGTTCTGCATCAAAATCACGATCTCTGAACGTCAGGTAGCTGGGAGCATTGTCTTCGCTATACTGTGCCAATTCGACTTGAGCATAAACAGCTAGGCTGCGCTTACCACCTGAAGGTTTAATCACGAAATCAGCGGATAGGTCAAGGGATTGGAGCAGAGTTGCATCTAGTCCTTTGGGCTTACCTTCGCAGAAGACCAGTTTAGTTCCAGCACTGACGACGCTCATTTTTCAAGTGTCTAGGCGGAAGATAGAACTTCCTGGAACCAGCGATTCAACATAGTCGGAGTGGGTCGTAATAATAAATTGATTGTTCTGTCCAAGTTTTGGCAAGGCACGCAAGAAAGCTTGTTGGAGTGGCGGATGGAGGTGGAGTTCGAGTTCGTCGATCAGGATAATCGAGTTGTGGATGTTCCAGTTGGCAAAATCAACAACAATCGGGAATATTGCGCGCTCACCGCCTGACATCTCTGAAATTTCGTACTGACAATTTCTATATCTATCAAAAAGATAAAACCACAGCTCTTCTAAGATTTCATCCACACCTTCACGCAATACAGGCCCCTCAAAGCACTTACCCGGAAAGACAAGTTGGTAAGCGCGCTCAATATCGGCGTAGAGATCCTTTTGTCCAGGTCTTAGAGCTTGAATTTGACCTGACTGGACGCTCTGGTGAAACTGCCGCCACTTGGACAGACGATCGCGCAATAAATCCTCAGTAAAATTCAGCTCTTTTTCAGGATCTTGAGATGTCAAGCTCGTTGAGGTGCGCTGCTCGGTGTACCAGAGAATCGTGCCGACTTGCTCGAAAACTCCGAAGCCCTCTTGGCGTAACAATTGCTTGGCATAATCCCGTCCCTTAAATTGGAACATTGCCTCGCGACCGGCAGGTGCGATCGCGCGATCACCCGGCTTCTCAAGCCGCAAACTGACAATTCGCTGCTCTGCCGGTAGAGACCATCCTTCGCGATCACCTCCCACTACTGCTGAGAATCGGCGAGTTGCTTCAATTTCGCCGGACGAAAACTCAAGGTCAAGGTCAATCTGCGCCGGGAACCGCCCCCAGTTGTTATCAATCACATCCCAATTGAACCCCGGCCAATCCAGCGTGCTGGCATTGGGCAAGCGACCGCAAGCCGTGCCGACGGCTGCCGCGATCGCCTGTAGAACAGTAGATTTGCCAGAGCCATTCGCACCGGTCAACAGTAGCAGATCCTTCGCCAAGCCCGTTTCTGGGTCGGTGAAGTTGAGAGTTTTCCCTCGGAATTGCTTGAAGTATTGCAGCTGTAGATTTTGAACTTTCACCGTTTTCGTACACGCCCGCATCCTGAAGGCAAGTCACTAAGGAACTTATATCGACCGTAGCGAAAACCGTCAGCACCGGCAAGCAAGGGTATGAGAGTTTGAGAACAGGCGATGGATGCATCATAGATCGGAACAGCGCTCAGCAAATCGTGCGCCCGATCCTTGCCAAGCATTTGACTGGTAAGGTTTGATAATCAAACCAAGACGCAGGCAAACGCACCACCGCGCCGGGAGGCAGTTCGATGCGGTCGGGCGAGATCAGAGCGTACATGGCGGTGATTTTAGCTCAGGTCGGCAGGTCAACCAATTCGTGAACATTGCCCTGGACATCGCCGACGCCGAGTTGGAACTGGCGATCGCGCTGACAAACCCGCATCGGCAACCCCTGGGCCGGCGACAGCGTGATGAAACCTCGGCGATCGATAGGCACCGTCGGGACAAATTGCAGACGATAGCGCTGGCAGATGAGCGCCAACACCAGCTTGATCTCCAGCACGGCAAAACCGCGACCAATGCAGGTGCGCGGCCCGGCACTGAAGGGGACATAGCCAAAGGGATCGGGGCTGCTGTCGAGCCAGCGATCGGGGTCGAAACGTCGCGGCTGCGGATAGAGTTCGGGGTCGTGGTGGGTGTGGTGGAGGCTCGCCATGATCTCAGTTCCCGCCGGTAGGGGGTAACCCAGCAGCTCGGTCTCGCGGCTGACGACGCGCCCATTCCACGGCACTGGGGACAGCGCTCGCAGGCTCTCCTGGACGATGCGGTCGAGTTGGGGCAGGGCGGAGATTGCCGCCAGCGTCGGCGGGTCGGTTCCCAGGCTCGCCACTTCCTCGTCCAGCGCGGCGGCGGTGTCGGGGTGTTGCGAGAGCAGCAGCAGTGTCCAGGTCAGGGCATTGGCGCTGGTCTCGTGACCGGCGGCGAAGAAGCTGCCGACATGACCGAGGATCTCCACTTCGCTGAGGGTGTGCCCGGTTTCCGGGTCGTGGGCGGTGAGGAGGCGGGCGATGATGCTCTGGCGATCGCCATTCGCTGGCACGCTCCGCGCTTGGGAAATGAGCGTCCGCATCTCTTCATCGAGCGCCGCCATTTCCGCCAGCAGTTGCCGAAAGGGCAGCCCCGGCCACGCGAAGGGCAGCAGGTGAACGCCGGGTTGACCGAGGGTGTGGAGCGATCGCTGCAACAGCTCCCGCGCCCGCTCCGACCCGACCGCGCCCAGCAAAATGCGGGTGACAAGTTGTGCGGCGAGAGCGCCCAGCGCTGCCGCGACATCGATGACCTCGCCCAAGGGCCAACGGTCTATTTCGGTGCGGGCGATCGCCACCATCGCGGGCCAATAGCTCTCCAGAGCCGCCTTGCCAAACACCGGCATCAGCAATTGCCGCTGTTGTTGGTGCTCGCCTTCATTTGCTCCGAACAGACCGACACCGAAGTGGTGGAGCGGGGCATGGCGGGGGCTGCGATCGCGGTAGCGGTACAGTCGCCCAGAGAGCGGGTATTTGTAAAAAACATCCGACTGCTGGGCAATCTGACGATTGGCATCGCGGCCCTTGACCAGAACCGTGCCAGGGCAATCGGGTTCCGGCGAGTAGATTTGGGTGCCGCCGCCGTGACTGAGGGCGACGAGGGAGCCATAGCGCCCGAACAGGTCAGTAGCAATCCCCACGGAGTCGGCCGCAAACCGCGCCATTTGCCAGAAGCGGACGGGAGCGAGGCGATAGGTGGGGCCAGGAATTGTGTTGGGCAGGATGACCATGCCAGCAGGCGGGGTAATGGAGTGCGTTCACCTATTGTCGCTTGCCTCGAGCGGGAGTGAGCGTGATCGCCCCTGCCCCCCTTGGGAAACGAGCCATGACCCGAGCCTAGTACTGCTACGCGGAATTTTGAGTTCTGAGTTTTGAGTTCTGAGTGCCTGCAATACGGGAATCTTGGGGATTTTGAATGGGCATCTCATTTCCGCCGCCTTGTGCTAGTGGTCTGTCAAGCTGAAAAGTCCGGATGTTTTTACGAGTCTCGTCGCCCTCACCCCAACCCCGCTCCCAAATTTGGAG
>JAAUTY010000138.1 GCA_012031265.1 Spirulinaceae cyanobacterium SM2_1_0 | reverse complement strand
CCTCGGTGCCAAGCCCCGGCAACGGCCGTCGCCGCAACGACCTCTCCTTCCTGGCCCGCTGGAAAATTGCAGACAATTTGCGGCGCAGCCTGGTGGCCCCAGCGCTCTTTTTCTTCCTGGTGGCTGGCTGGTTCTGGCTGCCCGGTGCGCCGGTAGTCTGGTCGGGAATTGGCATTTTGCTGACGGCCGTTTCCCTGTTTACGGCCGTCCTCATGGCCATCCAGCGCGGCATCGGCAGTGCCAGCTGGCGCAACGTTCGTCGCCCCATTCGCGACAGCGCCATCCGCTGGCTGCGCGGTGAATACACCACCCGCACCGATGCCCGTCATGCCCTCGGTGTGAGAACCATTGTGGACGATGCCAATGTCTACGATCAGCTTAAGCTGTTCACCCAACTCGTTCGGCTGGCGGGCTACTCTGGCTTTCTGATTTGCCTGGATGAACTGGTCAACCTTTACAAACTGGCAAACACTCAAGCCCGCAAAAGCAACTACGAACAGATTCTCCGCATTCTCAACGACTGCCTTCAGGGAACTGCGGTTGGCTTAGGTTTCATGCTGGGCGGTACTCCTGACTTTCTCATGGATACCCGACGAGGACTGTACAGCTATCCCGCTCTGCAATCCCGCTTGGCAGAAAACACCTTTGCCGTCAATGGCTTGGTGGACTACAACAATCCGTCCTTGCGCCTGGGCAACCTCAGCCCTGAAGATTTATTCGTGCTGCTGGGCAAAATTCGCCATGTATTTGCATCAGGCGACCCTGATCAGTACCTTCTGCCCGATGCAGGCATTCAGGCATTTATGGCGCACTGTTCCCAACGTATTGGTGATGCTTACTTTCGCACTCCCCGCAACACCGTCAAAGCCTTTGTCGATCTGCTGTCTGTCCTGGATCAAAACAAACAAATCACCTGGACCGATCTTGTGGCTCAGGTCAACATTACCACTGAAGCCAATCCTGACTTACTTCCCGTCCAAATTCAGGGAAATGGAAAGGTCACTCAACCCACTGAAGATGATGATCTCGCATCTTTTAGGCTTTAGAGAAAATTAATTTGAGTCCAAGTTTAGGGATGATTCAGCGAAAAGTGAAATTGGGCGATCGCCCCAGATCTGCGACTTCTTCGACTCGACTTTAGCCATTTATCAGGAGGAGGAGAGCAGATGAATCAACTGTTCACGTTCTGCCTGGGGGAATAAAGCCAGAGTAGGGAGGAGAGCAGGTCGTGAAAAAAGCTGAACGTGCCAGAGGGAGGCGCGGACAGCATAGAGTAGGTCAGCGAAGGTGAGTTCAGTGTTGGCGTACCAGGCGGTGGTGCGTGGGGTAATGGGAGTGAGGGCGTGGAGGCGAAGAGCAATCAGGCAAGTTAAGGAGAATAAAGCAAGCAGGACGGGGGTGGTGCGGGTGGTGGCGGCTTTCGACCACTGGCGTTGGGATTGAACGCCAAGATGGGCACGGGCTTCTTGGAAGGTGACTTCCAGACTCCAGCGGGAGACGAAGACCTCGACGATGGTTTGAGCGGGGAGCATCAGGTTGGTAGAGAAGAGGGCAGTGGGAGGCTGTTGCCCGGTGGGGTCAATCACCAACACCCAGCGCACGGGTAAGGGGGGATAGCCACTCACATTCCACAGGGCTGTGCCGGTGACCAACTGCCGCAAGGCCTGGGTGCCCCCATACCAGCGTAAGCGGTGAAATGCTCCAGACTCAAAGCCAAGGCTATCGAGCTGCTGTTGCATCGAGGGCAGGCGAGCGCCTTTGGTGCGCGGTCGTCCCGGATAGCGATGGGTGAGCACTGGAGCAAAGTCATACAGGTTGGCTTTCCAGGGCAAGCGGGCGACTAAGCTGGTGCCATGCCGACGGCAAGCCCAGCCAAACTTGGCATTGCCAAAGCTGCCATCGCCCACACAAATCCAATGCCGCTTCAGCCAGCGGCTCACCTGACTCACCATCTGAGCCGCCCAGTCCAAGCTCGTTTTGTAAGCGCGATTGCCCACTCTCGGAGTGGCTTGGGAGGGCATCAGCACACTGAAAAACGGCAGTCCCCAGACGCGTTGACTCCAGGGCAAGGACACTAGCACCTGCATCACTTGCCAGCGCACCCCGCTACTTTTGACCTTGTGCTTGTGGCTCGACTTCACTGGGTCTCGATAGATGCCCGCTCCCCAAATCCGTTTGCCCCAGCGGCGCTCCAGGGTGTCATCAATGCCAATTACCACCGGTTGCCCCACCAGCAGCAGCGACACAATCAGTCCCAAAAGGATGCGTGCCCCCGTTAACCCACTCCACCCCACCCGACTCAACAAGCGGTAGTAGTTGCCGTAATCTCGCTCCTGCGCTAACCCCATCACGCTCAACACTCGACTCATCGTCCGCTTGCCTTGACACATCAGCGCTCCCACCAACAGCGCTTGCCCCTTCTGCCAACTGCGCTGCTGCACAAATAAGACTTGAAACGGAGTTAGAACTTCCGATACTGCCTCTGGTATGCTCAACATCATTAACATAGAAAACAATGGAGTAGAGCTTATCGCTTATCGCAAAGCTCTACTCCATTTCCTTTACATTTTGATTCAATCTGCCCTTCAAATGGCTAAAGTCGAGTCGAAGAAGTCGCAGATCTAACCCCGGAAGGCGATAAAGTTCGACTTCATCCCTCGTCCCTCATCCTTCCTGCTACCTCCCTCCTAGCCCTTCTGAAAAAGGTAAAACGCAATGATGACTACAGATTCTCAGCCAAGCCGCGAATGGTGGGCCCAGCGATGGGTCGATGTGCTGGAGTCCTTTGGCTGGGTACGTCGCCTCGCCCGCGCCCGCAACTATGCCCGCGAAGGGAACGTACTGGAAATCGAGTTTCGGGGCGCAAAGGTGTTTGCCCGCGTCCAGGGAACAGCACCCGAACCCTACAAGGTTTCGCTTTCCCTCGATCCCTTTGATAATGAGCAGTGGCAGTATGTGATTGAATCAATGGCTCAGCGGGCAATTTTCTCGGCCAAGCTGCTGGCGGGTGAAATGCCGCAAAGTATTGAGGAAGTGTTTACTTCAAATGGGTTAAGCCTGTTTCCGCTAACTAAGTTTGACATTCACAGCAAATGTTCTTGCCCCGATCCGGCGAATCCCTGTAAACACATTGGTGCGGTTTATTATTTGTTGGGCGATCGCTTCAGTGAAGACCCTTTCGTCTTGTTTCAGCTTCGCGGACGTACCAAAGAGGAAATCATTACCGCCCTGCGTCAAACCCGCAGCACCAGCACTGATGAAGCTGCTTCAGAAATAGAGGAACCTACAGCGGAGGTATCCGATACTCAAACCCTAAGTTTGCAGCAATTTTGGCAATATGACGACCAGCTAGAATCGTCTCTGGTTGTGATCGCACCGCCGCCCAGCAGCAACACGGTGTTAGATATTCTCGGCCCAATTCCGTTGAAGGAGGGGAGCGGGTCCAATGGTGGAGGGCGATCGCCCAATACTTCAAAACGCTCTACGAAGAAGTGAGTCAGCAAGCAATGTTAACCGCCATGACTAGCACTGACCAGGACTCCTAACCGGGATTATTTTCTACTGACCAAACTCGCTCCGAGCCTGCTCCACCAGCTCAGCCGTCACCGTTTCTAAATCGGCTTCTCGTGCCATTGTTTCAATCCGCTGTCGCGCCTGTGCCCGGACAAAAAA
>JAAUTY010000075.1 GCA_012031265.1 Spirulinaceae cyanobacterium SM2_1_0 | reverse complement strand
GAGACCGAACTGCTGGAAGCTATGGAAAAGATTCGCTCCGGCTTGGGTGCCGCCGTCGATTTGATAGGTCTGACCGTCGAATTGGACTTGGGTGTGGGTGCCGTCGGGGGCGGGGGTGATCTGGGCGATCGCGGGGTAAGGCAGAGCCGTGAACAATGCTAGGGGCAACAGGTGGCGAGCAATTGAGATTGGCATGGTCGTCGGAGAGATTAGGTAGCATCAGTGTACTACCGATGTAGGGCGATCGCCCTCAATGTTCTCCCAAAGTCAATGCGGCTCAAGCGGCGATACCAGCGCACTTTGCAGTCGTACCTGAACAGAACAGAGGTGATTGCTGCTGCTGAAAGCGACCGTGAATGATTTTCTAGAGGGCAGACGGTCGCGATCACTTAAATCAATATCACAATCCGACAGCACCACCCTCAAGCTTGTTTGAAAAAGCGAATAATCTCGCGCACACGGTCGAGAAACTGACTGTCCTCGCTGAGCTGAGCGATCGCACTCCGCGCCTCCAGTGCCAAGCGCTCATGGTCGCGCTCATTATTTGCCTGGAGCCGCTCATGATCCGCCCCGAGCCGTGCCAGGTCTTGCTGTAGCCCGTCGAGACTGCGCTGCTGGCGAGCCACCCAGGAGCTGGATTCTTCGGGATCGAGTTGATGTGTGAGTACCGCCTGCTGATCGACCAATTGCTGGACGCGATCGCGCAAGGCCACGATGTCCTCGCGCGGATACTTCAGCTCCCGGCCGATATTGACCAAGCGTTGCATTAGGTAGCGATAGAGGGCGATCGTCGGTCGTAGCCCCGTCAGCAGCAGCGCCGCCCCCGAACTCAGATAGCCGATGGCGCTGATGCCCGTTGCAGCAAGGAGATAGAGGGCGATCGCCGACAGCACATGCAACCCCAGAGCCACCCACAGCATCCGTTTCTGGACTTGATCAACAAACTGCATCTGGCGCTCGTCGATGTCGATGCCCTTTTCGCGCGAGATCACCGCATCGTTGAGCACCGCTTTGGCGCTGAAATAGATGTTCCAGGGAACCGTCGCAATCACCGTCAGCCACCAAAAACTGACAGCTCCCACGCTCCAATCGAGAAAGTTGCCGGTCGGGACGTGTAGCCAGTTGAGAAGCCCGAATGTCAGCAGGGCAAGCAGTAGCCAGATGATCGTAAAGCCCGTAAAGCCGTAAACTTCCTGTTCTAAATTCATGTGACCAACCCTCGCCTACTGGAGACTGTTGGCTCCCATGATGACAGTTCGGCGCTCATTGACGAGACTGATAAGCCAGTTGAAATTGCGGACAATTTAGGCTCTAGCTCAACGCTTCAGAGAGGTAGTCGGCAGTCGCCTCCACCATGACCACGGCATTCTCATAGATCATCCGCGTTGGCCCCAGCAAGCCCACACTCCCTACCGGCACCTGACGCTGAAAATAGTTAGCCGAGATCAGGGCGCAGGTATTGAGCGGCTCCAGGGAATTCTCCGCGCCGATGCGCACCGTTACCCGCTGTGGCTTGGTCTCCGCCAGCTCTGGCAACTCATAAATCAGGGGCAATAACTGGGATTGCTCAACTTCGAGCAAGTGCAGCAACATCTGCACCTGCTCGAGTTGCGAAAACTCCGGCTGGCGTAGGGCATCGGAAACGCCCCGCACCACCAGCGCCTGAGTCGAGAGGTTTTGCTGGCGGCTCGTCAGCTCGGTCAAGACCAGCCGCAACACGTCGGCATAATGCTCAAATTCGCGGTCGAGATCGCCCCAGTCGAGGTTAGCGATTTCCGAGAGCGATCGCCCCCGCAGTTTGTGGTTGAGGAAGTTGGAGAGCAACTGCAACTCGCCTTCTGCCAGTGCTGTTGGCGCACCGGCGATCGCGGGCAGATCGACCAGCAGTGACTGCGTTTGGTAGGCATCCGTCATCACCACCAGCGCGATCTGTTGCTCACCGAGTTGCACCAGTTGCAGGTGACGGAGGCGATTGGTCTGAGGGAGCAAAATGAGCGCAATCTGACCGCTCAGCGTTGCCAAAATTTGCGCGGCTCCTTGCAACAAAACATCCAGATTGCCCGCCCCCCAATCCAATTGCTGGGCGTAGGTTTCCTGAAGCTGGCGGCGCGGTGTCTCATCCAGCACCATCAACTCGTCCACATAGACGCGGTAGCCGGAGTCGGAGGGCACGCGCCCGGCTGAGGTGTGGGGCTGATAGAGAAAGCCTTCTTTTTCCAATGATCCCATGACATTCCGAATCGTCGCCGAGCTGACTCGAAAGTCATATTCCTCGATCAGCTTTTTGGAGCCGACCGGCTCAGCCGTGGCGACGTAATGGCGAATGGTCGCCCAGAGAACGTGCTGATAGCGTTCGTTTAACTTCGCTCGCTGTGACATGGGGATTAAACAAGGATTTTAAGAATTGAAGTTGCCGATTCAGATATTTGAATGCTGGAACTGTGGATAAAAAAGGCTTTTGAATGATCGCGAATGCGGCAGTGACTGATCACGAATCGCAATGACCTGTGAATGAATCACTGTCAACGGTCGCGAGGTAGAGATTTAATACTGGCGAATGGTCGGATCGATGGCGATCGCATAAGCATCGATGCCCCCCGTTATGTTTTTAACATTGCTAAACCCCTGACTTCGTAGCCAGTAGCACATTTGTGCCGAGCGCATTCCATGGTGGCAAAGCACAAACGTTGCTGCTGTGGGATCAAAGCGATCGTGAATCGTCGGCGACCACTGCTCAAATTGGCTCAAGGGCAGGACTGCAAAATTCTCAATGTGGGCGATCGCACCTCTTGCGGTTCTCGCACATCGATGAGCTGGGGCGGGGTCGCCGCCTGAGCAAGATAGGCGGCAAAATCGCGGACAGAGACTTCGACAATCGGTTCCGGGGCAGGCATGGCAGATTTAGAGGGGTCATAAGATTGACGTGAATCGGTCAGGCAAGGTTGCGCCGCCCAACGCCCCCTCAGCCTAGCAAGACCCGACCAAATTGCCCGATCGTTCCCAGTCACAGCCTCACCGTGACCTGAGATAATGAGGGGCGGTTGCTCTGGCCTGAACTCATGACGCTGCGATCATTCTTTATTACGCTTGGCACGGTCGTATTCGGTGCGCTGGTGCTGGCGATCGCCAGCTTCTTCTGGCTCTTGGCCCAGAGTCCCCTGTCCCTCGGCACTGACCGCTCGGTCGCAACCCCCAGCGCCGCGATGTTTGTGCCGCGCCAAGCACCGCTCGTCGCCTCGCTGCTGGTGAATCCCAGTCGGCTGGAAGCCCTGCTGCAACTGCAACGACCACTGGGCGATCGCCGCCGCGTGCAACGGGAACTGAGCGAAATCGAAACCGGCCTGCTCGAACGCACCGGCCTCCGCTACCGCCGCGATATCCGCCCCTGGCTCGGCGACGAGGTGACGGTAGCCTTGACCGCGCTGGACTTCGATCGCGACCCGGAAAATGGCCAGCAACCCGGCTATCTGCTCATCGCCACGGCGAAAGATGGGCAGCGGGCGCGCGAATTTCTACAAGTCTTTTTTGCCCGCAGCGCCTTGGCCGGTCAGGCGGATCTTGAGTTCGAGCCGTACCAGGGCACCAATCTAATTTACCCACGCCGGCGCGAGACGGGCGAGACGCCCTTGGCGAGTGCGGTGGTGGGCGATCGCTATGTGCTTTTTGCCAACCATCCCCAGGTGCTGCGCGCAGCGATCAATAACGTCCAGGCGACCCGCCTCAATCTCGCCACGGCTCCGGCCTATCAGCGCGCGCTAGCCACCTTGACAGCGCCGCGCATTGCCACGGTCTTCGCCAACCTGCCCGCCCTCGCCGCTGCGCCCCCAGGAGCGCTGCCGCCGGAGCCACCGACCTTGATGCTGAGTCTGCAAGCGAGCGATCGCGGTCTCACGGCCCAGACGGCCCTCGCCGGTTTCGCCCCAGCCAGGGATTTACCGACCGCAACCGCTCCCGTTGCGGCGCTGGACTATCTGCCAGCGGCGAGCAGTGTGGCGATCGCCGGTCGCGACTTGCAGGCTCTCTGGCAACAGCTCAATGACAGCCTCGCGGCCGGGAGTCCGCTAGCGCAGTTACTCACCAAGGCGTTGGCAAAGATTGAAGAACCCTTGGGGGTAGATCTGGCTCGCGATGTCTTCGACTGGGCGCGGGGGGAGTATGCGCTGGCGCTGCTGCCCAGTGCCAACGGCGCGGCACTGGATTGGGTGTTTGCGGCGGAGCGCTCTGAGGGCACGGCGGCGGCGATCGCCCACTTTGATGACTTGGCGCGCGATCGCGACCTCAGCGTCGGCACCCTGCCATTTGATGATTTGAAAGTCACCGCTTGGACACAGTTGCTTGCCGCCAATCGCCAAATTACCGCTGATGTGCGCGGGGTGCGCGCCAGCGTCGGCGATTATGAGCTGCTCGCCAGCTCGCTCAATGCCCTCGAACAAGCTCTGGACAATCCTGCCGACCCCGACAGCCGCTTCCGCCAAGCCTTTGCCCAGCTCCCCGCCGCCAACAACGGCTCCCTCTATGTCGATTGGTCGCGCAGCCAGCCGCTGCTCGAGCGTCGCCTCTCGGGTTTGCGCCTGCTGACCGCCACCGCGCAACCGCTGCTGGAGCGGCTGCGTGCTTTCGCCCTGGTCAATACCGGCCAAGACGATGAAATCGTCCGGGCGGCGATCGCCTTCGATTTAACCCTTGAGGACTGAAGCGGGGCGAAGCGCCTTTCCGCAACTTAACGGCGGACATCGCGAGCAATTCTCGTAGCGGCAAAAAACTCGGCTAACATCGCTGATGGTCGCCATCAGACAACTGTAAGCGCCCCTCAAAGCCGCAAGCTCGTCTCTGGCAGCGCGCCGCGCATTTTCCCCAGCCACTCCAGTAAGTTTTCCAGTTGCTGTTGCGGTTTGAGCAGACCGAGGCCGCGTACCGTCACCTTTTTGGGGGAGTAGACGAAGCGCGATCGCAAGTGCTGGGGCAAGTTTTCCTGCAATAATTTCCAGGCTGGCTCTTCCATGGGCGTTTCCAGAGTCACGTGCTGGTTGTCGGGTTTGATGCGGGAGAAGCCGAGCGATCGCGCCATTTGCTTCAACTCCGCGACCTGCATCAATTGCAACGCCGGCTTGGGAATTTCGCCGTAGCGATCACACCATTCCTCTGCCAAGCGATCGAGTTCGACTTTTGATTGGGAGACAGCGATCGCCCGATAAGCCGACATCTTTTGCTCCAGATCACCGATATAGGTCGCCGGAATGAAGGCGGTGACCTTGAGATCCATCTGCGTTTCATCGACCTGCGGAATCTCCTGACCCCGGATTTCTTGCAGGGCTTCTTGCAGCATTTCCATGTACAGGTCGAAGCCAATCGCCATGATCTGCCCCGACTGCTCAGCTCCGAGCAAATTGCCCGCGCCGCGAATTTCTAAATCACGCACCGCAAGCTGATAACCTGACCCCAACTCCGTGAACTCTTGCAGCGCTCGCAAGCGTTCGCGAGCCGCTTCTGACAGTCCGCTCTGGCTGGGATAGAGCAACCAAGCATGGGCCTGAATACCCGCCCGACCAACGCGACCACGCAATTGATAGAGTTGTGATAAACCAAAACGCTGAGCATCTTCGACAATAATTGTATTGACGCGCGGAATGTCTAACCCCGACTCGATAATCGTCGTACAAAGCAGAATATCGGCTTCATTGTTGTTGAATGCCAACATCGTCGCTTCCAGTTGCCCCGCATCCATCTGACCGTGGGCGATCGCCAGCCGAATGCCCGGCAACATTTCCCGCAACTGTTCGGCAATATCCTCAATCCCTGCGACCCGAGGGACAACATAGAAAACCTGCCCACCGCGATCCAGTTCATTGCGAATCGCCGTGCGGATCACTTCCGAATTATAAGCGGATAGATGCGTTTTAATCGGGCGACGCGACGGCGGCGGCGTCGAGATCAAACTCATCTCGCGAATGCCAGACATCGACATATACAGCGTGCGCGGAATCGGGGTTGCCGTCAGCGTCAGCACATCAACCTGAGTTTTCAGCGCTTTAATTTTTTCCTTTTGATTGACGCCAAAGCGCTGCTCTTCGTCGATGACTAGCAATCCTAAATCTTTGAATTGCACCGACTTACCGAGCAGTTGGTGTGTGCCGACCACGACATCCAGTTCCCCAGTGGCGAGACGCTGCAAAATATCCTTGCGTTCGGAGGCAGCGCGGAAGCGATTCAGCAAACCAATTTGAATCGGGTAGGGGGCGAAGCGTTCTTTGAGCGTGTGGTAGTGCTGTTGGGTGAGAATGGTAGTCGGTGCTAGGAAGGCAACCTGGCGTTGACCGCTGGTAATCGCTTTGAAAATCGCCCGCAAGGCAACCTCCGTTTTGCCAAAACCGACATCGCCGCAGACCAAGCGATCCATGGGGCGATCGCTCTCCAAATCCCGCTTGACATCTTGAATCGCCTTCAACTGGTCCGGGGTGGGTTGATAGGGGAATGAGTCTTCCAGCTCCTGCTGCCAGGGCGTGTCGAGAGGGTAAGCATGACTAGCTTGTTGCGATCGCTTGGCATAGAGCTCCAGCAAATCGACCGCCACTTTCTTGACCGCCTTCCGCACCCGACTCTTGGTGCGTTCCCAAGCTTTGCCAGTCATCTTGTTCAGTTCCGGCGGCTGCTTACCGGTCTGCTGGAAACGCGACAGGGTTTCTAGCGAGTCAGCCGGGACGCGCAACAGTCCATCGGCGTACTGAATGACCAGATATTCGCGTGTCTCCAGGCTTTCCAGGCGCAAAAACTTGCCAATGCCGTGATGTTTATGCACGACATAATCGCCCGGGTGCAACTTATTCGGATCGACTTGCTTCGAGGTGGCACGCCGTCGCTTGCGGATGTAGCTCGGCGTCGCCAGCGCGTGCTGCCCAAAAAACTCACGGTCGGTCACCACCACCAGGCGGAAGGTGGGCAGAATAAAGCCCTCCAGTTCCGCGACGCCAGAGTATTTCAGAGCAACCGCTGTATTGTGCGTTTGCAGGCGTTCAATCGCCGGGGCATCACCGGGATTGGGGACGAATTGTGCCGGACAGTCGTGCTCCTGCAACAAGGCGACCGAGCGCGACGGTTGCGCCGAGATCAGCCACTGGCTGTACTGCGCCAGGGTGAGATTGCTATAGATTTCGCGCTTGCCGCGCAGGATTTCGGCGAGCTTGGCAAACTGATGCGGGGTCGTCGGCAGTGGGCGGCTGGCGAGGTCAATCGTGGGCGGGCCGGCGGCGATCGCCTCGGGTGATCGCGTCTCCACCAATTCCGATAGATACAGGCTCACCCGCTCCGCTTGGGCTGCCGCCAGCACCGTATCAAAATCGCAGTGCAGTGGCGGCAGCTCAGAACCGAGGGCGGCAAATTCCGCATCGGAGTTGTCCATCGCCCACTGCCACTGCTCGGCGGCGTGCTCGACCCAGCGGCGGCTGCGATCGCGGCACAGTTCCAACTCATCCACGGCGACAACAAGATTGGCAGGCAAGTAGTCGAGCAGCGAAGCCGGTTGCGTGAACGCGAGACCCAGATAGCGCCCCAAGCCTTCGGGAAAGCTGGTTTCGGGCAGCGGAAAATCTTCAGCGAACTGGGCGTGCAGCGCATTGCCGATCAGCGGCGCGAAGCGAGTCGGTGTCAGGACGAGCTGCTCAAGGCGATCCAGCGATCGCTGGCTCGCGGGGTCAAATTCGCGCAATTTTTCCAACTCGTCGCCAAACCAGTCGAGGCGCACCGGTAATTCCGCTGACACGGGAAAAATGTCCACCAGATCGCCGCGTCGGCTCCATTGCCCCTCGGTCTCCACCAAGGGCACGCGCTCGTAGCCCAGCTTTGCCAGTTGACGATCCAGAGCCTTGGCATCGAGATTTACGCCAGGGGCGAGCGTCAGGCAATAGTCGCGAAACACCTCGGGCGGGGGCAGGTGCGGTTGCAGGGCGCGCTCGGTGGCGATGATCGCGCGGGGTGGCTCGGTTTGCCCCTTGATGAGTTCTGCCAAAACTTGCATCTGGCCCCAGGTTAGCTCCGATTCTGGATCGAGCGGTTCGTAGGGTGAAGCTTCCGTGGTGGGATAAAAATTCACCGCCGCCCAACCCATCGCCTCAAGCTGGGCACTCCAGCGCGCGGCTTCTTCGAGGCTGGCGCAGATGACCAAGAGCGATTGCTGACGCTTTTGCGCGATCGCACTCGCCACGAGACCCTTGGGGAGTCGCGCCGCGCCGCAGAGATGCAGGTGGGGATGCTGGTCAAGTTTGGTGCTGAGTTCCTGGGTGAGGGGCGATCGCGTCAGAGCGCGGATAATCGGCGCAAACGGCATAACAACAGCGGCAGCAGTAGCGAGGTTGAATGTTAGCGATCTTAGCGCGGGCGGATGAGGGGGGGTGATCACGGGCGAGCGCGTGATTCCCACCAGGGCGAGCGGCGCTGGCCTTGGGGAGTCTCCACACAACCTCACAATGGCGTCAGTAAAATCACGGCCTTGTGAAGCCGCAACTCACAATTTTTGGCGTTTGCACGCCACTTTTGCGTAGGTGTCCTGACAGATAAATGGCGGGAAATCTTGCTCAAAACTTGGTGTAACAGACGCTCAGCTTTACCCAAATTAAATTCTAGTTTCGGGATACTAAAAATCAGGAATTAACAACTCAGGGCTTGATTCCTAATCTATCGCTGGCACTGGTAAGCATTGGCGTCACAGATAAAAGCACGAAGGCACTGTTATTTTTTGGAGATCCCCGACCATGCAGATTGATATTCGCGAACTCGCTATGCAAGCAATGGCCTCCCGCAGCATCTCGCGCGGTGAGCACCAGTTGGTCAAATCTATGCTAGGTCAGCAGGATCTCGAAGCTACGGAGCGCGAGCTAGTTGCCCGCCTGTTCTACGGTATCCGGCGTGGCTTGCTCGAGGTGGTTGAGTAGAAGTCCCAGAGCGACTCAGTTTAAAAACTAGTCGGGCTCAGTCAGCCCCGCACACCAGCGCGCTAAAATCGCAAGCGACTCTGCACCTGCGCAACCATGACTCGTTCTGCCATCTATTTTGCGATCACCGCCCATGGTTTCGGTCATGCGGTGCGGGCGGCGTCAGTCGCCGAGGCGATCCGCCAACTGGCTCCCGACATCCAGCTTTTTCTGGTCACGGCGGCTCCTCGTTGGTTGCTAGATGCCTACATCCAGGGTGATTATATCCACCGGCCGCGTGCCTTGGATGTCGGCGTGATTCAGGCCGATAGCCTCAATATGGATCAGGCGGCGACCCTGGCGCAACTGCGGCAATTGCGCGATCGCCAGCAGGCTCTGATCGCCAGCGAAGCGGATTTCATTCGTACCAACCGCATCAGCCTCATCCTCGCCGACATTCCGCCGCTTGCAGCACCGATTGCGGCAGCGGCGGGTGTGCCTTGCTGGATGATGAGCAATTTCGGCTGGGATTTTATCTATCGCGATTGGGGTGGCGAGTTTGTGGAGGCGGCCGATTGGATCAGCGAGTGTTATGGCCAGTGCGATCGCCTCTTTCGCCTGCCACTGCACGAATCAATGTCCGCGTTTCCCCAATGCGAAGATGTCGGTCTCACGGGTGGCAAACCGAATTTTACGCCGGAGCATTTGCGCTCGGTCTTTCATTTAACGGCGGCGCGCGATCGCACCGTTCTACTCAGTTTTGGCGGCCTCGGTCTACAAAAAATTCCCTACAATAAAGTGGCAGATTTCCCGGACTGGCTGTTCCTCAGCTTCGACCGCAACGCGCCGGAGTTGCCCAACCTGCGACGCATTGAAGACCGTCGCTACCGACCCGTGGATTTCATGCCGTTATGTGACCGGATTGTCTCCAAACCTGGCTACAGCACCTTTTCAGAAGCCCTGCGCCTAGGCTTACCGATTACATCACTGACCCGCTCGGGCTTTGCCGAATCGCCACTGCTACTCACCGGTATTCAGAACTACGCTGCCCACCAGCTCATCGAGCCGGACGCCTTTTTTGCCGGCGATTGGGACTTCCTTCTGCAAGCCCCGACCCCACCGCGTCAATCTACCCGCCTGCCTGCCGATGGAACCGAAAGTATCGCCCGCACCACCGCCGCCTTCCTCCAAGCCTCCCGCTGACGGCAGCCTCAAGCGCGCCGTCGGTCTGTTTGTCAATCGTTACAATTCGCCCCTGTCGGACGAAGCCGCCCTCAAGGATGCGGCGCTCAAGCTGGGCGAGACGGCACGGGGGCCAAGCTGGAGCACCCTATCGCTCGCCGCTCATGATGTACGGGCAGTACTGGCACAACAGCGCCAGCAAAGCAGTTCGATGACGACGAAGCTGAATATCCTCTTCGTGGTCAATGGCGCTTTGTTGACCAGCCTGACGCTCTCGCGGCTGATGTTCATTCCCAGTCTGTTCAGCCTCTGCGAAATTATCGGTTTCCTGATAAACTTTATTCTCCTAATCAATGCGTTTTTGCCGCGTCAATCCTTCATTAGCCCTAACCTCAAAGACCAGAAATTTCTCGAACGCTATCTAACGCTGACGCCGGAGGAGTATCAACTCCGGATGATGGTGAATCTGGTGCAAACCTATCAAGCCAATGAACAGCGGCTGGACGATGTATCGCAGTCGCTGACCTATGCGGCTTATGTAACCTTGACGATCGCATTCGTGATCATGCTGCATACGCTCGCCGCTTACTTTCTCCCTGTCCTCCAGTCCAGTCAATTGAGCCTGTGATCGTGAACTCTCAGTCTATCCCCAGCAATCCGAAGCCAGACCGCGCCGATCCCCGACCGGTGCCCTGGTCAGAGCCACTACAGGATCAGGATGCGGATGCTGTTGGAGCCGCAGACGAAGAGACCGAAGGCTTCACACTGCCTGATCCCGACCCTGACAACATCACAGTCTTGACGAACAAGCTGCCCAACACGCCGATTTTGCCCTGGAATCGCTATGATTCACCGGGTCAGGAAGAGGATGACACCCAAGCGGAACTGACCGAAACAGAGCTAACCACTGCTGAAGAGGCGCAAGCTGAGGCGGGTGATGAGCCACCAACGGTTGCAGCTTCAGAGGCGGCGGCAGAGGAGCCAGAAATCGATGAAGTTGAATAAACCGTCGTGAAACATCACCAACAAGCCCTGACGCTGCGGACGAATGGCAAATCTTTCCACAAGCTCACCGCGCAGGTCGAGTCGGTGGTGGCTAAATCAGGGATCAGTATGGGTCTCTGTACAGTTTTTGTTTGCCATACGTCGGCGAGTCTGGTGATCCAAGAAAATGCTGATCCCGATGTGCTGCGTGACTTGAGCAACTTTTTCGCCAAGCTGGTGCCGGAGGATGGCGATCGCTACATTCACGCTGCTGAAGGGCCGGACGATATGCCCGCTCACATCCGCTCGGCCCTGACACAAACCTCTGAACAAATCCCGATTGCGCGCGGACGATTGGTGCTGGGAACTTGGCAGGGGATCTATCTCTGGGAACACCGCCAGCGATCGCACCAACGTCAGGTTGTCGTTCATGTCAGCGGCGAGTGACGCGACCGATATTAGCCTCAGTGTTTATGAATACTCAATTCCCGTCAGCCCCCATAGCACACACCCCACCTAAGGGAACGGATCGCTGGCATGATCTGGGCGAACATCTTCGGGAGGTTGGCGAGCTGGCTGCCCAATTCGCCCGCTTCCTGGGAGCTGAGCAACTGGGGCGATATGCCGGTCTCTGGCACGACCTCGGCAAGTATCACCCCGACTTTCAAACCTATCTGCATCGATGTCATGCGGTCGCGCAGGGGCCTGGCGGTTCGACTCCCAAGTCGGTTCCCCACGCCATCCACGGCGCGAAGTGGGCTGCTATTCAGTTTCAACCACTCTCTCCTCTGATCTACGGACATCACAGTGGTTTACCTGCATTCTCGGAGTTGAGCACAAAGCTTCAGGGCCGAGACGAACAAGCCGTCGAGGTAGCTTATCAACTTTCTCTGGAATGCGCTCGTCAGGCGGGAATCAATCTTGATGCTAACGCTGACAGCCTCAAGCGCGAAATGGCTTGCGTCCAACACGACCCCTTGGCGAGCGAGCTGTTCCTCCGCTTGCTCTTTTCCTGTCTGGTCGATGCGGACTTCCTCGATACGGAGGAGCACTTCGAGCAGCAGAAAGCGCAGCAGCGGCGCGTTTCGGTTAGCCTCGCCCAACTCAAAGCCGCCCTGGCAGAATCGCAGACTCAGCTGATGGTTGGGTTAAAGCAGCCAGATGCACCTGTAAACCGCGTGCGGGCAGAAGTCTATGAACATTGCCAGCGCGCAGCAACCCTCGCTCCTGGCGTGTTTCGTCTCTGCGTGCCGACGGGCGGGGGGAAAACGCGCAGCAGTTTAGCTTTTGCGCTGAACCATGCGGTTGCTCGCGATCGCCGTCGGGTCATCGTTGCGGTTCCTTACACCAGCATCATTGAGCAAACGGTCAAGGTGTATCGCGAAATCTTCCAAGCTCTGGGTGAGGAAGCGGTGCTCGAACACCACAGCGCGGTGTGGAACGATCGGCCGAGCGATCGCGACCAGGGCGATCGCCAAGAAGACGCCCGCCAAGCCTTTGCCCGCGCCCGCCTGATCGCGCAAAACTGGGATGCGCCGCTGATCGTCACGACGACGGTACAACTCTTTGACAGCTTGTTTGCGAATCGACCGAGCCGCTGCCGCAAACTGCACAACTTGGTGAATAGTGTCATCGTGCTGGATGAGGTGCAAACACTGCCCATTGGCCTGCTCGATCCGATCTTGTCAGTGCTGCGGGAACTGGTGGAGCGCTATGGCGTGACAGTCGTACTGTGTACGGCGACGCAACCGGCTCTAGAAGTGGATAACGCTTATCTCCAGGGGTTTCCCCCTGGCTCGGTACGCGACATTGTGCCTCTGGCAAAGGCGCGGGAGCATTTTCGCCAGTTACAGCGGGTTGAGTACGAGATCGTGCCACAGCCTTGGTCATGGGACGATCTGGTTGCCGATCTGGTAAGCCGAGAGAGCGATCGCGCTCTGATCGTCCTCAACACGCGGCGCGATGCCTTGGCGGTTCTCCAGGCTCTCGAAGCTGCCGATTGGCCGCGCGAGCATTTGCGACATCTTTCAACCCTGCTCTGCGGCAAGCACCGAGCTGAGGTTTTGCAGGAAGTGCGCCAGCGGTTGCAGGATCTTGCCCCCTGCGTCCTCGTCTCAACTCAAGTGGTTGAGGCGGGCGTCGATCTCGATTTTCCTTTGGTCTACCGAGCCCTAGGGCCGCTGGATCGCATTGTCCAGGCGGCGGGGCGCTGCAACCGCGAGGGCAAGTCCGAACGCGGTCAAGCGGTCATCTTTGCGCCAGCGGATGGCAAGCAACCGCCGGGCGACTATCAAGTGGCGGCAACCATCGCCCAGCGCTACTTGCAGCAAGGCGAAAATTTGCACGCTCCCGAGACCTTCGAGCGCTACTTCCGCGAACTCTATCAACTGGTCGATCGTGCGAAAGGCAGCGATATTCAGAAATCGCGAAAAGCGCTGAACTATCCTGACGTTGCTCAAAAGTTTTCCCTGATTGACAATGAGGGGATGCCCGTAGCGGTTGAGTACGACGACCAAGCAGCTACCGTCGTTCGGCAAATTGCTCGCCGGGGAAGCTTGCAGGGCGGCGATCGCCACAGCCTGCAACCCTACCTGGTGAACCTGCCACTCTGGGAGTTCCGGCGCGCTGCCGACAGCCGCGAAGAGGTGGTTCCGGGTCTCTGGGTCTGGCGCGGCGAATACGATCGCTCGCTGTCCGGTCTGGCTATCGACCGCAAGCCTGCTAGGTTTGAGGTGGTGGACTGCGTACAGTAGCAATGGCGAAACGCTAGACTGGGACAGCGCTCAGTGACTAGCTGGGCGAGGATTGAAACATTGAAATTTTTGTGCTAGGCACACACCCTACACAGGAGCATTTTTATCGCTCCTGTATTTTCTTCTTCATTGAAATTTTAGTGCTATGATCAAGTCACGTCAGATTTGTGGAAGACCATAATGGAAATGCAACTCAACCTCCTCACAAGCCAACCTCTCGCTACGGTTGCCTGCGACCTTAAGTCGGCGACCCAAAGTCCAGACGTTCGCGAGGCAGTCGATCGCCTCCTCCAAGCCGTAGCAGATTTGGAGCGCTTGCGCTCCCGACCGCGCTCGACGAAAGCCCGTTTGCTGATTGACGAACTCATTCGTCTGTCTGGTCTGGAATCGACTCGGGGGAAATCGTAGCTACTGCCAGTGCCAATCTAAAATCCGCACATCCGCTCAACCTGACACGTTTCTGGGTGATCGATCTGCTACTCCGAACCGAGTCAGGCGATCGCCCTGAGTAGTTCAATAGTACTATGGTGGATAAGCGGCTGATTGTGAATCGCCTACATTCCAATCATCTGCCATTGCACCCGGTCAGAGAACCGAGCGAGGGTTGAAACATCCCCCCGCTAGAGAGCAACAATCATACTGCAACCTTGCTTGATCGTTGCAGCGCGATCGCCAATTATCCAGTTCTCGAATCATTCCATTGTGGTCTCGTTTACGAGATGAAATTGTCATGTTTTGTTGTCAAAACTAGAACCTGGCTATGTCTAAAAATAGTCCCTTGTGCGTTAAATTCACTGCTGACTTTGCCTGTTTCACACGCCCAGAATTCAAAGTCGAGCGCATTACCTACGATGTGCCTACCCCTAGCGCCATGCGCGGTGCTTGCGAGGCAATTTTCTGGAAACCAGAAGTCCGCTACCGGATTCGGAAAATCCACATCTTGAACGAGATTCAGCACTTCTCAATCTGGCGCAATGAAGTCAACAATCGCCAGGTGGTCTCCACGGCTCAGAGCTGGGCGAAAAAAGGTGCAGGCAGCTACTTTGCCGATGACGACCGCGCCCAACGCCATACGCTCTGCTTGCGGGATGTCGCCTACATTGTCGAATTTGACATGGATGTATTGCCCCATGCAGCAGCTGATATTGCTAAGTATCGCGACCAATTCCGGCGGCGCGTGCGGCGGGGCCAATGCTACTACCAGCCCTATATCGGTACGCGGGAGTTTACCGCTTTTTTCGGTGAACCCGATCCCGAAGATTGCCCAATCGGTCGTTCGGATCAACTGGGGCTGATGCTCTACGACATTGAGTTTCAGGAAGTCTCGAAGGGGCCGGTAATGTATCGCCAGCGCGATGCCGAGGGCGATCGCTTGGTCACCGCCCAGGCACGCCCGCGCTTCTTTCGTGCCGAACTCAAAAATGGCATCTTAACTGTTCCCGATCGCCCTCTAGACTAGAACTATGCTATTAACTGAACTGGCAAATTATGCCGAACGAATTGATGATACGCCAGCAATGTACGGCTCTTCACCAGTGAGCTGGTTGATTGAGATCGATCTTGAAGGACGACCCATTGGTAATCCATTCTTTACTCCTTTCATCAATACAAGCGCCAAGAAGCAGAAACGCGGTCGGCGAATTACTGTGCCTCACATCGGCCGTACTGTTGGGATCGTGCCAAAGCTACTCGCTGATACTGGAGAGTATGTGCTAGGAATTCCTCGGTCTACTTCTAAACCCGATCGTGTCAAGAAATGCCATGAGGCTTTCAAGCAACTAGCTACTATTTGTGCCTCAGCAACCCAAGAGATCGCAGTACAAGCAATTGTTAAATTTCTAGACAATTGGAATTCTGAAACGCAGCGCTCGTCCTTAGCTCCAACCGTGGCACTGCCGACTGACTTCGATCCTAGCGAGGTGGTGACATTTCGCGTCCATAGTTCGGAGGGCGATCCGGTTTTGCCAGCCGAAGATAAAGCAAAGCTAGTCACAGTGCAGCAGTTTTGGGCACGCTACACAGCCGGCACAGGGGAGGGGGACACCGACGATCGCCCTAGGGGCTGGTGTTTAGTTACGGGAAACTACGGCGTGATTGAACAGCGCCTCCCCTTTTTCGTCAAGGGAGTTCCTGGCGGTCAGCCTTCAGGGACAGCCCTTGTCTCAGCAAATTCAGCCGCATTTGAATCTTTCGGCTTGGCAAATTCTCTAACTTCACCCATCTCGCGCGAGGGCGGCGAACGCTACGCCAAGGCTCTCAATCACCTGCTCGCTGACCGCACTGCTCACCTTCGTATCGGTCAAGAAGTTGTCTATTGCTGGTGGACGCGCGAAGCGACTGACTTCGATATTTTTGCCTTTCTCGATACGCCTAGTGACGAACAGGCTCAGGAAGAAATTAAGGCTTTGATGACAGCGGCTTTGACGGGCAAAGAAACAGGGGCTATCGAGACGGATGATAACGAGCGCTTTTTTGCGATCGCCCTCACCGCCAACAATGCTCGTGCTGTTGTCCAAAACTGGATTGACACCACTCTACCGGCTGTAAAACAGCACCTCGGTCGCTGGTTCGCAGGGCAGAATATTGTCGATCCCTTCGGGGAGCCGATGGCTTATCCCTTTCGGCTCCGTGCCTTAGCGGAGAGTGCCTACCGCGAGCCCAAGGAACTGCTCGACCGCACGCCTACCGCCCTATTTCTTGCCGCCCTTACGGACAAAACATTACCTCAGGAATTACTCGCCCGCGTTGTGCGGCGGATTCGTGCTGACGGCGGGAATGTCACCCACGTCCGGGCGGCTTTGATCAAGCTTTCACTTACCTTAGGAGACCAAATTGCTGTGAATGATATGGAAACCATGACTCCGAATCCTGATTTTGCGGATGTTGGCGATCGCCTCGCCTACCACTGCGGTCGCCTGCTGGCTCAAATCGACCAAGTACAGCGAGCGGCTCTCGGCAAAGTCAACGCTACCATTGTCGATCGCTATTACGGCACGATGTCCACGCAGCCGATGTACGTGCTTGGTCTGTTGATCAAACGGGCTGAGGCAAACTTGGCAACGATTCGCAAAAATAAGCCCGGAGTTTGGGTCAACTTGCAAGCTGATTTTGAAGCGATTTGCAGCCAGATCCGGAAAGAAGACTTGGCGCAGCGACCCAAAACTTTGTCAATGCAGCAGCAGAGTATTTTTGCACTGGGCTACTACCACCAACGGGCGCACAACAGCAAACAAGCTCGCGATCGCCAAGCAAAAACCACTAGCAACTAGCTGTCTACTTCTAGATTTTTTCCGCTCATTGATTCTCGATTCATTGCTAACGTCATTTGAGGAACTAACCCATGACTGAAATGTATACCAAGGCTCAGCACCGCCACGATTTTGTCCTGTTGTTTGACGTGCTCGATGGCAACCCCAACGGTGACCCCGATGGCGGTAACTTGCCTCGCGTTGATGTCGAGACGATGGCGGGCTTGGTGACCGATGTTTGCCTCAAGCGCAAGATTCGTAACTGGATGGCGGTCTACGCCGATCTGTTGGCGGACGACCATCCCGACAAGGCGCGGCTGAAGCTGTTTGTCAAGCATCATGGCGTGTTGAATGACAGCATTCGCGAGGCATACATCGCTGAAGGCTTGCCGGTCAGCACGCCAGTTGAAGAGCCAGTCACAGAGGCCAAGGTTTTGGCTGCCTTGCGGCAATTGCAGAATGATTTGCCTTCAGCGTTCCATTTTTCGGATGTAATTGAAGATGAAGCCGAAGAAGATGGCAGTGAAGATGGTGTCAGTGATGTTGTCCCGACTCTGTACTACAGCGGCGAACTCGATGAGGCGGAGTTGAAAGAACAACTGAAAGAGGTGGAGTCGCATCCTGCTTGGAAGTCCGCGAGTAAGTTTGTTAATGCTACGGCGAAGAAGGCCGGTAAGCCGAAAAAGAGTGTGGCGAATGCCAACAAGGCTAAGACTTGGATGTGTGCCAACTTCTACGACGTGCGAATGTTCGGTGCGGTGATGAGTACGGGGTTGAATGCTGGTCAGGTGCGGGGACCGATGCAGTTGACTTTTTCGCGATCGCTCGATCCCGTACTCCCTGAAGACCTAGCAGTAACACGGGTTGCCGTGACTGATGCTAAAGACCGCGAGAAGCTCCAGACTATCGGTCGCAAGACCAAGATTCCCTACGGCCTCTATCGCGGCTATGGCTTTTTCTCACCGGCATTAGCAAAGCAAACAGGCGTTACGGACGATGATCTGAAGCTCTTCTGGGAAGCAATTCAGGGGATGTTTGAAAACGTTGATCGCTCCGCTAGTCGTGGTCTGATGGCTCTCCGGGGTCTCTATATCTTCTCCCACGAGAAGCCGCTGGGTAATGCACCCGCGCACAAATTGTTTGAGCGCATTCAGATCGCCAAAAAAGAGGATGGAACAGTACCACGTTCCTTTGCAGACTACCAGTGCGAGATTGACGAAGATAATTTGCCTGAAGGCATCACGTTGAAAAAGCTTGTCTGTGACTAGCTTGCAAGCTTTCTACTCTCCTCTGACAGATTTTAGAGAGGAGAGTAGAGGCGCAATCGATCGTTTTTCCTCCAATTCTCTGCCAACTGTCTTGTATCGGTATGGATACTGAAAAAGACCGCGATTTTGTAATGCTCAGTGCTCTCCAGCACTACGTCTTCTGCCCTCGGCAGTGCGCCCTGATTCACCTCGAACAAACCTTTGCAGAAAATCTCTATACCCTGCGCGGTCGCCGCGTTCACGAGCGCGTCGATCGGCCGGAGTATGAGGTGCTAGAAACCGGCCTGCGTGTCGAGCGAGCTTTGCCCCTGCGCTCCGAGCGCTACCGTCTCTACGGCGTCGCCGATGCCGTGGAATTTGACGAGACGGGTACGCCCTATCCGATTGAGTACAAATCTGGCCGCAAGCGATCGCGCCTCGCCGACGAAGTACAACTCTGCGCTCAGGCTCTTTGCCTTGAGGAGATGCTGAACTGCACCATTCCTGCCGGAGCGATCTTTCACCAAGCCTCGCGGCGGCGGCGAGAGGTTGTCTTTAGCGATGCCTTGCGCGCTCAGGTCATCGCGGCAGCCGAAGGTGTGCGGCAATTACTGGCAGTTGACCGCTTGCCAGCCGCCGTCAGCGATAAGCGCTGTCAGGACTGTTCCCTGATCGATGCTTGCTTGCCCGACGTGACGAGCGTCAATACGACCCTGCCCAACCCTTTCACCCTCCTCCCCGAAGAACCGTGAAAACTCTTGACAATACGCTCTACATCCAAACCCAAGGAACTTACATTCACCTCGAGCGCGACACCCTGAAGCTTGAGGTTGAGCAGAAGACCAAGTTCCAGGTGCCGCTCCATCATCTGATGGGGATTGTCGCCTTTGGCAATGTCTTGGTGAGTCCCTTTCTGATTCATCGCTGCGCGGCGGACGGTCGCGATTTGGTCTGGCTGTCGCAGTACGGTCGGTTCAAAGCGCGTCTGGCGGGGCCGACAACGGGGAATGTTTTGTTGCGGCGGGCACAACAGGCGGCGCTGAATGATCCGGTTCGCACACTCAACATTGCGCGCTGTGCGGTGGCGGGTAAGTTGCAGAATGCCCGCCTGTTGTTGCTGCGCTCGGCGCGGGATGCCAAGGATGAGGGCGATCGCGCGGCGCTCAAGCAAGCAGCTCAGGCTCATGCTGAGGCGATTGGCAAGTTGGAGCAGGCTGAGACTCTCGATCAGCTCCGGGGCGTGGGAGGGGCAGGCGGCGAAGACCTATTTCGGCGTGCTGGAGCGGGGGATTCGCCAGGAACGCGAGGTGTTTGGGATGCAGGGGCGATCGCGGCCACCCCAAGACCCGATCAATTCCCTGCTCTCGTTTCTCTACACACTGTTGACGAATGAGTGTGTCGCAGCTTGCGAGGCAGTCGGTCTCGATCCGCAAGTTGGGTTTCTGCACGCTCTGCGACCCGGCCGTCCAGCTCTAGCCTTGGATCTCATGGAGGAGTTGCGTCCGGCGCTGGTGGATCGCTTGGTGCTGACGCTGGTCAACCGCCGTCAGGTGCAGCCGGATGATTTTGTTGAGCGGCCGGGGGGGACGATTTATCTCTCGGAAGCGGCGCGCAAGCTGGTACTGCAAGCATATCAGACGCGCAAGCAGGAAGAGGTGACGCATCCGGTGTTGCAAACGAAAATGCCGTGGGGGTTGGTGGCTCATATCCAAGCTCGTTTGCTGGCGAGACATCTCCGGGGCGATCTGCCTCATTACCCACCGTTTTTGGTTCGTTAGGGAGAGATGATGGATATTCTTGTCGCTTATGATGTCAATACAGAAACGAAGGCGGGCCGCCGCCGTCTCCGCCAAGTTGCGGCAGTCTGCAAGGATTTTGGTCAGCGGGTGCAGCAGTCGGTGTTTGAGTGCCGGGTGACACAGGCTCAGTTGGAGGCGCTGCGAGCGAAGCTGCTGGACATCATCCATCGCGAGCAGGATAATCTGCGGATCTATCGCTTGCGATCGCTCGCGAGGAAAACGTAGAATCCTATGGCTTGGACTATTACACGGA